>NZ_JAMLIG010000001.1:2810000-3410000 GCF_023954305.1 Mesorhizobium sp. | reverse complement strand
AGCAAGCTGATCTCTATGCGCTCGACCTGATCAAGGCCTTCGAATTGCTCGGCGAGAATCCGAGGATGGCGCGGCTGAGATATGAGATCGAGCCGCCGGTTCGCGTCCATCCACACGGCTCTCACATGATCATCTACGAGGAAGTAGACGACCTCGTCGTCATCCTCCGCATCCGCCACGCTCGCGAGAACTGGACGGAAAAGCCCCTCTAGTCCGCCGTCGGCAGCCGGCGCATCGTGAACTCGATGACGTCGCCCGGGCGTTCGCGCCAGCTTTCGATCGAGGTCCAGTAGGCCTGCTTCGGCCAGCGGTCGAACCATTCGCGGGCTTTCTCGCGGGCGATGGGTCGCGGCAGGGTGAAGGTTTCCCGCAGGAAGCCGTCGCGGGGAAGGCGTATCCCCTCGGCTCTCTGCCGGTCCAGACTTCGTTTCAGGCCGTCCAGCGGCGGCCGTGTCGGAGTGCCCAAGCGACATCCTCCTTGACCCGTCTGAATTGAAGTTTAGGGATCGCATCCGAAAAAGACGAGTCCTTTGTGGACCATGGAGTGCGCGTATGGATCGGCCCGAGATCCCGGCAGGGCTGCCGGCGGACATCGAAGACAAGAAGGCCGCGGCCCGCGCCTGGTTCGAGGAATTGCGCGACCGCATCTGCGCGGCGTTCGAGAAGATCGAGGACGACCTGACCGGACCGCAGTCGTCCTGGTCGCCCGGCCGCTTCGAACGTACGCCCTGGCTGCGCAAGGACGGCGAAGGCGGCGGCGGGGTGATGTCGATGATGCACGGCCGCGTCTTCGAGAAGGTCGGCGTGCATACCTCGACCGTGCATGGCGAGTTCTCGCCCGAATTCCGCAAGCAGATTCCAGGCGCCGACGAAGACCCGCGCTTCTGGGCCTCGGGCATCTCGCTGATTGCGCATCCGCACAATCCGAACGTGCCAGCCGTTCACATGAACACGCGCATGGTCGTGACGTCCAGGCAGTGGTTCGGCGGCGGGGCGGACCTGACGCCCGTGCTCGACCGGCGGCGCATCCAGGAGGACCCGGATTCGCTCGCCTTCCACAGGGCGATGAAGTTCGTCTGCGACAAGCACGCGGTCGCCGACTATCCGCGCTTCAAGCAGTGGTGCGACGAGTATTTCTTCCTGCCGCACCGCAACGAGCCGCGCGGCATCGGCGGCATCTTCTACGACTGGCTGCATTCGGCCGAGGACAGGGGCGGCTGGGCCGCCGATTTCGCCTTCACCCAGGACGTCGGCCGCACCTTCCTGGTGGTCTACGACCATATCCTGCGCCGAAACTTCAACGCCAACTGGACCGACGCCGACCGCGAGGAGCAACTGATCCGCCGCGGCCGCTATGTCGAGTTCAACCTGCTCTACGATCGCGGCACGACGTTTGGCCTCAAGACCGGCGGCAATGTTGAGTCGATCCTGTCGTCGATGCCCCCGGAGGTGAAGTGGCCGTAGCCGCTTCGCTGATTTACGTCACTCCCGCACCAGCGACCTGAGCTGGCCCGCCGGCAGGTCGGCGATCTGGGCCAGGTCCATCGCGTCGAGCTGCGGATGCGACAGCGGATCGCGCAGCCAGTCGGCGCAGGCGGCCGCGCAGCTGGCCGCGAAGGTGCGCGGCGAGTGGGCGCGATGCGACAGCAGGGTTGTGACAAACTTCAGCATGGCAGCCTCCGTTCAAACTTTCTGTTGGCAGAATGCGCGCAGAGCGCTTCGTTCTCAATGGAGATTGGTTCGCAGCCGGTATAGAAAAACTGCATGAGCCGATTGTCCCGCTTCCATCTCAACGGTCTGAAGGCGCTTGAATCCGTCGGGCGGCTGGGCTCGCTGCAGGCCGCGGCCGACGAGCTCGGCGTCACGCCCGGCGCCGTCAGCCAGCATCTGATCCGGGCTGAAGGCCAGCTCGGCCGTCCGGCCTTCACAAGGTCGAGCAAGGGACTGGTGCCCACTCCGCTCGGATTGCGGCTGCTGCCGCCGCTCACCGCCGCGTTCCGTGCGCTCGACGAGGCGCTCGCCGTCGCCGACGAGGATCGCGAGCGGGTGCTGACCGTGTCCGTCGCGCCGGTTCTGGCCTCCAAATGGCTCGTCCCGCGCCTGCCCCGCTTCCGCGCCGCGCATCCCGAGATCCGCATCCGCATCGATGCGACGATCGATATCGTCGATCTCGAAACGTCGGATGTCGACGTCGCCCTACGCGTCGGCCGCGGCGACTGGCCGAATGTCCGCCTGCGCCGGCTGCTGCCGATGGAGGTCTTCCCGGTCTGCGCGCCGGGCCTCGCCGAAACGCTGCGCTCGCCGGAAGATCTGCGCAACGCGCCGATCGTCCTCGATTCCGGGGCGCCGGGCCTGTGGGACCACTGGCTCGCGCCGTTCGGGATGACCGAGGCCGATCTCGGCCCGGCCGACCTCTTCACCGACGCTTCGCTGTGCGCCGACGCCGCAATCGGCGGCCAGGGCGTCATGCTGGGCTGGCACACGCTTTCCGTCGACGCGCTGCGCGCCGGGCTTCTCGTCGCCCCTTTTCCCCAGGCGGTCGATATCGGCACCGTCTATTTCGCCGTCACCTCGCCCAACCGCCCCGAAAGCAGGCAGGTCAAGGCGTTCGTCGCCTGGATCGAGGAGGAGATGGCGGCGACGGCGCGGGAATTCGCGCGACCGCCGGGGAGATAAGGCGTTTCGCGCCTGCGCGTACACGCTCTTGCCGCATTTGCGGCTATGCTTGCGGACACAAAAAGGAAGGGAGAAACGCCATGAAGGAATTCCACTGCGGCTCGCTGGTACCCGGATGCGAATGGCATACGCGTCACGAGGAAGAGGCAGAAGTCATGCGCCGCGCCGTCGAGCACATGCGGGTTACGCATGGCGAGACGATCATCCGCGAATCGATGATCGACGCGATCCGCTCGCGCATCGAGAAGGTGCGCCACGCCGCCTGATCAGGCGCCGGTGACCAGTTTGGCCGCGCGGGCGAGCAGTTCGTCGCGGCCAAGCCCGAAGCCGGAGGCGACCCATTCGTCCTCCAGCGTCTTCAGGACCGACCCGAGTTCGGGACCCGGCGCCATGCCGAGATTCTTCAAGTCGGCGCCGGCGACGGGCAAGGACGGCTTCGACCAAGATCGCGCATAGGCGAGCAGGCGGCCGTAGCCGCCGGCGGCCCTCAGCGCCTTGTCGTCGGTCGCTCCGGCAGCGCGGGCCGCCGCCAGCGCGAGCCGCAGCTGGTCGACGAAGCCGGCGGGCGACCCGGCATAAAGCCGCCGCGCCAGAACGGCCTCCGCCATATCCGGCTCCGGCAAGGTCGAGCCCGCCCAGTCGATAAGCCGCTGCGCCTCGGCCTTGCTGAATTTCAGCCGCTCGGCAAGCGTCGCCATGCGCCCGGCATCCGGCGGCACGATCGCTTCGAGGCGCAGAAGCGGGTCCGGCGTCCAGCCCAGATCGCGCTCGGCGGCGACGAGACCGTGGATGGCGTCGATGCCCCACTTCTCCGTTTCCGGCAGGACGAGGGTCAGCACGCCCGCCTGCCGCATCCACAACAGCGCGCGCGACGGGTCCGCGGCGCCGACAAGCTTCTTCATCTCCGCCCAGATGCGCTCGACCGAAAGCCGCGAGATGCCGTCTTTCAGCCGCGCGCAGGCGAGAAGCCCCGCCGGGTCCGGCCGCCCGCCGCCATACTGGGCGAAGAAGCGGAAGAAGCGCAGGATGCGCAGATAGTCCTCGCGGATGCGGGTTTCGGCGTCGCCGATGAAGCGGATGGTGCGCGTCTCGAGATCCGCCAGTCCGCCGACCAGGTCGATCACCGACCCGTCCGCCTCCGCGTAGAGCGCGTTGACGGTGAAGTCGCGGCGGCCGGCATCGACTTTCCAGTCGCGCCCGTAGGCGACCGTGGCGCGCCGCCCGTCGGTGGCGATGTCCGAGCGCAGGGTGGTGACCTCGTGCGGCACGCCGCCGGCGATGACCGTGACCGTGCCGTGCTCGATGCCCGTCGGGACCGCCCGGAAGCCGGCGCCTTCCGCGCGGCGGACAGTTTCGTCGGGCAGCGTGGTCGTCGCGATGTCGATGTCGCTCACCGCCTCGCCGAGCAGCGTGTTGCGCACGGCGCCGCCGACGATGCGGGCGGTGTCTTCGCCTTCCGAAAGGACGGCGAGCAGCTTCTGCAGCGACGGGTCCGCGAGCCAGGCCGCGCCCGCGACGGAAGCGCCGCTCATGCGTAGAGCCTGTCGTGGACGGCGCGGATGATGCCGGCCGTGACGCCCCAGATGTGCCTGCCGTCATAGGGCATCGTGTAGAAATAGCGCTCGATATTGTTCCAGATCCGGCTGTCGGTCTGGTGGTTCGCGGCGTCCATCAGGAAATGGAGCGGCACCTCGAACGCATCGTCCACCTCGTCGGGATTGATCGTCAGCGTGAAGCCCGGGCGCACCACCGACAGCACCGGCGTGATCCGGAAGCCGCTGCCGCTGTAGTAGTCGGACAGGCGCCCGACGATCTCGATATGGTCCGCCTTGAGCCCGATCTCCTCGTCGGCCTCGCGCATCGCCGCGGCCTCCACCGAAACATCGCCCGGATCGACGCGGCCGCCGGGGAAGGCGACCTGGCCGGGATGGCTCTTCAGCTTCTCCGTGCGCTTGGTCAGAAGCATAGTCGCCCCGTCCGGCCTGTCGACGACGGGAACGAGGACGGCCGCCGGACGCAGCCCCTCGCGCACGATGGTGCCGCGAAAGGCCGGATTGAGCCGATGATCGCCGAAAACATCGTCGCCTGGGGCGGACGCGGCGCGGCGAAGCGCCCGGTCCCGGAAATCGGCCGCCGAATAGGGCTCTAGCGTCCGCTGGTCCATCATTCCCCGCTCAACCGCCTCAGCTTTTCGACCGGCATGATCGGGAAGACCTCACCCTTCGAACGCACGGCGAACATTTTCCGCCCGCCGATCTCGATTTCCTCGCCGTGCTCGACCAGTTCGTACATGACCGGACGGGCGACAAGCGCTTCCAGCCGCCCGCGCACGTGCAGATAGGGCTTGAGCCCGCCGGTGCCGTCCTCGTCGACGAAGCGCAGCGGATGGTCGGGGCCGGCCTCGACGACGTCGCCGACATTGGTGCGGAAGGTGAGCACCTGTGCTTCTCCCTCTCCCGACACGTCGACCTCGACCGCCACGAAGGGCGCGTCGACGACTTTGATGCCGACCTTCTCCACCGGAGTGACGAGATAGGTCTTGCCGTCCGCGTCCTTGCGCAGCACGGTCGAGAAGAGCTGGACCAGCGGCATGCGCCCGATCGGCGTGCCGAGATAGAACCAGGTGCCGTCGGCGCGGATTTCCATGTCGAGATCGCCGCAGAACGGCGGATTCCAGCGCTCCACCGGCGGTAGGCCCTTGCCGGCCCTCGCCGCCCGCGAGATCAGCGCCGACAGTCCCGACGTGTCGCGGGCGGCCACGAGCGTCTCCTGTGGGCTTGTGCCTGTGTCCTGCTGCATGGTCACGAAATAGTCACTGTTGTTCCGCTTGTCAGCCTAGGTCAGTGATTTAAGTTCATCTTGCAGCGCAGCGAACATGCGAGTCGACCGATCGCCTCTTGCGACAAACGCTGGCAAGACGAAAGCCGGCCCGGGCCGCGTCTCGAATGCCGCGACCGGGGCACTCCTCCAAGGGATTGAGCCGCATGAGCGCGATGACGAAGGAAGCCGGGATCAGCGAAAAGGAGATGGTCGCCGAGGCTGAGAAGGCGCTCGCTGACATCTCCAGGGTCCGCGCCGGCGTCGGCAAGGTCATCTTCGGCCAGGAAAGCGTGGTCGAGCGCACCCTGGTGGCGCTTCTGGCCGGCGGCCATGCGCTGCTGGTCGGCGTTCCGGGGCTTGCCAAGACCAAATTGGTCGAGACGCTGGGCGTGGTCCTCGGCCTCGACGCGCGCCGTATCCAGTTCACGCCCGACCTGATGCCGTCCGACATCCTGGGCTCGGAGGTGATGGAGGAGGACGACCAGGGCAAGCGCGGCTTCCGCTTCATTCCGGGACCGATCTTCGCCCAGTTGCTGATGGCCGACGAGATCAACCGCGCCAGCCCGCGCACCCAGTCGGCGCTGCTGCAGTCGATGCAGGAATATCACGTCACCGTCGCCGGACATCGCCACGACCTGCCCGCGCCGTTCCACGTGCTGGCGACCCAGAATCCGCTCGAGCAGGAAGGCACCTATCCGCTGCCCGAGGCACAGCTCGACCGCTTCCTGATGCAGGTCGACATCCTTTACCCCGAGCTTGCCGCCGAGCGGCGCATCCTGCTGGAGACCACCGGCGTCAGCGAAGCGAAAGCGGAGAACGTGCTCGACGCGGAGCGCCTGCGCGCCATCCAGCTCCTCATCCGCCGCATGCCGGTGCCCGAAAGCGTCGTCGAGGCGATCCTCACCCTGGTGCGCTCGGCCCGTCCCGGCAGCGGCAATGCCGACACCGACAAGCACGTCGCCTGGGGCCCCGGGCCGCGCGCCAGCCAGGCCCTGACCTTGTGCGCCCGCGCCCGCGCGCTCTACGAAGGACGGCTGGCGCCTTCCGTCGACGACGTGCATGCGCTGGCCGAACCCGTACTCCAGCACCGCATGGCGCTCACCTTCGCCGCGCGCGCCGAAGGCATGCACGTCCGCGACGTCATCGCACGGCTGGTGAAAGCGGCAGGCTGATGGCCGCAACGATCGGCGACGTCACCACTCCGGTCGCCACCAGCGACGCGCTGGCGCGGGCCCGCCTGCGGGCGTCCTTCGTGCCAGACCTGCTGGTTGAGGCGCGCCGCGTCGTCAACACGGTGATCGCCGGCTGGCACGGTCGCCGCAGGCGCGGCATCGGCGAGAATTTCTGGCAGTTCCGGCCCTATGTCGAAGGCGATTCCTCGCGCATCGACTGGCGCCGCTCGGCCCGCGACGAGCATATCTACGTTCGCGACAAGGAGTGGGAGGCCGCCCATACCGTTTGGCTCTGGGCCGATCCGTCGCCGTCCATGCTCTACAAGTCGAGCTACGCGACCGTGTCGAAGGAATCGCGCGCGTTGGTGCTGATCCTGGCGTTGGCCGAACTCTTGTCGCGCA
The DNA here is from genome assembly GCF_023954305.1 of Mesorhizobium sp. Taxonomy (NCBI): domain Bacteria; kingdom Pseudomonadati; phylum Pseudomonadota; class Alphaproteobacteria; order Hyphomicrobiales; family Phyllobacteriaceae; genus Mesorhizobium; species Mesorhizobium sp. Next base: position 3,402,930 of record NZ_JAMLIG010000001.1, on the reverse strand, counting down.
GCGGCGAGCGTATCGGCTGGCCGGGGCTCACCGACCCGTTCTCGGCGCGCAACGGCGCCGAGCGCCTGGCCTCGCATCTGACGCATGCCACCACGCTTGCCTTCCGGCCCGACGTCTCGTCCGTGCGGCGCTTTTCCGACATCGTGATCGTCAGCGATTTCCTCGATCCCGTCGAGGAGACGAAGGAGTGGCTGGACGTGCTGGCCCGCCACGGCGTACGCGCCCATCTGATCGAGGTCGCCGATCCCGCCGAGGAGAGCTTCCCTTATTCCGGTCGCACCGAATTCCGCGATCCGGAGACGGGCGCGAAACTGACCGCGGGACGCGCCGAGACGCTGGCCGGGGACTACCGCGACGCCTATGTCCTGCGGCGGGAGGAATTGTCCTCCTGGGCGACACGGCTCGGCTGGAGCTACACGGTCAACCATACAGACCGCCTCGCCTCCGAAGCGCTGGTGCGCGTCCACGCCGCGATGACGGTTGATGGCGGCTATGCCTCCGGAGGTCGCCGATGAGCTGGCTGCCGCTGTCCTTTGGCTTCCCGGCGGTGCTCGCAGGCCTGATCGCGCTGCCGGTGATCTGGTGGCTGCTCAGGCTGACGCCGCCCAAGCCGCGCTCGGAACTGTTCCCGCCGCTGAAGATCCTGGCGCGGGTCATGCGCAAAGAGGAGACGCCGCACCAGAGCCCGTGGTGGCTGACGTTGTTGCGGCTGGTGATGGCGGCGCTGGTGATCTTCGCGCTGGCGGAGCCTGTCTTCAACCCGCAGCAGCGCGCCGAGACCGGCTCCGGCCCGCTCGCCGTGGTGATGGACAATGGCTGGGCGAGCGCGCCCGGATGGGACCTGCGGGTCGCGGCAGCCCAGCGGCTGATCGCCGACGCCAACGATGCCGGCCAGCCGGTGGTGCTGGCCTTCACGGCCGAGCCGGCGGCCACCGAGATCGGTCCGTTCGAGGCGCAGGCCGCGCTGGAGCGGCTGGCCGCCGCCAAGCCGCGCCCCGTGCCGGTCGACCGCCCCGGCACCTACGCCCGCGTCGCGACGGCGCTGGAAGGCGCAGCCAACGTTACCGTCGCCATCCTCTCCGACGGCATCCGTTCCAAGGGCGACGAGGCCGCCTTCGCCGAAGTTCTCGCGCGCGGCGCGTCGCGGCTCGTCTGGGGCGAGCCGTCCAATCTGCCCAAGGCGGCGCTGACGGCCGTCGAGAACACCACCACCGCCTTCACGCTCTCGGCTGTGCGCCCCGCCTCCGACATCGCGCCGCTGCAGCTTGCCGCCGGCGCCTATGACGACCGCGGCCGGCGCATCGCCGACGCCACGCTGTCCTTCGCGCCGGGCGAAAGCACGGCGACGGCGGACGTGGCGGTGCCGTTCGAACTGCGCAACGACTTCGCCTCCGTGTCGATCGACGGCGAGGCGCAGGCAGGCGCACTTCGCGTATTGGACGAGAGTTCGAAGCGCCGCCGCGTCGGACTGCTGTCGCAGGCCGAAGCCGACCAGGCGCAGCCGCTTCTGTCGCCGCTCTACTACATCCGCCGGGCGCTCGAGCCCTATGCCGACCTGGTCGAATCGCAGACGCCCGATCTTGCCGTCGCGGTGCCGGAACTCCTCGCGCAGAAGCCCGCGATGGTGGTGATGGCCGATGTCGGCACGCTGCCCGACGCCGCGCGCGAGGCACTGGTCGAATGGGTCAGAGGCGGCGGCACGCTGGTACGCTTCGCCGGATCGCGGCTGGCCGCGGCTGAACCCGACGAGGAATTGCTGCCGGTGCGCCTGCGCGCCGGAGAACGCGCGCTTGGGGGCGCGCTCTCCTGGACCGAACCGCAGCCGGTGTCGGAATTCCCCGCGACCGGCCCCTTCGCGGGGCTGACGCCGCCGCAGGAAGTGTCCGTCACGCGGCAAGTCCTCGCCGAACCCAGCCCCGACATCGTCGAGCATACCTGGGCAAACCTCGCCGACGGCACACCGCTCGTCACCGGCGCCGTCCGCGGCGACGGCACGATCGTGCTCTTCCACGTTACCCCTGAAGCGACCTGGTCGAACCTGCCGATCTCCGGCTCTTTCGTCGAGATGCTGCGCCGGATCGTTCAACTGTCGCGTAACCAGGGACAGATCGAAACCGCCAACGGCGCGCCGACGGCGTCGCTGCCGCCCTATCGCGTCATCGACGCGAACGGCGTGCTAACTGTGCCGCCGCCAGAAGCCCGGCCGCTGCAGCCGGGGGCGGCGCCGGAGATCACGGTCGAAAATCCGCCCGGCCTGTACGGCTCGGAAGAAGGGGTCGTTGCGCTCAACCTGCTGCCGGCCGACGCAACGCTCGACCCGATCGTGCGTCCGTCGACGACGCTTCCGGTCAGCACGGTGAGCTATGCGCTGGACGAATCCCGCGATCTGAAAGGGCCGTTGATTGCCGCCGCGCTGGCGCTGATGGCGCTCGACACGCTGGCTGTGCTGTGGATCGGCGGCGTGTTCGCCCGCCGCCGCGCGGGTGCCGCTCGCGCGACGGCGGCCATGCTGGCGCTGGCGATTGTCGCCGGCGCTGTCGCCGACGGCCGCGCGCAGGACGAGAAGCCTGGCGACGCGGACGCCATCGCCGCCATCTCCGAAACCCGCCTCGCCTATGTCTTGACGGGCGATCCGTCGATCGACGCCGTCTCTCGGGCGGGCATGGAAGGGCTGCGCCGATTCCTGACGGAAAAGACGGCGCTGGAACCCGGCGAGCCCGCCGGCGTCGACATCGCCGAGGACGAACTGTCCTTCTATCCGCTGATCTACTGGCCGGTCGATCCGGCCACAGCCATACCGACCGAAGCGGCGATCGCCCGCGTCGACGCCTATATGCAACAGGGCGGGACCGTTCTGTTCGATACCCGCGACCAGTTCGAGACGAGCCTCGACCTGGCCAACTCGACCAGCGCCGCGACGCAGCGCCTGCGCGACATTCTCGGCGACCTGAACGTGCCGGCGCTGGAGCCCGTGCCCGACGACCATGTCCTGACCAAGTCCTTCTTCATCATGAAGGAGTTTCCCGGCCGCTTCGCCGGCGCGCCGCTCTGGGTCGAGGTGACCGCGCCCTCCCAGGCGGGCGAGGACCGGCCGGTGCGCGTCGGCGATGGCGTGTCGCCGATCATGATCACCGCCAACGATTTCGCCGGCGCCTGGGCCGTCGACGAGAACGGCCAGCCGCTGCTGCCGACCGTCCCCTCCGACCCGATGCAGCGGGTCTATGCGCTGCGCGGCGGGGTGAACATCATGATGTACATGCTGACCGGCAACTACAAATCCGACCAGGTGCACGTGCCGATCCTGCTCGAACGGCTGGGGCAGTGATGGCTGGCTTTGGAATAGTCGATACGACTTGGCGTTCCTTCGCGCCCCCCTCTGGCCTGCCGGCCATCTCCCCCACGAGGGGGGAGATCGGCAGCTTGAGCGTCTCCGCCTTTTCTGCAGCGCAGACGCTCAAGATTGGCGAAGGCCGACAAGACATCGCAATCTCCCCCCTCGTGGGGGAGATGTCCGGCAGGACAGAGGGGGGCGCCGTAAAGTGCCGACCTAGCGCATTCTCAGCGCGTGAGGTGCAAACCCCATGAACTGGTCGATCGGCTTCGAACCCCTGCTCTCCTGGCCGTGGCTTGCGGCGATCGTCGTGCCGCTCGGCCTGCTGGCGTTGGTCGGCGTGTTTCTGGCGCAGCGCGGCAGCCTGGTGCGCCTGGCGGCCTTCGCCGCGCTGGCACTGGCGCTGGTGAACCCTGTTCTGCTGGACGAGGAGCGCGAGCCATTGAAGAGCGTGGTCGCGATCGTCGTCGACCGCAGCCAGAGCCAGGACATCGGCGACCGCACGGCGGAGACCGATGCGGCGCTCGCCGCGCTTCAGGAGAGGTTCGCCCGCTTCAACCAGTTCGACGTGCGCGTCGTGGAGTCCGGCAAGGCGAGTGCCGCCGACGACCGCGCCGAAACGCGCCTGTTTGGCGCGCTGGATGGCGCGTTCCGCGATGTGCCGCCGTCGCGCGTCGGCGGGGCGGTGATGATCACCGACGGCCAGGTGCATGACGTGCCTCAGTCGATGCCGGGCTTCGCGGCACCGCTGCACGCGCTGATCACCGGGGAGGACGACGAGCGCGACCGGCGTATCCGCTTCGAGAACGCGCCGCGCTTCGGCCTCGTCGGCAAGCCGCTCTCGATGACCTACCGCGTCACCGGCACGGCCGGCGAGACCGGCACGGTCGAGGTCGGCGTGCGCGTCAACGGCGACCTCGTCGCGACCGAGCAGGCGGCGATCGGCACCGAGATGCAGCTCGACGTCACCCTGCCGAACGCCGGGCGCAACATCGTCGAACTCTTCATCCCCCGCGCCGATGGCGAGATCACCGACGCCAATAACCGCGCCATCGCCATGGTCGACGGCATTCGCGAGAACCTGCGCGTGCTGCTGGTCTCGGGCGAGCCGCATGCCGGGGAGCGCACCTGGCGCAACCTGCTCAAGTCCGACGCCTCGGTCGACCTCGTCCACTTCACCATCCTGCGCCCGCCGGAGAAGCAGGACGGCACGCCGATCAACGAACTGTCGCTGATCGCCTTCCCGACGCGCGAGCTGTTCGTCGAGAAGATCAACGATTTCGACCTGATCATCTTCGACCGCTACCAGCACCGCGACGTGCTGCCGATCCTCTACTACGACTACATCGCCGAATATGTCGAACAGGGCGGCGCGCTGCTGATCGCCGCCGGGCCCGAATATGCCGGTGAGCAGTCGATCGCCCGCACGCCGCTGATGGCCGCGCTGCCGGCGCTGCCGACCGGCGACGTCGTCGAACGGGCCTTCTATCCGCGCCTGACAGATACCGGCGTGAAGCATCCTGTCACGCGCGGCCTCGAAGGCTCAGCCTCCGAGCCGCCGCGCTGGAGCCGCTGGTTCCGCATGATTGGCATCGAGGACGTGCAGGGCGAGACGGTGATGAAGGGGGCGGGCGACATGCCGCTTCTGGTTCTCGACCGCAGGGGCGAGGGCCGCGTCGGCATGCTGCTGTCGGACCAGGGTTGGCTGTGGGCGCGCGGTTTCGAAGGCGGCGGGCCGCATGTCTCGCTCTATCGCCGGCTCGCCCACTGGCTGATGAAGGAGCCGGAACTGGAGGAGGAGCGGCTGACCGCCGACGGCCAGGGCATGACGCTGAACGTCCGCCGCCAGACGATGGCCGATGAAGCCGGCCAGGCGCAGATCATCACGCCGTCCGGCGCGACGCGCACGCTTCCGCTGACCCAGACCGAGCCGGGCATCTTCGCCGGCTCGATGGAAACCGACGAGATCGGCCTTTACCAGGTGGCGAATGGCGACCTGACGGCGCTCGCCCATGTCGGGCCGGTCAATGCGCCTGAATTCGCCGACACCGTTTCGACCGGCGAAATCCTGCGCCCGCTGGCCGACGCCACCGGCGGCAGCGTCCGCCGCATCGCCGCCGACGGGCGGCTCGAACTGCCCGGCATCGTGCCGGTGCGCGGCACGGCAAGCGCCTCCGGCCGCGACTGGCTGGGTCTGAAGACGACCAACGAGACCGTGCTGAAATCGGTCAATCGCGTGCCGCTCTTCGCCGGCTTCTTCGGGCTGGCCCTGCTGCTGCTCGCGCTCGGCGGGATGTGGTACCGGGAGGGGCGGTAGCGGAAAAGGCCGCATTGGCATGAGGCCCAGCTATTTGCCTAAAGCGTATTGATTGAGTAGTGCCGACGCTCACGCTATCGCAATTGAAGATTGCATGTTGAAGTTTTGCGCAATCAATAATAGTATCCCCGCTTGCAATGCTCGCGGGAGGGAAACGTTATGGGTCTTTTCAGTGGCTTCGGCAGCAAAGACTTGATGGACAAGGAGTTCAACACATACGAGGCCGCGAGCGGCGTTCTTCTCAGCGTGGTGGCAAGCGACGGCGAAGTATCCGACGAGGAAGTTGATACCTTCTCTTTGCTCGCGAACCGGCATCCAATTTTCGTTCACCAATCGCCGCACGAGTTTCGCCGCATGATCGATGAGCAATTCTCGATGCTTCGCAAGCGAGGCTGGGAGGCACTGGCAGACAAGGCATCATCACACCTTCCTTCCAACCTGCGACCCACGGTTTTTGCCCTAGCCGTTGATCTCGTTCTGGCCGACGGACGAGTCGAGGCCGCAGAAGAGAAGGTGATCGACTCTCTCCGACGAAAGCTCGGCGTCGAGGAGGAGGACGCCAGACGCATCGTCGAAGTCCTCGCGCTCAAGAATGGAGCCTGACCGGAGCGACAAATGTCAAAAGCTATCGTCGAGACAGTCTACGGGAAATTCTCGAAATTCGAAGTCGAAAAGCACGCGACGACGTGGTCGACTACTTTTCGCGTACTGAAGGACGGGAAATACCTTGCGGGCTTCGATTCCCTTGCGCGAGCCGTCGAATATGCGAAGAAGGAGGCTGGTGAATAGAAAGCGATCGGTTCGGTTGCCCCCGGTGACCGGAGAGAAAACAGTTACAGCGCTTCCACCTTCACCGCCCGGTCCTCGTGCACCACGTCGCCCTTGAGCTTCGCGAGCGACCCTTCCACCAGTTCGCGCGCCAGCAGCCGCTCGGGATCGACCGGGCGGGGCATGGTGATCTGGCCGTGGGGTATCTTCCGGAAGCCGAGAGGTCCGTAATAAGGTTCGTCGCCGACCAGCACGACGACGCCCCAGCCCTGTTCCTTCGCCTTGGTCACGACGATGTCGAGCAGCTTGCGGCCGATGCCGAGGTTCTTCCAGTCGGGAATGACGGCCAGCGGGCCGAGCAGCAGCGCCCTGCCCTCGCCTGCGGCGATGCGGGTCATACGCACCGAGCCGATGACCTTGCCCCAGTGCACGGCGACATAGGACAGATCGCGCTCGTGCGGACCGCCCTCGCGGATCTTGTAGGCCGCGCGCGTGAACCGTCCCGGGCCGAATGCCTCGGCATTGATCTGTTCGATCGCGCGGTCGTGGGCCGGGTTTTCCGGCAGGTAGGCAATGTCGTTGACGCTCATGGGGAGAGTTCCGTTTCGGCAGACGAGAGAGCCGCGATGCGGCGTACGCTATCGGCGCCCGTCAGGGGCGCATTCAGCCAATTCGTCGTCGCGAAAAACGGATGTTGGTCACGGGTGATCCTCTCGCCGCCCCGCTAGCACCAAAATCTCCTCGCGTCTATGACGCCTGTCGCCGGAAGTGACGAACTGTTCACAACGGAACCGATGCGCGCGGCCGTCCCTTGTCCTACATCCGGACCAGCAGAAGGATGTGGTGATGGGACTTCTCGTCGACGGCAAATGGCAGGACAAGTGGTACGAGACCGGCAAGTCGGGCCGGTTCGAGCGGTCGCAGTCGCAGTTCCGCGACTTCGTCACCGCCGACGGCGCGCCAGCACCAGGTCGCACCCGCGCCTTCAGGGCCGAGCCCGGCCGCTACCATCTCTATGTCTCGCTCGCCTGCCCCTGGGCGCACCGCACCCTGATCTTCCGCAGGCTGAAGAAGCTGGAGGACGTGATCACCGTCTCCATCGTGCACCACTTCATGGGCGAGCACGGCTGGACCTTCCTGGCCGAGGACGGCGCTACCGGCGACACGCTCTACGGCCTCGACTACCTGCACCAGATCTACACCAAGGCGGATCCGACCTATTCCGGCCGCGTCACGGTCCCGGTGCTCTGGGACAAGCAGGGGCAGACGATCGTCTCCAACGAATCGTCCGAAATCATCCGCATGCTCAATTCGGCCTTTGACGAATGGGGCGACGCCTCGCTCGATTTCTACCCCGAGCCGCTGCGCGCCGAAATCGACGCGCTGAACGACTGGATCTACCCGTCGATCAACAACGGCGTTTATCGCTGCGGCTTCGCCACGACACAGGCGGCCTACGAGGAAGCCTTCGCGGAGCTCTTTGCCGCGCTCGACCGGGTCGAGGACATCCTGTCGCGCCGGCGATATCTGGCGGGTGAGCGCGTCACCGAGGCCGACTGGCGCCTGTTCACGACGCTGGTGCGCTTCGATCCGGTCTATGTCGGCCACTTCAAGTGCAACCTGCGCCGGATCGCCGACTATCCGAACCTGTCGAACTATCTGCGCGAGCTCTACCAGGTGCCGGGTGTCGCCCAGACGGTGAACCTGCACCACATCAAGCACCATTATTACGGCAGCCACCGGATGATCAATCCGACCGGCGTGGTGCCTGTCGGGCCGGACGTCGATTATGCGGCTGCGCACAACCGAGACCGGCGCGCCAAGGCCGCCTGAAGCTCACCAGTACGGCGAGACGGGCGTCCCGCCGATCGCTTCGTCAATTCGCCGCCTGGTGCCCTCGGTCGTCAGATCGGGCAGCGCGTCAACGGAGAAGAACCCAGCACCCCTGATTTCCCGGTCCGGCGCCTTGGGCCTGGTCTGACGGAAGTCGGTGACGAGATAGAAGCCGACATGGTCGCGGCGGCTGGCATGCCGGTTGTGATGCAGGCTGACCAGGGTCGGCGGACCAGTCAGCTCGATGTTGCCCTCTTCGAACAGCTCCCGCTCCAGCGCCTGGAGCATGGTCTCCCCGGTCTCGACGCCGCCGCCCGGCAGTTGCCAGCCTGGCACATAGGTGTGCTCGATCAGGAAGACCGCGTTCGCTTCCCGGTCCAGGACCAGGCCGCGCGCGCCGAGCGTCATCGGCCGGCGCAGCAGGAAGTAGAGGTGGAACAGTCGCCCCCGCAGCCCGGGCCACCCCGTCTGCCGGAACGGATCGGAGGGCGCGCTCATTGACCAGACCGGAAGCGGTGGCGAGGCACAATTCCATCCGCTACAGAGGCTGAATGTTCCGGCTCGCGCATATCTCGGATGTCCATCTCGGGCCCTTGCCCCCTGTAACCTATCGCCAGCTCGCCTCAAAGCGCATCACCGGCTACATCAACTGGCAGCGTACCCGCAGCAAGACCTTTCATGATGGCGCCCTTGGGGCAATCGTCGCCGACATGGAGGGCGCGGCACCGGACCATGTCGTCGTGACCGGCGATCTCATGAACCTCGCTCTCAACGAGGAGATCGTCATCTCGCGCAAATGGCTGGAAACGCTGGGTGCGCCGGAAGGTGTCTCGGTGGTCCCCGGCAACCATGACGCCTATGTTCCAGGCGCCCTGCGCAAGGCCTGCCAGGCCTGGCGGCCCTGGATCGAAGGGGAGCACGGCTGGGCGCGGACCAACGAAAACGGTTTCCCCTATGTCCGCGTCCGCGGCCAGGTCGCCATCATCGGCGTTTCGTCTGCCCGCGCCTCCGCGCCGTTCCTCGCGACCGGCAGCTTCACCGACGAACAGGGCCGTCGCCTCGGTCGCATCCTCCACCGCGCCGGCGAGGAAGGTCTGTGCCGCGTCGTCCTCATCCACCACCCGCCGGTGCGCGGGGCCGACCCCGCCCACAAGCGGCTCTACGGCATCGGCACGTTCCAGAAAGTGATGCGCCGCCACGGTGCCGAGATCGTGCTGCACGGCCACACCCATCTGCCGACGCTCAATTGGATTTCCGGCAAAGGCAAGTGCCAGGTGCCCGTGGTCGGCGTCGCGGCGGCCGGCGAGAGCGTCGGTCACGAGAAGCCGCTGGCTCAGTACAACCTGCTGGAGATCGGCAAAGGCGACGACGGCCAGTGGCGCATCGACCTCATCCGCCGCGGCCTCGTCGGCCCGACCGGGCATGTCGAGCAATTGTCGCGGGAGGAGTTGATCGAGCCGGCGAAGCGCGCGGAAGCTACAGGGTGACTGGCGGCAGCTTGTCCCACAGCCAGGCGAGCACTGCCGTCACCCCGGCCGCCGCGCCGATGATCAGGAAGGTGAGCGCCCACAGGAAAGCGGCCCATTTCTCGCCCGTCGGCGGCGCCGACGTGCCCGCCGAGATCGGCAGCGCGGCGGGGTGGAATTCGCCCTCGATCGCCCTCTCGCGCTCGATGATCCGCTCGGCGATGTAGCGCGTCACCTGCTCGGTGACCGCCTTCATCTCCGCCGTCTCGGCCAGCACGACCCGGCCGAGGCGCGTGTCGCGCACGAAGCGGTAGACCCTTCGGTCGCGGCCCATGGCGACATGCGCCGTCGCGTCGATCCACAGCCGCGGCTGCAGGCCGGAAGAAATGGTGAAGTCGAACTGCTCGCTGTCCTTGGGCACCTCCTCGAACACCGGCGCGAGTTCCTGCGCCAGCAGCTCGAGCCGCATCTTGCTTGCTTCGCGCAGCTCGACCACGACGTCGTCGCGGTCGGCCAGGGCGGTCTTCATCTCGCGGACCTGCTCGGCCAGCCGGCCAAGCGACTCGGGATGCTTCGGGGTCGAGCCGGACTCATTCATCGGCGAACGCTCCACACATACGCGTTAACCGTTCATTAACATAGAACGCTGTGCGAACGCCACGGATGTCGGCAGACGCTACTTTGCCCGCCGCATGGTCGTCCGAATGGCCTGGATGACCGACTTGCGCGCTTCCTCGGGCAGCATGTGGCCGACGCCGGGCAGGACGACGAGCTGGAAGCCATCCGGCAGATTTTGGGATTGAGAGAACGGCAGCACCGGGTCCTCCGTGCCCCACACCACCGTGACAGGCATGGCGAGCGTGGCGAGGCTGTCGCGCGGGATCTCGCCCTGCCTGCCGTCCTTGGCGATCTTGCCGGCGATCTCGGCGAGCTTCCCGCGCTGGCCGGCCACGGATTGCATGGCGGCGTAGACGGCGACGTTCTTCGTCGGCATCTCGAAGCCGGGCGCGCCCATCGCGTTCATCGCATCGCGCAAACCGTCCGTGCCGTTGGGCGATGCGAGGTTCTTCAAGCGCGCCTCGCTGATGTCCGGCCCGAAGCCGCCGGGAGCGAGCAGCGTCAGCGAGGCAACGCGGTCCGGCGCGCGCAGCGCCATCAGCGTGGCGACCGCGCCGCCCATCGAGAAGCCGGCGACGTGGGCGCGCGCGATGCCGCGCGCCTCGAGGTCGGCCAGGATCGCCTTTGCCATGCCGGAGGCCGAGCCCCCCGCCGGATGGTCGAGCGAGCGGGCGTGGCCCGGCAGGTCGTAGGCCAGCACTTTCGCATCGCGCGCCAGGTCCGGCTGGATGTCGTACCAGTCCATCGAATGGCCGCCGAAACCGTGCAGGAGAACGAGCGTCTCGCGCCCGCCTCCTTTCTCGCGGGCGTAGAGCGTCTCGCTCACGCCTTGCCGCCCTGCCCGTCGAGGATGCGGTTCGCCGCCGACACGACCGCCTCGAGCGAGGCGGCGACGATGTTGGTGTTGATGCCGGCGCCGAACAGCCGGCCGCCCGGGTGCTCCATCTCGACATAGGAGATCGCGGCCGCGTTGGAGCCGCGCTGCATCGAGTGTTCCGAATAGTCGAGCACCGACATGTCGATGCCGATATGGCGCGACAGCGCGTCGACGAAGGCGTCGATCGGCCCGGTGCCGGAGCCGGTGATCGTCACTTCCCTGCCCCGGTCGAGGATGGTCGCCTCGATCCTGCGGCGCTGGCGGTTGTCCGGATCCGAGAAGGTCTGGTGGTCGACGAACTTGAGACGGCCCCTGGGCTGGTCGACATAGCGTTCGATGAAGCTGTCGTAGATGCGCTTGGCCGGAACTTCCTTGCCCTCGGCGTCGGTGATCGACTGGATGTGCTGCGAGAACTCGACCTGCAGATTGCGCGGCAGGTTCAGCCCGTAGTCGGCCTGCAACACATAGGCGATGCCGCCCTTGCCGGACTGCGAGTTGATGCGGATGATCGCCTCGTAGGTGCGGCCGACATCCTTTGGGTCGATCGGCAGGTAGGGAACTTCCCACAGCTCCTTGTTCGCCTTCTTGAGCGCCTTCATGCCCTTGTTGATGGCGTCCTGGTGCGAGCCGGAGAAAGCCGTGTAGACCAGTTCGCCGACGTAAGGATGGCGCTCCGGGATCTTCATCTGGTTCGAATACTCGAACACGTCCTTCATCCGGGTGATGTCGGTGCAGTCCAGTTCGGGGTCGAGGCCCTGCGTGTACATGTTCAGTGCCAGCGTCACGATGTCCACATTGCCGGTGCGCTCGCCATTGCCGAACAGCGTGCCCTCGACGCGGTCCGCGCCCGCCATCAGCCCCAATTCGGTTGCCGCGATGCCCGTGCCGCGGTCGTTGTGCGGATGCAGCGACAGGATGATCGAGTCGCGCCTGTCGAGTTTGCGGCTCATCCATTCGATCATGTCGGCATAGATGTTGGGCGTCGACATCTCGACGGTCGCCGGCAGGTTCAGGATCAGCTTGTTGTCCGGCGTCGGATCGACGATCTCGGTCACCGCGTTGCAGATCTCCAACGCCACGTCGAGTTCCGTGCCGGTGAAGCTTTCCGGCGAATATTCGAAACGGAAGCCGCCGCCGGCCTTGGCAGCCATGTCGGTGATCATCTTCGCCGCATCGGTGGCGATCTGCTTGATGCCCTTCACGTCCTTCTCGAACACGACGCGGCGCTGCAACTCGCTGGTCGAGTTGTAGAAATGGACGATCGGGCGGTGTGCGCCCTTGAGCGCCTCGAAGGTGCGGGCAATCAGCTCAGGCCGGCATTGCACCAGGACCTGCAGCGAGACGTCCCGCGGCACGCCGCCTTCCTCGATCGCCCAGCGGGCGAAGTCGAAATCGGTCTGCGAGGCCGACGGAAAGCCGATCTCGATCTCCTTGAAGCCCATGTCGAGCAACAGGCGGAACATCCGCGCCTTGCGGTCGTGGCCCATCGGGTCGATCAGAGCCTGGTTGCCGTCGCGCAGATCGACCGAGCACCAGATCGGCGCCTTCTCGATGCGCTTCGACGGCCAGGTGCGGTCGGGAATGTCGATGACGGGATAGGGCTGATATTTGCGCGAGGCATCCGGCATGCCGCGCTTTTGGGAAATCTGGCTGTGCTTGTTCATCTGTCGTTCTCCGGAGCCGCCGGCGCGCTGAGGCGTGTACGGACGGCGTCCTAGCATGCATTGATCGAGATTGGGACTGGCGAGGAGCGCACACCTGGGCGGCTATCGACCGCCGGGTGCTCCTCTTCAGCGAGCCCGGCGATCGCCGATAAGGCCGAGAAGAAGCAGCGTCGAGGAGAAGGCGCGCGCGGTCTCGCCCGCAAAAGCGGCGAAACGGGAAACAGCGATGGGCTGGCGCGACGACATGGGCGCTCAATATCCCAACGAACACGCCAGCGCAAGCCGTCCCCCCGCCGACCTACTCAATCGGGAACGCGGATCCGCTCGGCGAACCACCGCGCCACGGGCGGGCCGATCAGCAGGACGATCAGGAAGCGCATCATCTGCATCGACATCACGAAGGCCATGTCGACGCTCCCAGAGGCCGCCGCGATGACCGCGACCGAATCCATGCCGCCGGGACTGGTCGCGAGATAGGCCGTCAGCGGGTCGATGCCGAGCAGTTTCGTCAGCACCCAGGCGACGCCGCCGCAGAAGCCGATGAGCACCAGGACGGCGAGCATCACCTGCGGCAGCGAGCGGCCAGCATGCGCGAGCACCTTGCGGTCGAAGCGCAGGCCGATCGACCAGCCCACGAGCACATAGCTCACGGCGAGCAGCCAGTGCGGCAGTTGCAGCGGCAGGCCGAAGCCAGCATGCGCGACGATGCCCACCACAAGCGGGCCGAGAAACATCATGGCCGGCAACCGCGCCAGCCACGCTCCGCCCAAGCCGACGGCCGCGACGAGAAGGGTCGTGGAGAACGCGCTCCATTCGAGTGCCGGAAACCAGACGACGTCAGGCGCCTCGATCCCCGACGTGTCGACGAAAAGGCGCGCGATCAGCGCGGCGGCGACCGACACCATGATGACGCGGACATATTGCATGAAGGCGACGAGACGCGCATCCGCGCCGAAGGCATCGGCCATCAGCACCATCGCGGACGCCGCACCCGGCGCCGAGCCCCAGATCGCGGTCGTGCCGGGAAGGATGCCGAAACGGGCGATGAGCCCGCCCAGCGCGCCGCTCGCGACCAGAGTGGCAAGGGTCGCACCAAGCAGGATCGGCCAGTCGCCGGCCAGCGCCGCGAACAGGGCCGGCTCGAGCGATGCCGCGATCAGGCAACCGATGATCGCCAGGGCCGCGCGCGACACGAGCGGCGGCAGGCTGAGCCTGGCGCCAAGGACGCCGACGACGATGCCTGCGATCATGGGGCCGATCAACAGTCCCGCCGGCAGGTCCACCCATTCGAACAGCACCGAAAGGATGATGGAAAGCCCCGCCAGCAAGGCCCACCAGCCCGGCTTCGGAAGAGGAGATGTCGGATCGGCCTGCTCTGGTCGCATGCGCCTTTTCTAAGGTCAGCGCTGGCGAATGCGAACCGAAATCAGCGCACGGCACCCACGCGCCAGCTTACGCGAAAGGCACCGCCGCCGTCCCGATCGGCAGCTTCGCCTCGTCGTCCGGCTCGACATGGATCGTCACCCGCACGCTCGGGATCTCCTGTCTGAGCGCGTCCTCGATGCGGTCGCAGATCGCATGCGAATCGCCGACTTTCATGTCCGAATCGACGATCAGGTGGAACTCGATGAAGGTCGCCCGCCCGGCGATGCGCGTCTTCAGGTCGTGCACCTCGAGCGCGCCCTTGGAATTGGCCGAGATAATTTCGCGGATGCGGATGTTCTGCTCGAGCGGAACGGCTTCGTCCATCAGCCCGCTGAGCGAGGAGGTGATGACCTTCCAGCCCTGGAACAGGATGTTGAGCGCCACGACGAGCGCGAGCAGCGGGTCGAGGAAGAGCCAGCCCGTGGCGAGGGCTCCGAGCAGGCCGGCGAGCACCCCGGCCGAGGTGACGACGTCGGTCAGGATGTGACGCCCGTCGGCGACCAGCGCAGGCGACCGTTCCGCGCTGCCGATGCGGATCAGCAGCCAGGCCCAGACGGCGTTGATCACAGCACCCGCCGCGTTGATGCCAAGACCAAGGCCTGGCTCCTCCAGGTGAGCCGGCGCCTGCCAGGCGCGAACCACCTCGGCGAAGATCAGCAAGGCGGCGACGACGATCAGCACCCCTTCCAGCACGGCGGAAAAATACTCCGCCTTGTGATGGCCGAACTGGTGGTCCTGGTCGGCCGGCTTGTGGCTGACCGTGATCGCCCAGAACGCCGCCCCCGCCGCGATCACGTTGACGATCGATTCCAGCGCGTCCGAATAGAGCGCCACCGAGCCGGTGAGCCACCAGGCGGCGAACTTCAGCCCCATCACCGCGAAGGCGATGATGATCGACCAGAAGGCGAGCCGGGCGACGCGCTGCTTGGAGCTCACGGTGATCCCTCCCCCTCGAGGGGAGGGTGGCCGCGCAGCGGCCGGGTGGGGTTGCACGCGACGAACGCGGCGCAAATCTGCAGCGAAGCGGAATGAAGTCGCGCACTTCCGAGACGACCCCACCCGGCCAGCCCTTGGCTGGCCACCCTCCCCTCAAGGGGGAGGGAACTGCGCCGCGCCGTCGTCACGCCGCTTTCACCTTCACCCGGCGCGGCAGGTGCGCCACCACGTTCTCGATCATCCGCATGCCGGCGTTCTGGCCCAGCGTCATGATCGATTCCGGATGGAATTGCACCGCGGCGATCGGTTCGTTGCGGTGCTCGAACGCCATGATCACGCCGTCCTCGGTCTCCGCCGTGACCAGGAACTCGTCGGGCAGCCTGACAGGATCGGCGAAGATCGAATGGTAGCGGCCGACGGTGATCTCCTTCGGCAGGCCGGAAAAGACGATCCCCTGCTTGTTGACGCGGATGCGCGACGGCTTGCCGTGCATCGGCACGTGCAGTTGGCGCAACTCGCCGCCATAGCTTTCGGCCAGCGCCTGAAGGCCCAGGCACACGCCGAAGATCGGCAGGCCCCTCGCCCGCGAGCGCTTGATCGTCGCCTTACAGTCGAAGTCGGTCGGCGTGCCGGGACCCGGCGACAGCACCACGAGGTCGGGGTTGAAGCGGTCGAACACCTCGTCGGGAACCGGCGTGCGCACGGTGGTCACCGTCGCGCCGGTCTGGCGGAAGTAGTTGGCGAGCGTGTGGACGAAGGAATCCTCGTGGTCGACGAGCAGGATGTTCACTCCCTCACCGACCCGCGCCGGCAGCCGCTGCGTCGCACTCGCATTGCCGGCCTTCGCCTCGCGGATCGCCGCCAGCATGGCCGACGCCTTGAGCTCGGTCTCGGCCTCTTCCTCCGCCGGATCGGAATCGTAGAGAAGCGTCGCACCCGCCCGCACCTCGGCGATGCCGTCCTGGATGCGGATGGTGCGCAGCGTCAGACCGGTGTTGAGGTCGCCGTTGAAGTGCACCATGCCGATGGCGCCGCCATACCAGGCGCGCTGGCTCTTCTCGTTCTGCTCGATGAAGCGCATGGCCCAGAGCTTCGGCGCGCCGGTGACGGTCACCGCCCAGGCGTGGCTGAGGAACGCGTCGAATGCGTCCATGCCCTCGCGCAGCCGGCCTTCGATGTGGTCGACCGTGTGGATCAGTCGCGAATACATCTCGATCTGGCGCCGGCCGATGACCTTGACCGAGCCCGGTTCGCAGACGCGGCTCTTGTCGTTGCGGTCGACGTCCGAGCACATCGTCAGCTCGGACTCGTCCTTCTTCGAATTCAACAGCTTGAGGATCTGTTCTGAATCGGAAATTGCATCGTCGCCGCGCCGGATCGTGCCGGAGATCGGGCAGGTCTCGACGCGGCGGCCGTTGACGCGCACGAACATCTCGGGCGAGGCGCCGATGAGATATTCGTTGTCGCCCAGATTGATGAAGAACGAATAGGGCGACGGGTTGATCGTCTTCAGCCTGCGGCAGATTTCCGACGGCGTCGTCTCGCAGCGCTCGTAGAACATCTGCCCGGGCACGACCTCGAACAGGTCGCCGCGCTTGAACGACAGCTTCGCCTTCTCGACCAGTTTCGCATATTCGCCCGGTTCGTGGTCGCCGCGCGGCGGGATGCGGTCCGACGCCCTGAACGGTTTCTCCTCTCCGCCTCGCGCGAGGCCCTCGGTCGAGTGACCGGCGGCGGCGAAGTCGTAGTGATCGTGCCAGGCCTGCGCGGTGTAGTGGTCGACGACGAGAATCTCGTCGGGCAGGAACAGCACCAGGTCGCGCTGGCCGCGCGACCGGTCGAGCGTCTGCGTCACCGGATCGAACTGGAAGGCGAGATCGTAGCCAAACGCGCCGTAGAGCCCGAGATTGGCGTCCTCGTTGGTCTTGTAGAGCGCAACGATCGCGCGCAGCACGGTGAAGACCGACGGCACGCGGCTTCGCTCCTCTTCGGAGAACACCCTGCCGGGCTCGGCGATTCTCAGCGCCACGAGCGACGGGGTCGCTTCCTCGACCGCGACGTCGGCGAGCGTGCCCACCGCCTTGCGGATCGCCGGCAGCATCGCCTCGCCGCGCGCATTGAGCGCCTCGATGCGCATCTTGCGCCCGATCGCGGTGATGGCCACCGGCGGGTCGATGATCGCCGTGTCCCAGCGCGTATAGCGGCCCGGATATTCGTAGTTGGATGAGAACACGGCGCCCCGCCGCGCGTTCAGGGCGTCGATATAGGTGTCGATCGCGCCCTCGTAGGGTGTCGGGCTGCGCCTGCGCGTCACCTCGACGCCGCCTTCGGTGACGAAGCGTTCCGCGCCGTCGCTCATGTGTTCCGTGCTCATCCTGCTCTCCGTTCCCCTTCGAGGTGCCCGGGCCGGAAAATGAAAAATGGCCGCCCGGACATTCCGCTGCGGCCACTGTGATTTGTACACGCGTGTAGAGGCCGCTAGAGTGCGGGCCACCACCAGTTCGCGTTGATCGACTTCGAGATCATGATGGAACGCATAGCCGCGAACGCGGCCATGCGCAACTGGAGAATCGAAGCGCCTATGCCGTCGACGCCCGCGTCCGCACCACCGTGAACAGGAAGGTGAGCATCGACAGCAGCGCCGCGAAGGAACCCAGTATGGCGAGAAGCTCGGTCCGCTCCTGGATAGCCAGGATGATGCCCGGGAACATCAGCCAGACGGCGAGGGTTGCAAGTGCGAAATGGATCTTCGCCAGCGGGTTTGCCGCCGCCGCCGGCACCAGATGGTAGTAGATGCCGAACAGGCCCATCGTCACCCAGCCGACGAGGTTGAGATGGCCGTGCGCCGGAGCGAGCGTATGGTCGTGCGACGCCGACATCCAGATGCCGAACAGCATGCCGGCCGTGACATAGACGACGGCCGAACCAAAGAACCAAAAGGCAATTCCCCGCATGTTTCCCTCCCCTGCGAATAATACCCCGAGAGAAACAATAGCAGCGAGCCGAGCAAGGCGCCATCGAGGCCGGGCCTTGTTCGACCAGATTTATCGGTCAGCTTCCCTGCCTGTTGCGCCAGTATCTCAATGCGGCGATGGCGAGCCAGGAGAGACTCGCCCAGGCGACCCCGAAAGCCCAGCCGGCGGCGACGTCGCTCGGCCAGTGAACGCCGAGATAGACCCGGCTGATGCCGATCGAGACCGTAAGCAGCAATGCCACAGCCAGGACATAGATGCGGATCGGCGTCGAATCGACCAGCCGGACGATCAGCGAGGCGAGCGTCAGATAGACGACCGCGCTCATCGCCGCGTGGCCGCTCGGGAAGCTCGCCGTGTGCACGGTCACCAGCTGTTCGACAAGGTCCGGGCGCGGCCGGTCGTAAAGCACCTTGAGAAGCTGGCTCACGGCAGTGCCCGAAACGATCGCAATCAAGGTGAACAGCGCCGGCCCGAACATGCGGGCGAGGAGAAGGTAGCCCACCACGAGCGCCACGATGATCGTCAGCAGCGAATAGCCGCCGAGCGCGGTCAACTCGGTCATGAACTCGCGGAACCAGGCGGGACCGAGCGGCGTGCCGAGGTCGTCCGGCCGGCGGAGGGCCAGCAGCAGCGCCCTGTCGAAACGATCGAACTCCGCCTCCGCCACCTCGTCGGCGATCTGCAGAAAGGCGTAGACGCCGGCCCCGGCGATCGCCGCGAGGGCGAAGGGCGCCGACGTGACGCGCAGGTCGCGCAGCCCGCGGACGAGGTTGGTGATGGAGGTCATTTTCGGTCCTGTCAGTCGCATGGCGGGCGCTGCAAATTCCGGCGCCGTTCAGGAACGAAGGATGCCACGTCCGATGCACCGGAGCCAACCGGGCCGGTCGAGCCATCGATCGAGGCAAGCGGGCGCAGGAGGAAAGACTGTCTCCATGTTCGGATGTCTGCGAGTGCCGATATCGGATGAGTAGATTCTAGAACTCGCCACGAAGTACCACGGCATAGCCGGCACCGTCAGAGCGCCGCACCTCGCGCGCCGGCACAAGGATTCCGTCGGGCGCCGCGCCTTCGAGCCGCTCTTCCCCCGGGCGGTGCGCCCGCTGTCAGTCAGGCCGCGCGCCGAACCTCGCAGGAGACGAGACGCAGGATCGCCTCGGCCGAGAGCTTTGGCCCGTTGCGTTTCGCGTAGGCGGCCGACACGTCTTGCGCAGCCTTTCTATGGCCTGGGTTGCCCAGCATCTCCTTCACGAGCGTGGTCAGCCTTCCGCTGCCGACGTCGCGCATCGGCAGCAGCCGTGCCGCGTTGAGCTGCTCCACGAAATGGACATTGCAATCCTGCTCCGGCTGCAGGGGAATGCCGACAAACGGAGTGCCGGCGGCCATGGCGCATTGTACGCTTCCCTGCCCTCCTGCGATGACCGCGAGGTCGACACGCGGCATGATCTTGTGGCTCGGCAGCACCCCCGCAACCACCGTCTTGTCGTCCTCCAGGTCCTGCAGGTTGTGAACGGTGCCGGCGACGATCAGGCGAACGCCCGCCGCACCGATGTCACGCGCCGCGCCCCGCACGAGCGACGCATCGGACGAGGTAATCGCAAGATAGACCTTGGGTCCGGCGGCGTTCAAGGCCGCCTCCACCGCATCGGGAATAGGCATATCGAACTCGGCGAAGATCGGTCCAGTGTATTCGAGCCGCGTAGAGGGGCGATAGGCGCCCCCGGTCGGCCGCCACGCCTGCATCTGCGCCTCGCTGATGCCCAGCACTTCCGGCGCTTCTGTGACCAGCGTCAGGTCGCCGAGGAGCAGCGCGGGAAAGCTGGGGATTGGTTCGACGCCCAGTTCCTTCGCAACCTCGTTGAACGTCTTGAGGTGGATCTTGAGGCGTGGGGCGCCTTTGTTCTGGAGCCACCGCGCCAGCGAACGCGGCATATAGTCGAAGACCGGGAGCGGCGAGCGCGAGGCCGCCGGCAACAGCCCGCGCTCGAAGAGCGGTGGTAGATATGAGCCGGCATGCTCTGCCACGACCGGAATCCCCGCGAGCCGCGAGGAGAGGAGCACGGTCAGCGTGAACCCCGTGACTACCGCGTCGACCTTCATGCGCCGGAAGAATTCGGCCTCGGCGCGCGCGTAGGTGCGCATCTCGTGAGCGGAATAGAAGCTCTGGTCGGTCGGGCCAATCCCCGGCCCTTCCGCGACGAACCTGCGGCAACGTTCCTCGCTCCAGCGCGGGCCGACGATCTCGTAGGGTACGCCCTCGGACTTGAGCAGCGTTTCGTGCGTGCCGCCGTGGGTGGCGACCACGGCCGGAGCGCCGGCCGCGCGGAGCGCCTTGTAGATCGAGATCATGCGTGAGGTCTCGGAGACGTATGCGCAATTCGGCATCAAGCAGATCATGGGTCGCTCCTTGCGGTCAGGTGCAGATATGTAATATATTACATAAATGGATGATTCGATCAAGCCCGCCTATGACCTGGATCAGGAGCAGCGTGACAAAGCGGGAAAGGCCGCGGACGCGGTGAGGTGCTTCCGCCTCATCGCCTTCGTCGGCCAGCGTCTTAGATACTTGATGGACGAGCGCCTTCGCGCCGATGGTCTGACCAGTCAGCAAGCTGTCCTTCTCACCATAGTCGGCACCGGCTCGCCGACGCTCGGCGACGCCGCGAAGGCAATGTCGACCACCCACCAGAACGTAAAGCAGATCGCTACCGCGCTGGAGCGGAAGGGCATGCTGACGATCGTGCCGGACCCCGCCGACACGCGCGCGCGCCGGCTAACCTCGACGGAGGCTGCCCGAGCCTACTGGCTGCATCGCGACGAGGACGATATGGCAGCGCTGGGCGCCTGGTTCTCGGCGCTCAGCCCGTCCGAGCAGAGCGACCTCGCGAACCTTCTGGCGAGGCTCGCGCGATCGTTCCGCTCGTCGCCGGCTGACTAGACCGTTTCATGGTTAGATGGAAACGGTCTGGGCCCGAGCGTCGACGCCGCCTAAAACAGCCCCTCGATATAGCCCATGTCGTTGAGGTAGATCTTCTCGGACGACGGGCTCTTGGGCAGGCCGGGCATGGTCATGATCTCGCCGCAGATCGCCACGACGAAGCCGGCGCCCGCCGACAGGCGCACCTCGCGCACCGGCACGACATGGCCAGTCGGCGCGCCGCGCAGGTTGGGGTCGGTCGAGAACGAATACTGCGTCTTGGCCATGCACACCGGCAGGTTGCCGTAGCCCTGGTCCTCCCACTGTTTCAGCTGGTCGCGCACCGACTTGTCGGCGATCGCCTCGGAGCCGCGGTAGATGCGCTTGACGATCGTGTCGATCTTGTCGAACAGCTTCATGTCGTCCGGGTAGAGCGGCGAGAACTGCGCCGCGCCGCCCTCGGCGAGCTGCACGACCTTGTGCGCCAGTTCCTCGATGCCGGCCGAGCCCAACGCCCAATGCTTGCACAGGATCGCCTCGGCGCCCTGGGCGGCGACGTAGTCCTTCATCGCCGCGATCTCGGCGTCGGTGTCGGAGACGAAATGGTTCATGGCGACCACGACCGGCACGCCGAACTGCTTCACGTTCTCGATGTGGCGGCCGAGATTGGCGCAGCCCTTCTTGACCGCCTCGACATTCTCCTTGCCGAGCTCTTCCTTCTTCACCCCGCCGTTCATCTTCATCGCGCGCACGGTGGCGACGATCACGGCCGCGGCCGGCTTCAGGCCCGCCTTGCGGCACTTGATGTCGAAGAATTTCTCCGCCCCGAGGTCGGCGCCGAAGCCAGCCTCGGTGACGACGTAGTCGGCCAGCTTCAGCGCGGTCGTCGTGGCGACCACCGAGTTGCAGCCATGCGCGATGTTGGCGAAGGGGCCGCCATGCACGAAGGCCGGGTTGTTCTCCAGCGTCTGCACCAGGTTCGGCTGCATGGCGTCCTTGAGCAGCACCGTCATCGCGCCGTCGGCCTTGAGGTCGCGGGCATAGACCGGGCTCTTGTCGCGGCGGTAGGCGACGATGATATCGCCGATGCGCTTCTGCAGATCCTTGAGGTCGGAGGCCAGGCACAGGATCGCCATCACTTCCGACGCGACGGTGATGTCGAAGCCTGCCTCGCGCGGATAGCCGTTGGCCACCCCGCCGAGCGAACAGATGATCTCGCGCAGCGCCCGGTCGTTCATGTCCATGACGCGGCGCCAGGCGACGCGGCGGGTGTCGATGCCGAGTTCGTTGCCCCAGTAGATGTGGTTGTCGATCAGCGCCGAAAGCAGATTGTGGGCCGTGGTGATGGCATGGAAGTCGCCGGTGAAGTGGAGGTTCATGTCCTCCATCGGCACGACCTGGGCGTAGCCGCCGCCGGCGGCACCGCCTTTGACGCCGAAGTTCGGGCCGAGGGAAGCCTCGCGGATGCAGGTGATCGCGCGCTTGCCGATGCGGTTCAGACCGTCGCCAAGGCCGACGGTCGTCGTGGTCTTGCCCTCGCCCGCCGGCGTCGGATTGATCGCGGTGACCAGGATCAGCTTGCCGTCCTTGCCGCCGCGCTTGGAGGCGATGAATTCGGCCGAGATCTTCGCCTTGTCATGCCCGTAGGGCAGCAGGTGCTCCTCCGGGATGCCGAGCTTGGCCCCGATCTTCATGATCGGCTGCTTCTTCGCGGCGCGTGCGATCTCGATGTCGCTCTTGAACTCGGCCATGACGTTCTCCCCCCGAGGTGGCGGTGTGCAGGGTGACGGGAAATCCCGCCGGATGGGCCGCATAGAGCCCGAGAGGGCGTTGCTGCGCCGTTCCAAAACAGCCGCGGAATACGCGAAAAGCGACAGGCTGCAAAGCGCTCGTCCGCATCGTGTCAGCACCCGGCAGGAGACGGCCTTCCCGCCGTTACCTTCTCCTGGTCCCTGCGTTATGCGTATCGATCACCTGCAGGAGGATGCCATGAGCTATGTCGACGGTTTCGTTCTCGCCATTCCGAAGGAGAACATGGATGCGTATCGCAAGATGGCGGAGCTGGGCTGCCAGGTCTGGATGGACCATGGCGCCCTAGCCTATCTCGAATCCGTCGCCGACGACGTGCCGTACGGCGAGCTGACCTCGTTTCCCCGCGCGGTGATGGCCAAGGACGACGAGACCGTTGTGTTTGCCTTTATCACCTATCGCGACCGCGCCCACCGCGACGAGGTCAACGCCAAAGTCATGGCGGATCCGCGCATGAAGTTCGACCCCGCGGACTCTCCGTTCGACATGAAGCGGATGATCTACGGGGGCTTTTCCGCTATCGTCGAGCGCTAGACCCGGACCGCGAAACGCAGCTACACTCTCCGGACTTGATGGCCCGCGGAACCCGCGGGCCGAGCGTGCGTTATGTCCGCTCTCGTCATCATAGGGGTGCGATGCTCGACCGCCGCCACACGCTTCCGAAGACCCTAGCCGCGGCCCTGCGCAGGCAGGCGCCCAAATTCGTCAAGGTCGGCCACGACGACCCTTGCACGACCATCGCCTCCTACAACGTCCACAAATGCGTCGGTACCGATGGCCGCTTCGACCCCGGGCGCACAGCGGCGGTGGTAGCCGAACTCGACGCCGACATCGTGGCGTTGCAGGAAGCCGACGAGCGCCTCGGCGAGCGGGTCGGTCTGCTCGACCTCGAGGCGCTGGCCAAATCGACGGACCTCGTGCCGCTGCACCTGCCGCAGGGCTCGCGCAGCCACGGCTGGCACGGCAACCTGCTGCTTGCGCGGGCCGGCGTGGTGCAGGAGGTCAAGACCATTCATCTGCCCGGTCTCGAGCCGCGCGGCGCGCTGATCGTCGATCTCGAGATCAAGGGCGTCCACCTGCGCATCATCGGCGCGCATTTCGGCCTCTTCCGGCACTCGCGCAAGCGTCAGGCCAATGCGGTGCTGGAGGCAGCGCAGGGCGTGATCCGCCCGACGATCATCCTCGGCGATCTCAACGAATGGCGCGTCAACACGCGCTCGTCGCTCCTGTCGCTTTTGCCGCATTTCGGCCCGCTCAACGCCGTGCTGCCGAGCTTCCCCTCGCGCTTCCCGCTGCTCGCTCTCGATCGCATCCTTGCCAGGCCGCAGTCGATGATCTCCTCCATCGAGGTGCACCATTCGCCGCTGGCGCGCGTCGCCTCGGACCATCTGCCGATCAAGGCCCGGCTGAAGCTGGAGGGTCTCGCATCCGAGACGGTTCGCGATGCGGCCTGAGGCGTATCATTCATGCGGGCCGCCCTGCGGCCTCCAGGGACGCTGCGATGGACACCGCCATCACCAGGGCGAATGACGACCAGATCGCCGCGGGCAAGAGCGGCTTGCTGCTGGTCGCCGACAATCGCGATGCGCTTGCCGTCAGGGTGCTTGCGGCGCGTGGCGCCACGGCGACGCTCGACCTCATGTACTATATGCTGCGCAACGACCGCTCGGGCGGACTGCTGCTCAAGGAGATCGTCGCGGCAGCCGACAGGGGCGTCAAGGTCCGTCTGCTGATCGACGACATCAACCCGCAATCGAACGACGAGACCTATCTGGCGCTGAACAGCCACGACAACATCGAGTTGCGCCTCTTCAACCCCGCCGGCATGCGCAACGGCTCCATCTTCCGCTGGCTCGAAATGGTATCGCGCGCCTTCGCCATGACGCGGCGCATGCATGCCAAGGCCTTCGTTGCCGATCGCCGCATCGCCATCGTCGGCGGGCGTAACATCGGCGACGAGTATTTCGACCAGGCAGACACCAATTTCCGCGACCTCGACATGCTGATGCTGGGCGGCGCGGTGGACGACACGGTTGCGATCTTCGAGCGCTATTGGCACTGCGATGACTCGCGCCCCCTGCAGCTGCTGCACCCGACGTTCAAGCGCCGGTCGACGCGAGCGCTCCGCTCGGCCGAGCGCGATGCCGGCGAGGTGATCGGCGCCTTCGAGACCATCGACGAGTTCGTCGCCGCGCGCGGCGGTCTGCATTGGTCCGACGAGGTCCGCGTCCTCGCCGACCCGCCCGAGAAGGTCCGCGGCCGCGGCTTCCGCTCCTGGCTCATGCGCGAACTGATGCCGCTGATCCGCTCGGCCGAGCGCCGGTTGGAGATCGTCTCGCCCTATTTCATCCCGGGCCGCAAGGGGACCTCGATCCTCGCCGAAATGGCGCGGCGCGGCGTCAGCGTCAGCGTGCTCACCAACTCGCTCGCCGCCACGGATGTAGCCGCCGTGCACGGCGCCTATGCCAACTACCGCAAGCGGCTGTTGCGCGCCGGCGTCGCCCTCTACGAATTCCACCCCTCTTCGCGTCCCAAGCGCATCTCCGTGTTCGGCTCCAAGGGCGGCAGCCTGCACACCAAGGCCTTCGTCGTCGACGAGCGTCTCGGCTTCATCGGATCGCTCAATTTCGACCCGCGCTCGGTGTCGCTCAATGCCGAGATGGGCGTGGTCTTCGAAGACCCCGACCTGGTGGCGGCGCTGCTTGCCCATTTCGAGGCGGAGCGCGACCCCGATGTCAGCTACCGGCTGACGCTGGAGGGCAGCCGGCTGCGGTGGAACCGCTCGAAGGGCGAGAAGAAGATGCGCTACGGCGAGCCGAAGGCGAGCATCGGCAGGCGCCTGCTCGCTTTCATCGTGCGCTGGCTGCCGATCGAATCGCAGTTGTGAGGCGAACCGCTCAGGCGGCCGCGATGACCGCGCGGACCAGACGCATCATCGCGTCCTTCGCCTGCTCGGGGTTCCTCCGCTGGTCTGTCCGCAGACGATGCCACACGTCGAAGCTAATCGCCGCGGCAAGCGCGTGAAACAGGGTGTCGTCGGCGCAGACTTCTTCTGGAACGACATCGTGCAGACGCGAGATGTCGTTCTCGACGGCACAGCGGTGCTTGTCCTGGATAAAGGTCGACTGCAGCAGTCGCGCATTGGCCTGCACCTTGAAGGGCATGATCCATTCGAAGGCCTTGGCCCGGCGCTCGACCATTTCGACAATCTGATCGCGCCAGTCGTCCGAGCGGAACGGCTCCGTGAGCAGCGGCTGGATCTGGGCGTCGATGTGATCGGCGACTTCCTGGTAGAGGCTGTCCATGTCCTCGAAGTGCCGGAATACGGTGCGCAGGCCGACATTCGCCTCTTCGGAGACGCGCTCGGCGCTGGGCAGGATTTCGCTTTTGCGGATGAGGGTGATAAGCGCCTCGACGATGCACTGGCGGCTGCGCTCGGCGCGCAGGCGGCGTCCGTCGGCGGTCGGCTCGGTCTGTTTCGCTCGTTCGAGCGTGATCGATGCGGCTTCGGCCATCATCATCTCCCTTGCGCTGGGATTACGCGTACTCCTCAACGGTAGTTGTTGCATGATGAGCCCCGCGCATCAAGCGCGGGGGGACGGCCGGTTCCATGCCGGCCGTCCCTCGCGATCCGGCTTACTGGCCGGAATAGTTGCCGTTCAGGTTGATGTTGTATCCGTCGGTGCCGGGAACGGTGGCGTTGGCCTGACCCGTGACGACGTGCGAGGCGCTGACCTGCTGAAGATCAACGGTCGCCGCATAGGGATTCTCGCCGTAGAAGGCGGGGACTTCCTGGGCGACGGCAGAGCCTGCCAGACCGAGGACGGCGACGGAAGCGAGGAGGAACTTGTTCATTGTACTTGCCTTTCGAGTTGGGCTCGGCGGCGGATCGACCGCCCGCGGAGCTGTCGGGGATTACTTGCCCGAATAGTTCTGGTTCAGGTTGATGTTGAAGCCGTCGGTGCCGGGAACGGTGGCGTTGGCCTGACCCGTGACGACGTGCGAGGCGCCGGCCTGCCGGGCGTCGACGGTCGCCGCATAGGGATTCTCGCCATAGAAGGCGGGGACTTCCTGGGCGACGGCAGAGCCTGCCAGACCGAGGACGGCGACGGAAGCGAGGAGGAACTTGTTCATGGTAATTGCCTTTCGAGTTGGGCTCGGCGGCGGATCGACCGCCCGCGGAGCTGTCGGGGATTACTTGCCCGAATAGTTCTGGTTCAGGTGGATGTTGAAGCCCTTGGTCGACGCACCGGAAGTCGACGCGCCGGAATCGGTGACCTTGGCGCTGGCCTGGCCGGTCACGGTCTGGCGCTGCGGCTTTGAATGGTCGACGGTCGAAGCATAGGGGTTTTGGCCATAGAAGGCGGGGACTTCCTGGGCCACGGCAGAGCCTGCCAGACCGAGGACGGCGACGGAAGCGAGGAGGAACTTGTTCATGATCGTAACCTTTTCAATGTGTTGCGGCTCAACGGGGTCGTTTGGGAGGTCGTCTCCGCTTGCCTGACGCTGAAATAGGCACGCCTAATGCCAATAACAAGTGGCATTCTTGATGTCATTTTATCACGAGATCGTGAGCCGACTTGCTGCGGCCTCGGCTCCCCCTTGAAAGCCCTCTTGGGGGCCGCCCCTGTCGGCCGGCAGGTTTCCGGCATGTAGCAAGGACGGAAATTCCATCCTTCCGGCAGGCATGGCGCGGTTACGCGCGGCGGCGATATCGGCGCCCACCGTTTCGCGATTGAGGAGGACCGCATGATCACGACCCGCGGGCTGCGCAGCTTCACCCTTGCCGCCTGCGCGGCGGGGCTATCGTTCTGGATCTATACGTTCTGGTATATCGCCCAGTTGCCTGAAGGCGACGGGACGGGCTTCCAGTGGATGGCCGAAATGCCGCTGACCGGCATCACGCTGGTCTGCATGCTGCCTGCGCTGCTGATGTCGATCTCCAACCGCGCCCTGCCGCTCGCCGCTCCCCTCGCCGGCGCCGGCCTCGTCATGTACGCGCTTCTGTGGATGCAGCTGCTGAGCGAGTTCCAGGCGTGGTGAGGCGGGGCCGTCCTTTCGGCCCTGACCTCGTCGGGCCGCGCCGGTACTTTGCGCACACCCGCAGTCGCGATATGAACTGATCCGGTTGGAACCGCCGTTGCGGCCCCGCATTCATCCGGAAGCCATGGACCAGCGCGCCGCCGAGACGACCCCGCCCCTTTCCGGACTGGATGCGCTCCGCGAGCGGCTGCGCCTGCTCTATCACGGCCATGCGCCGGGCGCCGTGCGCTTCCAGTATGCGATGATGGCGATCGACATCCTGATCGTCGCCTTCTTCATCGTCACTCCGGTGCTGCGCGAGCGGCCGTCCTTCCTTTGGATCGACTATTCGGTCGCGGCGGTCTTGATGCTCGACATCGCCGCCCGCGCGCTCGCCTCCAGCGAGATGCTGCGCTGGCTGCGGCAGCCGGCGAACATCCTCGACCTGTTCATCCTGTTGACGCTGCTCTTCCCGCTCTCGCTTTCCAATCTCGGCTTCCTGCGCGTCCTGCGGCTGTGGACGCTGTCGCGCAGCGGCGTTTTGTGGCGCCCGCTGGTGCGGCGCGGCTACGGACCCTGGCGCGAGGTTGTCGAATCGGTGGCCAACCTGATCACCTTCCTCTTCGTGGTGACGGGCTTCATCTACACCTTCTTCTTCAGCGAAGGCTCGGGCTTCGCCGGCTATGTCGACGCGCTCTATTTTACCGTCACCAGCATGACCACGACCGGCTACGGCGACATCCTGCTGGCCGGCCCCTGGGGCAAGATCACGTCGGTGGTCATCATGCTGGCCGGCGTCACCCTCTTCATCCGGCTGGGCCAGGCCATCTTCCGCCCGCACAAGGTGTTCTACCCGTGCGAGAAATGCGGCCTGCAGCGCCACGACCCGGACGCCGTGCACTGCAAGGCCTGCGGCAACCTGCTGAAGATCCCCGATCCGGGCGACTGAGCCAGAGCCATGCTCGATCAGATTGAATACGGCTCTAGCCGCGCCGCGCCGCGTCGATCTTCGCGACGTCGATCTTCTTCATCTCCAGCATCGCCTCGAAGGCGCGCCGCGCCTCCTCGCCGCCGGCGGCCATCGCCTCGGTCAGCGTCCGCGGCGTGATCTGCCACGACACGCCCCACCGGTCCTTGCACCAGCCGCAGGCGCTCTCCTGGCCGCCATTGCCGACGATGGCGTTCCAGTAGCGGTCCGTCTCCTCCTGGTCGTCGGTGGCGATCTGAAACGAGAAGGCCTCGGTCTGCTTGAACATCGGCCCGCCGTTCAGGCCCATGCAGGGGATGCCGGCGACGGTGAAATCGACCGTCAGCACGTCGCCCTTCTTTCCCGACGGATAATCCGCCGGCGCCCGATTGACCGCGTCGACCCGGCTGTCGGGGAAGACCGAGGCATAGAACCGGGCCGCGGCCTCGGCCTCGGAGTCGAACCAGATGCAGATCGTGTTCTTGGGGATGGGCATGGGGGATCCTCCTTTCGCCTGGTTTGCGAAAGGCTAGCCGCCTGCGGGCGTCCGGCAAGACCGGGACGGCACTCTGCTGACGCCTCCGGACAGGGGGGAGGTTGGCGCGGCAGATCCGCAGGCAATAGCCTGGAAGACGAAAGTGACGGGGAATGATCTGCGAATGACAGCGCGGCCGGGCCGTTGATGTCCGCTGATCGCCTCCTTACTCAGCCGACCGTTTCAGATGTCGGTCGAAGAAATCCTTCATGTCGACGTAGACGCGCTTGCGCGCCTTGGCATTGCCGCCTTTGTGGGCTCCCAGGCCGGTCTTCGAGTTCCAGTTCCGGACTTTTGGGCTGAAATGAACCTTGTCAACGGTGTCGAAAGCGTGGTGTGCGCCGGGATAGACGATCAGTTGCAGGTCGCTGTTCCCGGACATTTCGACCATCTTCTTGCAGAATTCGGCGGGCGTCCAATCGTCGCGCTCTCCAGTGATGATCAGAAGCGGCTGCAGCGATCGGTAGGTGCCGTAGAACTCGATGCCGACCAGCTTGGTTTCGTCCTCACGCACCACACGCCACGCCCCGTACCGCTGGCCGCACTCAGGATAGATGGCCAGCACAGCGGCAAACCGGCCGCCTGCGAACTTCAAGTTCCGCGGCGTTCCGAGGGCGGATGCCGCACTCGCCTCCAGCGCGGAGACCCCGCCATTGGAATATCCAAGCAAGCCGACTCGGTCCCCAGCGACGAAGTCGAGACCTCGCAAATAGGCCAGACCCCGATAGGCGTCCTGCGCCCGATGGACTGCTCCGATCCATTCTGAGAATGGCAGCGCACACACGCCTTTGCCGGGGCCTTCGCCCGCTCCGCGCGAGGTGAAGCTGTCGACCAGAAGTACGACATATCCCCACCCGACCAGCTTGTTGGCGACCCACCTGTAACCGTCTTGCACGCCGTCGCAGCCGTGTTGAAGGACGATCGCCGGAAACGGCCCCTTTCCCTTCGGCTTCACCAGTTCGCCTGTAGGAGGATCGATACCCGTTCGCAATTCCGGGAGGAGTTCGACGCTCTCCGCGACACTGGTTTCGGGCGCGTACAAAGAGAGGCCGATGAACGACGCGATAGCAGTAAGCGCGATGCGAGGCAGTCGTCGTATCATGCTGCGCCCTCCTTGGGGCCGCCGAGGCAAGGCCCGGCTCAGCCCTGAATGGCAGGTCCCGCTATCCGAGAAGTCAACCGCCCCCTACTCGCTCGCCACCAGCCCCGCCGCGGCCGGCGCCCCCGTGCCCACCGCGAAATGCGCCACCAGGCTGGTGTTCGCGTCGAGCACGAAGCTGTAGGCGCGGGCGGTTGACACCTGCACGCCGCCCTTGGTCCACCTGAGGAAGGTGAAGCCGGTCTTCGGCGTCGCCGTCACCGTCCGCAGCGTGCCGAGCGGGAAGCTGCCGCCGCCGGCGACCGTTCCCCGCGCCGCGATCGGCGTGCTGACGCTCACCGTGCGCAGCGCCGGCAGCGGCACCCTGCCGGAAATGAAATACTGGCCGAGGCTGCCGTAGTCGGAGTAGCCGGCGGTCAGATTGCCGGCGCCCACGCCCTCGATCCGCAGCAGGTAGCGCCCCGGCGACACGTTCGCCCGCACCCTGGCGAATGTGTCGGCCGCCGGATTGCTCTGCGTGACCAGAACGCCGGCCGGCGTGCCATTGTCCCGGTAGAGCGCTGCGCGGATATCGAGATTGGCGCTGCGCAGGCTGGTGGCGGTGAAGGAATCCCGCCAGCCCGGTATGGCGTAGAGATCGACGAGGCCGGCGTTGGAGACCGTGAAAGCGAACATGTCGACGTCGGCGCGGGTGCCGATCACTCCGCGATTGACCTTCGAGAGGGGCGCGCCCGGCGCCGTCACCGGCGACGGGGAAGAGACCACGCCGGCATTGGTGAGCGACAGCGGCGTGGCGGTGGTGCGGGTCTGGCCGTGATCGTCCGGCCGCAGCATCAGCTTGCCGATGATGATGGCGATGTCGTCCTGCGTCTGGTTGGCGCCGGGATACTCGCCTTTGCTCCATTGCGAGACGTTGGTGTAGTAGCCGACGCCCATGATCGGCGACCAGGAGACGTTGCCGGTGCCGTGGCCGGGGTAATAGGACGTTCCGCCCTGCCCGTCGTGCAGCAGGCCGAGATTGTGGCCGAGTTCGTGGCTGGCCGCCTCGGCGAGATTCTTCGCCCCCGAAACGCCTTCCGGGAAGACGAGGGCCGGCTGGTAGGTCTTGAAATCCGCCCGTCCCCAGACGTCGATGAAGGCGACGCCTCCCACAGCGCTGGAATAGATCGGAAAGCCGTTGCGGTCGATCCGGTTGGAGAAAAGGATGTGACCGACATTGGCGCCGAAGGCGGCCGGCCGCTGCGTCGTCACGTCGATGTTGAATGGTGCGAAGTCCTCGGCGATGCGCTTCCACACCTCCGCGATCGTGTTCAGTTCGGCCTGCGTGAACGTGGCGAGGTCGCCGTCCTCCGAATAGGGCTTCATCGGATGGGTGGACCTGCCTGACATGGCGTTCCACTGCGTGCCGGACACGGCCTCGCCGCGGAAATTGAGATAGACGACGCGCGGGGCGCCCGGCTTGCTGTGCAGCGCGAATGCGATTGCCGGATTGATGTTACGGGTCAACATCGGTTCGACGCGCGGCGCTTCCTCGACCTTGCGCGCCGGCGGGGCGACCGGATCGACATAGAAAAGAGCGCCGCTCGGGCTTGCCCTGAGAAAATTGAGGTCGGCCGGCGGCGGGGCGAGCCGGTTCAACGCGCGAAGCGTCTCCGCGCGGGTCGCGGCGTCCTGCCGTTCGATGCTCTTGCGCAGTTCGCCCGGAGGCAGGTCCTGCACGCTGTCGAAGCGCGTCACGCCCTGTGCAATGGCCTGCGGGACATGAAGAGCGGCCAGGACGAGCGCCGCCGCGACGAATATAGCATTCCTCAGCATTCGAACTCCCCCGGTAGAGACGATCGGCGATACTTCGATCGGAGCCTTGGTAGCGCGGATTCTACGCGGAAATCAACAAACCCGGTGCCCGCCGGGCAGCCTTTTCTTGAAATCCGACAGCATTCGCGGCAGCTGTGCGGTCACCCGGCAGGCTCGTCCGGACTCAGGTGCGATGCCACCCGAGCGAGCCTTACCGCCTCAACACGGCCGACAGCACGTCCCGGATCCCGATCGCGCCGACGAACCGGCTCTGCTCGTCGAACAGCGCCACCGGCGAGGTCTGGCTGCGGTGCATCGCCAGCATCACCGTCTTCAAGCTCGTGCCCGGCCGCGCCCAGAAGACGTGCGGGGCGTCGTCGGGGAGCGATTCCACGTCGTCGCAGGAGACCCACACCGCCGGCTTGCCGTCGCGCTCGGCCGCCGCCACCAGCCCGTCGGCGTCGATCTTGAAGCGCGTCGTCCGGCGCCGGTCGAGCCACAGCCAGCCCTCGCCCGCGCTTTCGAGGTCGCGCCGGTCGCGCATGACGTTCCAGGCCGTCAGAACCGAGAGCGGGTTCACGTTGGCGATGAAGTCGCGGACATAGGCATTCGCCGGCTTCAAGACGATGTCTTCCGGCGGGCCTGACTGGACGATGCGCCCGCCCTCCATGATGGTAATCCGGTTGCCGATCTTCAGCGCCTCTTCCAGGTCGTGGCTGACGAAGATGATCGTCTTCTTCAAGGTCTTCTGCAGCTGCAGCAGTTCGTCCTGCAATTTCGTCCGGATCAGCGGGTCGAGCGCCGAGAACGGCTCGTCCATCAGGAGGATCGGCGCCTCGGTGGCGAAGGCCCGCGCAAGCCCGACGCGCTGCTGCATGCCGCCCGACAGTTCGTGGGCGTATTTGTTGGCCCACTGGTCGAGATTGACGAGCTTCAGCTGGCGGGCGACGCGCTCCTTGCGCTCCGCCTCCGGCACGCCGGCGAGCTCCAGCCCGAAGCCGACATTCTCCGCCACCGTGCGCCACGGCAGCAGCGCGAACTGCTGGAACACCATCGCCACGTTCTTCTGGCGCATGTGGCGCAGCGTCGGCTCGTCGCAGGAGACGATGTCGACCATGCGGTCGCCGTCCTTGACCAGCACCTGGCCGCGGGTGACGACGTTCAGCCGGTTGACGGCGCGCAGCAGCGTCGACTTGCCCGATCCCGACAGGCCCATCAGCACCGAGATCTCGCCCTCCTCGACGACGAGGCTGGCGCCGGCCGCGCCCAGCACCTGGCCGGTCTTGTCGAGGATCTCGGCGCGGTCCGCGCCGGCGTCGAGCATCGACAGCGCCGCCTTCTGGTTCTCGCCGAAGACGATGTCGACGTTGCGGAAATCGACGGCGACGCTCATTTGACGCCTCCCATGCGCACGCGGGAGATGCGGTCGAGGATGATGGCGAGCACGACGATGGCCAGCCCGGCCTCGAGCCCCAGAGGGATGTTGACCGAGTTCAAGGCTCTCACCACCGGCTTGCCGAGCCCGTTGGCGCCGATCAGCGCCGCGATGACGACCATCGACAGGCAGAGCATGATGCATTGCGTCAGCCCGGCCATGATGGTCGGCATCGCAGCCGGCAGTTCGACCTTGTAGAGCAGCTGGCGCTTGGTCGCGCCGAAGGCAGCACCTGCCTCCAGCATCGGCTTCGGCACGCCGGTGATGCCGAGATAGGTGAGCCTTATCGGCGCGGGGGCCGCGAAGATGACGGTGACGATGAGGCCGGGCGCCACGCCCAGCCCGAACAGGATCAGCACCGGGATCAGGTAGACGAAGGTCGGCATCGTCTGCATCAGGTCGAGCACCGGGTTGAGCCAGGCCCAGGCGCGCGGGTTGTGCGCCGCCCAGATGCCCACCGGCACGCCGATCGCCATCGAGGCGGCGGCGGCGCCGACCACCAGGATGATGGTCTCCACCGTCTCCTTCCACAGTCCCTGATTGATGATGAACAGGAGACCCAGCGCCACGAACAGCGCGATCTTCCACGACCGCTGCAGATACCAGGCGAGCGCGACGATCGCGGCCACGACGATCACCGGCGGGAACCACAGCACGATGTCGATCAGGCCGTCGAGGACGAAGGTGGCCGCAGTTGCGATGGAGGAGAAGAACCACTCGAAGTTCTGAGTCAGGAAATCGAAGAAAGCCTTGCCCCATCGCCCGACGGGGATCTTCATGTTGCGGATGAGTTCGCTGAGCGGATCCATGATTGTCCCCCTTGGGTCCCTCCCCCTTGAGGGGAGGGTGCCGAGCGAAGCGAGGCGGGTGGGGTCGGTCGATGCCGCGCGTTGCCGCGAAGACCCCACCCGGCCAATCGCCTTCGGCGATTGTCCACCCTCCCCTCAAGGGGGAGGGATCAGCCTTCCGCCGTTACAGCGCGCCCTTGACCGCTTCCAGCCCGTCCTTGCCGTCGAGCGTGGTAACGCCGGCGAGCCAGGGGGTGATCGTGTCCGGATTGGCCTTCAGCCATTCGGTGGCGGCGACGGTGGCGTCCTTGCCGTCGTTGAGGATGGCGCCCATGATCTCGTTCTCCATCTTGAGCGAGAAGACCATGTTCTTGAGCAGCGTGCCGACATTCGGGCACTCGGCGGCATAGCCGGCGCGCACGTTGGTGGCCACGATCGCGCCGCCATAGTTCGGGCCGAACACGTCGTCGCCGCCGGAAAGGTATGCCATCTCGATATTGGCGTTCATCGGATGCGGCTCCCAGCCGAGGAAGACGACGTCCTGCTTGGACGACGCCGCCTTCTGCACGGCCGAGAGCATGCCGGCTTCGGAGCTCTCGACCAGCTCGAAATCCTTCAGGCCGAACTTGTCGGCCGAGATCATGTCGAGGATCAGCCGGTTGCCGTCATTGCCGGCCTCGATGCCGTAGATCTTGCCGTCGAGCTTGTCCTTGAACTTGGCGATGTCGGCAAAATCCTTGAGGCCCGCGTCGAACGTGTATTTCGGCACGGCGAGCGTGTATTTCGCGCCTTCGAGATTGGTCACCAGGGTCTCGACGGTCTTGGCCTCGAGATACGGCTTGATGTCGGCTTCCATGGTCGGCATCCAGTTGCCGAGAAAGACGTCGATGTCCTTGTTGGCGAGCGACGTGTAGGTCACCGGCACCGAGAGCAACTGCGTCGACGGCTCGTAGCCGAGCGCGGTGAGCACGACCGACGCGGTCGCGGTCGTCGCGGTGATGTCGGTCCAGCCGACGTCGGCGAAGCGCACCGCCTTGCAGCTTTCCGGATCGGCCGCGAGCGCCTGCGCGGCGACCAGGCTTGCGCCCAGCGCCAGAAGCACTGATTTGGTGTTCATCATTGGTAGTCTCCCATCGTTGCCCCGATTGCGGGGTATCCCCTGTTGTTGCCCGAACGAAACACCATTCTTCGGTTCTTTCAAGCGGCCCGCCTGTTCTGAGGCCGTCACAACGCTGCTTGTCCGCGACGCGCCGTATCGCCGACGGCAATTTTCGGTGGAACCGGCAGGCTCCCCCTCCCCGTTTTCCGGCCGAGGCGATAAAGGCAGACAATGGCCAAACTCTACTTCCACTATGCGACCATGAATGCCGGCAAGTCGACGATGCTCCTGCAGGCATCGTACAACTACCGCGAGAGCGGCATGCACACCCTGCTCCTGGTCGCCGGCCACTACCGCAAGGAGGACGGCGGTTACATCTCCTCGCGCATCGGGCTCGAATCCGGCGCGGACATGTTTCGCGACGGCGACGACCTGTTCGACCTCGTGGCTGAACATCACCGCCACCGGACGATCCACTGCGTCTTCGTCGACGAGGCGCAATTC
This sequence comes from Mesorhizobium sp., assembly GCF_023954305.1. Taxonomy (NCBI): domain Bacteria; kingdom Pseudomonadati; phylum Pseudomonadota; class Alphaproteobacteria; order Hyphomicrobiales; family Phyllobacteriaceae; genus Mesorhizobium; species Mesorhizobium sp. Next base: position 3,366,754 of record NZ_JAMLIG010000001.1, on the reverse strand, counting down.
CTGGAGGAAGCGCAGGTCTGGCAGCTCGCCCGCGTTGTCGACCGGCTCGACGTTCCGGTCATGGCTTATGGCCTGAGGACCGACTTCCAGGGCAAGCTGTTCTCCGGTTCGCAGGCTCTGCTCGCCATCGCCGACGAGCTGCGCGAGGTGCGCACCATCTGCCCGTGCGGGCGCAAGGCGACGATGGTGGTGCGGCTCGGCCCCGACGGCAAGGTGGCCAAGGAAGGCGACCAGGTGGCGATCGGCAAGGACGTCTACCGGTCGCTGTGCCGCCGCCACTGGGAGGAGGAGATGGGCCGCATCGCGCCGGAGGATTTCATCGGCTTCGCGGGTGGGTGAGCGGCGCGGGCGGCTTCGGTCCGACACGACGCGGAGACCGCCGCTACGTCGCGATGCGACGTTGCGCCTCGCCTGCCGTCGTCTCGCGGCCGTCGCCGGGCGATGACGGCCGACAAGATTTTTTTCGCTGGGTCCGGCGCCCCCCGCCGACGCGACCTGTCATGAAAATCAGAGGCTTGCGGCAGCCTTCTCGTCCATCACCGAGCCGTCCCGCCAAGCCCTTCGTTAACCTTTGATTAACCATGGGCCCCATACTTGGACGACGCAACAGAGCGTTAACCAAGATGACCGAATCGCTAACCGAAGCGCGTCCGATCCGCCTCAAGGGCCGGTCCTTCCTCGCGCTGACGCTGTCCCCGGAACTTCCCATCGACGCCTGGCTCGCCAGCCTCGATGACCTCGCCGGGCGCTCGGCGGGCTTCTTCCTCGGCCGGCCGGTCGTCCTCGACCTCGAAAACGTCGACATCACCAAGGCGGAGCTCACCGCCCTCATCGCGGAACTCGGCAAGCGCAACGTCTGGATCATGGGCATCGAGGGTGCGCGCCCCTCCCTCATCGGCCCCGGCATGCCGCCGGCCATGAAGGGCGGCCGCCCGGGCCCCGATTTCGAGGCGCCCACCGACGAGCCGGCGCAGCAGGTTCAGGCTGAACAGCCCGCCGCGATCGGGCGTCATCCGGCCCGCGCGGTCCCGTCGATCATCATCCGCGAGCCGGTCCGCTCCGGCCAGTCGGTCATCTTCCCCGAGGGCGACGTCACCATCATCGGCTCGGTCGCGTCCGGCGCGGAAGTCGTCGCCGGCGGCTCGATCCACGTCTACGGCACGCTGCGCGGCCGCGCGCTCGCCGGCACGGTCGGCAACACCTCGGCGCGCATCTTCTGCCGCAAGCTCGAGGCGGAGCTGCTCGCCATCGACGGTCTCTACAAGACGGCCGAGGACATGGACCGAAAGCTGCGCGGCCAGGCCGTGCAGTTCTGGCTCGAAGGCGATGCGATCATGGCTGAGACGCTGAACTGAGCCGGCACGAAACAGGGGGACAGGAGAGACATATGGCAAAGGTTATCGTGGTGACTTCCGGCAAGGGCGGCGTCGGCAAGACGACGTCGACCGCAGCGCTCGGAGCAGCGCTCGCGCAGCGCGGCGAAAAGACCGTCGTCATCGATTTCGACGTCGGCCTGCGCAATCTCGACCTCGTCATGGGGGCAGAACGGCGCGTGGTCTACGACCTCGTCAACGTCATCCAGGGCGACGCCAAGCTTCCCCAGGCGCTGATCCGCGACAAGCGCGTCGAGACGCTCTTCCTGCTACCGGCCTCCCAGACCCGCGACAAGGACGCGCTGACGACCGAGGGCGTCGAGACGGTGATGGAGACGCTGAAGCGCCATTTCGACTGGATCATCTGCGACAGCCCGGCCGGCATCGAGCGCGGCGCCACGCTTGCCATGCGCCATGCGGACGCCGCGGTCATCGTCACCAATCCGGAAGTCTCCTCGGTGCGCGATTCCGACCGCATCATCGGCCTGCTCGATTCCAAGACGCTCAAGGCCGAAAACGGCGAGCGGATGGAAAAGCACCTCCTGCTCACCCGCTACGACCCGGTCCGCGCCGCTCGCGGCGACATGCTCAAGGTCGACGACGTGCTCGAGATCCTGTCGATCCCGCTGCTCGGCATCATCCCGGAATCGATGGACGTGCTGCGCGCCTCCAACCTCGGCACGCCGGTGACGCTGGCCGACAAATCGAGCGCCCCGGCGCTCGCCTACGAACAGGCCGCGCGTCGGCTGGCCGGCGAAGTCATCCCGGTCACCATCCCGGGCGAGAGGCGCAGCATCCTCGCCAAGATGTTCGGAAGGAGGGCGGCATGAGCCTGTTCACGTTCTTCAATCGTAAGGGCTCGGCGCCGGCGGCGCGCGAGCGCCTGCAGATCCTGCTTGCCCACGAGCGCGTCAACATCGGCGGCCAGTCCGACCTGGTCACGCTGCTGCGCGAGGAAATCCTCGCCGTCGTCGCCAAGCACGTCTCCATCGACCCGGAAAAAGTGACGGTGACGATGGAGCGCGGCGACAACGTCTCGACGCTCGAGGTCGACATCGAGATCCCGCTGCACGCGGAGAAGAAGAAAGCGGCCTGATCCATTCGTAGGCGGGGGACAACGCCTGACGCGGAACGCCCGGCGGGTCGAATGCCGATCCGCCGGGAATTCCCCAGAACGAAGGAGATGAGACATGACCCGTGGCGCCCTTCTGATACGGCTCAGGGAACTCCAGGCGATGCCGAAGTTCCAGAGCCGCGACATCTGCACCGTCAGCGCCGTGCTCTCCGTCGACGCGCTGCGCAAGCACGTCGAGCATTGCGAGAAAGTCGCAGGCGTCGCCCCCGGCGAGCCGAGACAGGCCGCCGCCTGACGCGGCAGCCTGCCGTCGGTCAGTAGATCGACGTCGTCGGCTGCCCGAGCGCCATTGCCCCGGCATAGCGCGCCTGCGGACCGCTCTGCAGCGGATGGAAGCGCGCGCCCTGGATGTCGCGGAAGCGCCTTTCCAGGCCCGTCTTTCGATAGAACGAGGCGCCGCCCGCCAGTTCCATCGCCAGTTCCACCGCCGCGATCCCGTGGCGCGCGACGAGCGTGCGGCCGATCATCACCTCGTTGACGGTCTCCGCCGACGGCGCATTGCGTGCCACCGCGTCGAGCATCCAGCGATGCGCGAGCTGGGCGGCGCGAAGCTCCGTGTCCAGGCGCCCGACAATGGCCGCGTCGGCGCCCGGTCTCGCCTTTGCGATGCCGACCGCGATGTCGCGGGCGCTCTCGGCAATGCCGAGATAGACGGCATAGATCAGCGGGAAGGCGATCGTCGCGATGATCTGGAACACCGGATGCCACTCGCCCGCCTTGCGGGAGAAGGAAACGCCTGCGTCCGGCACGAACAGGTCCTCGATGACGACGTCGTTCGAGGCGGTGCCGCGCATGCCGAGCGTCCGCCACGTCTCTTCGATCCGCACATTTGCAGATTTCATCGGCACGCCGAAATGGATGACCGAACGGTTGCCGTCCTGATCCTCGGCGATCGCGCCCGTCATCAGGATGCTGCCCGCCTCAGCTCCGGACGTGAACGCCTTGCGCGCATTGACGCGATAGCCGCCGTCGACCTTTTCGGCCGTGCCCGAGCCGCCGATCCAGTCGGACCCGCCGGACGACAGGAGCACCAGGCGCTCGGCCGCCACGCGGCGCAGCAGCGGCTCGACCGCGGCGACCTTCTGGTGCCGCCAGCGCCAGGCCGGGATCGCGACCTGATGGGTGTGCATGGCAAAGGCGAGTGCTGACGAGCCGCAGGAGCGCGCCAGGATCCGGAGCATCTCGGCGAGTTCCGCAACCTCGGCGCCGCCGCCACCGAGTTCCCTCGGCACGCCCGCCTCGACCAGGCCTTCCTGCTTCAAGAGGTCGTAGCTTTCGGCCACGAACCGGCCGGTCTCGTCGACGTCCTCGGCGTGCGCGGCAAGCAACGGCGCGATGCGGTGGGCGGCCGCGACCACGTCGACAGGCGTGTCGATCGCATTCGACGTGTAGTCCTTCAAGTTGACAGTGGCTGACATGGGAACCTCCATTGATTGGATGCTCCATCATCTCTCGCGGCCGGCAGACGCTCCAGTTCAGAAAGTGAACCTCTCTGTTTCCGCAGGCTCGCCCGTAGAGTATTGTCGTCCGGCCCAACGGAGGCCCGACGATGCAGGAACGCGGTGGCTACGGTCAGTTCTGCCCGGTTTCGATGGCGTCCGAGATCCTGTGCAGCCGCTGGACGACGCTGGTCGTCCGCGAACTGCTCTGCGGCAGCACCCGCTTCACCGACCTGCGCCGCGGCGTGCCGAAGATGTCGCCGGCGCTGCTGTCGAAACGGTTGAAGGAACTGCAGCAGGCGGGCGTAATCGTCGCCTCGCGCAAGACCAACGGCTCCGTCGAATACCGCCTCACCGAAGCCGGCGAAGAGCTGCGGCCGATCATCATGGGCCTGGGCAACTGGGCTCAGCGATGGATGGAATCGCGCCTCACGCTGAAGAATCTCGACCCGTCGCTGCTGATGTGGGACATGCGCCGCAGCGTCAACACCGGTCTCCTGCCGGAAAAGCGCTGTACGATACAGTTTCTGTATTCGGAGCTTCCGCAGGCCCAGAAAAGGTGGTGGCTGGTCGCCGAGAGCGGCGCCGTCGATCTGTGCAATTTCGATCCCGGCCATGAGCTGGACCTCCTGGTCAAGAGCTCGCTGCGCGCCATGACCGCGGTCTGGATGGGGCTGACGACGATCAAGAACGAGACCGAGAGCGGCCAGATCGAGATCGAAGGCGACCCGCATCTGGCGCGCTCGATGCAGCAATGGCTCGGCCTCAGCGCCTTCGCGCCCGTCCCGAGGCGCGTGCAGTAGCGACGTCACAAACTCCGGTCAGCGTCTGGCAGCCTGTTCCGGACGCAAGTGGAGCGATCCGCGCATCCGGGGGGCAGCCACCCTTGACTCCTTCTCCATCAACTGATTGATTGCCACTCAATCAACTGATTGATGGTCGATGTCTGCACAGATCGAATCCTCCCGCCGCGACACCGATTCCCGCCGCGCCGAAATTGCCGCCGCGGTGCGCGCGCTGATTGCCGAGCGCGGTTTCGAGGGTCTGCGGATGCGCGACATCGCCGAGCGGGTCGGCATCAACATCGCCACGCTGCACTACCACATCCCCTCCAAGGAGGCGCTGATCACGCTCGTTGCCCAGTCGCTGCGCGACGATTTCATCGCTCAGCACCAGGCACAGCCGCGCGAGAACCTGTCGCCGCTCGAGCGGTTGCGGCTTGAATTCTCCGATTTCCGCGACACGTTCTTCAACAATCCCGAGCGCCAGCTCGTCATGGGCGAGATGCAGGAGCGCGCGCGGCGCGACCCGGCGGTGGCCGCCGCGATGACCCCGATGCGCGGCTACTGGCATCAGAAGCTGTGTGAAATCCTCGAGGCCGGACGCGCCGACGGTACCTTTCGGGCCGACCTCGATGTCTCGGCCGCCGCCGCCATCGTCATCGGCGGCATGGTCGCGAGCACCAAGCAGCCCAATCCGACGGCGGAGTCGCTCGACCGGATTTTTTCCGAGATCGAGCGCTGCGTCCTCAAATCATCCTCCTAGATCCCCGCAGGTCTTCCCATGAACGTTCCCGACACTGCCTACCCCCGCCGCTGGGCGGCGCTTGCGATCCTCCTCGCCGCTTCCTTCATGAACATGGTCGACGTTTCGATCGTCAACGTCGCCCTGCCGCGCCTTCAGCAGAGCCTGGCCGCCACTTCCTCCGAGATCGAATGGGTCGTCGCAAGCTACGTGCTCGCCTTCGCCCTGGCACTGCTGCCCTTCGGCCGGCTTGGCGACAGGATCGGCCGCAAGCGCATCTTCATGGCCGGCGTCGCCGGCTTCACCCTGTTCTCCGCGCTCTGCGGCCTGGCGCCCAGCGTCGAGGTGCTGATCGGTGCGCGGATCGCCCAGGGCATCACCGGGGCCATGATGATGCCGCAGGTGCTGGCCATTGCCCAGGTGATGTTCCCGCCGCAGGAGCGGGCGCATGCCTTCTCCTTCTTCGGTCTGACCGCGGGGCTCGGCTCGGTCGCCGGGCCTCTGATCGGCGGCCTGTTGATCGGCGGCGACCTGTTCGGGCTCGACTGGCGGCCGATCTTCCTGGTCAACATCCCGGTCGGCATCGCCGTTCTTCTCGCCGCGCGCGCCATCCTGCCGGCGACCGACAGACATCCGAATCTCAGCAACGACTGGGGCGGCATCGCCATCGCCGCCGCATCGATCCTGCTCGTCATCTTCCCGCTGATCGAGGGCCACACGCTCGGCTGGCCGCGCTGGACCTTCGCCATGATCGCGGCGGGCTTCGCCGGGGCCGGACTGTTCGTCTTCTACGAGCGCCGGCGCGCGGCGCGCGATCTCAGCCAACTTTTGCCGGCGAGCCTGTTCTCCAATGCCAATTTCGTCCTCGGCGGCGGCATGGTGCTGGTCTTCTTCTCCGGATCGATGGCGGTCTTCCTGTTTCTGGCGATCTTCCTGCAGCAGGGCTTCGGCTTCACGCCGCTGCAGGCCGGCCTGACGACTGTCCCCTTCCCGGTCGGGGTGCTGGTCGCTTCATTTCTCAACGGTCGCCTCGGTTCGCGCTGGCATCGGCAGCGCATCGCCGCGGGCGCGCTGGTGCTCCTGGCCGGCATGTCCTGGCTGCGGCTGGTCGTGCAGGGTGTCGGCGAGGCGGTCGACCACTGGCAGCTGCTGCTGCCGCTCTTCGTTTCGGGTCTCGGCATGGGCATCGCCATCGCACCGCTGATGCAGACCGCTCTGGCCGGTGTCGCGCCGCGCGATGCCGGATCAGGCGCCGGCGCGCTTCAATCTCTCCAGCAGCTCGGCAGTGCCTTCGGCATCGCCATTGCCGGCCAGGTCTTCTTCTCCAGCCTGGCAGCAGGTTTCGCCGGGGGTGCGGCGCCGCATCCGGCCTTCACCGGCGCGCTGGCCGCGGCGCTGCTGTACAGCATCGGCAGCTTTTTTCTCGTGGCACTGTTGGTGGTGTTCCTCAAGCCGCCGCACTATTTCGGAACGACGCCGCGGGAGACGTCCCGCCCGGTGCCGGTCGAGGCGTAGTCTCGGCCGGCGTGCGCTGCTACTGGGCCTTCGCCGGAAAGCCGTTCGGACGGCCCGGCACCGCCTTCAGATAGGCGGCGATGGCGGCGCGGTCCTGGTCCGACAGGCGGCCGGTGTTCTTCACCACCGCCGCCATCGCCCCGCCTGCCGAATCGAAATCCGGCGTGAAGCCGCTCTTCAGGTATTCGGCGATGTCGCCCTGCGACCACTCACCGATCGACGAGCTTTGCGGCGTGATGTTGGGCACGATGCCGTCGCCCTCGGCCGCCATGGCCCCGGCCAGCCACTCGGCTTTGACCGTGCCGCCGCTGAGATCGCGCGGCGAATGGCACTCGCCGCAATGGCCCGGCCCCTCGACGAGATATTGCCCTGCCAATACCTCATCCGACGCTCCCGCGATCGACAGGACCGGAGCCGGCGACAGGTTGATCAGCTTCCACAGGCCGATGCCGCGAGAGACGTTAAACGGGAAGCCGAGCTCGTGGTCCGGCGCCTTGCCCTCGACCGCCGGCAGTGTCTTCAGGAAGGCATAGAGGTCGGCGATGTCGGCCAGCTTCATGCGGGCATAGGATGTGTAGGGAAAGGCCGGATAGTAGTGCCGGCCGTCTGGCGAGACACCCTTCTGCATTGCGTTGGCGAGGTCGGCGAGGGACCAGGCGCCGATTCCGTCGCTCGGGTGCTGCGAGATGTTCGGCGCCACGAACGTGCCGAATTCGGTGACGAGGCGCCCACCGCCGGCGAGCTGCGGCGGCTGGGCCGGGTCCGCCTGTGCCGCCGCGTGGCATGACGCGCAGCCGGCGGCGTAGAACATCCGCTCGCCGCGCGCGACATCGCCGGGCGGGAGCGCGGCGATGTCGGCATCGGGAATCCGCTGGGGTGCTGTCAGTAACCAGAATGCCGCGCCGCCTGCAATGGCGAGCAGCACGACGCCGGCAGCGAGCTTGCGAACGGTACCGGCCATCGTCCCCTCCTCCGATCAGCCCCTCTTGACGCGGAAGTCCTGGTGGCAGGCGCCGCAGTTGGAGGTTATCGCACCGAACAGCGGCCGGAAAGCATCGATGTCCTGCGGCTTGGCGGCAATGGCGGCCTCGACGTCCGTTTCGTATTTCTCGACCGCCGCCTCGAAAGCCGGCCGGTCCTCCCACACCTTCGGCGCCGAGGTGTGGTCGCCGGTCTCGCTGCCTGCCGGCCACAGGGCCGAAACTTCCGTCTCGGCATTCTTCGACATCGCCTCCAGCGTCGAAAGCACCTTCGCCGCGTCGTAGGGCTGCTCTCCCTTGGCGATCGGCGCCAGTTCGCCGACCAGCGCGCCGCGCGCCTTCATCTGCGCCTTGCGCTCGGCAATCGGGTCGGAAAAGGCGGTCGAGACGGACAGGGCAAGGATGGACGCGCACAGGACGGTGGATTTCATAAGGCATGGCTCCGGGCTGGACGAGAATCGAGGAGAACTCCTCTAAGCTTCTCAAATCGCCCGGATTTTTGGCTCCGTCGCCTCACGTTGAATAACGCTTCGGTGATCGGCGCGTGAGCGCCGATCACCGGGCTGGCATGTTCAGCCCTTCTTGACGCGGAAGGCCTCGTGACACGACGCGCAATTGCCCGCGACTGAGCCGAAGGAAGCCTTGAGCGCATCCAGGTCCTGGGGCTTGGCGGCCGCCGCAGCCGCGACGTCGGCGCTGTATTTGTCGGCCGCCGCCTTGAAGCCCGCCATGTCCTCCCAGATCTTGGGCGACGCTGTGGTGTCGCCCTCTTTCGAATTCTCCGGGAACAGCGCCGGGATATCGAATTTCGCGGCGTTCGCCTCGAGAGCGGTGAACACTTCCGCCACCTTGGCGGCGTCGAAGGGCTGCTCGCCCTTGACCATAGGGGCGATCTGGCCGACCAGGCCGCCGCGCTCCTTCATGATCGCCTTGCGGTCGGCGATCGGGTCGGCACTGGCGACGGAAAATGCGGTCGCTGCGATGGCAATCGAAAGGATCAAGGATTTCATGTGGCTGGCTCCCGGGCTTGCTAGGTCGGTGGGATCGATCTCCCCCACGCCGACAACGCCGACAATGGCCGCAAATTCCCGCCAACCGAACCGGTCGTGTTTCACGCTTGCGTGATGCCGCAACGCAAAAACCCCCGGCCATAGCCGGGGGCTTTTAACGGTCTGCGCACGCGGGTCTCAGAGACTGTTTCGAAATTCGCTCTGGCGAGTCATATGGGGGTGGTTTCGAGAACCGGAGCGGAGCGGACATTTGGGTCCGTGAGCACCGGAAGCGCAGAAAACGCCATCAGATGGCCGCCAGAGTAGGATTTCCAAACAGTCTCAGGCCTTCTCGTACATCTCCAGGACGTAGTCCCAGTTGATAAGGCTGTCGACGAAGGCTTCCAGGTATTTCGGCCGGGCGTTGCGGTAGTCGATGTAATAGGAATGCTCCCACACATCGACGCCGAGGATCGGCGAGCCGCCGTGGACGAGCGGGTTCTCCCCGTTCGGGGTCTTGGAGATCTCGAGCTTGCCGTTCTTCACCGACACCCAGGCCCATCCGGAGCCGAACTGCGTCGTGCCCGCGGCGATGAAATCGGCCTTGAACTTGTCGTAGCCGCCGAGGTCGCTGTCGAACGCCTTCTGCAGCTTGCCCGGCAGCTTGTTGCCGCCGCCACCCTTCTTCATCCACTTCCAGAAATGGATGTGGTTGTAGTGCTGGGCGGCATTGTTGAAGAGGCCGGCATTCTTGCCGAACGAGGCTTTCACCACTTCCTCGACCGACTTGCCTTCCATGCCGGCTTCCGCGGCGAGTTTGTTGCCGTTGTCGACATAAGCCTTGTGGTGCTTGTCGTGATGGTATTCCAGCGTCTCCTTCGACATGAAGGGCTGAAGCGCCTCGTAGTCGTAGGGCAGCGGGGGCAATTCGAAGGCCATGGCTCAATCTCCTGTTTGAAATGAAACGCGCGGACCTTGTTCTGAGGGCGAGGCCCGCGTCTCGCTCCGTCCCCTATCTAGGACGTCGGGTGCCGGAAGGGAACCGCGGCCGGCGACAGATTAACCGGTGCAGGCGGAATAGGATTCCGGCGCCTCACGCCGAATGCGCGAAGTCCCAGTACAGGTCGCGCGCCTTCTTGGCGACCGGACCCGCCTGCAGGTGGCGGTCCTCGATGCGGATCACCGGCACCACCTTCGAATGGTTGCCGGTCGAGAAGATCTCGTCGGCATCCATGAAATCGCGCACCGTCAGCGCCTTCTCGACAGTCGGGATCCCGGCGTCGGCGAGCAGCGAGATGGCGCGCGCCCGCGTGATGCCGGAGAGGAACGTGCCGTTGGGCGCCGGGGTGAAGGCGACGCCGTCCTTGACCATGAAGACGTTGGACGATCCGGTCTCGGCGACATTGCCCAGCATGTCGAGGACCAGCGCATTGTCGAAGCCGCGCGACTTGGCCTCCAGGATCGCCCTTCCGTTGTTGGGATAGAGGCATCCGGCCTTGGCATTGGTCGGCATGGTCTCGAGCGTCGGCCGGCGGAAGGGCGAGACGGTCACCGAGAAGCCCGACGAGGCGATCATCGGCGATTCGTAGAGGCACAGGCAGAAGCGGGTGGAGTCCGGATCGGCCGGCACCCCCATGTAGCCGCCGTGCTCGGCCCAGTACATCGGGCGGATGTAGACGGCCGTCTTGCCTTCGAACTTCTTCAGCCCGTCCCGCGTCAGGCCGACGATCTCCTCGGCGGACTTGGTAGGCCCGAGCCCCAGCGCCGTCGCGGAGCGGTTGACGCGCTCGCAGTGCAGATCGAGGTCGGGGGAGACGTTCTCGAACCAGCGCGCGCCGTCGAACACGCTCGACGCCAGCCACATCGCATGGCTGCGCGGGCCGACGAGCGCGACGTTGCCCTCGTGCCAGTCGCCGTCGACATAGGTCCAGGTCAACGATTGGGCTGGGGTCGCGTGGGTCATGTCGGGCACCTGGGGCTTGTTTGAACTGCCTCGTTCTATCCAATTCCCGCGCAAAGCCAACGTCAAATGCCTGCCCGTCCGGCGCTCTTGGTCCAAGCAGCAGCATCGGGAGGCAACGATCAGGCTTGACCCCGTCCGCCCCATGCAATCAGACTCGCCGCCGATGCAGCCACACCCCTCCTCCTATTCCGCCTTCGTCTTCGACGCCTACGGCACCCTGTTCGACGTCCATGCGGCGGTCAGGCGCCATGCGGCCGGTATCGGCCCCGACGGGCAGCTGCTCTCGGAGATCTGGCGCGCCAGGCAGCTGGAATATTCCTGGACCCGCACCCTGATGGGGTCCTATCTCGATTTCTGGCAGCTGACCGAGCAGGCGCTCGACTTTGCCCTGCGCAAGGTGCCCTCGGTCGATCCGGCGTATCGCACCGCGCTGCTCGACGCCTATTGGAAGCTCGACTGCTACCCGGAAGTGCCCGCCGTACTCAAAGAGTTGAAGTCGCATGGCGGCCGCGTCGCGATCCTCTCCAACGGCTCGCCGGCCATGCTCGAATCCGCCGTCAATTCCGCCGGACTGGACCTCGTCATCGACGACATCTTCTCCGTCGACCAGGTGCGCCGGTTCAAGACCGATCCGTCCGTCTACGATCTCGTCAGCACCGCCTGGCGGCTCTATCCCGGAAAAGTCTCGTTCCAGTCGTCGAACCGTTGGGATGCGGCGGGAGCGAAGAAATTCGGCTTCCGCACCGTCTGGATCAATCGCACGAACCAGCCCGACGAATACCTCGATCTGGCGCCCGACCTGATCCTGACCTCGCTCGAAGGCCTCGCCGCGCGCTCGTTGTGACGTCTGCGCAACAGCTCCTCGGCGGCCACATCTTCGTCAAGCTTTCCTCACCCTCGCGCCCGATTCACCCCGCCTAAACCCTCATGCGTTGCAACCGACATGGGAGGGTCGGCGTTGCGGCGGGACAGAAAAGGGCATCGGCACAGAATGACAATCGCATCATCCTCCCATCTCTCGCGCAGGGCCTTCCTGGCCGGCGGCGCCGCACTCGCGGTCTCCGGCTGCACGACCGTCGGGACCGCACCGCCGCCGCAACTGGCGCAACGCCCGCAGCTCGGCGTCGATCCGGCGTTCGGCAGCTATGTCGCGATGTACGCCGCGCGGGAGGACGGCGGCTACCAGCTGCCCGCCATCCCGATCGAGAAGATGGACCGGCGGTTCCTCCGCCAGATCGTCGCCGATCCGACCGGCGAACCGGCCGGCACGATCGTCGTCGATACGTCGTCCCACTTCCTCTACCTGGTGCGCGGCGGCGGCGAGGCGATCCGCTACGGCGTCGGCCTCGGCCGCGCCGGCTTCGAATGGTCGGGCCGCGCCGTCGTCCAGTGGAAGAAGGCCTGGCCGAAATGGACGCCGCCCGACGAGATGATCGGCCGCCAGCCCGAGTTGGAGAAATGGAGCGTCCGCAACGGCGGCCAGCCGCCCGGCCTCGACAACCCGCTCGGCGCCCGCGCCCTCTACATCTTCCAGAACGGCGAGGACACGCTCTATCGCCTGCACGGCTCGCCCGAATGGTGGTCGATCGGCAAGTCCGTCTCCTCCGGCTGCGTGCGCCTGCTCAACCAGGACATCATCGACCTCTACGACCGTGTCCCCAACAAGTCGCCGATCCTGGTGACGAGCGGGCTGGGGACGGCGTGAGGGGGTTCCATCAGTTGCGCAGCGTCTTGGTTTCGGTAATCGAAGGTCCAGATGATCGTTTTCTGGAACCGATCTTGCGGAGGCATCTCTGGCTGCCGTGCTCCGCCCACAGCATCTTGGAGGAAACCGTCCCGCCGCTCGACGGTGCCTTTTCGCGTTACGGCGACGACATCGATGGCGTCAACAAGCCGCCATTGTTCTTTACCACGTAGTTCGACGCAAGACATTTCCTCTCACGCGACCTATAACATTGACACCAGTGGAAAATATCATCTTTTCAAGGCCATCGATGATTCTTAATGTCCCCTTTGGCGACTCTTCAGCACCCCTCGCACGGCAATGGCAACCTCGACCCACATTGCGACCGTTCGTTCGAAGCCGCCGCTACATGGAACCTGCCGTCTACCCACCGACGATCAACAGCCGGACGGGGAGCAAACCGTCGGCTCGTGGAATGACTAATAACATAGTTGCCGCTAGTTCTACTGTGTCGTGGGAGCGAGTGTCGCGACGGCGTCACAATGACTATTAGCAGCGGCATTTCGCTTCTTCCCCTCATTTAGCTTTGCCGAAGGAGAACTATCATGTCGCTATTTAGAGGTAGTCTGGATTAACATCCACGGCAAAGATTGGTAGAAGCCCCGCACGATCGCGAACGACTCCTCGAAGTCAGGCAACTTCCCGCCGACTTCGAGCTTCATACTGTCCCATTCCTTTGCACAACGTAGCTTAATTTCAGGATCATCGAATGAGTCCGGCGAAGCCGCAATATCGCGGTCAGCAGCCTTTCTTCGCAATGTGCTGAGGACAAGTGCTCTGGCATGTTCATCAGGCGCGTAGCGCTCGACAAGCCAACGAATATCAAATATGTCTTGACGGCGGGATCGGTTCCGCTTGACTTGCTGCAATATGGCGCGTAGCTTCTCAGCGATGATCTCCTCAAAGCTATAAGCTAGGATGTTCACACTTGGGGCTTCAATCGTTATCTCGGTCATTGTTACGACTTTCTCCTTGAAGGAGATGTCTACCTCAATGACCCTTGTAGATTTGCCCTGTTCTAAGCGCACAGCATCGTTGGTTCCCTTGGTGGCGTAGCCGATGTTCAGCATCAATGCCGGTGCGGTGAAGTCGGCAAAGCCGTCCTTCCGTGGCTGGTAGTCAAATCGTTGCACCGCACTTACGATGTCGGTATAGCCAAGGTCCGCGGCCGCGCGGACTAACGCCCGATTCAGAGTTGCCTTCAGCTGTTGCGCGTAAGGCTCCGGATCTACGATCGCTCTGAAATCAATGTCGCCAGTCTGACGGTAACTTCCATGCACCAGCGACATTAGAACCCCGCCCTTGAGCACCAAGGCTTCCTGCAATGAAGCGCTAATGCCAATAGCGTGGAGTAGAATTTCCGTGACTTGGCGCTCTTGATGTTTAACCGGGTCTGCCCCTGCCTCCGCCACCCAGGAGGACAAGGTGACTTCAAACGGTACGGACTGGCTATCCTGCATTGAGAGAAATCATCCACTTTTCGGAAAATTTCGGCGCATAGGGCGCGCTGGCGTCAAGTTTTCTGCTTCCGCCGCGTTGTGCGAAGGCAACCCATGCCAACACACGATGATCGTGGATGCCGAGACGCTCGTTAAGGAGATATCCCGCTCTCACCTTGATAATAGCTTCTTTGGCCTGGTCGATAGCGACGATAATCTCGTCAAGGTAGGTCGCAGCATAGTTGTCCCAAACCTCAATTATATGTTCCATGCCTCCGCAGAGCTCAGGCCGGTCGAGGGTCTGAACGAATGTCTCGCCAATTGCGGCTATTCGGGCGATGCTTCCGCGAATATTTTTGATCGTCGGCGTTCGAACCGTCTTATGCAATACCACTTTGCGTCGACGGACCACGTCGGGCCAAGTGAGCTGCGATAAGGGCGCAATATAATCGTCAGGGCTTAAGCTGTCGCCATAGTCCGCCTGTATCTTCTCGTCCCGGGCCACGCTCCAGTTTTTGGGCGTCGAGAGATTTAGCGCTTCAGGGATACGATTTGTTAGGCTGTACCTCTGCATCGCAGACAGATGAGAAATGTAGCAGAACGGATCCAGAATCGCGGTGATGTCCTCAGCCGAGCCATCTGGAACGTCGGATATGCGAAAGACACGCGCATAGTTGTAGCCTCGGTCATAGCGACCCCATTCTTCTGAGGGGTAGAAGTCGGGATCGGGGCGCAGGTATCGCTCCGATAGGAGCTTGCCTACCACATTTCTGTAGCGGTCGCGGGTAGGAGCAGTACGCGTCAAACGCAATTTCTTGCCATCATACTCCCCCGCGAAATGCAGATTCCGCAGAATGCGGAAGAGTTCATACTCTACGATGACTGGAAGTCCTCGCTCGACCAATATGCGCCGCACCGCGTCGTGAAACTTCATGTATCGGATACCTAATGTCCTTAGGACATTAGGTATCCGATACACAAATGTCAAGCATCAGCGAGAGAGGCACATAACATCAATGTTTCCTGCTAATTAATCGAAAAAGCCCAGTCCGGAATATGATTTGTCCTAAGGACAAATCATATTTCGGACTCTGGCCTATTGAATCGCATTGTCAAGCGCTTTTGTCAAGCCCTGCATGGGTCTGGGTCGCACTAAATATTCTAAGGGAGGTTTGACGACGATGTGTATGGGCGCTCCATTGTGATCCAATTTGTAGGTCACGCTCTGAAAAGACCAAGACGGCATTGTCTCCGCTCTGCGCCATCGATTGCGCACGGTAAGCAGCGTGGGAATTGTTGAAGTGTTCGCCACAGGAGGAGGAGCTACAGTCTGTCAATGACTGAGTAGGGAGCACTGTCGGCGAAGTACAGTGCCCAACTGAATGGCCGCCTCCTAACTTCGGCGTCCTGAGGCGGTCAGTCGGGCATCTACCCCGAGCCAGCTATCGACTCTTGTTCCCATCGCGGGAAATCGCGAGACTGCTCCGCAGACACCGTTCTCGGTCTCCCCCTCAAAACCCCTTCTTCAAGCTCCCCAGTATCCCGCGCACGATCGCGCGGCCGACGGAGGAGCCCACCGACCGCACCACCGACTTGATCGCCGCCTCGGTCACGCTCTGCCGGTTCGAGGTGCGCGGGCGCGGCACCGATTGGGTGCGGCCGCGCGGCTGCGAATAGCCGTCGTCGCGGTCGCCGCCGCCGAAATCGGGCAGCGTCCATCGCGAGCGGCCGTGCTCCTCGCCGAGCTCTTCCTTCTCGCGCGCCTTCGCCTCCGCCTCCTGGGCTTCCTTGGCGCGCTTCTGCAGCATCTCGAAGGCGGATTCGCGATCGACCGTCTGGTCGTATTGTCCCGAGACAGGGCTGTCGGCGATCACCTTCCGGCGCTCCTCGGGCGAGATCGGGCCGAGCCGCGACGAGGGCGGGCGGATCAGCGTGCGCTGCACCATCGAGGGAATGCCCTTTTCCTCCAGCGTCGACACCAGCGCCTCGCCGGTGCCGAGCTGGGTGATGGCGGCGGCGCAGTCGAAATCGGGGTTCGGCCGGAACGTGTCGGCGGCCGTCTTCACCGCCTTCTGCTCGCGCGGCGTATACGCGCGCAGCGCGTGCTGGATGCGGTTGCCCAGCTGCGCCAGCACCGTCTCCGGCACGTCGAGCGGGTTCTGGGTGACGAAATAGACGCCGACCCCCTTCGAGCGGATCAGGCGGACGACCTGCTCGACGCGCTCGACCAGCGCCTTCGGTGCATCGTTGAACAGGAGATGCGCCTCGTCGAAGAAGAAGACCAGCTTCGGCTTCTCAGGATCGCCGACCTCCGGCAGTTCTTCGAACAGTTCCGACATCAGCCAGAGCAGGAAGGTCGCGTAGAGGCGCGGATTGGTCATCAGCTTGTCGGCGGCCAGCACGTTGATGGCGCCGCGCCCGTCCGGCGTCGTGCGCATCAGGTCGGCGATCTTCAGCGCCGGCTCGCCGAAGAAGTTCGCCGCGCCCTGCTGTTCGAGGATCAGCAGGCTGCGCTGGATCGCTCCCACCGACTGGCGCGTCACGTTGCCGTAGCGGGCGCCGATCTCGGCCGCCCGCTCCGCCATATCGGCGAGCATCGCCTGCAGGTCCTTGAGGTCGAGCAGGAGCATCCCTTCCTCGTCGGCCAGCTTGAAGGCGATGTTGACGACGCCTTCCTGCGCCTCGGTCAGGTTCATGAGACGCGAGAGCAGCAGCGGCCCCATCTCGGAGACGGTGGCGCGGATCGGGTGGCCCTGCTCGCCGAACAGGTCCCAGAAGATCACCGGGAACTCCTGCAGATCATAGGGCTCGAGCTTCACGTCGGCGGCGCGCTTGACCAGAAAATCCTTCGCCTCGCCGATCGCGGCCACGCCCGAGAGGTCGCCCTTGATGTCGGCGGCGAAGACCGGCACGCCGGCATTGGAAAAACTCTCGGCCAGGATCTGCAGCGTCACGGTCTTGCCCGTCCCGGTCGCGCCGGTGACGATGCCGTGCCGGTTGCCGTATTTCAGCAGCAGTTCCTCGGGCCTTTGATATTCGTTGGCAGGCGTGCGGCTCGCCCCCAGGAAGATCTTCTGGTCCTGCTTGTCCTGCTTTCCCCACATTGGGTCGTCTCCGGCATGCGAATACTATGTCGGCGCAGGCTTAGGGCCTGTGGACACTTATGGATGGGATCACGGTATAAAGACGCCCCGCTCCGCTCACAATGGCTGTGCGGCGAATATGCCGAAAGGATGGTTGCGCAAGCCACGCGGTTGCGACTATCTGCTGGCGCAGCAGCGGGGGAGCGCGGCCAGGGATTTGGCATTGCGGCGGCTTTCCCGGGACCCTACCCTGCTCGACAGGGAGAGGGTCGAGAAAGATCGCCGGAGCCTAAATGGACGCATCGCTTCTGACGACCACGACATTCCCGACCGCCGGCCGCGAGGACTGGCTGAAGCTTGCCCGCAAGGCGATCGGCGCGGCCGATGTCGACGCGGCGCTGGTCTCGACGACCGACGACGGCCTCCGCATCGAGCCGCTGTCGGACAGGCGGGCCGATCCGGTCCATCTCGTCCGGGGCAATGTCGAACGTCCCTGGCAGGTGATCCAGCGCATCGACGACCCCGACCCTGCCCGGGCGAATGCCCAGGCGCGCGCCGACATCGACGGCGGCGCGACCGGCCTCTCCATCGTCTTCGAAGGCGCGCCGAACGCCTTCGGCTTCGGCCTGCCGGCAACGTCCGAAGCTCTCGCCGCGGCGCTCGACGGCGTCTCCTTCGGCGACACGCATGTGCGCATCGACGTCCATCCGTCGAGCCGCGCCTCCGTCGACTGGCTGATGGAGGCTCTCTCGTCGCGCCGCACCCACCCGGCGCGGCTCAAGCTCGCCTTCGGCATCGACCCGGCCGCCGTGTTCGCGGGAACCGGACGGTTGCGCATGTCGATCGAGGCGCTGCAGGCATCGATGCCGCAGTCGCTGGCGCATTTCTTCGCGCTCGGCGTGCCCGGCGTCCTCGTCGAGGCGGACGGGCGTGTCTATCACAATGCCGGCGCCACCGAAGCGCAGGAACTCGGCGCCGTCCTCGCCACTGCCGCGGGCCATCTCAGGATGTTTCAGGAGGCGCGCCAGCCCCTGGTCTATGCCGCGCCGCATGTCGGCTTCGCGCTCGCCGCCGACCAGGACCAGTTCCTCACCATCGCCAAGTTTCGGGCACTACGGAAACTGTGGCTGCGCCTGCAGGAGGTCTGCCGCATCGAGCCGTCGCCGGCCTTCATCCACGCCGAGACGTCCTGGCGCATGATGACGCTGAAGGACCCGGAAACCAACATCCTGCGCACCACCATCGCTTGCTTCGCGGCCGCCGCCGGCGGCGCGGATTCGATCGCCGTTCTGCCCTACACGATCGCCCACGGCCTTCCCGACGCCTTCGCCCGGCGCATCGCGCGCAACACGCAGCTCGTGCTGGCCGACGAGAGCCATGTCGGCTTCGTCGCCGATCCGGCCGCCGGCTCCGGCAGCGTCGAGGCGCTGACGGATGCGCTGTGCGAAGCCGCCTGGCGCGAGTTCCAGGCGATCGAGGCCGAGGGCGGCATCCTCGAGAGCCTCGCCTCAGGAAAGCTCCAGGCACGCATCGCCGCCGCCGCCGTGGCCCGGCGCGCCGCGGTGGCCGAGGGCAGACGCCCGATCGTCGGCACGACGCTCTATCCGATGGCGAAGGAGCGGCCGGTGACGCTGCTCGATGCCGAACGGCGTCCGGTCCCGACCGACGGCGCCATCCGCTGCGAGCCGCTGTGGCCCCAGCGTCTCGACCAGTACGCGGAGGGCGCCCGATGATCCCGGACTTCTCGACCATCGACTGGAGCGCGCCGAAGTCGCCGCAGCCTGCAAATGCGGCATCCGTCTGGGACACGCCCGAGGGCATCGCCGTCAAGCGCCTCTACGGCGAGGCCGATCTTTCCGGCCTGCCCTTCCTCGACAGCGTGCCGGGTGCGGCGCCCTATCTGCGCGGCCCCTACCCCACCATGTATGTCCAGCAGCCCTGGACCATCCGCCAATATGCCGGCTTCTCGACGGCGGAAGAATCCAACGCCTTCTACCGCCGCAACCTCGCGGCCGGCCAGAAGGGCCTGTCGATCGCCTTCGACCTCGCCACCCACCGCGGCTACGACAGCGACCATCCGCGCGTCGCGGGCGACGTCGGCATGGCGGGCGTCGCGATCGATTCCATCCTCGACATGCGCCAGCTCTTCGACGGCATCCCGCTCGACCAGATGACCGTGTCGATGACCATGAACGGCGCCGTGCTGCCGATCATGGCGCTCTACATCATCGCGGGCGAGGAACAGGGCGTGCCGCCGGCCAAGCTCGCCGGGACCATCCAGAACGACATCCTCAAGGAGTTCATGGTCCGCAATACCTACATCTATCCGCCGAAGCCGTCGATGCGGATCATTTCCGACATCTTTTCATATACTTCGCGCGAAATGCCGAAGTTCAACTCGATCTCGATCTCGGGCTATCACATCCAGGAGGCGGGCGCGACGGTCGACCTCGAGCTCGCCTACACGATCGCCGACGGCATCGAATACGCGCGGGCGGGCGTGGCAGCCGGGCTCGACATCGACGTTTTCGCGCCCCGCCTTTCGTTCTTCTGGAATGCCGGCATGAACTTCTACATGGAAGTCGCCAAGCAGCGCGCCGGACGCCTGATCTGGGCGATGCTGATGCAGACGAACTTTTCGCCGAAGAGCGCCAAGTCGCTGGCGCTGCGCGCCCACACCCAGACCTCCGGCTGGTCGCTCACCGCCCAGGATCCCTACAACAACATCGTTCGTACTATGATCGAGGCGATGGCGGCGACCCAAGGGGGAACCCAGTCGCTCCACACCAACGCCTTCGACGAGGCGCTGGCGCTGCCCACCGACCATTCGGCCCGCATCGCCCGCAACACCCAGATCCTGCTGCAGAAGGAGTCCGGCACCACCCGGATGATCGACCCTTGGGGCGGCTCGGCCTTCGTCGAGCGCCTGACGCATGACCTTGCGACCCGCGCGCTCGCCCATATCGAGGAGGTCGAGAGCCTCGGCGGGATGGCGGCGGCCATCGAGGCCGGCATCCCCAAGATGCGCATCGAGGAGGCCGCCGCCCGCACCCAGGCGCGCATCGACGCGAATGAGCAGGCCCTCGTCGGCGTCAACGTCCACCGTCCCGAACGGGACATCGAGGTCGACGTGCTCAAGGTCGACAATGCCGAGGTCCGCGCCCGCCAGCTCGCCAAGCTGCAGCAGCTGAAGGGCACGCGCGACGTGACCGCCGTCGACACCGCGCTCGGCGCGCTGACGGCAGCCGCCGGCGGCGACGGCAACCTGCTCGAGTTCTGCATCAAGGCCGCCCGCGCGGGCGCCACCGTCGGCGAGATGTCGCTCGCCATGGAGAAGGTCTTCGGCCGCCATGCGGCGGAGGTGAAGACCATTTCCGGCGTCTACCGCAAGGCGCTGGGCGACGTGCCGGCCGTTGACCGCGTCCACGACAAGGTCGAGGCGTTCAGGCAAAAGACCGGCTCCGCCCCGCGAATCCTGGTGGCCAAGATGGGCCAGGACGGCCACGACCGCGGCCAGAAGGTCATCGCCACCGCCTTCATCGACCTCGGCTTCGACGTCACCGTCGGCGCCATGTTCCAGACGCCGGAGGAGGTGGCGAAGCTCGCCGTCGAGCACGACGTCCACATCGTCGGCGCCTCCTCGCTCGCCGCCGGCCACCTGACCCTCATCCCCGAGCTGAAGCAGGCACTCGACCGGCAGGGGCGCTCCGACATCATGATCATCGCCGGCGGCGTCATTCCGCCCGACGATTTCGACGCCGTGCTCAAGGCGGGTGCGGCCGCCATTTTCCCGCCCGGCACGGTGATCCCCGAGGCGGCGGAACAGCTGATCGACCGGCTGCTGGGGTAGGCGCCGCCTGCTTGCCGGCATTCTCTTTCCGCCAGCATCCGGGCCGTCATCCCCAACACTGCGCCGTCATCCTTGTCTGTTGACGGCCGGCATGCGAGCACGGCACCGCCGGATGTCGGCCATCCGGCGAAAGTCACTTGTCAGGAGAGATCGCCTGCGCCCGCGCCGACGCCTCCCCCGCCAAGGCACGATCGGCTATGGCTTTCCGGCGGGCCTCCGACGCCCGTTCGCCGGAGAGCCTCATGCCGATCTATGAACTTGCTGCGCTGGGCGCTGCGACCTGCTGGGCGCTGACGGGCGTCATATCGGTCTGGCCCGCCGGCCATCTCGGCGCGCCGGCGTTCAACCGGCTGCGCCAGGCTTTCGTCACCGTCCTTCTGGCGATCTACGTCGGGGCGAGCGGCACCTGGCAGCAACTCGGCGCCGACACTCTCGGCCCGCTGCTGCTTTCGGGACTGGTCGGCATCTTCCTCGGCGACACGCTGCTCTTTGCCGCTCTCAACCGGCTCGGGCCGCGCCGCTCCGGCATCCTTTTCGCCCTTAACGCGCCGATCGCCGCGGCGCTCGGCTTCGTCTTCCTCGGGGAGGCCCTGCCTGTCCAGGCCCTTGCCGGCATGGCGCTGGTGCTTTCGGGCGTGGTCCTCGCAATCCTGTATGGGCGCCGCCAGGGCCAGGCGCACGCTTGGGAAGCCGTCAAGGGTCCGCTCTGGCTCGGTGTGGCTCTGGGGCTCGGGGCAGCGACCGGCCAGGCGGTCGGCTCCATCATCGCGCGCCCCATCATGGCCTCCGGCATCGACCCCTTCGCCGCCTCGATGGTGCGCGTTGCGATTGCCGCCTTCTGCCTCAGCGTCCTCATCGCGCTCCCCATCCCCTCGGTGAAGCCCAAGGGCCCCGTCACCTGGCCGGTCTTCGCGCTCACCGCACTCACCGGCATCATCGCGCTCGCGATCGGCATGACGCTGCTGCTCTTCGCGCTCTCCGGCGGCAAGGTCGGCATCGTCTCGACGCTGTCGGCCACCTCGCCGGTTCTTATCCTGCCGATGATCTGGCTGCGCACCGGCGAACGCCCCGCCGCCGGCGCCTGGCTCGGTGCTGCGCTCGTGGTCGCCGGCATGGCGCTGCTGTTCGTGCGGTGAGTGTCCAGTTCTTGATCGGCTCTTGCGTTGGAGCGGCAGTTATAATTGCCGTTGAAACTATCCCGACTTCGCGTTATAAGCTCCGTTAGAACATGTACGGAGTTTCGTCATGAATACCGTTGTTCGTAAGATCGGAAATTCGGAAGGCGTCATCCTTCCGAAGGACCTGCTTGAACGCATGAACCTCAAGGCCGGCGACTCGCTCGTCATATCGGAAGACAAGGGCGATATAGTCCTGTCCAGGGCAGACGATACGTTCGAGCGTCAAATGGATGCCGCGCGCGACATCATGGACCGCTACAAGGTGGCGCTTCAGAAACTCGCGGAATGAGTAGGGAATTCCCGACCCGCCAAGTGGTTGAAGCACTCCATGCCGAACAGTTGCGCCGGCATGGAGGGGCGCAAGGTCTGCGCGATGAGAATGCGCTGGAATCCGCACTCCACCGCGCCGAGAACAAAGCCGCGTACGGCGCGCCGGATGTCTTCGAACTGGCCGCTGCCTATGCGTTCGCCCTCGCCCGCAGCCACGCCTTCGTCGATGGCAACAAACGGACGGCAATCGTCACCGCGATGTTGTTCCTTGCTCTGAACGGCTATCGGATGACCGCCGACAACGGACGCGTGTACCTGTTCACGATGGCGCTCGCCGCCAGCGAGATCGACGAGGCCGGCGCGGCTGCGTTCTTCCGCGATCATGCGGAGAGCATCGCGCAGTGAGCGACGCGGCAATTCTGTTCCGTTCCGCATGTCGTCGATGCGGTGGAAAGCGGAGGGGAGGTTTTCGAAGAGGAGCCCTTCCAGGATAGTCATCAATTAGATCGCTGCGGTAGACTCTCGGTTCCAAACAGCCATCCCACGGCTACTTCGGGGGACAGACATCCGACGATGTCACTGTCGTACGGAATTTCGTCATCGAGGAAACGGCGGCGTCTAGTTTGCCGAAGACCGCAGTTCCAGAACCGTCGGGCTCCCTGCCACCACTCTTGCCTCGAGCAATAACCTGCCGGAAGATGCGGAAAAGTCCGTCGGCGGGCGCGAACCCGCGCGCCCCGCACTCAACCAACCGGAGCCATCATGTCGCGCTACTACAAGCAGATCCGTCATGGCACCGGCGAAGCAGCGCGCGGGCTTCGCGAACGGCTCGCTCGCAAGGACATGGGCGACGCGGCCCGGAAGGAAACGGTGTCCCACCACGACGACCGCGCCTTCAAGCGTTTCGGCCTCGTGTTCATCGTCGCCTTCGCCGTCGTGGTTCTTGGTCTGGTCTGGCTGGGCGTCTGACCGGGAGGGGCATCAACGCCCTAAGAAGGCACCGGAGTCCGCCTCACCCCAACGCGACCAGTTCCCACTCCCTGCCCGCCACCGTCACGACATCGCCGACCCGCTTGCCGAACAGCGCCTGTGCCATCGGCGAGACATGGCTGACCGAGCCTTTGGCCGCGTCGGCCTCGTCCTCGCCGACGATGCGCCAGGTTTTTCGCGCGCCGTCCTCGCCCTCGATGGTAACGCTCATGCCGAAGCGGACGACGTCGCCGCCCGGCTCCGGCTCGGACAGTTCCGCGCTCTCGCGCCGCGCCGTCCAGTAGCGCAGGTCGCGCAGGATGGTCGCCACCGCGACCCGTTCCGCCGCCTTCTCCGCATGGGTAAGCTCGTCGCGCAGCCTGGCCATCTCGGCCTCGATCTGCCTCAAACCCTCGGGCGTCACGAGATTGCGGTGCGGGCTCACCGGCCGCTCGCCGACCATGGCGATGGCTTCGGTGTCGTCGTCTTCCTTGGTAAATGCGCGGCTCATAGAGGGAAAGTTATGCCCCGCCGGACAAGGTGGCAACTGCCCGAAACCCCCACCCCTACCCCTCCCCACAAGGGGGAGGGAGGGGCCAACGTTTTGCGACATCTCTCTCGGGCAGTTGCACCCTTCATTCCATGACGGCGCGGACCTGCGCTCCTCCCTCCCCCTTGTGGGGAGGGGTAGGGGTGGGGGTGTAAGCGGTGATATTTCCTGGCACGGTTCCTGCTCCGCTCCCATATCCACCGGGAGAGCCGTGCCAATGCTGGACAGACGCCGTTTCCTCGCCGCCTCCGCCGGCTTCGCCGCGGGCGGCCTGGCGCTGCCCGCTTCCGCCTCCAGCCTGTTTTCCGAGCCGATGCTCGCCGCCATGCGCGGCTCGATCAACGCTTCCGAACTCGGCGTGCACCCGGCCGCCTTCGACGACCAGAGCCGCGCCTTCTCGGCGATGCTCGACAAGGCGTCGGACGGGGACCAGGCGGTGTTCCTGCCGCCCGGCCAGTACAATCTCTCCAACATCACCCTGCCGCGCCGTGTGCGCCTTTCCGGCGTGCCGGGCGCCACCCGCCTCGTCTATGCCGGCGACGGCCACATGCTGGCGGCGGAAGGGGCGGACCATCTCGAATTCACCGGCCTTCTGATCGACGGCGCCAACCGCTGGCTCGGCGACACCGCGCAAGGGCTGATCGACGCGCGCGGCGTCGCCACCTTCGTCCTCGACAATTGCCGGATCATCGGTTCGTCCCGGAACGGCCTTGCTCTGGAGCGCGTGTCGGGCCGCGTCGAGCGCAGCGAGATTTCGGGCGCCGCGGATGCCGCAATCTGGAGCGTCGAAGCCGGCCGCATGCGGATCGCCGGCAATACGGTGATCGACTGCGGCAACGGCGGCATCCTCGTCCACCGCTGGCAGCCGGGCGAGGACGGCACGATCGTCACCGGCAACCGGGTCGAGCGGATTCTCGCCCGCTCCGGCGGCACAGGCCAGAACGGCAACGGCATCAACGTCTTCCGCGCCGGCAACGTCATCGTTTCGGACAACCAGATCGCCGACTGCGCCTTTTCGGCGATCCGCTCCAATTCGGGCGGCAACGTCCAGATCGCGGGCAATACCTGCCTGCGCTCCGGCGAGACGGCGATCTACTCCGAATTCGCCTTCGAGGGCGCGGTAATCGCCGGCAACATCGTCGATGGCGCCGCCAACGGCATCTCGGTCGTCAACTTCAACGAGGGCGGGCGGCTGGCTTCCGTCACCGGCAATCTCGTGCGCAACCTCTCCGCAACCGGTCCCTACCCTGCCGATCCGCCGGGCTTCGGCGTCGGCATCTCGGTCGAGGCCGACGCATCGGTCAGCGGCAACGTGGTCGAGGGCGCGCCGCTCTACGGCATCAACATCGGCTGGGGCCCGTTCATGCGCAACGTGGTCGCCACCGGCAACGTCGTCCGCGACGCCGGCGAAGGCATCGCCGTCTCGGTGGTCGAGGGCACCGGCTCGGCAATCATCACCGACAACGTCATCGACGGTGCCTTGCGCGACGCGATCGTCGGCCACCGCTGGGCCGAGGCCGTTACCGGCGATCTTGCCAAGGAGGGCACCGACCTGCCCGGCCTGACGGTGGAGCGCAACCGGGTCAGCTGAGCTGACCGCGTCAGCTGAACGGCAGGCCCCTCACCTGCCCGACCTCGATGCCGTTCCAGTTCTTCATCGTCGCGCAAGCCATCCCGGCATAGCGCGCCGCGAGCGCCTCGTCGGCCCTGAGCAGCCAGGCGAGCAGCGACGCCACCGCCGCCTCCCCGCCGCGTCCCGCGCCGTCATCGATCTTCAGCGCGAAGCCGAGGCCGAGCTCCGGCACCGCGCCGCAATAGACGCCCTCGGCCCCGACCTTGACGAAGACGCGTCCCTGGCCGGCTTCCATCATCGCGGTATCCGCCCGGCCGGTGCCGGCAACGTAGAACGGCTCGGCCATGCAGGCAGCAAACAATCTCCGCGCGGCGCTGGCGCGTTCCTTCGCCAGTCCCTCGCCCGTCGCCAGCTTGGCGAAGCCGGTGGCGAGGCTGGTCAGCGGCACCGCATAGGTCGGGATCGAGCAGCCGTCGGTGCCGGAATTGTCCTCGCGGTGCGGCGCACCCGTCACCTCCTCCATCGTCGCGGCGATCAGGCGCTGGTAGTCGTGGCCGATCTTCACATAGCCCCTGTGGTTCAGGCCGAGATGGCGGCAGGCGCAGAGGAAGCCCGAATGCTTGCCCGAGCAGTTGTTGTGCAGCGCGCTCGCCGTCGCGCCCGAGCGGGCGAGCAGGATCGTCGCCTCCTGGCTCGACGGCCAGTGCGCGCCGCACTCGAGCGCGTCCGGTCCGAAGCCGGCTTTCGCCAGGATCTTCCGCGCCAGCTCGGCGTGCTCGACCTCGCCGCTGTGCGAGGCGCAGGCAAGCGCCAGTTCCTTTGCGTCGAAGCCGAAGGCGTCGGCCGCGCCGCTCTCGACCAGCGGCAGCGCCTGGATCACCTTCACCGCCGAGCGCGGGAAAACCGGACGCGCCACGTCGCCGCGGGCGAGGAAGATGCCGCTCTGCGCGTCGCACACCGCGATCGAACCGCCGTGGCGGCTCTCCACCCTGCCGCCGCGCAGCACCTCGACCAGAACCGGGTTCGTCATGTTTTCACCAAACTGGCTGCCCTAACTCCTCGGCTCATGCACCCGATGGCACGGGTTCGGCAAGGCCGGGATTGTCGAATTGAAACTGCTCAAGCTTCTCCTCCTGTTCGTCCTGCTCGTCTTCGTCACGCCGGCTGTCGCCACCGCGGGATGGTGGATACTGAAGGACCGGCCGGGCAACTGGAGCTCCGCCGACTGGTCGTCCTCGGGCGTGCTGCCCAGGGCCGACAGCGACCGCGATGCCGCTGTCTACGTGCTCGCCGCGCGGACCGGCGGTCTCAAGGGCGCCTTCTCGCTGCATAGCTGGATCGTCACCAAGAAGCCGGGAGCGGCCTCCTATGACCGCTACGACAAGGTCGGCTGGGGTTCGCCGATCCGCAGGAACAGCCGGCCCGCCGACGGGCGCTGGTATTCCAACGAACCGTATATCGTTCATGAGGTCACCGGAAAGGCAGCCGCGTCTCTGGTACCGAAAGTCGAGGCTGCGATTGCCTCCTATCCCTATTCGAAACCCGGCGACTACCATGTCTGGCCGGGTCCCAACTCGAACAGTTTCGTCGCGCATGTACTGCGCAGCGTTCCCGAACTCGGCGCGACGATGCCGCCCAATGCGACCGGCCGCGACTTCGCCGCCGGCTTTGGCGCGATCGGCTGGTCCTCCGCCACCGGCGATTTCCATGCCACGCTGCACGGTCTCGCCGGCCTGTCGCTCGGCGCGACCAGCGGGCTGGAACTGCATCTCATGGGCCTGGTGGCCGGGATCGACGTCGCCCGGCCCGCGCTTAAGATCCCTGCCTACGGGCGCTGGGATATCTTCTGATCCCTATTCGAACGCCTCGGCCAGCGTCCTGCGCAGCGTGCCGCCACCGCCTTTTTCGCCGTACAGCACATCGTCGATGCCGAGCGTGCCCCTGGTCCAGCCATGACCGAGGACGATGCGGTCGGAATAGTCGGCGCTGGGAGCCTCGGGGAAGCCGTGCCTAATCTCGACGACCGCGCCGGCACCCTCTCCCTCGACCTTGCCCACCTCGCACTTCGGTGAAAGGTCGGGATAGCTCTGGAAGGGGATACCGTCGCCGAGCGGCGGCTTCTCGTCCGGATGCGCCTTCTGGATTTCGTCGTTCTTCGCCAGCGCCTTGCCGATCTCGGCCGCCAGCGACGGTGTCGCCAGCACCATCAGGTCGGCTCCTGGCGGGTTGTCCTTCATCAGGCAGAACGCCGCGCCGAACGCGGCCGCCGCCGATCTCGGCTGGTCCTCGGCCGATGCGCCGAAGGCGGTCATCGAGATCAGGAGGGGTGCAAGCAGGCTGCGCTTCAAGGTCTTCCCCCTCATTGATCGCCCCTCACTGATCGCCCTCACTGATCGAACGTGTCGGCCAGCACCCGGCGCAGGCCCGCCTGGTAGGTGTCGGTCGGAAACGACGCGAACAGGATGTCGTCGATGCGCATCTCGCCCGTTTCCGGCTTCAGCACAAGCCGGTCCGTCCACCGTTCGCCGCCATCGGAAGCGTAGGAGATGTCGACGATCGTGACATTGGCGGCCGCCGACACGTTCGATGCGACGCAGGAGGCCGGCTGCTCGACCATGCCGCGGTAGGGGATTCCCGCGGCCAGCGGCGCGCTTTCCTGGCCCGAGGTCTCGGCGATGGCCGCGTTGCGCGCCTCCGCGTCGTCGACGACGGCGCGGAGATCCTCGGTCATCAGGTCGCGCAGGGATGCCAGGTCGCCGCCAGTCTGCAACTCGCAGAACCGGTCGAGGATCGTCCCCACTCCCTCCTGTGCTCCTGCGGCGATGCACCCGGCCGCGGCGAAGAAGAGCACGACCGCATACAGTTCAGTCTTCACGAATGATGCCACCTGCCATGAACCCGCCGTCGACGGCGACGGTCTGGCCGGTGATATAGCTCGCCTCGGGTGACAGAAGAAAGGCGATGGCGCCGGCCACCTCGTCGGGCCGGCCGTAGCGGTCCTGCGGTACGCGCTCGCGCCACAAGCCGCGCTCGCCGGCCCCGTGCAGGCGCGCCACCATCGGCGTGTCGATCGGGCCGGGCGCCACGCAGTTGACACGAACGGCCTGGCCGGCCAGTTCCACCGCCATCACCTCGGTCATCAGCTTCAACCCCGCCTTGGCCGAGCCGTAGGCGAGGCGCCCACGATTGGCGCGCAGGCCGGAGACCGAACCCAGATTGACGATCGACAGCGTCTCGCCCATGCGCTCGAGCGCGGCCTTGGAGGTAAGGAACGGGCCGACCAGATTGGCCTCCAGCATTTCGCGCAGCAGTTCGGCGGTGGTGTCCTCGACGCCCGCCGCCCGCGCGATCGCCGCCGAGTTCACCAGTCCGCCGATCAGGCCCAGGCGATCGACGATCTCGTCGAAGGCGGCCGCCACCTCGTCGTCGTCGGTGACGTCGGCCTGGATGAAGATGACGTTCTCGCCCTCCAGGTCGTTCTCGGCTTGGAGAAGCGCCTCCGCGTTGAAGTCGATGACCGCGACCGGCCAGCCGTCCTCGAGCAGCCGGGACACGACCGCCAGCCCGATCCCAGATGCGCCGCCCGTCACCACCGCCGCATGTCTCATGGCGACAGAATGGACGCGACCGCGGCTCGGGTAAAGATCGGATAGCGTGACGCAATCGCGGCATCGGGTGGCGGTATTTTTATTGATTGACGCGTCAATAAAAAATAGCCTCCGCCGATGCCGAAGATCGGAATGGAACCTCTGCGCCGTCGCGCGCTGATCGACGCCGCCGTGGCCGCCATCGGCGAGCACGGGTCTCTTGATGTGACCATGTCGCAGATCGCCGGCCGCGCCGGCGTCTCCTCGGCGCTCGCGCATCACTATTTCGGCGCCAAGGACGATCTGCTGCGCGCCACGATGCGCTCGCTGCTCGCCGATCTCGGCCGTGAACTGCGCTCCGCCCTCGTCCGCGCCGGGACACCGCGCGAGCGGCTTTCGGCCATCGTCGCGGTCAACTTCTCCGCACCGCAGTTCGGCGAGGAGGTCGTGGCCGCCTGGCTCGCCTTCTATGTCGAGGCGCAGCGTTCGCCCGAGATGCGCCGGTTGCTCACGATCTATGCGCGGCGGCTGCACTCGAACCTCGCCGATGCGCTGCTGCGCCTCATGCCGCGCCGCGAGGCCCTCCACGCCGCCGAGGGCATCGCGGCGCTGATCGACGGTCTCTACATCCGCCGCGCGCTGAAGAACGGCGCGCCCGATCCCGCCTCGGCGATCGCCCTCGTCGAAGACTACATATCGCTCAAGCTGGAGAGGGCGAGATGATCCGCCCCAACATCCTCGTCATCATGGTCGACCAGCTGACGGGAACGCTGTTCCCTGACGGTCCCGCCGACTTCCTGCATGTGCCGAATCTCAGGGCGTTGGCGGCGCGATCCGCCCGCTTCGCCAGCAACTACACCGCCTCGCCGCTCTGCGCGCCGGGCCGCGCCTCGTTCATGAGCGGGCAATTGCCGTCGCGCACCCGCGTTTACGACAATGCCGCCGAATACATTTCGTCGATCCCGACCTTCGCGCACCATCTCCGCGCCGCCGGCTATTACACCTGCCTGTCGGGCAAGATGCATTTCGTCGGGCCGGACCAGTTGCACGGCTTCGAGGAGCGGCTGACGACCGACATCTACCCGGCCGACTTCGGCTGGACGCCCGACTACCGCAAGCCCGGCGAACGCATCGACTGGTGGTACCACAATCTCGGTTCCGTCACCGGCGCCGGCGTCGCCGAGACCACCAACCAGCTCGAATATGACGACGAGGTCGCCTTCCTCGCCAACCAGAAGCTCTACCAGCTGTCGCGCGACAACGACGATCCAACCCGCCGGCCCTGGATGCTCACGGTGTCCCTGTCGCACCCGCACGACCCGTTCGTGGCGCGGAAGAAATACTGGGATCTGTACGAGAACTGCCAGGCGCTCGATCCCGAAACCCCGTTCATCCCGCACGACAAGCAGGACCCGCATTCGCAGCGCCTCTATCTCGCCAGCGACTATCCCTCCTTCGACATCACGCCCGACCAGGTGCGGCGCTCGCGGCGCGGCTATTTCGCCAACATCTCCTATGTCGACGACAAGGTGGGCGAACTCCTCGACACGCTGCAGCGCACCCGCATGGCCGACGACACGGTCGTCCTGTTCTGCTCCGACCATGGCGAGATGCTGGGCGAGCGCGGCCTCTGGTTCAAGATGAGCTTCTACGAGGGCTCCGCCCGCGTGCCGCTGATGATCGCCGGAAAGGGCATCGCCGCCGGCCTGATCGATGTGCCGGTCTCGAACCTCGACGTCTGTCCGACGCTTTGCGACCTCGCCGGCATCGACATGTCTGCGATCATGCCCTGGACCGACGGCCAGTCCCTCGTACCGCTCGTGCACGGCGGACCGCGCACCGAGCCGGTGCTGATGGAATATGCGGCCGAAGGCTCTTACGCGCCCATGGTGGCGATCCGCGAGGGCCGCTGGAAATTTGTCCATTGCGAGCTCGACCCGCCGCAGCTGTTCGACCTTGAAGCCGATCCGCTGGAGCGCGACAACCTGGCCGGCGACACGGCCCATGCACATCTCGTCGCCTCCTTCATGGCGAAAGTCCGCGCCCGCTGGGACATGGCGCGCTTCGACGCCGAGGTGCGCGAGAGCCAGGCGCGGCGCTGGGTCGTCTATCCGGCATTGCGCAACGGCTCCTATTTCCCGTGGGACTTCCAGCCGCTGCAGAAGGCCTCCGAGCGCTACATGCGCAACCACATGGACCTGAACGTGCTCGAAGAGTCCAAGCGCTACCCGAGGGGGGAGTGATGCCTCTCGTCCCGTCCCTCGATCACCTCCGCCGCGCCTATGCCGTCACCTCGCAGGCGACGCAGGTGACGCCGCTGCTCGAATCCCGCGCGCTCGCGAAGGAGACGGGTGCTGCCCGCGTCTTCGTGAAACCGGAATCGCTGCAATGGGCGGGTTCCTTCAAGGTGCGCGGCGCCTACTGGCGGCTGAAGCAGCTTTCCCCGCAGGAGGCCGCGCGCGGCGTGGTCGCCTATTCATCCGGCAATTTCGCGCAGGGGCTCGCCGCCGCCGGCGAGGCGCTCGGCATCCCGGTCACCATCGTCATGCCGGTCGACGCACCGGCCGCCAAGAAGCGCGGCGCGGAGAGCTTCGGCGCGACCGTCATCTCGACCGAACACGGAACGCGCGCCCGCGAGGAGGTCGCGGCAGAGCGCGCCCGCGCCATCTCCGTCGAGCAGGGCCTGACCCTGCTCCACCCGTTCGACGACCCGGAGATCGTCGCCGGCCAGGCCGGTGCCGGGCTGGAGGCGATCCGCCAGCTCGACGACAAGGGTGCCTCCGTCGACATGATGCTGTGCTGCGTCGGCGGCGGCGGGCTGATCGGCGGAGTGGCGCTTGCCTTCCATTATCTCTCGCCGCGCACCGAACTCATCGGTGTCGAGCCGGAAGGCTTCGACGGCATGGGCTCCTCGCTCGCCCACGGCGCGATCGAGACGACGCCGATCGGCCCGTCGACGATCTGCGACGGCTTGATGGCGCGCCGCCCGGGCGATGCGCCCTTCGCCGCGGTCAGCGCGGCGGGCGTGCGCGGCGTCTCCGTGAGCGACGCGGCGGTGCGGCGTGCCATGAAGACCGCCTTCGAGCGGCTGAAGCTGGTGCTGGAGCCGTCCGGCGCCGCGGCGCTGGCCGCCCTGCTCGACGGCGTCGTCGACGCCAAGGGCAAGTCGGTGCTGGTCATGGCCACCGGCGGCAACGTCTCGCTCGAGGATTTTTCGAGGCATGTCGGCGATGCGTGAGGCGGATTTCGTCATCGTCGGCGCCGGCTCCGCCGGCTGCGCGCTCGCTTATCGGCTCTCCGAGGACGGCAAGAACACGGTCATCGTCATCGAGCATGGCGGGTCCGATTTCGGTCCGCTGATCCAGATGCCGTCGGCGCTGTCGATCCCGATGAACATGAGCCTCTACGACTGGGGCTTCCGCACCGAGCCGGAACCGCATCTCGGCGGGCGCGTGCTGGCCACCCCGCGCGGCAAGGTCATCGGCGGCTCGTCCTCGATCAACGGCATGGTCTATGTGCGCGGCCATGCCCGCGACTTCGACCATTGGGCCGAACAGGGCGCGGCGGGCTGGTCCTATGCCGACGTGCTGCCCTACTTCAAGCGGATGGAGAACTCGAAGGACGGCGAGGCGGGCTGGCGCGGCACCGATGGCCCGTTGCACGTCAAGCGCGGCCTGCGGCTCAACCCGCTCTACAAGGCCTTCGTCGAGGCCGGCCGCGAGGCAGGCTTCGAGACCACCGAGGACTACAACGGCTCGAAGCAGGAAGGTTTCGGCTGGATGGAGCAGACCATCCATCTCGGCCGCCGCTGGTCCGCCGCCAACGCCTATCTGCGGCCGGCGCTGAGGCGGCAGAACGTCAGTCTTCTCAAGGGATTGGCCCGTCGTGTTGTGATCGAAAACCAGCGGGCCACCGGCGTCGAGATCCAGGTTGGCGCGGAGATCGAGATCGTCAGGGCGAAGCGTGAGGTCGTGCTCGCCGCCTCCTCGATCAATTCGCCGAAACTCCTGATGCTCTCCGGCATCGGCCCTGCCGCGCACCTGGCGGAGCATGGCATCGAGGTCGTCGCCGACCGGCCGGGCGTCGGGCAGAACCTGCAGGACCACATGGAGCTCTACATCCAGCAGGAGGCGACGCAGCCGATCACGCTCTATTCGGTGCTGAACCCCTTCTCCAAGGCGCTGATCGGCGCGCGCTGGCTCTTCTGGGGCGACGGGCTCGGCGCCACCAACCATTTCGAGGCCGCCGCCTTCGTCCGCTCCAGGGCCGGTGTCGACTATCCCGACATCCAGTACCACTTCCTGCCGGCGGCCATGCGCTACGATGGCAAGTCGGCGGCTAAATCGCACGGCTTCCAGGCGCATGTCGGGCCGATGCGCTCGAAGTCGCGCGGATCGGTCACGCTGCGCTCGGCCGAACCCGCCATGCCGCCGGTCATCCGGTTCAACTACATGTCGCATCCGGACGACTGGACCGATTTCCGCCACTGCATCCGCCTCACGCGCGAGATCTTCGGTCAGAAGGCCTTCGATCCGTTCCGAGGCAAGGAAATCTCGCCCGGCGGCCACGTCCAGAGCGACGACGAACTCGACGATTTCATTCGCGAGCATGCCGAGAGCGCCTACCACCCCTGCGGCACCTGCCGCATGGGCCGCGCGGACGACCGTCATGCCGTGGTCGACCCGGAATGCCGCGTGATCGGCGTCGAAGGCCTCCGCGTCGCCGACTCCTCGATATTCCCGCGGGTGACCAACGGCAACTTGAACGCGCCGTCGATCATGACCGGCGAGAAGGCCTCCGACCACATCCTCGGCAAGGCACCCCTGCCGCCCTCCAACCAGGAACCGTGGATCAATCCGCGCTGGCGCGAGAGCGACCGGTGAGGGAGTCGGTCGTAGGACGTCGGTCGTCGGTCGTGAGGGTTTGCTGGCCTCGCGCGATCGGACAGACTACATCCAGAACGACCGAAGACCGACGAACAACCGACGGGGTTTGACATGACCGCCCAGCCGAAAGCCTCGCACTATATCAACGGCCGCTTCGTCGAGGACGAAGGCGGCAAGACGTTGCCGGTCATCTATCCGGCGACCGGCGAGACGATTGCGACGCTGCATTCCGCCACGCCCAACATCGTCGAGCTCGCGGTCGAGGCCGCGCGCGCCGCCCAGCCGGCCTGGGCGCGGCTCAAGCCCGTCGAGCGCGGCCGCATCCTGCGACGCGCCTCCGACATTTTACGCGCGCGCAATGCCGAACTGGCGCGTCTGGAGACGCTCGACACCGGCAAGGCAATCCAGGAGACGCTCGTCGCCGACCCGGCCTCCGCCGCCGATGCGCTGGAATTCTTCGGCGGCGCGATCGCCGCCTTCCACGGCGACCATGTCGATCTCGGCGGCCCCTTCGCCTACACCCGCCGCGAGCCGCTCGGCGTCTGCGTCGGCATCGGCGCCTGGAACTACCCGATCCAGGGCGCCGGCTGGAAATCCGCGCCCGCTCTCGCCATGGGCAATGCGATGGTGTTCAAGCCGTCGGAAAACACGCCGCTCTCCGCCCTCGCGCTCGCCGAGATCTACACCGAGGCCGGCCTGCCGGACGGCCTGTTCAACGTCGTGCAGGGCTATGGCGATGTGGGTGCCGCGCTCGCCGGCCATACGGTCGTGGCGAAAGTCTCGCTGACCGGCTCGGTACCGACCGGCAAGAAGGTGCTGGCGCTCGCCGGCTCGCAGATGAAGCACGCGACGATGGAGCTCGGCGGCAAGTCGCCGCTCATCGTCTTCGAGGACGCCGACCTCGAGAATGCCGTCTCCGGCGCCATGCTCGGCAATTTCTATTCCACCGGCCAGGTCTGCTCCAACGGCACCCGCGTCTTCGTCGAGAAGGACCTGCACGGCCGCTTCGTCGACCGCCTGGTCGAGCGCACCAAGAAGATCAGGCTCGGCGACCCGCTCGATCCCGAGACGCAGATGGGCCCGCTGATCAACAAGGCGCAGCACGACAAGGTGCTTGGCTACATCGAGATCGGCAGGAAGGAGGGCGCAACGCTCGCCACCGGCGGCGGCGCGCCGAAGCTGCAGGGCTTCGAGAACGGCTTCTATGTCGAGCCGACCGTGTTCACCGGCGTCACCGACGACATGACCATCGCCCGCGAGGAAATCTTCGGCCCGGTGATGAGCGTGCTGTCGTTCGACGCCGAGGACGAGGTCGTGGCACGGGCCAACGACACCGAGTTCGGCCTCTCCGCCGGTGTGTTCACGAAGGACATGGCCCGCGCCCACCGTGTGGCGGCCGACCTCCAGGCGGGCACGCTGTGGATCAACCACTACAACCTCTCGCCCGTCGAAATTCCCTTCGGCGGCGCCAAGAGCTCCGGCATCGGCCGGGAGAATTCGTTGGAAGCGCTCCGTCACTACAGCCAGGTCAAGTCGGTCTATGTCGAGACCGGCAACGTCGAGAGCCCTTACTGAGCCTTGCGTCCCAGTGTGCGCATTGTCTCCAGCCATTCGGCGCGGCTTTCGGCCGAGCCCTCGACCATGCCGACAATCGACGAGCGTACCGGCGAAATGCCGACGAAATTGAGGATGTTGCGCTTCAAGCTCCTCACCGAATGCGCCCCGAAATACCAGTTGTAGACGAAGGCCGGCATGCCCATCGTCACGACGAGCCGCGCCGACTTGCCCTTCCACAGGCCCGGAGACAGCGACCGGGCGCCCTTGTCGATGGCCACCCCCGGCCGGCCGATCTGCTCGAGGAAGGCCTTGAGCAGCGCCGGCATATCGCCTAGCCAGAGCGGATAGGCGAGCACGATATGGTCGGCCCAGGCCATTGAGCCGGCGGCGTCGCTCAGCGGCTGCGGCACCGGACCGTTCTCCCAGTCTTCGCGCCGCGTCAGCACCGGAATGTCGAGTTCGCCGATCGAAAGCCGCCGCACCTCGTGCCCGCCGGCCTCCGCACCCTCCGCATAGGCCGCCGCGAGCGCATGGACGAAGCGCTCCGGCCGCGGATCGGGATGTCCGTTGATGACCAGTATTTTCTTCGGCATGGCGGCTTCTCCAATGCGGAGGAGCCTAACGGCCGATCGATGGCCGGACCTTGAGCGGGATCAACCCGCCTGCGTCGACCTATGCGGCCGCGAGAGCCCGCTCGATGGCCTCCGGCTCGTTTTCGATGACGAGCAGAAGGATTCGCGACGACGTGTCCACGGGCGACCGACCCTGCTCCCAGTCGCGTACCCGCCCGACGGTAAAGCCGTAGCGGGCGGCGAACGCCTGCTGAGTCAGACCGAGCTTGCGCCGAATTTTCTTCACGTCCACCGTCTCCGGCACATGAACGCGGAACGCATCGATGTCCGCCCGCCCTTCGGCAAAGGCCAGTGCCTCGCGCGCGCCTTGAAGAATTCGCGATCCCGGCTTCGTCATTTTCCGTGTCTCCGCTTCATTCTCTCGACCCTCGCGGCCCGCCATGCGTTCGGCAGTTCCGAAAGGACCGGTCGAAGCTCGTTCCGCTCGGCCTTCGTCAGATTCGCGCGATTGCCCTTGCCGTAGATATCGAGCAGAAACAGCGGGATATCGTCACCCGCGAAGAAAGTGATGACCCGGTAGCCGCCGCTCTTTCCGTGACCACGACCGGCAAATCGGACCTTTCGCGCCCCACCAGTCCCGACAATCAGATCACCGGCGCTGGGATTGTCAGCCAGGAACCGGACGATCTCCGCGCGCTCATCGTCATCGACGCCCTCGTCCTTCGCGGATGCGAGGTAGGCGGGCGTTTCCACGACAGTGTGCACAACAGAAGTTATACGGAATTTCCGTAGCTCCGCAAGCCCGCTACCCGTAACGCCTCATATAGGCGCTCAGCGCGGTGACGATGTGGTAGAGGATGCTGGCCGGCGCGTCCTTGGCGAGCGCCCTGCCGCGCTCGTCGATCAGGTCGATCCAGAGACCCGACGGTGCCGGATCGATGTGCCAGCGGAACAGCCGTCCGAGGCGCGCTTCGATCTCCGGCTTCATGTCGGGGCCGCCGGTGTCGTCCAGCGCCATCGCCGCCTTGACCGCCTCGGTCTGCGGCCAGCTGCGCGAGGTGCGCTCGAGCGGAATGCCCTCGCGCGAGACCGCCCCATAGGCGAGACCGGTGGCGCGGTTCAGCCCGTTGGCGATCGCCGAGGCGTAGAGCTTGCGGGCGAAGCCGATCAGGTCTTTCTGGCCGCTCTTGCGGGCGAAATCGACCAGCAGCGCCGACCACTCGAAATGATGTCCGGGCTCCGTCCACTGCCCCTTCTCGCCTTCGGCCGGTCTCCAGTCGTCGTCGAAATACTCCCCTATCGTCCAGGAGTCGGGATCGAAGAAATGGCTGCGGAACAGATCGATGATGCGCGCCGCGCGGCGCAGGTATTGCCGGTTCCCCGTCGCCTCGTACCAGGCGAGGAAGGCTTCGAGCAGGTGCATGTGAGGGTTGGTGCGGCGAAGCCCCTCGCCCTGCGAGGTTTCGAGGAAGCCGCGCATGTTGCGGTCCTCGAGCCTGTCGTCGAGGAAGGCGAAGGTCGCCTCGCCCAGCGCCAGCGCGTGCGGATTGCCGGCGCGGTGCGCATGCGCCAACGCAAGCAGCACGCAGGCATGGTCGTAGGCGTCCTCGGTGGCGTCGAGCACCGTTCCGTCGACGTCGAGCGTGCGGACCCAGCCGCCGTCCACTGTGCGGCCCCTGGTTGCGATGAAGTCGACGCCGTGCGCGATGAGCCGCTCCGCCGGGCCGTCCCAGCCATGGGTCTTG
This sequence comes from Mesorhizobium sp., assembly GCF_023954305.1. Taxonomy (NCBI): domain Bacteria; kingdom Pseudomonadati; phylum Pseudomonadota; class Alphaproteobacteria; order Hyphomicrobiales; family Phyllobacteriaceae; genus Mesorhizobium; species Mesorhizobium sp. Next base: position 3,328,833 of record NZ_JAMLIG010000001.1, on the reverse strand, counting down.
GCCACCGAGAAGGCGAAGATCTGCCGCGCCATGGTGCGCATGCGCTTCGGCCGCAGGATCGGCAGGCGGTCGAAGCCCATCGCCTCGTAGTATCCCCCATGGCGCTCGTCGATCGCCGCCGTCGACCACAGCGGCAGCGCCTCCTCGAACAGCCAGTGGCGCACGCGCGGCAGCCAGGCGCCGTTGGCGATGACGCGGTCCTGGGCGGGCGTGAACTTCGTCTCCAGCCGACCGCTCTTCTCCAGCCGCTCGACGATTTTCTTGACGTTCTGGCTTTCCGACACCGGCGCGACGAAAGTCGCGTCCACGGTCGCGACGATCGCCACGTCCTTCATGCCGATGACCGACAGGAGCCGTCCCTGGCTGCGCAGGTAGGAGTTTTCCGTATCGATCGCGACCACGTCGCCGATGACGACATTGCCGTCCGGATCCGTCGGGCTCACCTCCAGCAGCGACTGCCAGGAGCCGAGGTCGTTCCAGCGGAAGCCGGCCGGCACCATGGCGATGCCGGCGGTCTTCTCCATGATCGCGTAGTCGACCGAGATCGACGGAACCGCCGAATAGACCTCCAGCGGCAGGTAGAGCCCTGACACCTCGCGCGCCGCCCCACGGCACGCCTCTTCCGCTTGTCGCCAGATTTCCGGCTGCAGCCTGAGGAAGGCCTCGCGCATGGCGCTGGCGCGGAACAGGAACATGCCGGCATTCCAGAAGAAGGTGCCGGCGGCGAGATAGGATTCGGCGGTCGCGAGATCCGGCTTCTCGACGAAGCGGCGCACCGCGCGCACGTCGCCCGCGCCGTCGGCCTCGATATAGCCGTAGCCGGTCTCGGGATGAGTCGGCCTGACGCCGAAGACCACGAGCTGACCGGCCTCTGCCGCTGGCACGCCCTTCTCGATCGTCTCCCAGAACTGGCGGTCCGTGGAGATCGAATGGTCGGAAGGCACCACCAGCGCCAGCCCGTCGCCCTTCTCCAGGACGAGAATCGCCGCGACCGCGACCGCGACCGCCGTGTTGCGGCCCATCGGCTCGAACACCGCCTTGCCGCCGCCGAGGTCGAGGCCGGCGAGATCGTCGCGCACGCGCTCGGCATGACGCTCCGAGGCGATCAGGCTCACCGGAGCCTCGCCCGCCGTGCGCGCCCGCAGCCGGCGGATGGTCCGCGCCAGCATCGAGCCGTCGCCGGAAAGGTCGTGGAACTGCTTCGGGTTGTCCTCGCGCGACAGCGGCCACAGCCGCGAGCCGACGCCGCCGCTCATCACGAAGCAGGAGATGGGCGCGGCCATCGGCGTCCTCAGATCGTCTGGTTGTAGGCGCCGACTTCCGGGTTCTCCCGCAGCACGGCGTCGACGGCATGAAACATCTGGCGCTTGCGTTCCTCGGAGACAGGGCTTTCGACCACGACGACCAGTTCCGGCTTGTTGGACGAGGCGCGCACCAGGCCCCAGGTGCCGTCCTCGGCGACGACGCGCACGCCGTTCACCGTCACGAGGTCGGCGATCTTCTGGCCGGCGACGGTTTCGCCCTTCTCGCGCATCGCCTGAAAACGCTTCACGACACGCTCGGCAACGTCGTATTTCACCTCGTCGGCACAGTGCGGCGACATGGTCGGCGAGCCGAAGGTCAGCGGCAGGTCGCGGTAGAGGTCGGCCATCGATTTCCGCGGATTGCGGTCGAGCATCCGGCACACCGAAATCGCCGTCACCAGTCCGTCGTCATAGCCGCGGCCGATCGGCGGATTGAAGAAGAAGTGGCCGGACTTCTCGAAGCCGGCGATCGCGTCCAGTTCCTTCACCCGTCGCTTGATGTGCGAATGACCGGTCTTCCAGTAGTCGGTGACGGCTCCATTCGCCTTCAGAACCGGGTCCGTCATGAACAGGCCGGTCGACTTCACGTCGACGACGAATCGCGAACCCGGATACTCGCCCGAAATGTCGCGGGCGAGCATGACGCCCACCTTGTCGGCAAAGATCTCGCTGCCCTCGTTGTCGACCACGCCGCAGCGGTCGCCGTCCCCGTCGAAGCCGAGGCCGACATCCGCGCCGGTGCGCAGCACCTCGTCGCGAATGGCATGCAGCATCTTCATGTCTTCGGGATTGGGATTGTAGTTCGGGAAATTGTGGTCGAGCTCGACGTCGAGCCGCACCACCTCGCAGCCGATCGCCTCCAGCATCTGCGGCGCAAACGCGCCCGCCGTGCCGTTGCCGCAGGCGGCGACCACCTTCAGCTTGCGCCCGATCTTCACGCCCTTCGTCAGGTCGGCGAGATAGGTCTCGCGGAAATTTTCCAAGAACGCGTAGGAGCCGCCGCCCGGCAGATCGAAATCGCCGGCGAGCACCATGCGCTTCAGTTCCGCCATCTCGTCCGGGCCGAAAGTCAGCGGCCGGGCCGAGCCCATCTTCACGCCGGTCCAGCCGTTCTCGTTGTGCGAGGCAGTCACCATGGCGACGGACGGGCAGTCGAGCGCAAACTGCGCGAAGTAGGCCATCGGCGAGAGCGCCAGGCCGATGTCTTTTACCTGCGCGCCGGCAGCCATCAGGCCCGTGGTCAGCGCAAGCTTGATGGACAGCGAATAGGAACGGAAGTCATGACCGACGACGATGTCGGGCGCGATGCCGGCGCGGCGGATCATCGTGCCCAGTCCCATGCCCAGCGCCTGCACGCCGATCAAGTTGAGCTCCGGCGCCTTGTCGGAGGCGGGATGGCCGAACCACCAGCGCGCGTCATATTCGCGGAAGCCGGTGGCCTTCACCAGCGGCATCGTCTCGAATTCGAAGGTGTTCGGCCGCGCTTCGGCCACAGGCTTGAACGTCACTCGACTGCGCTCCACATCATCGCGCGGCGAGCACCATACGGCCCTCTCCGACGTGGCGGATGCTAACGGCGAAATCGCAAGAAATCGTTTCGCGAATGCGCTTGCAGGTTCGGGGGGCGGACGTTATAAGCCCGCCGTCTGGTTACGGAGTGTAGCGCAGTCTGGTAGCGCACATCGTTCGGGACGATGGGGTCGCAGGTTCAAATCCTGCCACTCCGACCAGAAAAAACAAGAGCTTGATCCTCCCGAGATGCTCTTGGACCCGGTGGCCGCGACGCTGCCTTGTCTTCAGCCATCCCATTTCAGATCGCCGCCGCGCCTGCGTCGTCTCCCGGCGATGGGCACCAGCCACGACGTTCGTGTCTGCGTGCCGGACGGCAGCTCTGCGATGCCGGGCGCGATCGGCCGGATCACCCGCCGGGATCTCTCGGCTACCCGGAGGGAATTGGCGGTGCCAAGGCAGAATAGCCAGGCATTGCCGATATTTAATGCAACCCGATCGGCTCTGCCTCGTTTGCGAAACGAGGGACTTTTCAAGCACGAGGCAGATCATGATGAAGCTAAGACACACACTCTGCGCGGCTCTCGCGCTCACCTTCGCGGCGGGATCGGCCCTGCCGGTCGCCGCGGCACCCGTCTTCGTACCGAAAGCGCAGTCGCTTTCCGCCGAAGGCAACGTCGTCGATGTCCAAATGAGACTGGACAAGCGCGAACGTCGCTTCGAGCGTCGGCAGGACCGCCGCGAACGTCGCTTCGAGCGCCGGCAGGAACGGCGCGAGGCCCGGTTCGAGCGCCGCAATGGCCGCTACTACTACAACGGTCACCGCGGCTACAGCTACAAGCGTCCCGGCTACCGCTACTACAACGGCTACTGGTTCCCGGCCGGCGCGTTCATAGCGGCTGCCATCATCGGCAACGCCATCAGCGGCTCCGCATCGGCATCCAGCTATGGCTCCGCCCATGTCCAGTGGTGCTACGACCGCTACCGGTCCTATCGGGCATCGGACAATACGTTCCAGCCCTACAACGGCCCGCGCCAGCAGTGCTATTCGCCGTATAGCTGATCGCTTGCGACGCTGGTCTGAACCCGCCCCGGGCGACCGGGGCGGGTTTTGCCTGCGGGTACAGGCGCGGCAGCGCTACATTCATTCGCTCCCGCGACTTTCAATCGAAACATACGCCACATATATTCGCCCGCGTGACCGAACGTCGGCCCCGGAGGGAATTCATGGCGACACTGCAGAACTTCGATTCCGAGATCGAGAAGACCAAGCGCACCGTCGAGGAGATGCGCTCCAAGATCGAACAGTCCGGAATCCTGCTGGAAAAGTTCGCCAAGACTGACGCCAAGATCGGCCAGGCCGATTTCGACATCGAAAACGCCCGCATCGAGGACGTGCTCAAGCAGCAGAAGACGATGGAGGCGAACATTGCCGACCTCATCATCGGGCTGGAGGACGCGACGAACGTGTTCGGCGCCGAATTCGAGACGATGAAGAGCTACACCGGCTGGGAGAACTTCGTCGGCATCTTCTCGCAGCAGCGCCGCCAGCGCATGCGCACCGAACGCGTGCGCAACATGTCGCTCGCCGGCAACCTGCAGGAACTGCTCGCCAAGTCCGACACGATCGTCGGCATCCTGCGCGAGCAGAAGAACGTGCTCGACCAGCGCTACAAGACCTCCGAGGCGAGCCTGTCCCAGGTGATCGAGCGCCGCAAGGCCACGATGGAGAGCCTGACGGCGACCCAGAAACGCATCGAGGAACTGAACCCGCTGCTGCTCGACATCGAGAACAAGATCGCGGCCTCGACCAGCCAGCAGGAGCGCACGCAGCTCGAAGGCGAGCGTTCGAAGCTCGCCACCGAATATAACGAGAAGCAGGCCAAGGAGCAGGAACTGCTGGCCGAAAGCCAGACGCTCGAACGCTATACCTCGATGTTCCAGACCTTCGTCGATTCGCTCAACAACCAGATCGCCGCGCAGTCGACGCTGATCAACAAGCTGACCATCGACACCGAGCAGCGCATCGTCCTCTACAAGGCGCTGGAAGACTCGCTGAAGACCGCCGCCCAGCAGGACGTGGCGCACAAGATCAACACGCTGGGCAGCCAGGTCGACAACACGGCCGAGGAAACCATGGCCGGCATCGGCGCTGCCGCCCAGAAGCACATCGGCGACCTGCTCGAGATGCACGAGAAGAACATGGTCACCACCGCCGACATCCAGCGGCGCAAGAAGCTCGCCGACGACGCCTTCGCGCGCCGCTTCGACGAGGTGATGCGCAAGCACAATTCGGCCGATTACGTGAAGGCGAGCGCTTAAGGCGCGAGGCTCGGACGTTGCGCGCCATGGCGCCCCCTGTCCTGCCGGACATCTCCCCCACACGGGGGGAGATCGGCGGCTTTACGCTCACCGCTCCTTCTGAAAGGTTGACTGCCGACGGTATCACTCGTGACGGCCAATCTCCCCCCGTGTGGGGGAGATGTCCGGCAGGACAGAGGGGGGCGCGAGGAAACACGACATTCGCGCGAACATCCTCTCCATGACCCCCGACAACCCCGCCGCCCGCTATTTCGACGCGATCGCCGCCGCGCTCGCCGGCCTCGACATCTTCCTGCGCGACGATTCCTCGCCGCTCTACCGCCACGACGTGATCGCCCAGGTGGTGGCCGAATACATCGTCCGGCTGGAGAACTCCTTCGGCGCCTGGCGCAATCGCCTCGGCTTCATGGAGAGCTTCCGCATTTCCCGCGCCGAGAGCGGCTTTCCGGTATTCCAGAACGTGCTGGAGCTGGCAAACGACCGCCGCAGCGCGGAAAAGCGGCTGGCCGCCATTCCCGCTCCCGACGCGATCCGCGCCGAGATGGCCGACTTCATCCTGCGCCACAAGGCGATGCCCGCCGACCTGCAGCGGATGATGGCCGAGCGCCTCTATCTGGAGGACGTCGGCACGGGGCTGATCTTCGCCCCCTTCGTGCTGCCGAAGACGGTCAAGGTCTCGGCCAATCCGAAGACCATGCGGCCCTACTACTTCGTCCACTGGGGCGCCTTCGACGGACTGGCCAACCTGCCGCTCGTCTACATGGCGGCGGTCGAGGATTCCTCCGAGCGTATGGTCGAGACGCTGGTGACGCGCGACGGCCAGCTGAACGGCAAGGTCGAGATCCCGCTGCCGGTCGAAGGCCTGCTCAACCCTGATCTCGCGCACCGCTTCGACGATTTCGCCGCCAAGAACTCCGCCTATACGCTGTCGCCCTCGACGATCGCCGGCAATCTCGATAAGGATTTCGAGACGCTGCATCCGAAGCAGCTGCGCCGCTTCGTGCTGGGGCCGTTCTATTCGGCCGGTATCACCGAGCACAATTCGACCGTGCAGCAGGTGCTGGAAAAGGTGCGCAAGGCCGAGAACGCCTGGCTTTTGACCTGGACCGTCCAGGAAGTCTATTCCAAGAACGAGCGGCCGGGGCGAAAAGGCCTGTTCTCCAGCGAGAAGGCGACGCAGGAGTTCTACATCAATACCGACGACCTCGAAGCCGCCCGCATGGGCGTGTCGACCTACGAGAAGCACGCGCTGATCCCGCACGAAGCCTACCAGGCTCTCTACGCCGCCGGCGAGGCGCAAAAGATCTTCTCCGGCTACAAGGTGCACATCCTGTCCGGCGGACGGGTGATCAGCGATGTGTAGCGGATGCGCCCACGCCGCGATCGGTCCGCGGAGGCGCATACCGTGACGCTGGCCGCGACCGTTCTGCAAAAGAAGCAGGAGCTTGACGCGGTGCGAGCAGACATCCGTATCGACGCCTTCGCCCCACTCGACCACAGCCAGCGGCTCGACATCACCTATACTTCCAACGCGATTGAGGGGAATACTCTGACGGCCGGCGAAACGGCCCTCGTCATCGAAAAGGGAATCACCGTCGCGGGTAAGCCGCTGCGCGACCATCTCGAAGCCATCGATCATGCGGCGGCCTTGGAGTGGGTTCTGGACATCGCATCGAGAAGCGAGGCGCCGATACGCGAGGCGGACGTTCGCACGCTGCATTCGTTGGTGGTCGCGAAGTCGCAGCCGAAGGTCGCGGGCCGGTATGCCGATCTCCCACGCTACGTGAACACAGAACGCGGCCTCTTCGAGTTCCCGCCGCCTCTCGAGGTCCCGGTTATGATGCGGGATTTTGCGGCCTGGCTCGGTGCCGCCGAGCCCGTACCGGCGACCGCGTTCGAGGCGCATCGCCGGCTGGTGGCGATCCATCCGTTCAGCGACGGCAATGGACGCACCGCCCGGCTGCTGATGAACCTCGTCCTCGCGCGCGCCGGCTACCCCCCCATCGCGGTGCGGCCCGAGGATCGTCCGGCTTACATCGCCGCGCTCGAAACGGATCAATCCGGCAGGGGACACGAACTCTTCGACAGCTTGCTCTATCGCAGGTTGGACCAGACACTCGATATGTATCTCGACGCCGCCCGCGTGGCGAAAAGTGCGAAAGCGGCGATATCGCCGGAGGAGGATTGATGGACACCGGCCTGACCACCATCGACGAAAAGGATATCGACAAGCACCGCTCGACCGCGCAGTCGATGGTGACGCGGGTGATCGTGCTGGAGGCATCGACCGGCCTGTCAAACACGGCGCTTGCCGGAACGGGGCGCCGTTTCGTGTCCACTGTCTCGACCGGCTCCGTCCAGCGCACCAAGGAGGTGGAGCTTGCCAAGACCGTGGCGGCGGTGCGCCCCGACGACCAGATGCTGTCGATCCTGCAGCACACGCTGCTCTACCGCGCCAGGCGCGGGCTCTCGATCTCGCTCGCGGTCGCCGACGTCTTCGCGCGCAGCAACGAGCTGGAAGCGCTGCAGGCGAAGAATGCGCGCGCGCCGCTCGAGGGCGAGGATGCGTCGAACTTCAAGAAGCTGATCCACGCCTCGGCCTATGTCGCGGCCTTCTCCTTCGCCTCCTATCTCGCCCAGACAATCGAGGCGGATGGCGAGCCGCCGAACGATATCGCCGAGCCGAACCTGCTGTTCGACACCGCGCAGGACGCGCTTAAGTCACTGGTGGCCGGTCTCGACGCGGCGATCGCGGGCTCTAGGGACGACCACGACATGATGGCGCGGGCAAAACAGTTCGCGCGCGTGGCCATCGAGGGACTGCTGGCGCGCAAGGGCCGCTTCGACGGGCTGGGCAGCTTCGAGGACGCGCATATCCGTATCGAGGCCGACGACTTCACCCTCAACGGCTTCGACGTGGCGCCGGGCCAGAAGGCCAAGCCACTGGTGATGACCTTCAAGAAGCCGGAGGAGGTCGTCGGCAACCACATCGCCAAATACCAGGCGGTGAAGCTCGCCAAGATGCTGGTCGCCTACGACTTCGACAAACAGCTTAATCCCTTCGTCGAGCTCGGCGGTTTCCTGTTCACCTTCATCGGCGATGGCGCGCCCGGAACGGGCAAGACGACGCTGATCCAGATGATCGCCGGCCTCGTCCACGGCCATTGCCAGGTGGCGGGTTACCCGTTCCACTACCAGAACTTCGGCGTCGACCAGATCTCGTCCTACCAGGGCAAGTCGGGCCAGAACTGCCGCGCCTTCATCGACAACGTGCTCAACCCCAAGGCGATCGGCTTCGGCACGATCGACGACATCGACCAGGTGGCCGCGAAACGCTCCGACGACCGCGCCTCGGCCGGCCAGCACGAGATCACCGGCGTGCTGATGGACGCGTTCTCGGGCGCGATGACGGTCATCCGCGGCAATTGCTCCTTCGGCATGTTCTCGAACTATCCCGAAAACGTCGACGATGCGCTCAGGCAGCGCGCCGGCGCCCGCTGGCTGGTCGACGGCCCGCAGACCCGCGACGACTACATCGACATCTTCGTGCTGCTCGCCGGCAAGAACCACAAGATCCCGCTCGGCGAGCACGACCTCTACGCCGCTCAGGAGATCCAGCGCGCGGTGGACGACGCCTACGAGAGCCATTCGAAGCCGCACGAGGACGGGCTGATGCGCGTCTACGAGCGCTTCATGAAGGAGAAGGGCCAGCCGAAGACCATGGCCGACATCGGCACCTACCTCCACCTGATCAAGGAGGCCGAGCCGCGCTTCACCGGCCGCGCCATCAAGAACGTCACCGACGCGATCAAGATGCGCGCTATGGACATCGAGTTGCCCGACGACTGGTTCGCCACGCCGGAGGTCTTCATGCGCAAGCCCTACGACGAGAAGAAGGCGATGATCGAGGAACTGCGCGGCCCCTTCGACATGGACATGGTCATGCAGGAGGTGAACCGCTACGCCGATTCTGAATTCCGCTACTCCGACCGCTCCGACGACGCGGCGGTGTCGAAGCTGGTGCGCGACGCAAAACTGCGCGAGCGGGCGGTGAAGGAGATCGAGGAGATGAAGGCGAAGGGGTTGTGGGGGTAGGAGCGGTGGAGACGGCTTCGGAGATCTACCTAGCATACGTGCGCCCGCACATGTGGATGGTTTTCTTGCGGGGCTTGCGGTGATTGCTTTTCGCAGTGGTGATCGCTGGAAAGCATACGATCAAGCGCAGCGAATGCCGCGTCACAAGAATGGATTGCCGAGCCTCGAATACATCCGGGAGGCAGGCTATGCGTCGCTCCGCCTAATCGTTCCTTTCTGGATATGGATGCTCGCGTTTGGCGTTCCGATGGTAGTCATCGATGTTATCTTTGGGCCAGCCGCCAATTGAAATCCTTGGCTTGAGACTGTAAATTGTGGCGTGGCTGGCTAGAAATGGTGACGACATGCCCGAAGCAGGCATTCTGGAAGCACGTAACTCGTTCAGCGCCCTGATCGAACGCGTCGAGAAAGGCGAAGAGATTACGATCACTCGACACGGAAGGGCCGTTGCCCGGATCGTTCCGGCGTCAACGCCCCACGATGTCGAGAAAGCGCGCGCAGCAGTTGCGGCGATCCGTGAACTTCGCAAGTCCGTCAAACCCGACCCGGGTGGGCTGACGATCCGCGATTATATCGAAATGGGGCGGCGCTATTGAGTGTCGTGGTCGACAGTTCGGTGGCCTTGAACTGGATCATGCCCGATGAGGACCGAACCTTGACCGAAGACCTCATGGACACGGTGGCCCTTAACGGCGCGGTAGTTCCCCCCCCTTTTCCAGATCGAGGTGGGCAATTCGCTCTTGGTCGGTGCGCGAAGGAATCGCATCGAAGGCGCCTATATCGGCAAGGCGCTGGACCTGATCCAGAAGTTGCCACTGCGTATCGACAATTCTAGCTCGGATTATGTGTGGAGCAGCACGATTGAAATCGCAGCGGCATACGGTCTGACGCTCTACGACGCGATATATCTCGAGTTGGCCATCAGGCTGGACCTGCCACTGGCAACACTGGACGAGCGACTGGCTGAAGCTGCGGCTATAGCCGGGGTATCCTCGCCCTGGGCGCAAACGCGGAACTGATCCATGGACCTCCTCCGCGACAACGACCTGATCTACGGCCGCCTCCTCACCATCGACGAGCCGCATCTGATCGAGCGTTACAACAAGGCGCTCAAGGCGTTCGGCCTGAAGCCGACGAAGCTCAAGAGCTTCGACATCGATCGCACCGGCTTCTCGCCGCAGGTGGCGGAGGAACTCGGCGACCCGCTCTATCTCGATCCGAACGAGGTCAACCGCCGCTTCATCATCCTCACACCGGTGCAGGCGGAGCTTCCGGTCGTTCATACTGCGTTCTCAAACACATCCCAGCTCATGTTCGAGTTCTACTCGAACAATCGCCGGGTAATCGATGCGCTGACGATCAAGGACGTGATCTACGGTGAGATCGAGGATTCGGTGTCGAAGGTCGAGGACATCGAGGACCTCTTGTCTATCAACCAGGTCGAGTTCCGCGTGCTCTCCGCCGAGGACGTGCTCGGCAAGGCGGGCGAGCTCGGAGCGCTGGTCGACCGGCTGAAGCTCGAGCCCGACGCCTGGCGCGACACGGCGATGCTTGAGCGGATGGTGGAGCTCGCCAAGGTCACCGGCGACATCCGCGAGAACAAGCTGGTGCCCGACCGCGTGATCTTTCGTCACGAGGCTTTCTGGACGACGCATTTCGGCGGCATCTACGTCTTCATCGACAAGGACATGACGACGGTCATTTCCGACCCGGCAGCACCCGGCTTCCGCCGCTCGCGGCCGTGGCAGGTCAGCTATCTCGGCATCCGCGACGCCGAACGCGTCTTCCGCTTCCTCGCCTCCACCGGCCGGCTCGATCTGCCGCGGGCCTCCTGGATCGAGACCTCGAACTATCTCGAGCACCGCGCCGAAATGGCGATCCGCTCGCTGATCCACCGCCAGCAGCCGAATCTCGACTTCGACAAGGTGGACAAGGTCTGGCTGCAGACCTGGATCCATTCCAATGCCGATCTGATCAACAGGGACGGCACCTTCCCCTTCCTCAACGCCGCCAAGCGCGAACTCGCCCAGACCGGCAAGCTCAGGCTGGAGGACATGGACCCGGTGCGGCGCTTCCTGGTGGTGCGGGCAAAGCCCGACCATCCGGACGCCTGGCTGACCAACCGGCTGATCTCCGATTTCGTGCCCGACGACTTCGTCTCGCTCTATGTGTTCTCCAAGCAGACGTTCTACAGGCAATACCAATCCTGGCCGGCGCGCTGGCGGGCGCATGTTGTCGAGACGCTCAAAACCACATATCTCAAGGACAAGGCAGCGTTCCGGCTGAGGCTCTACGGCCTGAAGGACTGAACGCCGGCGGCGCGATACCTGGGGGAACCATGCTTGATCCGATCGTCTCGTTCTTCACCATGGTGTTCCAGTGGATCGGCCGCGGCATCGGCCTCCTCATCGGAATATTGATGTGGCCGTTCCTGTGGTTCGGCCGCTGGTACATGCACAAGGGCTGGATCCTGAAAGCCGTGCTCGGCACTGCCATCGCGGCAATCGCCGCGATGTATATCTACTTCCTCTACGCGACGCAGTTCTGGAACGGGTTCGACCCGGACTATGTGGCGAAATACGATTTCGAGCAGCGTCGCCGCTCCGCGGGCGAGCAGGCTATGGGTGCGCCTCCGCCCGCGCCGCGGACGCTGTTCGCCCAGGCCGAGGCCGACTCGAAACCCGCTGCGCCGGCAACCGCCCCCGCCGCGACCACGACTACGACGACTCCCTCTCCAACAACCCCGCAGACCGCCACGACTCCCACGGGCCGCAGTTGCGGACGCTCGGCGATCGCCGAGGTGGCGGCCGACCTGACGAACGTCAACGTCAACGAGAATGCCTGGATCTCGTCGATGATTCTCTACAAGCTCGGCCTGTTCGGCCTCTCCTGGGACAAGACGCCTTTCCTCGACAACAAGGCATCGTTCCAGCGCGGCATCCACGAGGCGATCCGGCGCACGACGATCGAGCTTGCCGACAATCTCGGCCGCGTGCGCGGCACCTCGCAGATCGACTCCAACCTGCAGAGCGCGCGCGGCAACGCGCAGTTCGACGAATACACGTGGTATGTTGGGTGGAACCCGCCTGGTCCCAAGACACCCACTCCGGCCTACTATCGCCAGATCGTGCGCGACCTGCACGCTTTCGACGACCGGCTGGCGCGCTGCGAGGCGGTGTTCGACGCCCGCGCCGACAACCTGATCCAGTATCTCGACCGAGTGGCCAGCGCGCTGGGCGACACCTCCGCCATCCTGCGCGAGCGCTCCGAAAACTACAATCGCGGCTTCTTCGACGTGCGCGCCGACGACCGGTTCTGGTTCTCCTACGGCCAGCTCTATGCCTATTACGGGCTGATGAGCGCCGCGCACGCCGATTTCGAGGACGTGGTCCGCGAACGCAACCTCGACACGCTGTGGAACGCCATGGAAGGCCAGTTCCAGTCGGCTCTGAAGATCCGCCCATGGATCATCGCCAACAGCGCCGAGGACGGCCTCTTCGCGACCCATCTGGCGACCATGGGCTTCTACGTGCTGCGCGTCCGCTCCAACATGACCGAAATCCAGGCCGTCCTGCAGCGCTGAGCCGCCGGACGGCTGGACATTCGCGGGCAACGGATTATGTGAGCGGCGATCGCAATCCGCGGAGGAAAGCGCCATGCCTCCCGAAATCGTCACGAAGCCGAGGGTCAAGGTCAAACCGAAGACCGAACGGCCGAAGCTGCACAAGGTCATTCTCGTCAACGACGACTTCACGCCGCGCGAATTCGTCGTGATGGTATTGCGTGGCGAGTTCAGGCTCACCGACGACCAGGCTTACCGGGTTATGATCACCGCCCACCAGAAGGGCGTCTGCGTCGTCTCGGTCTATCCGAAGGACGTGGCCGAGACGAAGGCTGCCCGGGCCACGGACGCCGGCAAGGCTGCCGGCTTCCCGCTGATGTTCACGACCGAACCGGAGACGTGAGCGCGTAGCGTCTGGGGCGAGACTCCATCTCTTGGACCGAGGAGAGCCAAATCCTAGCGAGACATTCGCGTCATCTGGTGCTTTTCTGAACCTTCTGCCATCGGAAGTTCATCGCCTTCGATTGGTGGATCGTCGTTTCCCGCTCTCTCGAGGATCGACAGAGCTTCTTTGACATTCGCCCTCGAAGCTCTTTCGGCAAAATAATCGGCCGTGCGCAGGGCCGAGAGCTTTTCGGCCACGGCGACATTGATGAACTGGTTCAACGCGACCCCTTCGGATCTAGCAACCTTGCGAGCTTCATCAAGCAGCGAGGTTTGAAGACGGAGCGCAAAATTACTGCGATTCATGACCTCTCTCCGAAACGTAGCAGATATTGGGCTGGTGAAGCTGCGGGAATCCCGAACCGCGCCTCCAAGCCAGCGAAATCCTTCGCATTGAACGTCACCACCATGTCGGCGCCACCGTTTACCGCTGTCTCAATCACCATATCATCATTGGGATCCGCCGACACAGGGCGCCACGTGAAGGCAAGATCGACTGCTCGGGCCACACCAAAGAGTGCGTCCAACAGCCTCTCGACCTCATCTCTGGATAATCCGAAGGCCCTGAGGTGCTCCGGACGCGTCAGCACCGCCTCATACTCGAGCGCCAGAGGAACCGACAGGACTATCTCAACCTGCTGACGCAGAGCGTCGACGAGCAACAGTCTCGACGAACCCTTCCGGCTGCGAAGAGCAGCGACGAGAACGGACGTATCCAATACCAACCGCATAACTAGCTATCGCATGCGATATCACAAATCCAGCAGATTCCTCACATTTCGCTGCCTGGTGTCGTCTGGTCTTCGCATCCCACTGCGATAGAGTGCTGGACAGGGATGGCAGCTTCAAGGAGAAGAACGATGAACAAGGTCCTCGCCATGGCATTCGCCGCCGGCCTCACCACGCAGATCGCGCTCGCCGGAGACTCGATGGCCCAGGAAAACCGGATCGACCAGGTGCGTCCCGATGCGCCGGAATTGGCGCCCTATGGCGACGCGGCGATCGGCGTTCGCACCATCGACCTCGTCAACAAGGACCAGATCGACATCCTCAAGGTCGAAGCCGGCAAGGATCTGCCGCGCTATGACCGGCCGCTTACGGTCGAGGTCTGGTATCCGGCGGCCGCCGGCGCGCCCGCCTCGCCCTACGAGGGCGTGTTCCTGCGCGACGGCGAAACCAGGGTGACGCTGCACGGCAAGGCCGCGCGGGACGCGGCGCCCGCCGAGGCGGAGACCCCCTACCCGCTCGTCATCATCTCGCATGGCTATCCCGGAAACCGATTCCTGCTCAGCCATTTGGCCGAGAACCTTGCCTCGAAGGGTTATGTCGTCGCCTCGATCGACCACAAGGACTCGACCTATGACGATCAGGGCAAGTTCGGCTCGACGCTGGTCAACCGCCCGCTCGACCAGAAGTTCGTGCTCAACGAAATCGAGCGCCTGGGCGCCGAGACCGACAGCTTCCTGAACGGGCTCGTCGATACGCAGAAAGCGGCGATCGTCGGCTATTCGATGGGCGGCTACGGCGCGGTGATCTCGGCCGGCGCGGGCGTCACCGAAGCCTCGGTCGGCTACGAATGGGGCGCGCCCGAAAAGACGCTCGCGGTTCATCAGGCCGGCTCCGAGAGCCACACAGCGCTCCCCGACGAACGGGTCAAGGCGGTCGTCGCCTTCGCGCCTTGGGGCATGGAGCGCGGCTTCTGGGACGAGGACGCGCTCGCCAGGATCCAGAAACCGATCTTCTACGTCGCCGGCAGCGTCGACGACGTGTCGGGCTACGACAAGGGCGTGAAGGCGATCTACGAGGGCACGATCAACGCCGACGCCTGGCTGCTCACCTTCGAGAACGCCAATCACAATGCCGCCGCGCCGATGCCGGCCCCGGCCGAATCGTGGAAGACGTCCGAAAAGCTCGGCTGGGCGCCGTTCGACCACTATGCCGATCCGGTCTGGGACACGGTCAGGATGAACAACATCGCCCAGCACTTCGTCACCGCCTTCCTCGGCAAATATTTGAAGGACGACGAGGCGATGGACGCCTATCTGAACGTCATCCCGAACGCGGCCGACGGTGTCTACGCGAAGAACGAGGACGGCACGTTCAAGCCCGAGCACACCTACTGGAAAGGTTTCGCCGACCGCACCGCTAAAGGCTTGACGCTCAGCGGTCGGATGGCGGGCAGCAATTGACGGACGTCCGCCTTACTCCACGATCTTCCAGTAGGAATCCTTGCGGATTACCTTGCCGTCGCGAAACGTGTAGAAGTCGCAGCCGCGGACATTCTTCTTCGACCCGTCCCGGGCGGTTCCGGTAAGGGTCCATTTCGAGATCCCTGTCTCGGCGGCGGCGTCGACGAAATGCCGGGCGTCGCCATAATGAACGTCCGGCAGGCCTTCGAAGCGTCCAGCCAGTGCCTTGCGCACACTGGCCTTCCCCTCGAAACGGGCCCCCCAGGGCTCGTTTCCCCGCGGCATTTCCAGGACGCAGTCGTCGGCGAACAGAGCCATGATGCGGTCGAGGTCATGCGCGTTGAAGGCGTCGCACAACTCGGCCAATGCCATTCGAATGTCCATCGTCGGCCTCCCGGGTCTTTGTTCTGTCGGTTCGAATAGGCTCATCGCGGATGGGGCGGGTCAAGCCATTCACGTTTCACGTCGATCGAGGCGGCAAACGGCATAGGCGGCCGGATCGTGCGACTGTCCTTATCCGCCTAAGCCCTTGCCCTCGCCCTCCATCGGTGGTTCGATACGCTCATGGCCCTCACCGGCCGCACGGCCGGACAGGCCTTGCGACGGCCGGACGGGCCGGCCGCCGCTCATGCAACGACATGAGAGGAGGAAAGCATGGGCAAGCGCGCCGGAGAGAGGCGCAAGGGACCGAAATGCATCGCCATCATCGGTCCCTTCGCAAGCGGCAAGACCACCCTTTTTGAAGCCATCCTCGCCCGCACGGGCACCATAGCCAAGCAGGGCAGCGTCGCTGCCGGCACCACGGTGGGCGACAACACGCCCGAGGCCCGCGCCCACCAGATGAGCACGGAAGCGACCTTCGCCACGGTCAGTTTCATGGGCGAGTCGATCACCTTTGCCGATTGCCCCGGCTCGATCGAATTCTCCTACGAGGCGACGCCGATCCTCGCCGCCTGCGACGCGGCGATCGTGGTGGCAGAGGCCGACGACAAGAAGATTCCGGCCCTGCAGCTGATCCTGCGCCAGCTCGACGATCTCGGCCTGCCGCGCATGCTTTTCCTCAACAAGGTCGACAAGACCAGCGCCGGCGTGCGCGACGTGCTGAAGCTCTTGCAGCCGGCGAGTGCCCAGCCGCTGCTGCTGCGCCAGATCCCGCTGCGCAAGGACGGTATCGTCGTCGGCTCGATCGATCTGGCGCTCGAACGCGCCTATGTCTGGCGCGAGCACGCGGAGAGCGAGGTAACCGTCATTCCCGACGACGAGAAGGCCCGCGAGGTCGAGGCCCGCTTCGCCATGCTGGAGCGTTTGGCCGATCACGACGACGCGTTGATGGAACAATTGCTCGAAGAGATCGAGCCTCCCAGCGACGAAGTGTTCGACGATCTCTCCGCCGACCTGCGCGACGGTTCGGTGACGCCGGTGCTGATCGGCTCGGCCGAGCACGGCAATGGCATCCTGCGGCTCCTCAAGGCGATCCGCCATGACGTGCCGGATGCCTCCGACACGCGCAAGCGCCTCGGCGTTTCCGGGTCGAGCCATGTGAGGATCATGAAGACCTTGCATACGCCGCATGGCGGCAAGCTGTCCGTCGCGCGCGTCCTCAGCGGGTCGGTTGCCGACGGTGCGGAACTCGCCGCGGACGGCGGCCGCACCGGCAAGGTGTCGGGCGTCTACCGCCTGACTGGCCGTGACCAGGCCAAGCTCGGCGTCGCAGCCGTCGGCGAAACGGTAGCGCTCGGCAAGCTCGACGATCTCCGCACCGGCGACGCGCTGGCGATCGGCAAGGTCGCGCCGCCGAAGGCGGATCTGCCTCCGCCTCCCGATCCGGTCTATGCGCTGGCGCTCAGGCCGCGCGAGCGCAAGGACGACGTGAAATTGTCGGCGACGCTGCAGAAGATGGCCGAGGAGGATCCTTCGCTCTCGGTCTCGCAGAACCAGGACACCGGCGAGACGGTGCTGTCCGGCCAGGGCGAGATGCATTTGCGGGTCGCCACGGAGAAGCTGGAAGGCCGCCACCAGATCCCGCTCGTCTCGCGCGCGCCGCAGGTGCCCTACCGCGAGACGATCCGCAAGAGCACCCAGCAGCGCGGACGGCACAAGAAGCAGTCGGGCGGCCATGGCCAGTTCGGCGATGTCCAGATCGAGATCAAGCCGCTGCCGCGCGGTTCGGGATTCGAGTTCACCGATACGATCACCGGCGGCGTGGTGCCGAAGACCTACATCCCCTCGGTGGAAGCCGGCGTGCGCGACTTCCTCAAGTCCGGTCCGTTCGGCTTCCCGGTGGTCGACATCGCGGTCAATCTGTCCGATGGCTCGTACCATTCGGTCGATTCCTCCGACATGGCGTTCCAGATGGCGGCGAAACTGGCGATGAAGGAAGGCATGCCGGCCTGCAGCCCGGTCCTGCTCGAACCGGTGATGAAAGTGGAGATCGCGACGCCGTCGGAAGCGACCGCCAGGATCACCGCGCTGATCCCGCAACGGCGCGGTCAGATCCTCGGCTACGACGCGCGCGACGGCTGGCCTGGCTGGGATGTCGTCGAGGCCACCATGCCGCAAGCCGAGATCGGCGACCTGATCGTCGAATTGCGCTCGGCCTCGTCCGGCGTCGCCTCCTTCAAGGCAAGCTTCGACCACATGGCCGAGCTGACCGGGCGCCTCGCGGACGACGTGATGAGCGCCAACGGTAAGGCGGCGTGACGCGGCGCATGCCGGCGGGGAGCGGAACGAAAAAAGGCCGGATCGCGAGATCCGGCCGAGTCGATTGGAAGTGCCGTTTCCGGCTGAACCTCCAGAGGGGAACACTCAAGAGCGCTAATGGGAGGAGAACGCGCTCAGGAGATGACCGTGATATGTGCGCGCCCTGCCGAAATAACAAGCAATCCGGATGCAATCCTGCCATGCAAATACGCATGGATAACCGGATTTGCTTGATTTTTCGCCGTCGTGGACCAAGTCCTTGCGGCAGCTTGCCTAATCAATAGGCCCAGCTTCGCGCCTTGGCGATCAGGAAATCGCGAAAGACCTGCAGCTTCACCTGGCTCTTCATCGCGTCCGGATAGCAGAAATAGGTGTCGAAAGACGGCACTTCCGTGTCGGTCAGAACCTGCACCAGCCCGGATTCCTTGTTGATCACATAGTCCGGCAACATGGCTATTCCGGCTCCGCGCTGCACGGCGCGCTTGATCGACAGGATATCGTTGATCTGCAGCAGGTTGACGCGCTTCGACCCGTCCGCCCGCCCCGCCGTCTCCAGCCAGTTCACGTCGCTCAGGTGCATCGGGATCGGCTCGCCCCACGACACCACGCGGTGATTGTCGAGATCCGCAAGGGAGGTCGGCTTGCCGTGCTTCTCGATGTACGACGGCGCCGCATAGATGTGGAAATGCACCGTGAAGATGCGGCGCTGGATGAGATCCGGCTGTTGCGGCTGGCGCAGGCGGATGGCGCAGTCCGCCTGGCGCATGGTCAGGTCGAGTTCCTCGTTGGCGAGGATCAGCTGCAGCTGGATGTCGGGATAGAGCTCGAGGAACTCCGGCACCCGCTCGGTCAGCCAGCCGGCGCCAAGTCCGACCGTGGTCGTCACCCTCAGCGGTCCGGACGGGCGGTCCTTGGCCTCGGTCAGGCGCGACTTGACGTTCTCGAGCTTCATCAGCACGTCGTGCGCGGTGCGAAAGAGAATCTCGCCCTGCTCGGTCATCACCAGGCCGCGGGCGTGGCGGTGGAACAGCGGCACGCCGACATCATGTTCGAGCGCGCTGACCTGGCGCGAGATCGCCGATTGCGACAGCCTCAGCTTCTCCGCCGCATGCGTGAAGGATCCTGCCTCGGCCGCGGCGTGAAAGACGCGCAGCTTGTCCCAGTCGAGCGGCATGTCTTTCCCCCGAGTGCGAGCCGACACCGGTCGGCTCCTTATTCCGCCGCTTCGCGGTGCGATTCCATTTCGGCGAGGTACTTCTCCGCTTCGAGCGCGGCCATGCAGCCCATGCCCGCGGCGGTCACCGCTTGGCGGTAGATGTCGTCCGTGACGTCGCCGGCGGCGAACACGCCCGGCACGTCGGTGCGGGTCGAATCCGGCGCCGTCCAAAGATAGCCGTTGGGCTTCTGCTTCAGCTTGCCGACGAACAGGTCGACCGCCGGCGCATGGCCGATGGCGACGAAGACGCCGTCGATCGGCATCTCGCTGATCGCACCGGTCTTGACGTGGCGCAGCTTGATGCCCGTTACCGACGGGGGCAGCGGCTTCTTGCCTTCGGTGCCGACGATCTCCTCGACGACGTGGTCCCAGATCACCTTGACATTGTCCTTGCGGAACAGCCGGTCCTGCAGGATCCGCTCGGAGCGGAACTCGTTGCGGCGATGGATGACGGTGACGGACTTGGCGAGATTGGCGAGGTACAGCGCCTCTTCGACCGCCGAATTGCCGCCGCCGATCACCACCACGTCCTTGCCGCGATAGAAGAAGCCGTCGCAGGTGGCGCAGGCTGAGACACCGAAGCCCTTGAAGGTCTCCTCGGTCGGAATGCCCAGCCACTTCGCCTGCGCGCCGGTGGCGATGATCAGCGCGTCGCAGGTATATTGGTCGCCCGAATCGCCCTTGAGCACGAACGGCCGGCGCGAGATGTCGGCCTCGACGATCACGTCGCTGACCATCTCCGTCCCGACATGCTCGGCCTGCTTGCGCATCTCCTCCATCAGCCACGGGCCCTGGATCGGATCGGCGAATCCCGGATAGTTTTCCACGTCGGTGGTGATCATCAGCTGGCCGCCCTGCTGCATGCCGGCGATCAGCATCGGCTTCAGCATGGCCCGCGCCGCATAGATCGCAGCCGTGTAGCCGGCCGGTCCCGAGCCGATGATGACGACCGGTGCGTGGCGTGTTGTCATGACGAAACCCTCGATCGAGCCGTGCAGGCAAGCATGAGCCCGCGCCGCGCGCAGTCTGACGGCGGCATGGCAGATGTAAGGAGTCTGCCACCTCTTGCGCAAGTCCGCGCGCCGGTTGCGCACAATTAGCGGAGCTTTTGCGGTCGGACTTCCCGTCGCGCGACACTTGGCGTAACTTTGTTGCGTACTGCCGCGGGATTCTGTCCGAAAAGGAATTTGCCATGGCGGCGAAAGCCGACCTCGACGCCATCGACTGGAAGATCCTGAAGGAGTTGCAGGACGACGGCCGCATGACCAATGTGGAACTGTCGAAGCGGGTCGGCATTTCCGCGCCGCCCTGTTTGCGCCGCGTCAAGCGGCTGGAGGAAACAGGCATCATCCGCGGCTACCGCGCGCTGATCAATGCCCCCGCGCTCGGCCAGCAGGTCGTCGCTTTCTGCCTGATCGGCCTGCACCACCAGTCGGATGCCGAGCTGAAGCAGTTTTCCGAGCGCACGCGCAACTGGCCGATCGTGCGCCAGGCGTGGATGGTCTCGGGCGAATCCGACTTCATGCTGCAATGCGTGGCACCCGATCTCGCCACTTTCCAGGGCTTCGTCATCGAGGAACTGACCTCGACGCCGAATGTCGACACCGTCCGCACGGCGCTGACCATCCGCCAGGTCAAGGACGAGGGGCTGGTGGACATGGCTGCGGTGTCCGACCGTGCCTGAGCGCCAAGCCGGCTTTTGACCCGCCAAGCGCGCGCGGCTATGGGAGACTGCCGCAGGACCTCCCGATGACCGACCCGATCCAGATCTCCGCCTACATCATCTGCAAGAACGAGCGCGGCTTTCTCGGCGACTGCCTGGACAGCCTGCGCGGCTTCCGCGAGATCGTCATCGTCGATTCGGGCTCGACCGACGGGACGCTGGAGCTCATCCGCGATTATCGGGCGCGCGGCTTTCCGATCCGGCTCATCGAGCGGGAATGGCCGGGCTTTGCAGCGCAAAAGCAGTTCGCCCTGGAACAATGCGCGGGTCCCTGGTGCTTCGGCATCGACGCCGACGAGCGCCTGTCCGACGAGTTGCGGACGTGGCTCGCGGGCTTCGTGCCCGGCGACAGGGCGGCCTATGCGTTCAAGCGCATCGACTACCTCCCCGGCTACGGATACCCCCCGCCCGCCGTGCATGCGCGCCACCACGAGCGTCTCGTCCGCAAGGATCGCGTCCGCTACATGCTCGATTTGAGGGTTCACGAAGGCATGATCTTCGAAGGCCCGGTGGAGAAGGTGGCGCAGGGCAGGCTCCTGCATTTCCGCAACCTTTCGGTGACGGAGGAGATCCGCAAAGCGTCCGAATACGCGACGCTGAAGGCGCAGGACATGCGCGAGCGCGGGCGCCGCACCAGCTTTGCGAAGATGACGTTCCGGCCGTTCGGCCGCTTCATCAAGACCTACCTTGTCCAGCGCTACGTGCTGTGTGGATTGCCCGGCCTGATCTACGCCGCCGAGGTGGCCTTCTACGTTTTCCTGGCCGATGCGAAGCTCTATCGCATGTCGCTCGGCGCCGGTGCGCCGCCGGAATGAACGCGATCAGCTCCTTGTGAGGACGACGACATCTGCCTGCCGCTCGGCAAGCCCGAAGCCGGCAGCCTCTGCAAGCTTGAGAAATTGGGCTTCGCTGCCGCCGCGGGCGGCATAGATCTGCGGATGGATCTCGACGATCGCCACCTGCGCGCTGGCCAGCGCCTCCCGGTCGCGTTCGAAGATGTCGTATTCCGCTCCCTCTATATCGCTGACCAGCGAATAGGGCGTGCCGGCGGGCAGCCGGGCGACGATCGCATCGAAACGCTCTGCCCCGACCTCCCGGACCGATCCTGAGCCGTCGCCGCCACCCACCGCGCCCGAGTGCACGTCGACGCCGACATGGAACCGGACGCTCGGCGCGTCGTAGTGTACCGCCTTGTGGATGAGCTCGGTGGCACCGGGGCTGGCGCCCGCCGTCGCATTGGCGCGGCAGGTGTCGAGTAGATCGGCGTTGGCCTCGACCACGAGATGGCGCCGGTCCGGCCCGATGCGGGATCGGATGAGCCGCGAGACCACGCCCAGCGAACCGCCGAGTTCGATGACGGGCAGGTCGGACGGCAGGTATTTGAGGATCATCGCCGCCTCGTCCGGCTCGTATTTGCCGCGGATCAGCGAATTCAGCGCATATCGCCCGATTTCGGGCGGCACGCGCACCTCGAGCCCGTGATAGGAGAACACCGGCCCATGCGCGCGCACGTGCCGCTCGATGCGGCGGCGGCGGAAGAAATCCCGGATGAAATTGCGGTTCATGTACCTGCCTGGATGGCCTGGAGGATCGCCTTCGCCGTATCGCCTAAACCGTCGGAAAGGAAGACCGACGGAACGCCGGCCCGCCTGCCGGCCTCGACGTCGGAAGCCCTGTCGCCGACCATGACCGAGCGGGAAAGATCGAGCCCCGCCATCTCTGCCGCCCTGAGCAGCATGCCCGGATTGGGCTTGCGCATCGGGTGGTCCGCCACCTTCAACGCGCCCTCGCCTGCCTCGTGATAGGCGCAGGCGAGCACGAGGTCGATGCGGCATCCCTCGGCGGCCAGGAGATCGACCACGCGGCGATTGACCGCCTCGAAATCGGCCCAGCCGAACAGGCCCCGCGCGATGCCGGACTGGTTGGTGACGATCACGGTGGCGAAGCGCGCCTGGTTTGCCACTCGGATGGCTGGCAGGATGCCGGGCAGCAGCGCGATCTTGCGTGGGTCGTCCGGATAGCCGGTATCGACGTTGATCGTGCCGTCCCGGTCGAGGAACAGCGCCGGGCGGCCGCGGAAGGCGCGGAGGTCGGACAGCGGCTGGACCCAAAGACCCGCCTCGGCGAGATGCCGTCGCCACTCCGCCTGCGTCTCAGCCATCGGTAAGCCGCGCCTCGATCTCTCCGCACAGGAAGTGGTAGAGACAGATATGGCCCTGCTGGATGATCGGCGTCTCGCTCGAGGGCACGTTGAGCAGGATGTCGCAGAGCGGCGCCAGCTTGCCGCCGGTGTCGCCGGTCATGCCGATCACCGTCATGCCGAGCTTGCGCGCTTCCTCGGCAGCCAGCAGGATCGACGGCGAATTGCCGCTGGTCGAGATCGCGAGCAGCACCGCGCCCGGCCCGCCATGCGCCTCGACCTGGCGCGAGAAGACGGTATCGTAGCCGAAATCGTTGCCCCAGGCGGTCAGGACCGCTGCATTCGCCGGCAGCGCGATCACATTGTAGGCCTTGCGGTTTTTCAGGAACCGCCCGACCAGTTCCCCGGCGATGTGGATGGCGTCGGCCGCCGACCCGCCATTGCCGCAGACCAGAAGCGGCTTGCCAGCCGACAGCGCGGCGACGACCGCCGCGACGGATCTCTCCATCGCGCCCGACAGGTCGCGCTCGACCATCGCAGCGAGCGCATCGGCCGAGCGGACGAGATAGTCGTTGAGACCCGGCATCGGTTCACTGTCCCTTGAGTTTGCGGATCGTCGCCGTCGTCGAACGGCCTTCGACGAGGTCGACGAGCAGTACCTTGCCGCCATAGGCCTGCACGATGTCGGCGCCGACCACCTTGTCGATCGTGTAATCCGCTCCCTTGACCAGCACGTCGGGCTTTAGCAGTTCGATCAGCCTCAGCGGCGTGTCCTCGGAAAACACCACCACCGCGTCCACCGAGGCGAGCGCTGCGAGCACGCAGGCGCGGTCGTGTTCGGCGTTGACCGGCCGCCCCTCGCCCTTCAGCCGCCGCACCGAGGCATCGCTGTTGAGACCGAGCACAAGCCGGTCGCACTGGCTGCGCGCCGCGTGCAGCAGGGTGACATGGCCGGCATGCAGGATGTCGAAGCAGCCGTTGGTGAAGCCGACGGTCAGCCCTTCGCGCTTCCACGCGCCGACCAGCCTTTCCGCGCCGGCGAAATCGAGCACGGCATCGATGTGCCGGACCGGACCCGAAGCACGCGACAGCGCGCCGGACAGTTCCTCGACGGTCAGGCTGGCGGTGCCCCGTTTGGCAACGACGACGCCCGCCGCCGCATTGGCGATCTGCGCGGCAACGCTGCGATGCGCGCCGGCGCCCAGCGCTAGCGCGAAGGTGGCGATCACCGTATCGCCGGCGCCCGAGACGTCGAATACTTCCCGCGCCTGGGTGGCGATGTGGCGCGCGTCTTCGGCCTCGACCACGCTCATGCCCTTCTCGCTGCGGGTGGCGAGAATGAAGTCGAAGCCATGCGCCGCGATCAGTTCGCGCGTGGCCGCCTCGATCTCGCCGTCGGACATCACCGCGCGGCCGACCGCCTCGCCGAGCTCCTTGCGGTTGGGCGTCACCGCGGTCGCGCCCGCGTAATGGCCGAAATCGCGGCTTTTCGGATCGACCAGAACCGGCTTGCCGGCGGCTTTCGCAATCGCGATCAGGTTCGCGGCCATGCCATCGGTGAGGACGCCCTTGCCGTAGTCGGACAGGATGACGATGTCGGTCTCGCCGACGGCTGTCTCGAAGCGCGCAAGCAGCCCGGCCCGGGTCGCGGCATCCAGCGGCGCCACCTCCTCCTCGTCGAAGCGCAGCACCTGCTGGTTCATCGCGATGAAGCGGCTCTTGCACGAGGTCATGCGCGACCGCGACGAGACGAGGCCGGCGGTGTCGACGCCGAGATCCGCCAGCATCGAGCGCACTGCGTGCCCGGCCGGGTCGTCGCCCACGGCGGACACCGCGCTCGCCTTGCCGCCCAGCGAGACGATGTTGGCGACCACGTTGCCCGCACCGCCCAGCGCCTGTGTGGCGTTGCGCCCGTGCAGCACCGGAATCGGCGCTTCGGGCGAAATGCGCTCGATGACGCCGTTGACGAAGCGGTCGAGGATGAAGTCGCCCGCCACCAGCACGCGCACCTCGCCAAGGCGGCCAAGCACGCGATGCACCGTCTCGATCGAAGGCAGGGAGGTTTCGCTCATTCTCGTCCGGTCTGGCACGCGGCCAGCCGGGCCGACGCCCGCAGGGCGATATACCTTGGGCTGCCGGAGCGCAACCGTGCCGCTTTGTCGACAGGCAAGGCCGGCTCGACTATACCCACGCCGTTCCGGGACAGAAAGAGGCGTCCATGATCATCGTGACAGGCGGGGCCGGCATGATCGGCTCCAACATCGTCGCCGCGCTCAACGCGGAGGGCCGAGACGACATTCTCGTCGTCGACGACCTGACGGATGGCCGCAAGATCGCCAATCTCGCCGACCTGTCGATCGCCGACTATCTCGACAAGGACGAATTTCTCCCCCGCATGGAAGCCCGGGAATTCGGCGATGTGGATGCCGTATTCCACCAGGGCGCCTGCTCGACCACGACCGAGTGGAACGGCAAATTCATGATGGAGGTGAACTACGCCTGGTCGAAACGGCTGCTGCACGCCTGTCTCGGCGCGAGGATCCCGTTCCTCTATGCCTCCTCGGCCTCGGTCTATGGCGGCGGCTCCGTGTTCCGCGAGGAGCTGGAATTCGAGCGCCCGCTCAACGTTTACGCGTACTCGAAGAAACTGTTCGACGACTATGTCCGCCGCAACGTGCTCGGACGCGAGACCTCACAGGTCGCCGGCCTGCGCTATTTCAACGTCTACGGCCCGCGCGAAGCCCACAAGGGCGCGATGGCCTCGGTCGCCTTCCACCTGTTCAACCAGGTTTCGCGCGGCGAGAACCCGAAGCTGTTCGGCGCATATGACGGCTTCGGACCGGGCGAGCAGAGCCGCGACTTCGTCCATGTCGGCGACGTCGCCGACGTCAATCTGTGGCTGTGGAAGACCGGCGCCAGCGGCATATTCAACTGCGGCACCGGGCGCGCTCAGCCCTTTCGGGCGATTGCCGAGACGGTGATCGGCGAGCTCGGCCGCGGCGAGATCGAGTTCATCGAATTTCCCGATCATCTGAAGGGCAGCTACCAGAGCTTCACCGAGGCTGATATGAGCCGCCTCAGGGCCGCCGGCTACAACGGCACGTTCCGCCCGGTCGAACAAGGCGTCAAAGACTACATCGCATGGCTGAAAGCCCGTCCATCCTCGTGATCGGCCCGCGCTGGGTGGGCGACATGGTGATGGCGCAATGCCTGTTCTCGGCGTTGCGCGAGCTTCACCCCGACGCCGCGATCGACGTCATCGCGCCCGCCTGGGCCGCCCCGCTGGTCGAGCGCATGCCCGAAATCCGCGCCCGCATCGACGCGCCGTTCTCGCGCCGGAAGCTGGAACTGGGGGCGCGCTGGCGCCTCGGCCGCGAACTCAAGGGCCGATACGACCAGGCCTATGTCATGCAGGGCTCCTGGAAATCGGCGCTCGTCCCGTTCTTCGCGGGCATTCCCCTGCGCGTCGGCCATCGCCGCGAGCTGCGCTACGGCGTGATCAACCGCATCGTTCCGCTCCCGGCCGAGCTGAAGCGCAAGACGGCGCAGGCCTTTCACACGCTCGCCGGCGGCGGCGCCTTCCGCGCGCCGAAGCTGGATGTCGACACGGCCAACCAGCGCACGCTCCTCGAACACCACGGCCTCGCCGGGGGCGGCTTCGTCGCGCTGATGCCGGGCGCCGAGTTCGGTCCCGCCAAGCGCTGGCCGAGCGCCGCCTATGCGGGCCTCGCCCAGGCGCTGATGCAGCGCGGGCTGAAGGTCGTGCTGTTCGGGTCGAAGAACGATGCGCCCGTGACCGGCGAGATCGCCTCGCTCGCTCCCGGCGCGATCGACCTT
This sequence comes from Mesorhizobium sp., assembly GCF_023954305.1. NCBI lineage: Bacteria > Pseudomonadati > Pseudomonadota > Alphaproteobacteria > Hyphomicrobiales > Phyllobacteriaceae > Mesorhizobium > Mesorhizobium sp. The sequence continues at coordinate 3,301,792 of NZ_JAMLIG010000001.1, read as the reverse complement.
GCCGGCCAAACCACCCTCACCGACGTCATCGACCTGATCGCCGCGGCCAGGGTGGCGGTCTCGAACGACAGCGGCCTGATGCATGTCGCCGCCGCCGTCGGCACGCCGATTGTCGGCGTCTACGGCTCGACCTCGCCCGAAAACACCCCGCCTCTTTCGGAGAACCGCGAACTCGTCTGGCTCGGCCTCGACTGTTCGCCCTGCCACAAGAAGGAATGTCCGCTCGGGCATCTCAACTGCCTGAACTCGCTGGAGGTCGCCCGCGTGCTCGCCTCGGTCGAGCGCCTGCTATGAGAGTGTTGATCGTCAAAACGTCGTCGATGGGCGACGTGATCCACACCTTCCCGGCGCTCGAGGACGCGCTCGCGGCGCGCCCGGACATCGAGTTCGGCTGGTGCGTCGAGGAAGGCTTCGCCGGCATCGTCGCGCTCCATCCGAAGATCCGCTCCATCCACCGGGTCGCGCTGCGCCGCTGGCGCAAGCACCTGTTCTCGGCCGCGACCTGGCGAGAGGCGGCGGCGCTGCGGCAGGAACTGCACGGCGCGCGCTACGATCTCGTCCTCGACGCGCAGGGACTGCTGAAATCGGCCGTCGTGGCAGGCCTGGCCGGTGCGCCGGTGTGGGGCCTGGACCGTGCCAGCGCCCGCGAACCGATCGCCGCCCGCTTCTACGCAAGAAGCTTCGCCGTCCCAAGGGGCCTGCATGCCATCGAGCGCACCCGCCGCCTGTTCGGCCAGGCGTTGGGCTACGCGCCGGACCTGTCCCGCCTCGCGTCCGGCGTGGAGCCGCCGCCGGCCGGCTATGCGGCGGCCCCCGGCGCCCGCACCGCCTTCCTGCTGCACGGCGCCAGCCGCGACGACAAGAAATGGAGCATCGTCGAGTGGCAGGCGACCGCCCGCGCCTTGCTGGCCCGCGGTCTCACGCCACTGGTCACCTGGTCCAGCGATACTGAGCGGCAGGTGGCGGAATCGATCGCCGCCGTTCCGGGCGTCGTCGTCATCCCGAGATCGCCGCTGCCGGAGATCGCCGGGGCGATCGGCCGATCGGACCTCGCCATCGGCGTCGACACCGGCCTCACCCACCTCGCCGCCGCCTTCGGTCTGCCGACCGTTGCGGTGTTCCTGTCGACCGAACCCGGCCTCACCGGCCCGCGCGGCGCCTATGCGTCGTCGCTCTCAGCCGGACCGGGCAGGCCGGTCCGCGCGGACGATGTCGTTCTGGAAGCGGAAAAACTGATCGCGCAGCGTCGCGCATTGTGAGGCTCAGCCGAAGCGCAGGTCGACGATCTCGTAGCCTCGTGCGCCGCCCGGCGCGTTGACCTCGATCGTGTCGCCGACCTCCTTGCCGATCAGTGCCCGCGCGATCGGCGAAGAGATCGAGATGCGGCCCGACTTCACGTCCGCCTCCATGTCGCCGACGATCTGGTAGGTCTTCTTCTCTTCGGTGTCCTCGTCGACGACCTCGACGGTGGCGCCGAACTTCACCTTGTCGCCGGACAGCTTCGACACGTCGATCACGTCCGCGCGCGCGATGAAATCCTCGAGCTCTGCGATCCGTCCCTCGTTGTGGCTCTGCGATTCCTTGGCGGCGTGATACTCGGCATTCTCGGAAAGGTCGCCGTGCGAGCGGGCCTCCGCGATCGCTTCGATGATGCGCGGACGCTCTTCCTGCTGACGCCAGCGCAGCTCTTCCTTGATGGCTGCGAAGCCGGAGCCGGTCATCGGGACCTTGATCATGTTCCTGCCCTTCCTTTCATTCCCCGGCGGCGTCGCACATCTGCGCCTCGCCCCGCCCGGACAAAAAGAAAACGGTCCGCGAGCCTTGGCTAACGGGACCGCTGAACCTCTTTTGCCGTCAATATAGCTGCTTCGCTGCGATTTTCACGAAAAAAATGTTGACGCAGGGGCGCTCAACCGGTCCGCATCCGGGGATTTTCGGGCAAATCCGCCGCGGATTCGCCCGCCGGCGCCGGCTTGCGCGGATCGAGGCGCGCGAGGATTTCCGCCCGCGCCGCCTCGGCGTCCGCCAGGTCGGCGACCTCGACCAGGGTCCCGCCCGCCAGCTCGACGACCAGGGTCGCACTTCCCGCCAGCCGGCCTCGAAGCCCGCGCCGGATCCTGACCGCCCGGATGACCGAATAGGGGACGACATGGTGCCCGGTGCGCGGGAAGCCGGGGCGGAGCAGCAGCGTGTGCGGCATGACATCGATCCGCGCCGTCGCGCGCCGCAGCACCGCATAGGCGATCAGGAACGGCATCGACAGGCTGAGAGCGAGGACGCAGAGCCGGGCGACAGCGCCGCCGCCTTGGCCGGCGATCAGCAACCCCGCCAGCGGCGCGCCGTAGAGTGCTGCGACAGCGACGACCGGCCGCGCGAGGGCGCGCACCGACGGCCTGAACGGGCCGCCGCCGTCGCTTTCGGCATTGTCGTTCGCGCCCCGCATGATCCCCGAATCACGATCACCCGCTTGTGACCGCGACTATAGGCGGTTTTGCGCATTCCCCAACGGGATGAGGTTGCGAGGGGGCCGCTTCGCCCCATGTCAGGCCGACTGCCAACAGAAAAATTCGAAGGAGATGACCCGATGCGCCCGAAACACGCTCTTGCCGTCGCTCTGTTTGCCCCGGTCGCGCTCCTGGCCTGGCCGGCGGCGGGCGGGGAATACACGACCGAGAAGGTGGATGTCGTCACCGCGATCGTCGCCGATGGCCTCGATCACCCCTGGGGTCTCGATTTTCTGCCCGAAGGCGTGGCGATCGTCACCGAGCGTTCGGGCAGCATGCGGCTGGTGGGCGCCGATGGTACGCTGTCGGAACCGGTCGAGGGCGTGCCGGAGGTCGCCGCCCGCGGCCAGGGCGGGCTGCTCGACGTCGCGGTGGCGAAGGATTTCACCAAGACGGGCCGCATCTTCTTCACCTTCTCGGAGCCCGGTCCGGGCGGCGCCGGCACGGCGATCGCCAGTGCCCGGCTGGTGCGCGACGGCGCGGCGGCGCGGCTGGACGACCTGAAGGTTCTGTTCTCGATGCCGAAGAAGACGCAGAAGGGCCAGCACTTCGGCTCGCGCATCGTGCTGCATCCCGATGGCACGGTCTTCTTCACCACCGGCGACCGTGGCGAGGGTCCGCGCGCGCAGGATAGGACGGACGCGGCGGGCGCGGTGCTGCGCATCAATGCCGACGGGTCGGTGCCGGCCGACAACCCCTATGCCGACGGACGCGGCGGCGCGCTGCCGCAGATCTGGTCGAAGGGCCACCGCAACCCGCAGGGCTTCGCGATTGACGCCGAAGGCAGGCTGTGGACCGTGGAGCACGGCGCGCAGGGCGGCGACGAGGTCAATAATCCGCAGGCCGGAAAAAACTACGGCTGGCCGGAGATCAGCTACGGTGAGAACTATGGCGGCGGCCAGATCGGCGTCGGCACCAAGGCGCCCGGCTTCGAACAGCCGGTCCACTACTGGGATCCCTCGATCGCCCCGTCGGGCCTTGTCGTCTATGAAGGAGACATGTTCCCCGAATGGCGAGGCGACCTGATCGCCGGCGCACTGAAGTTTCAGCTTCTGTCCAGGCTCGACCGCGACGCCGGCGGCGCGATCACCGGCGAGGAGCGGATGTTCGAAGGCGAGTTCGGCCGCATCCGCGACGTCAACGTCGCCCCCGACGGCTCGCTCTGGCTGCTGACCGACGAGGACGATGGCCGTATCGTGCGGGTGGCGAGGGGCGAGTAGCGCGCGGTAGAAGAAATCACGCCGCGGCCCGCTCAGTCACGCCCCCCCTCTGTCCTGCCGGACATCTCCCCCACGAGGGGGGAGATCGGCAGTTCCAATCACGCCGCTCGTCATGCAACGTTCGCGATTGGCGAAAAGAAATGCGATAGCGAATCTCCCCCCTCGTGGGGGAGATGTCCGGCAGGACAAAGGGGGGCGCCGTGGAGCGCCCGCTATCCAATCAGTCCCGCAACAGCGCCATCTCTCACCCGCCAACAGCTTCGATCTGCTTTTCCAGCGCCGCATATTCCGCGCAGCCCTTGCCGCAGCGCTTTTCGATCTCGGAGAGCTGGTTCTTCGCCGCCGCGAGATCGCCGAGCGTCAGATAGGCCTCGCCGAGATATTCGCGCGCCAGCGTGAAGTCGGGGTTGATGGTCAGCGCTTCCTGGTAGTAGCCGAGGCCGACCTCGATGCGCCCGGACTTGCGGTGCGAGAAGCCGAGCATGTTCAGGACGCGCGGGTCGTTCTTGTCGGAGACGAGGCCCAGCATCTCGATTGCCTCGCCGTAGCGGCCGGCATAGGCGAGCGCGCGCCCCGTCTGGAACAGGTCGTCGTCGTCGATCGCGCCCTGGTTGGCGGGAACGCACTTCTTCTCCTTCTGCGAATAGACCTCGCCCGACTTGCAGGCCGGCGTTTGGCCAGACCCGCCCGAACCGCCGTCGCCGCCGGCGGCATAAGCCAGGCTGGCGGCGGGCAGGGTCAGCGCCAAGAATGCGGTGGAAAGCGTCATACGGATCGACATGGGGACCTCCTCTGTCCGTTCCGGGCTCGCATCATCGACCAACGACCGCGGCCGCCCGTTTATTCCCCGCCGATCATAGCGCAAGGCATACCCGGCGCGAGAGGAAGGAATTCACATTTCGCGGCGCACGGCGTTCAGGGACCGTGGTCAGCCTTCGCCTTCGGCGCTGGGGCGGCTCGCGCAGCCGCGCGCAGCAGCGCCAGCTCGCCGACGATCTCCTCAGCCCGGTGCGGCGGGAGTGCATCGACCAGCGCCTCCTGTGCCTGGCGCCACAGCGGCAGCGCCGCCGCCAGCCGCGCCTGCCCCTCGGCGGTCAGCCCGTACACCAGGCGACGCCCCTCGCCCGACGCGGCGGAGATCAGCCCGAGCCTCTCGAGCCGCTCCAGGTTGCGCGCCAGGGTCGAGCGCTCGACGCCCACCATCTCGGCGAGCTCGGAGGCCGAGCCGGCGCGTCCGGCCTCGATCTTGCGCAGGATGGAATACTGCGTCACCTCCAGCCCCGACGGCGCGAGGTAGGCGTTGTAGATGCGCGTGACGAGGTTCGCCGTGCGGCGCAGCGCGGCCCCGATGCAGGCGATGTCGCCCGGGGTCGGATCGTTCATCCGCGAGGGCATCTCGTGAGGATGTGGCATTCCGTGTAATTACAACACCGCGCGGCGTTTGCCAATTTTCCCCGTCAGGCGCGGAAGATGAATGTCGCGCCGATGGCGATCAGCGCGAAGCCGATGGCATGGTTCCAGGTGATCGCCTCCTTCAGCCAGAGCACCGAGAAGCCGGCGAAGACGACCAGCGTGATCACCTCCTGCATCGTCTTCAGCTCGGCCGCCGAATAGACCTGGTGGCCGATGCGGTTGGCCGGCACGGCCAGCCAGTATTCGAAGAAGGCGATCCCCCACGAAGCCATCACCGCCATCCACAGCGGCGAGCCGGTGAACTTCAGGTGGCCATACCAGGCAAACGTCATGAACACGTTGGACGCGATGAGGAGGACGACCGGCAGGACGTAGGGCGACACGATCAGCGACATGGAGGGACCTTGCGGAGAGGAGCGCGAGATTTCGGGCCGCGCCTTGCTCCTGTCAATCGGGTGGGGTCTTGCAACTGCGCAAAATCGGCTATGCTCGCGGCAAGGAGACCACGCATGCGGCGCATTCGCGACAAGGAATGGGATCTGACGATCTCGCCCGACACGATCCGGCAGCTGATTCTCAAGGCACGCGCGGTGAGCGCGGGCATGAACGCCGACTACGAGGACGGCGCCGAGCACGACGTGGAGGTCGACGACCGCGGCCACGAGACCCACCATCATGACGGCCTTGCGGAGGAAGAGGAGGAAGACCTGACCGCCCGCGAGCTGCGCGCCCACATCCGCGAATTGAACGAGGACGAAGCTGCCGAACTCGTCGCGCTGATGTGGATCGGCCGCGGCGATTTCGACGCCAGCGAGTTCAAGGCGGCCGTCCAGGAAGCGAAGAGCCGCTCCGACATCAAACCCTGGCGCTACCTGCTCGAACGGCCGATGCTCGGCGAATGGCTGGAGGACGGCCTGCAGGCGATCGGGGCGTAAAACAGAGCGCCTTCGTCTGAAGACGTGCAGACGACGCGCACCCGTCGCTTTTCTCACACAGCATGCCGGAACGGCCTCCTGCGCGGCGCGGGACTCGGCGCTAGTCTCGCCCGATCGGGGGCGTCATGCAGCAGTTCGACTTCATCATCGTCGGGTCGGGATCGGCAGGTTCGGTGGTCGCCGAGCGGCTGTCGGCCAGCGGACGCTTCTCGGTGCTGGTGCTGGAGGCCGGCGGCTCGGACCGGCGCTTCTACATCCAGATGCCGCTCGGCTACGGCAAGACCTTCTTCGATCCGGCGGTGAACTGGAACTACAGGGCCGAGCCCGATCCGGGGCTCGCCGGCACCGCCGACCACTGGCCGCGCGGCAAGGTGCTGGGCGGGTCGAGCTCGATCAACGCGATGGTGTGGATCCGCGGCGCGCGCGAGGACTTCGACGACTGGCGCGACGCCGGCAATCCGGGCTGGGGCTATGACGACCTCCTGCCCGTCTTCAAGGCGATCGAGGACAACCAGGCCGGCGACGACGCCTGGCGCGGCACGGGCGGCCCGCTGCACGTCACCGACATGTCGCCAGCCGTCCATCCGCTCACCCGCCGCTACATCGAGGCAGGCAGGCAGGCCGGACTGCCGTTCAACCGCGACTTCAACGGTGCCGCCCAGGAAGGCGTCGGCATCTACCAGATCACCACTAAGGGCGGGCGGCGCATGTCGGCCGCGCGCGCCTTCCTGCGCCCGGCGATGACGCGCAGGAACGTTCGCGCCGAAACAGGCGCGCTCGCCACCCGCATCCTGTTCGAGGGCTCGCGCGCCGTCGGCATCGAATACGAGCAGAACGGCCAGACCAAACAGGCCCGCGCCAACCGCGAGGTGATCCTGTCGGCAGGCTCCGTCGCCTCGCCGCAGCTCTTGCAGCTGTCGGGCATCGGCCCCGGCGCGCTGCTCCAGTCGCTCGGCCTTCCGGTGGTCCACGCCAATGCCAATGTCGGCGCGAACCTGCAGGACCATGTCGGCATCAACTACACGTTCAAGGCCAATGTGCCGACGCTGAACTCGATCCTGCGCCCCTGGTGGGGCAAGGCGCTGGTCGGCGCGCGCTATCTGCTTTCCGGCACCGGCCCGCTGTCGCTCTCGATCAACAATGGCGGCGGCTTCTTCCGCACCGACCCGGCGCGCACCCGGCCCAACATGCAGCTCTATTTCCAGGCCTTCTCGACCGTCATTCCGCGCGCTGGCGAACGCCCCATCCTCGCGCCCGACCCGTGGCCCGGCTTCTCCATCGGCCTCTCCAACGCCCGCCCCTCCTCGCGCGGCGAGATCATGATCCGCTCCGCCGATCCGCACGACCAACCCAGGATCGTCGCCAACGCCTATTCGACGAACCACGACGTGGAGGAGATGCTGGCGGCGGTGAAGTTCGTGCGCAAGATCGCCGCGCAGCCGGCCATCGCCGAAATCATCGCCGAGGAAGTCCTGCCCGGTCCCTCCGTCCAATCCGACGCCGACCTGATCGACGACTTCCGCCGCCGCTCCGGCACCGTCTACCACCCCTGCTCCACCTGCCGCATGGGCCCCGACCTGGCCTCCTCCGTCGTCGACCCTCGCCTGCGGGTCCACGGCATTGCCGGCCTGCGCGTCATCGACGCCTCGATCTTTCCGGGCAACATCACCGGCAACACCAACGCCGCCGCCATCATGACGGGGTGGAAGGGGGCGGGAATGGTGCTGGAGGATCAGGGGTGAATTGTAGGGCAGCGCCATGAAGCCACCCCCTCACCCGGCCTCCGCTTCGCTCGGCCACCCTCTCCCCGAGGGGAGAGGAGATGATCCAACGCTTGCGGCCAATCTCCACTCCAGATGGCACGAAGGCCGGCGAACCTCCTCTCCCCTCGGGGAGAGGGTGGCCGAGCGAAGCGGAGGCCGGGTGAGGGGGTGCGCCACCAGAAGAGAGGAACAGCCATGAAACTCACCGACGTCAAGACCTGGGTGGTCGGCAACCCTCCCCCCGGCATCGGCGGCAAGTATTTCATCTTCGTCCGCCTCACGACCGACGGCGGCGTCGTCGGCTATGGCGAGGCCTACAACGCCACCTTTTCCGCCCATGTCACCGCGAAAATGATCGAGGACATGGCGGAGCGCTATTTCATCGGCCAGGACCCGCACGACATCGAGCTGTTCTTCCGCCGCTGCTATTCGTCCGGCTTCACCCAGCGACCGGACGTGTCCGGCATGGGCTGCTTCTCCGCACTCGAGATGGCCTGCTGGGACATCATCGGCAAGGAGGCGAACAAGCCCGTATACAAGCTCCTCGGCGGCCAGGTGCACGAGACGCTGCGCTCCTACACCTACCTCTACCCGCACACCGGCAGCGTCCACACCGAGGACGCCCCGCCGAAGAACGTCTACAACGACCCCGACATGGCCGCCGCCTGCGCGGCTGAATATGTCGAGCAGGGCTTCAACGCGATAAAATTCGACCCGGCCGGCCCCTACACCGCCTTCGACGGCCACCAGCCGCGGCTCGTCGACATCGACCTGTCGGCGCGGATGATGAAGGCGGTGCGCGAGGCGGTCGGCACCCGTGCCGACATCCTGTTCGGCACGCACGGCCAGTTCACCGCGTCCGGCGCGCTGCGCCTGGCCAAGGCGATCGAGCCCTACGATCCGCTCTGGTTCGAGGAGCCGGTGCCGCCCGACATGCCCGAAGTGATGGCGCAGGTGGCGCGCGGCACGTCCATTCCCATCGCCACCGGCGAGCGGCTGACCACCCGCTTCGAATTCGCCCGCGTCATCGAGAACCGCGCCGCCACCATCCTCCAGCCCGATCTCGGCCGCTCCGGCGGCATCCTCGAGACCAAGAAGATCGCCGCCATGGCGGAGGCGTACCACATCCAGGTCGCGCCGCACTGCTATTGCGGGCCGATCGTCGGCGCGGCCAACATCCAGCTCGCGGTCACGCTGCCGAACTTCCTGATCCTCGAGTCGCTGAAGCAGTGGGACGGTTTCCACGCGACGCTCCTGATGAAGAAGATCGAATGGCAGGACGGCAACGTCATCCCGTCGAAGGAGCCCGGCCTCGGAGTCGAGCTGAACGAGGCCGTCTGCGAGGCGCACCCCTACGACGGCCCGCATCTCCACCTGCAGATGATGCAGACGCCGCTGATGCCATGACGCAATAAACCGGCCCGGAATCAGACTCTAATCTTAGGCACATAACATATTGATTTTGCATATTTAAATTCCATGCCGATCGGCCTCAGATCGACGGGAATCCATCTATACACAAGAATAAATCCGCTGCCTCTAATATTAGGATTCCGATCGCCGTCGATACTTTCCTTACGCTAGGTAAGCTAGCCTGTATAAACATGATGTTCAGGGCGCCGATGTCCGTCTAATTTACTATAATCGCTCGATTTTTCTCACCTATATTCCTTTGTCGACATCGACAGTATAGATTAATGAAATCTTAACGCGTGCCGGGACGGCGCCTATGGAGAGACTGATGCAGAAATCGCTGATGGGATTGTTCCGCCGGGAGAACCCGCTGGAGAAGGCGTTCGCCGCCATGGCCGAAGACATGGATGCGATGGTCGACTTCGATGTCGCCGCCCCACCGCTCGATGCGCACGACGAAATCGACGCGGTCGAGGAGTCGGTGATCACACCCGACGATGACGGCGGCAGCCCGGAAGGTGCCGGGAGGCTGACGACCTATACGCAGTCCCGCCTCGCGGCCCTGTCGGTCTACGAGGAGGTGCACCGCTCCGCCAACCAGGATCTCGACAGCCTCGCCGCCTCGCTGGCGCGTGTCGTGTCGTCGCATCACTCCACCACCAGTTTCCTGTCGTCGGCCCATGGCAGCATTCTGCGGGCCAACGAGCTGGAACTGGCAAACGCCGCTCTTCTGTCCGAGAACCGGCGGCTTGCCCACGCCGCGGACCGGGTCAAGCGCCTCTCGGCCCAGCTCGAAACGCTGACCGAAGGCTACAAGCGCAAGGAAGCCAAGATGGCCGAATACAATGAGGCGGTGCAGGCCTCGCTGGCCGTGACCCAGGCCGAACTCAACGATACCCGCTCCGCGCGCAACGCCGTGGAATCGGAACGCGCCGAGCTGCTCAACCAGCTCGCCGGCAAGACTGCGGCTCTGGACCGTGTCAGCCGCGAAGCCGAACTGCTGCGCGAGCGCCACGTCAACACCGCCCTGGACCTCGAGAACGCCCAGCGCGGCCATGTCGAGGTCGAGCGAAAATACAATGAGCTCGCGGCGGTCCACGCCGCCGACCACTCGATGATCGCCCAGCTGCGCAGCAAGCTTTCCGAGGCCGAGACGGACCTCTCGCGCCTGCAGAAGGCGCTGGACACCGCCCAGGCCGGCCTTTCCGAAACGCAGCAGGCTTATGCCCAGCTCGAAAACGACAGCGCGCGCCGCCAACATGAGCAGGACGCCGAGATCCAGAAGCTGCGCAGCGAGAACGATTCCCACCGTGCCCGCATCGAAGTCGCCGTCCGCGCCCAGCAGAACGCCGACAACGAACTCGGCGAACTCAAGCACAAGGTGGCGGAGCTGACGATGGAAAACACAATCGCGGCGGAGAAGATCACCAGCCTGGGCATGGAACTCGCCTCGGAGCGCAAGCTCGCGGTCTCGCGCGGAACGCGGTCGCCGGAAGAGAGCACGTCCACCGTCACGGTCGAAGCGCAGGCGCGCGAGATCGACCGGCTGCGGCGCGAGAACGCGGCGATGCGCGACAGGGTCAACCGGCTCTCCCCCTTCGAGACGCATGCGCGGCGCCAGCCGCAGGCTCCTTACCAGAACCCGCCCGCAAGCCTGCCGGATCTCAAGCAGATGGCCGCCGAGCGGGTCGCCCACGCCGCCGAATAGCGGGACGAGAGCGCAGCGGCGGCGCCGCGACGTTTTCGGTCGCTGGTACGCTAGCGAAAAAGACGCCCTGCTGCGACGCTTCGCCCGCCATGTCCAAAGGGGGGCGGAGCGTCCATGCAATACCGTTACGCCTTCGTGGGCCTCGGCCATCTCGGCGGCCACCTTGCCGCCAGCCTGCTGCGCAACGGCTTCGAGGTCACGGTCTACGACCGCGATCCTGAGGCGGTCGCGCGGCTGGCGGCACTCGGCGCATCGGCAGCGACAGACCCCGCCGATGCCGCCCGCCAGGCCGGCAACGCCATCACCTGCCTGCCCTCGCCGAAGGTCAGCGAGGCGGTGCTCGCCGGCCCGGGCGGCCTGCTCGAAGGCCTGCCGGAGGGCGGCACCTGGATCGAGATGTCGACCAACGGCCGCGACGAGATCCAGCGGCTGGCAAAACTGGCCGCCGAAAAGGGCGTGCGCACGCTCGAATGTCCTGTGACAGGCGGCGTCCATCTCGCCGCCGCCGGCAAGATCACCGCCCTGGTCGGCGGCGACGCGGACCTCTATGAACAGCACCGCGCGGCGATCGAGGCGATGTGTTCGCGCTCCTTCCTGATGGGGCCGGTCGGCTCCGCGGCGGTGATCAAGGTCATCACCAACATGCTGGCCTTCATCCACCTGGTGGCCGCCGGCGAGGCGCTCATGCTGGCGAAAAAAGGCGGTCTCGACCTCGCCCAGGCCTATCACGCGATCTGTGCCTCCTCGGGCACCAGCTTCGTCCACGAGACCGAGAGCCAGCTGGTGCTCAACGGCAGCTACGACATCGCCTTCACCATGGATCTCGCGCTGAAAGACCTCGGCTTCGCCACCGGCATGGGCCAGGAATTCGGTGTGCCGCTGGCGCTCGCCTCCAAGGTCGAGGAGATCTTCCGCGAGGGCAAGGCGGCATACGGCGGCGACGCCTGGTCGACCAAAATCGTCAAGCTGCTCGAGGATGAGGTCGGCACGGACCTGCGGGCGCCGGGGTTTCCGGCGAAACTACTCTGATTCTTCAAAGACTTCGGCGCATCGGCCGAATCTGCCTGGAAGGTGGTTGAATCAGCACGCGAGCCGAGCGCCATCAGCACAGCTTCCGCTCCGTTTCATCCACCGCTCCCTGCGGCACAGCCACGTTACGTGCGTCGGTGAATCGTCTATCCTGCATCTCTTCGCAGCAGGAAGCCCTCCATGACCCTCATCCAGAAGCTCGGCATAGCCTACGCCGTGATGTTCTTCGCCGTCGTCGGCCTCAACTACCTCCCCTTCATCCACGACGAGAACGGCATGATGTTCGGCCTGTTCTCGCTGCAATGGTACGACGATCTGCTGCACGGCTTCTCCGGGCTCTGGGTGCTGATCGCCGCCTTCGTCTCCCATCGCGCCGCAGTGCTGTTCTTCAAAATCTTCGGCTCGATCTACCTGTTCGACGGTGTTCTGGGCCTGGTCACCGGTTCCGGCTGCCTCGACGGCGGCATCTTCATCGACGGATTCCGCTCGTTCTCCGACGTCGAATTCCCGGCCCGCTTCTTCGCCAACCTGCCGCATCTGCTGATCGGCGGCATCGCGGTCTATATCGGCTTCGTGCTGGCCAGGCGCGTCTCGCAGAAGCTGGTCGCGGCCTGATCCGGATGCTGCGTTTTCTCCGGAAGGTGTTCCGCGCGGTTCTGATTTTCCTCGCGGTGATCGTTGCGGTCCCCGTTCTGGGGCTCGCCTATGGCTGGCTGACGACCGACCCTGTCGAGCGGACGTCGATCGTGTCCCGCTCGCCCGAGGTCGCCGCGATTTCGCAGCGCCTCGCCACTGACATCGCCGGCTACAAGCGGCCGGAGGAATCGACCTTCCTCACCTATCCCGAGTGGTCGATCGTCTATTCGGCGCGCGAATATGCCGGCTTCGTGCAGGATGAGAACCCCGCGAACTTCCCCTACCTCGCCCATGTCGGCCGGTTCTGGAAGGACTATGCGGCGATGATCCGCGCCAGCGCCGACTATCCGTTCAATTTCGAAAACCATCTGATGCTGACCGTCATCGGCATCAGCCACACGATCGAGCACGTCATCCAGTCGGTGTACGAGAACACGATCGGGCGGCTCACCTGGATAATGAGTCATGGGGTCGGCGAGGATAGGGTACTCGCAGGCATCGCCGCCGTCTACGCCGCATTTCTCGACCAGACCCCGTGGTATCGTTTTCCATATGCTCAACGCCGGGCCGAACTATGGGACTTTCCGTCCGGTCGAGGCTGGGCGGCGATCCGTTCTTGGGAGCGTAAGCTCGGCTACGGCGCCGCGCTTTCCGTCAAGCAGGTCTATGCCGACCTGATCGCCTCCGGCCTGTCGGCAACCTCGGACGCCGCCTTCCTCGACATCCATGTCTGGGCGCAGGGCCCGGTGGCCGACGCGATCGCCGGCGAGCCCGACACGACTCTCGAGCGCGACCTCGGCACCGACGGCGTCGTGTTCGTGACGAAGCGCTACCAGGTCTTCACCGACATGATCCCGCGGCTCATCGAGCGCGGCATGACCTTCGTCGAGATCGGCGGCAACGACGACATCCTGGTCACCGTTGTGTCGAACGAGGAGATCGACGCGCCGGAGGGCGCGATGAAGCTGTTCTCCTACCCGCTGCCCACTGATCCAGCGACGATACGCACCGGGTTCACCGTGTCGGTCCCGGTCCTGCATGAAGCGCTGCCGGACCTCGTCAATGCCGGCGCGCAACTGGAACATGTCTACGACTACTGAGGCGCCGCTAATCTTGGTGCACATTGACCCGGCGCAGGCCCCCCTCACCGTCACGCTTCGCGTGCCACCTCTCCCCCTGCCCGGGGGAGAGGAGACGCCAACCGCCGAAGCAGCGTCTCCTCGCCCCCATGAAATGGGGGAGAGGTGGATCGGGCGAAGCCCGAGACGGTGAGGGGGTCTGCGGCGCGCCGACAGGGACTCCACAATCAGGACGACGATCCCTTGCCCTTGGTGCCTCATGACCGCCATGCTAAACTCTTCGCATGAACAAACCCGAGCGAGAGTTCAGCAAAGCCATCCTCACCGCGCCGATGAGCCGGCAGGAGATCGATGCCATCCAGGCCGTCGAGGGCCTGTATCTGTCGCCGCGCATGCGGGCGCTGTTCGATCAAGCGGAGCGGGAGGGTGTCGACGGCGACGAGCTGGACCGCCGTATCAACGCGGCGTTCGGGATCAAATAAGCTCTCGAATGGCATACGGCTCATCGAAGGATCCGATTGCTACCCCGGAACGACCATCCTCAAGAATCGGCCCGGAATTCGAGACGCAGGGGAACTCCAGGAGTTCGAGACTGCCCGCTTTCGGCGTAGGACAGAAACCGGCCTTCCAGACGGCAAGCTCGACAAGTCCCATTACTCCGCCCTCCACCGCCATTTCTTCCGGGACGTCTATGATTGGGCCGGCAAGCCGCGCACGATCCGCATCGGCAAGGGCGGCAACTGGTTCTGTTTCCCCGATTTCATCGACAGCGAGCTCGACCGGCTCTTTGCCGAACTGAAGGCGAAGAAACATCTGGTCGGCCTGCCGCTCGATGAGTTCGCCCGCGAGGCGGCGCATTTCATCGCCGAGCTCAACGCCATCCACCCCTTTCGCGACGGCAATGGAAGAACCCAGCTTGCCTTCCTGCGCCTGCTTTGCCTCAATGCCGGCCGGCGCTTCGACGCTGTCGTCCTCGACCGCGAGCGCGTCATCGGCGCGATGATCGCGAGCTTCGACGGCAAGCTCGATGCGCTGGCAGACCTGATCCGCGACATCGCGTCGCCAAAACCATAAGCCCGGGAGGCACCATGTTCGAGACCACCATCGCCGGCAGCCTGCCGAAACCCTCCTGGCTTGCCGAACCCGAAAAGCTCTGGGCGCCGTGGAAGCTCGCAGGTGCGGAGCTCGAGCAGGGCAAGCGCGACGCCGCGCTGATCTGGCTCAAGGAGCAGGAAGACGCCGGCATCGACATCGTCACCGAGGGCGAGCAGTTCCGCGTCCATTTCGTCCACGGTTTCGTCGAACATGTCGGCGGCATCGACTGGCAGAAGAAGACCAAGATGGGCATTCGCAACAACCGCTACGTCGTCGACGTGCCGACCGTCACCGGGCCGCTGACCCGCAAGCGCCCCGTCCACAGGGCCGAGGCCGAGTTCGCCCGCGCGCATACGAAGCACAAGCTGAAGTTCACCCTGCCCGGTCCGATGACGATCTGCGACACGGTCGCGGACGACCACTACGGCCGCCGCGCCGACATGGCGATGGCCTTCGCCGACCTGCTGAACGCCGAGGCGAAGGAACTGGAGGCGGCGGGCTGCGACGTCATCCAGTTCGACGAGCCGGCCTTCAACGCCTTCACTGAAGAGGCCGTCGAATGGGGCATCGCGGCGCTGGAACGCGCGGCGGCCGGTCTCAAATGCAAGACCGCCGTCCACATCTGCTACGGCTACGGCATCAAGGCCAATATCGATTGGAAAGCGACCCTGGGCGGAGAGTGGCGGCAGTATGAAGCCTTCTTCCCTTCGCTCAACAGAAGCCGGATCGACCAGGTCTCGCTCGAATGCGCCAATTCCCGCGTCCCGCCCGACCTGATGGCGCTGTTGAAGGACAAGACGATCCTCGTCGGCGTCATCGACGTCGCCACCAACGACGTCGAGACGCCGGAACAGGTGGCGGGGACGATTGCCACGGCGCTGAAGTTCGTCGACGCGGAGCGCCTCCAGCCCTGCACCAATTGCGGCCTCGCGCCCCTGCCCCGCGACGTCGCCGTCGGCAAGCTCCAGGCGCTCGGCGCAGGCGCGGACCTGGCGCGGAAGCGGCTGGGTTAAGTCCCCAGCACCCCTTCCCTCAGCGCGATCGACACCGCGTCGGTGCGATTGCGGGCCTTGAGCTTGGTGCAGACGGCGGCGACGTGGAATTTGGCCGTATGGACCGAGATGTCGAGCCTGCGCGCGATCACCTTGTTCGACGCGCCTTCGGCCAGCAGCGCCAGCACCTCCCGCTCGCGCTGGCTCATCGGCACCTGCGGCTCGAACGCCGGCGGCGGGTCGGTGCGACGCTCCGCGCCGCCGGCCTTCCTGACGGTGTAGCCGGCCGCCGCCAGCCGGGTCGCGGCGGCAACCAGATCGGCCGAGGCGTCGTTGGAAAGCACCGCGCGGGCGGACGAGGCCGCGTCGCGCGCCGGGTCCTCGCTCAGCATCACCAGCGCCAGTCCGCTCTCGGAACGGCGCACGATCCGGCCGGGCGCCGGCGCACGGAAATAGCGCGAGCCGTCGACCGCGGTAGCCGTGTTTTCAATGATATCAGGGGGCGCATAGTCGAGCAGCATGGGATGTCCTTCTTCGCGGAGGGCGACCGCGGCGGCGGACGCGAGAGGATCGTAGGCTCCAATGTAGGTCGGATAGCCGGTTATGAAAGGGCGGGGAAGAGGCGTCACGACGGGCGGAGCAGCGAAGCGCCAGTCTTGCGCAGCCGGAACGGATGCGAAACTGCCCGTTCGGGCAGGTCGCAAGCGCCTTACAGCAGCGCCCGCACCGTCCGCTCGAGCAGATCCGTCCCGCCCGGCCGCCAGCCGAGTGCGCGCAGCAGGGTGCAGTTCATCGCGTTGACCGGCGCGGCGGAGCGCGGCGGCAGCGGATGGGTCGAGCCTGTCTTGTCCTGCACGATCGCCAGGAGGTCGTGCCGGTCGAGCAGGATGTCGGAGACGTTGAGCAGGGGCGGCGGCCGCGGCGCATCGAGCGCCAGAAGCACGGCGACCGCCACGTCGTCGCCATGCACCTCCGTTGCGCGGCGCGACTCGACGGTGCGCCCGGCGAGATAGTCGTCGAAGAGATCGGCCCATTTGTGCCGGCGTCCCGGCGCTGCAGGTCCATACACCCCGGTGACGCGCAGGCTGGTGCCTCGAAAGCCGTCGCCCGACATTGCCGTCAGCGCCCGTTCGGCCGCGAGCTTCACCTCGCCGTAGAGCGTGTCCGGGTGCGGCTCGCTCGCTTCGGAAAGCTCCGCGCCGGCCGGCTGCTCGCCATAAACCGCGCGGCTCGACAGGAACACGACCCGCCCCACGCCCGCCCGCTTCGCTGCCTCGAGCAGCGCGACCGTCCCGTCCAGATTGCGCCGACGGAAGCTCGCCGGATCGCTCCCCTCCCCGCCCCGGTATCGGCCGGGAAGATGGTCGAAGGCAGCGTGGACCAGATGCGTCACGCCTTCCAGATCCGCGCCCCAGTCGCGGTGCGGATCGAGGCTGCCCTCGGCGAATTCGACCGGCCCGGAAAAATGACTCGTCGCCGGCCGCGTCCTCCCCGTCACCCGCACCCTGCGCCCCCGCCGCAACAACGCCTCGACGACAAAGCGCCCGACGAAACCGCTACCGCCGGTGACGAGGATGGTCATTGATGAACCCAGCGCCGAAGCACCCCCTCACCGACCGGCTGCGCCGGCCACCTCTCCCGCATTTCATGGGGGCGAGGAGACGCAGCTTCGACGATTGGCGCCTCCTCTCCCCCGGGCAGGGGGAGAGGTGCCGAGCGGAGCGAGGCGGTGAGGGGGTTCTTCATCCTAGAGTACCGAGGCCGACGTCGAAGGCCCCGGCAGCGACGCCAAGTGGGGAATGTCCCTGCCCTCGAAATAGGCCCGCCACAGCTCGATCAGCGGCTTGAGCATCTCGGCCTTGGCGTGGTTCTCCCACGGTTTCTCGTACTGGTAGTGGATCACCCGCACCGATTTCCAGTCCCACAGCTCCGGCAGGTTGAACCAGACATATTGCAGCATGTTGTCGAACACCGGCAGGCCGTGCCAGTCGGGGAAGAAGCTCTCGAGGAAGGTCTGATCCGTCCGCCGCCAGAACGCCTCCGGCGCGTCGAGTCTTGCCAGCATCGCCTCGAACGTCGCCTTCGCCGGCTTGGCCACGAACACGCCCGAGTTCAGCCGGTGGAAGTCGGCAAGGCTCTCGTAAACGTTCGGCGCCGCCGAGAATTCAGGGTAGGAGAACAGCCGGTCGATCGAACGCACGACCAGCGTGTCGGCGTCGAGGAAGACGATCCGCTCGTACTCCTCCATCTGCCACAGCCTGAGCTTGGCGAAATTGTCCAGCGGGGTGTGGAAGGCGGGCTTCGTTCCCTTGGTGAAGGGTGCAGCGCCGTGCAGCCTCGCCCGCTGATGTCTCTCGTTGAAGCCGTCGGAGGTCGGCAGAAGGTCCACCGGCACCAGCCGCGCGCCGAGCCCCGCCACCGGCTCCAGCGCCTCAGCCGCCACCCCGCCCGTGTGCAGCACGAGAATCTCGGCCTCGGTCCCGGTGAGCTTCAGCGAGCGCACCAGCGCTCTCGCGCCCATCGCATAGTCGGCATTGGTGACGAGCGTGGCATAGGCGTGCAGAGGTCCCTCCCCCTTGAGGGGAGGGTGGCCGGGCGCCAAAGGCGATCGGCCGGGTGGGGTCGTCTCGGCAGTGCTCGGCATCAACGACCCCACCCGGCTCACTTCGTTCGCCACCCTCCCCTCAAGGGGGAGGGAGCACTCCCCTACCCCACGCTCCTCAGCCGCTTCCCTTCCGGATCGCGCTCCAGCGTCGGCGCGATGTCCTTGGTCCAGGCCGACACTGCCGGGATGCGGCTGCGGTCGACGCGGTAGGCGAACTTCTTCGCCACGTCGACCACTTCCGAAAGCAGCCCGTCAGCAAGCGTGATCGGATCGAGCCCCAGCGCCAGGAACTGATCGTTCTTCACCACGAGGTCGTTCTCGGCCGCCTCCTTGCGCGGGTTGGGCAGGTAGGCGACCTTCGCGCCGGCGATCCGCGCCACCATCTCGGCGAGATCGCGCACCCGGTGCGTCTCCGTCATCTGGTTGAAGATCTTCACCTTTTCGCCGCGCTTCGGCGCGTTCTTCAGCGCCAGCTCGATGCAGCGGACCGAGTCCTGGATGTGGATGAACGCCCGCGTCTGCCCGCCGGTGCCGTGCACGGTCAGCGGATAGCCGATCGCCGCCTGGATCAGGAACCGGTTCAAGACCGTGCCGTAGTCGCCGTCATAGTCGAACCGGTTGACGAGCTGGGCGTGGCGCCGCGTCTGGTCGGTATGCGTGCCCCAGACGATGCCCTGGTGAAGGTCGGTGATCCTGACCCCGTCGTTCTTGGCGTAGAACTGGAACAAGAGCTGATCCAGGCACTTGGTCATATGGTAGATCGAGCCCGGATTGGACGGGTAGAGGATCTCCTGGGAAACCGTCTCGCCGGCCATCGTTTCGATGCCCACCGGCAGGTAACCTTCGGGGATTGCCGCCCCCACCGTCGAATAGCCGTAGACGCCCATCGTGCCCAGATGCACGAGATGCGCGTCGAGCCCCGTCTCCACCAGCGCGTTGAGCAGGTTGTGCGTGGCGTTGACGTTGTTGTTGACGGTGTAGTTCTTGTGCCGGTCGCTCTTCATCGAATAGGGCGCGGCGCGTTGCTCGGCGAAATGGATCACCGCGTCCGGCTTCTGCTCGGAGAGCCAGCGCTTCAGGATCTCGTAGTCCCTCGCCAGGTCGATCAGGTGGAAGTGGATGCGGCGCCCCGTCTCCTGGTGCCAGATGCGCGTCCGCTCCTGGATCGAATCCATCGGGGTGAGCGATTGCACGCCGAGTTCGGTGTCGATCCAGCGCCGCGACAGATTGTCGAGGATGTGGATTTCGTGCCCGGCATTGGACAAATGCAGGCAGGTTGGCCAGCCGACGAAACCGTCGCCGCCGAGAACTGCAATCTTCATCGAATCGGTCCCTCTCTCAACGATCCCCGCCGCTTAGACGAAGAGTGTGACAGCATGAATGTGGTGGAGAAAAGGTGGCGCTGCGGCCCGCGCCCGGATTATCCGAGCCTGAGCGCGACGACGCCTGCCACGATCAGCAGCGCCGCGGCGATGCGCCATCCCGTCACCGCCTCGCGCAGCACGGCGACCGAGATCAGCATGGCGAACAGGATCGAGGATTCGCGCAGGGCCGCGACCGCGGCGATCGGCGCCTGGGTAAAGGCCCATGCGGCGATCCAGTAGGAGCCGGCCGCGAGCGCCCCGGTCAGCGCCCCGGTCTTCCATTCCGGCGCCATGACGGCGACGATGCGCCGGCCGCGCAGCATCAGCGCCATCGCCACGCACCAGATCGCGTCAAGCACATAGAGCCAGGCGATATAGCTGGTGGCCGACGCGGCACTGCGCGCGCCCGCGCCGTCCGACAGCGTATAGGATGCGACGAACATCGAGGTGATCAGCGCATAGGCGACCGCCCGGCCGCCGATCGCCGTCGGATCGCCGCCCTTGAACGACATCGACAGTGTGCCGAGCGACAGGAGCGCGATGCCCAGCATCGACACCGCGCTTGGCAATTCCGCCAGCAGCACCACGCCTCCGATCGTGGTCATCAGCGGCGCGGTGCCGCGCGCCAGCGGATAGGCCTGCGCCAGGTCGCCCGTCTCGTAGGCCTTGACGAGGAACCAGCGGTAGCCGGTATGGAAGACGACCGAGGCGAGGATGTAGAGCCAGGTCACGCCCTCAGGCACCGGCACGAGGAACAGAACCGGCAGTGCGAAGACGCCCATGCCGACGAACATCAGCGTCATCGAGGCGAACCGGTCGAGCCTCACCTTCACCATCGCATTCCACGACGCATGCGCGAGGGCTGCGGCGAGAACGGCGAGGAAGACGGTGAGGGACATGCGCTGATCCGGTCACGCCGCGAGCGCGGCGCGTGCGCTGTTTAGCAGCCGGCTAGGCAAATGGGTATCGGCCAGCGATGGTGGCGATGGGCACAGCAGCCGGCACAGCCGAAGGGGACAGTTTACTTTCTTCCCGCTGGCGCCAGCCTTGAAAGCGCACCGCTTTCCGCGGGAAAAAGTAAACTGTCCCCGGCGCTTGAGTTCCCTCACGCCCCCCTCTGGCCGGCAAGCCGGAGGGGGCGCGAAGGAATACCGACGCCGCTACATATCCATCTCCACCCGCACCGGAAAATGGTCCGACGCGCGGTTCTGCACATCCACCGACACCGCCCTCACCCTCCCGGCCAGCCCCGGTGTGACGAAGCAATAGTCCAGCCGGCGAAACTGCATCGCCCCCTCGAACATCCGCTCATGCGTATGGAACGCATCCGGCGCGTGTCCAGCCGCCACTGCCGCGTCGACGAACCCCGCCTCGACCACCCGCCGATACTCCTCGCTTCCCGGCAGCATGTTGAAGTCGCCCATCCAGATCGCGTCCTCCGGCGCCTCCGGCTCCGGCTCACCGTTCGACCACGCACGCTCCGGCTCGTCGTCGCGCCCGCTCCACGGCCCGCCCTCCTGCGGCACGCGGCGGTGGCGCGCGACCAGCCAGTCGATCTGCTCCAGCCGTTCGGCGGCGTCGATATGGGCCAGATGCAGCGAGAAGACGCGCAGCGGCCCGGCGGGCGTGCGGATCAGCCCTTCCAGCGCCGGATTCTGCGTGTTCAGCCGCTGCGTCATCCGCCGCATCGGCAGAAGGTGCAGCCGCGACCAGGCGATCGGCCAGCGCGAGATCAGCATCGTGCCGAACTGGCGGCGGCGATTCACCACGCGCCCGTCCTCCACCGTGCTCGCATCCATGTCGAAGGCCGGGCCGTAGACCCAGTAGCGGTCCGGCAGCATCCGCGCGATCAGCTCAGGCTGGTCGTCCAGCCCGGTGCGCGGCCAGTTCCGCTCCACCTCCTGCAAGGCGATGATGTCGCAATCCGCCACGGACGGCACCGCGCGCGACAGGTCGTAGCGGCCGTCGAGGCCGAAGCCGTACTGGATGTTGTAGGAAACGAGCCTCAAGACGACCGCCTGCACTGCCGACCGTGATCACTATCCCGCTCAGATCAGGCCGCACAAGAGCGCACCAATCCCTGCGTGGGCAAAGACTAGTGGCTGCCCCTCCGCCATCCTCCGCCCGATCCTGCCAAGGCCAGCGACCGACAGCACGCCCTCCGCCGTCTTCCACCCTACACCTCCGTCATACCGGCGGCCGGGGCCAGCCGGTATCCATTCTTCTCTCCAACTACACGCCGGAAACGCCTGCCTCCGCGACATGACCGACGGCCCCTTCCGTCTTCCACCCCACACCTCCGTCATACCGGCGGCCGTAGGCCAGCCGGTATCCATTCTTCTCTCCGGCTACACGCCGAAAACGCCTGCCTCCGCGGCATTTCCGGCAGTGCCCACTTGCCGGCGATCAATGGGTGCCGGATCGCCTCCGGCGTCCGGGATGACGGCCGCGAGATATCCCCCGAGGGGGAGATAGAGGCTCCCCCGTGCATCGATCGCCCCCGGAAAAAATTGTCTTTCGCCGACAACACCTTGTTCCCATTCACCATTCACCACTCACCATTCACTTTTTTCATCCACGCCCTTTCCGCCCTGCCGCATCATGTGCCCCGGTGCGACGCAAAGGAGCCGGCGGTGAGGGGAAAGGCGACGACAGGAAAGGGACAGGAGGTGCTGGTCAGCATCGTCTCGACCCTGCTTGCGCTCGCCGCCCTCGCCGAACGGGCTGCCGGCGACACGCCCTGGGTGCGCTTCTGCGTATTGTGGGCGGCCCGGCAGGCCGACCTGATCGCCCGGGACTACGTCGCGGGCTCGTCATGGAACGCGGCCGGCCGGCTCTGGTCGCCCGCGCTGCCCTTTGTCCGCTACGGCACCGAACCCGCCGACGCGCTCGACATCGCCGCCTCGCTGCGCGCGCTGGCGGCGGTCATCAGCGGCATCGCCGCCTATCTCCACCGCGTCTCGGCCTGGCGGCAGGATCAGGCATCCGGCGAGGCCGGCGACGGCGCCAACCCGCTCCCCGGCCTCGACGCGTTCGCCCGGAGGCTTCGGGAGGCCTTCTCGCCGGTCGAGTTTTGCGACACGTCGTAAGGATCCGCAGGGGACAGTTTACTTTCTTTCCGCTCGCGCAAACCTCGCACGGGCCGCGCCCTTCTGCGGAAAAAAGTAAACTGTCCCCGGCGCCCAACTCCCTCAGCCGTCATCCTCGCGCTTGTCCCGAATGGGCAACGCCGGCGCGCTGGAGTCCGGGTCCCGCTGCGCGGTCCCGGAATGACGCAGGCGCAGGAACCGGCACCCTACTCCCCTACCCCCCCCTCCTCCCGCCATTTGACCTCCAGCCCCCGTCCCTCTATACGCCGCCCACTCGTGCGCGTCATCCGCGCCAAGCGAAAGCCTCGACATGACCGTCTCCCCCGACATCGCCCCGGCGCTGGGCGCAGCACTTTCCGCACGCGGCTACGAAACGCTCACCGCCGTCCAGTCCGCCATGCTGGAAGATCGCGCCCGCGGCCGCGACCTGCTGGTCTCCGCCCAGACCGGCTCCGGCAAGACCGTCGCCTTCGGCATCGCCATTGCGCCCGCCCTGATGGGCGAGGCCGACCGCCTTCCCCCTGCCGGCCGCCCGCTCGGCCTGGTCATCGCGCCGACGCGCGAACTCGCCATCCAGGTCCGCCGCGAGCTCGAATGGCTCTATGCCGAGGCCGGCGCGAAGATCGCTTCCTGCGTCGGCGGCATGGACATGCGCACCGAGCGCCGGGCGCTCGACCAGGGCGCCCATATCGTCGTCGGCACGCCCGGCCGCCTGCGCGACCACATCACCCGCGGCGGCCTCGACATGTCGGATCTGCGCGCGGTCGTCCTCGACGAGGCCGACGAGATGCTCGACCTCGGCTTCCGCGAGGACCTCGAATTCATCCTCTCGGAAGCACCGGAAGACCGCCGCACGCTGATGTTCTCCGCCACCGTGCCGGCCCAGATCGAGCAGCTGGCGCGAAAATTCCAGAGGAAGGCCGAGCGCATCGAGGTCGTGAGCGAGGGCGCCCAGCACGACGACATCGAATACCGCACCATCCTCGTCTCGCCCTCCGAGCGCGACGGCGCCGTGATCAATTCGCTGCTCTATTTCGACGCGACCAACACGCTGGTGTTCTGCGCCACGCGCGAGGCGGTCAAGCGGCTGACCAGCCGGCTGGCCAACCGCGGCTTCCGCGTCGTTTCCCTGTCGGGCGAACTGTCCCAGGCCGAGCGCACCAACGCGCTGCAGGCGATGCGCGACGGCCGGGCGCGTGTCTGCGTCGCCACCGACGTCGCCGCCCGCGGCCTCGACCTGCCCAATCTCGATCTGGTCATCCATGCCGACCTGCCCTCGAACCCCGAGACCCTGCTGCACCGCTCGGGCCGCACCGGCCGGGCGGGGCGCAAGGGCGTCTGCGCCATCATCGTGCCGCATCACCGCCGCGGCAGCGCCAACCGGCTGCTGAAGCTCGCCAACCTGAAGTCGCAGCAGATGAACGCGCCGTCGGCCGCCGACATCGACCTCAAGCTGCGCGAACGCATCGTCGCCGATCCGGCCCTGTCGGAGCCGCTCACCGAGGACGAGGCGGCCTTCGCCGCCGAATTGCTGGCGAGCCACGGCCCGGAAAAACTGGCCGCCGCCTACATCCGCCAGCAATTGTCGATGCAGCCCGCACCCGAGGATCTGTCCGACGGACCCGTCGCGCCGCACGATCCGGCCAAAGGCGAGCGTCCGGATACCCGCTTCCAGAACGGCGACTGGTTCGTCATCTCCGTCGGCCGCAACAAGCGCGCCGAGCCGCGCTGGCTCCTGCCGCTGATCTGCAAGGCCGGCGGCGTCACCAAGTCGGCCATCGGCTCGATCCGCATCCTCGACACGGAAACCCGCTTCGAGGTGGCTCCCGACCAGGCCGAGGCCTATGCGAAGGCCATCGCCAAACCCGGCGCGGTCGAGAAGGGCGTGACCATCTCGCGGCTCGCCGCCGACGCCCCGCCCGCTCCCGCCCGCCCGCGGCGCGAATTCGCCTCAGAGACCGACCGGCCGCGTCCGAAGAAGAAGCACTTCGACAAGAAGCCTCCGGCCTCCGCGCCAGGAGCCGCCCGCGCGGAAAAGCGCAAGTTGAAGAAGGCGCGCAAGAAGCTCAAGGCCGAGTAAGGCGTGGCCTGGAGTCATGTCCGATCCGATTGAACTGTTCTGCCGGAGGGAATTCGGGCCAAGGTCGAGGGCTTCGGCGAGGTCGTGCTGGTGGCACGGCCAAGCCGAAGACCGAAGGATTTGGCGCTAGTTCACCCGGCAGAACGGTCCAATCTGATCGATCGTGGCTCTGGCGCCACAGCAACAAAGCTTAATACTTCGCCGCGAGTTCGCCCCGATTGGATCGAATTTGCGCCGCCATCGACCGTCATCCCTTCGGTGAGAGAAGGGAACCAGGACCATGATCAAGGAAGGTCTGGTCGCAATGGCGCTGATCGGCTGCGATTGCGACGCCAGGATGTGCGAATACATCCGCACCGCCGACCAGCAGTGGGCGAGCGTCGCGGAGTGCGAGGCCGACATCCGGAAGCGGGTGGTGACGCAGCAGGACAATTATCCGCTGGTGATCGCCGTCTGCCGCGACACGTCCGAGACGCCGGTGATGGCGTCGGCGGGCCCGACCGCCCAGCCTTCCCCGGCGCAACAGGTCCGGCTCGCCGCAAGCTCTATCGTGACCGAGGGCAAGGAGGGCGAGGTCTCGACCGACCGGCTCGGCCGCATCACGACGGTCTTCAAGACGCTCAACGGCTACGTCTCGGTGCGCGACACGGTCGGCAGCACCTGGTCCACCGCCTCGCGGCACGCCCTCGACACGATGTCCTGGCTCAAGACGGCCGTGACGCCGGAGTGGTTCTGATCGCGCGTCAGCGCGTGAAGCGCTGGGCGCCGTCGGGCACGACGGAGCCGCAGAGCAGCGTGGCGTCGACCGTCGGCCCGCAAGCCTCGACCATCCGGCGCGAGGCTTCGTTCGACGGCGACACGAGTTCGTAGACTCGTTCGGCGCCGAACTCGTCCACCATCCGCCGGATCGCCAGTGCGTTGACGATCTTCCCGAGCCCGAGCCCCCGCGCCTTCGGATCGACCGCGACCAGTCCGACCCATGCGCTCCTTTGGTGCGGGCTGAAGCGATTGTGCGGGAAGCAGCCATGCGCGAAGGCAATCGGATTGCCGTCCCGGTCAGCGATGATCACGCTTGCCTGGCCGTGCCCCTCGATCAGCAGCGCCCCGGGAAAGGGCACGATCCCGGCGTTCGAAACGAACTGCTGGACGCGCCGGGTGGCAGCGCCTTCGGCCTCGGTCAGCGCCGGCGCAAGCACGAGGCCGTCGGGCAGCCCGTTCGCCAGGATCGCGTCGATCTTAGGACGCATCGTCTCGCGGTCCGCGATCATCGTGTCCCAGGTGTCGAAGCGGTATCCTCGTTCGGCAAGGCCCGGGGAATAGGCGCTGCGCTGCGCGGGCGAGATCATCCTGAACCCGAGCATTCCCTGCTCGCGCAGGATCGCGTCGATGCCATCCCATCCGATGCGGTCCGGGTCGTCCGCACCGTAGAAGCGTCCCGCATTGTAGAGGCCGGGGGTCTCGTCGATCAGCGCCCGCTTCTCCAGCGTCAGGCGCTGCAAGTCGATCTGTGCATCCGTTCCGAAAAAACCAGACATCCGGACACCTCGCGGCGTTGTTGCGCCCACTATGCCATGCCTGCCGCCGCCTTCAATCCCCGATAGAACGTCGACGTGAACAGCTCGCGCGGATCGTACTCCCGCTTCTTCGCCAGGAAGACCGGCAGTTCCGGATAGGCCGCCATCAGCTGCGCCCGCGTGTAATGCAGCTGGTAGGGCAGGAAGAAGCGGCCGCGGTGCCTCAGTGTCAGGTCGACCAGCTCGCGTGTCAGCGCCCGCATCTTCACATTGCCGTCCTCGTCGGTCTTCTGGTTGATGTAGAGGACGAGCGAGAAGGCGTCTTCCTTCGCGTAGGTCAGCGCCGTGTCCTCCGCATGCACGACGCGGATCGAGGCGTTGAGCAGCGGCAGCTCGCTCCTGCGCAGGATCTCGCGGGCGCCGGCGATGAAGGCGTTATATTCCGCCCGCGGGAAGAAATACTCGTGCAGGATGTCGGTCTCTTCCCGCAGATGGTTGAAGAGATAGGGCACCGAATCGTGCATCGGATTGTTGCGCGAGACGAGGCAGGCCTCGCCCTCGCCCATTGCCGCGGTGCGCGGCACGGTGCAGCTCTCGAACTCCGGCTCGAGTTCCTTTTCCATATACCACTTGAACGACTGGAAGATCTCCCCGCGCTTGGCGAGGTTCATGATCAGCCGCTTGACGCCGACCATGCCCGGCGCGGCGAGCGGCCCCATGTCGGCGGGAGCGGTCTCCGCCACCTTGTCGTAGCGATAGACGATCATGTCTTCGAGAAAGTTCGACCGGGCAGTCGACAGGTGGCCGTAGAACAGGCCGAGATCCTTGTCTCCGACCATTTCGGTCTCGAACAGTTTTGGGAAGTCGTCCGAACGGATGATCGCGCGCGAGGTATGGTAGACGGTGTTCGGCACAATCTCCAGCGTCGCCTTCAACACCACGCCGAACAGGCCGTAGCCGCCGACCACTTGCCGGAACAGGTCGGCGTTCTCGGTCGGAGAGCACGTCACCTTCGTTCCGTCGGCCAGCATCACCTCCAGCGACTTCACCGAGCCGACGATAGAGCCCGCCTGGTGGTCCATGCCGTGGGCGTTGACAGAGATCGAGCCGCCGACGGAGAAGATGTCGGTCGATTGCATCGCCTTCACGGCGAAGCGGGGATGCAGCTTGTTCTGGATGTCGTGCCAGGTGGCGCCGGGCCCGACCGTCACGGTCATCGCGCCTTCGTCGACCGCGATCGAATTCAGCCCCATCATGTCGAGCACGATGGCGTGGTCGTCGAAGGCCTGCCCGCCCATCGAATGGCGCACGGCGGAAAGCGAGATCGACAGGTTGTTGGCGCGGGCGAAGGCGAGCGCGTCCGAGACATGCTTCTCCTCGGCGACCTTGACGACGCCATAGACGGGCGTGCGCGACAACGCGCTGACGTCGTTGATCGTGCCGCCTTCCGAGACCCAGGGCAGCGACGGATCGTAATAGGGATTGTCGAAGTTCGGCTCCTGCGCCAGCGCCACGCCATCCAGGTCGGCGATCCGTCCCGCGTCCTTCGCGCCCGACGGCGCCCGCATCAGCCGCGCGGTGGTCGCGCCCGCCCAGGCCACGCCGCCGCCGACGATCGCGAGGCCCAGAAGCGCCCTCCTGGACATCCGGAAACGTTTCGCTGGTTGCGCCATGCATTCCCCCAATCAGAATCGACGCCGGTGTCGCAGCGCGATGTAACCGGGAAATGGCGGCGGGCAAAACCCGGAGCAACCGGAAGCGGCGGGGCGTCCCGCCATCGCGTCGTTTGGACATGTTGCACCGGGCAGCGCGGATCGATAGGCATGGCGCGGACATTGAAGCTCACGGAGGAGAACAGGCATGAACCCATCAGGACAGGTCGCGATCGTCACCGGCGGCGGCTCCGGGCTCGGCGAGGCGACGGCGCGCGCACTCGCGGCCAAGGGTGCCAAGGTCGCGATCTTCGACGTCGGCATGGAGCGCGCCCAGAAGGTGGCGGCCGACATCGGCGGCATCGCGGTGAGGTGCGACGTGTCGAGCGCCGAGGGCGGCGAGAAGGCGTTTGCCGAGGTCGACGACAAGCTTGGCAAGCCGCGCATCCTCGTCAACTGCGCCGGCATAGGCATCGCCGCCAAGACGACCTCGAAGGAGGGCGCCCATTCGCTCGACGTCTACCGCAAGGTGATCGAAGTCAACCTCATCGGCTCGTTCAACATGATCCGCCTGATGGCGGTGCGCGCCGAGACGCTCGATCCGCTGGAGGGCGGCGAGCGCGGCGTGATCATCAACACGGCCTCCGTCGCCGCCTATGACGGCCAGATCGGTCAGGCCGCCTATTCCTCGTCGAAGGGCGGCATCGTCGGCATGACCCTGCCGGTGGCGCGCGACCTTGCCCGTGCCGGCATCCGCGTCATGACCATCGCGCCGGGAATCTTCAAGACGCCGATGCTCGCCGGCCTGCCGCAGGAGGCGCAGGATTCGCTCGGCAAGCAGGTGCCCTTCCCGCCCCGCCTCGGTGAACCGGCCGAATACGGCGCGCTCGCCGTCCACATCGTTGAGAACCAGATGCTGAACGGCGAAGTGATCCGCCTCGACGGCGCGATCCGCATGGCGCCGAAATAGGCGTCTTGCGAAGGCGTCCGATTGTGAAATAAGAGGAGCGTAGAAGTCAGGATTTCTTGCGGGGCGCGATGAACGACAAGCCGAAGGACGTGATCCGGGAAACCGACGCCGACGCCATCCGCCTTGCCAAGACCCTGCTGCGCGCCTCGCGCTACGGCGCGCTGGCGGCGATCGAACCCGGGAGCGGCGCGCCGCTGGCGAGCCGCGTCGGGGTGGCGACCGACACGGATGGCTGCCCGCTGATCCTCGTCTCCGGTCTCTCCGCCCATACCGCCGCCATCGTCGCCAATCCGCGCTGCTCGCTGCTGTTGGGGGAAGTCGGCAAAGGCGATCCGCTGGCGCATCCCCGCATTTCCCTCGCCTGCCGGGCGCAGCGCCTCGAGCGCGATACGAGCGACTGGGCGCGCGCCGAACGGCGCTACCTGAACAAGAACCCGAAGGCGAAGCTCTATGTCGGCCTCGGCGACTTCGCCTTCTTTCGGCTCGAGATCGACAGGGCGAGCCTGAACGGCGGCTTCGGCAAGGCCTACCTCCTGACTCGTGAGGACCTGCTCTCGTCAGGCCCCATTGCCGACTTCGCCCTTTCGGAGCAATCCGCCCTCGACCACATGAACCAGGACCATGCCGACGCGGTCGCGCGCTACGCGAGGCATTTCGCCGGTGCCGGGGAAGGCGACTGGCGCATGACGGGCCTCGACCCAGACGGCATCGACCTCGCGCTCGGCGACACAGTGCTGCGCATCTTCTTCGAGCAGCCGCTCGCCGCCCCGCGCGACGCGCATCTGAAGCTGGTCGAAATGGCCAAGGAAGCTCGCGCCGCGCTGGGCTGACGGAGAGCCCGGATATTTCTTTTCCGGCGCCCTTGACCTTCCATCGACTGGAAGCCCTATCTCCACTCCAACTGGAGACATGACCATGCAATTCACATTGAAGATCGAAGGCATGACCTGCGGCGGCTGCGTCCGCTCGGTCGAGAAGGCTCTGTCAGGCGTCGCCGGCCTGAAATCGGCGAAGGTCGACCTCGCCAAGGCCGAGGCGCTGATCGAGACCGAAAGCGGCGCCGACCCGGCCCGCTTCCTCACCGCGGTCGAAGACGCCGGCTACGACGCCCGCCTCGCGGGCTGAACCTCCCGCCAAGCGAGGAATCCATGACCAAGGTAGCGCTCGACATCACGGGCATGACCTGTGCCGCGTGCTCGTCACGCGTCGAGAAGGTGTTGTCGCGCGTCGACGGCGTGAGCCGCGCGGACGTCAATCTTCCGCTGGAACGCGCCAGCCTCGAGATCGACGGCGACATCGACGCGGCGAAGCTGATCGCGGCGGTCGAACGCGCCGGCTATGGCGCGACGCTACGCCCGGACGACCGCGCGGCGCAGCGCAAGGCCGACGAGGCGCGGGAGGCGGCGCGGCGCGCCGAGGAACGCCAGACGCTCGTCCGTTTCGCTGTCTCGGCGCTGCTCTCGATCCCCCTGGTCGTCGGCATGCTGCCGATGATGCTGGGGACCGGGCATGCCTGGATCGGCCCCTGGACTCAGGCAGCACTTGCCACCGGCGTGATGATCATCTCGGGAAGCCGCTTCTACCGCGAAGCCTGGGCGGCGCTGCGCGGCGGCGGCGCCAACATGGCCGTGCTCGTCTCGCTCGGCACCTCGGCCGCCTATTTCTATTCGCTGTGGATGGTGTGGACCGGCAACGTCCACGGCCACCTCTATTTCGAGGCCGCGGCGGTCGTGTTGACCCTGATCATGCTCGGCAAATACCTGGAGGCCCGCGCCAGGCAGGGCGCGTCGGCAGCACTTGCCGCGCTCGGCAGGCTCCAGCCGCCTCAGGCCGAGCGGAAGACTGCGTCCGGAACCGAGATCGTCGCCTCGGGTGACCTCTCGCCCGGCGACGTCGTCTTCGTGCGGCCCGGTGCGCGCGTCCCCGCCGACGGTGTCATCGTCGCCGGCGCGTCGAGCCTCGACGAATCGCTGGTCACCGGCGAGAGCCTCCCCGTGGACAAGTCCGAAGGTGCCCCGGTCATCACCGGCACCGTCAACGGCGACGGCGTTCTGGAGGTGCGCGTCTCGGCCGTCGGAGCCGACACGCGGCTCGCGCGCATGGCGCAACTGGTCGAGGACGCACAGCTGTCCGAGGCGCCGGTACAGCGCCTGGTCGACCGCATCTCGGCGGTATTCGTTCCGGTCATCATCGCCGTCGCGGCGCTGACCTTCCTCGGCTGGTGGATTGCAGGCGATCTCGCCGCCGGCTTCGACGCGGCGATCGCGGTGCTCGTCATCGCCTGTCCCTGTGCGCTCGGTCTCGCCACGCCGACGGCGCTCGTCGCCGGGACGGGTGCGGCGGCAAAGGCCGGCATCCTCATTCGCGATGTCGCGACGCTGGAAAAGGCCGAGGCGATCAAGGTCGTGGCCTTCGACAAGACCGGCACGCTGACGATCGGTCACCCGGAAGTGGTCGAGGTCGTCGCCGCGGACGGCGACACTGCCGCGCTGCTGCGCAAGGCGGCGGCGATAGAAGCGCGCAGCGAGCACCCCCTCGCCCGCGCCCTGGTCGCACGGGCCCAGTCGGAGCCAGGAGCCGAGATGACGGCTACGGGCGTTTCCGCTACGCGCGGCAAGGGCATGAGCGGAACCGTCGCCGCTGCGTCGGTCGCCGTCGGCAATGCGCGGATGATGAGCGAACTCGGCATCCCGCAGAATCGGGTCGATGCCCTCAAGGCACGCTTCGAGGGGGTCGGTACGCTGTCCTTCGTCGCCGTCGATGGTGAATTGAGCGGCGCAATCCTGTTCGCCGACCGTCCCCGCCCGGAGGCGGCGGCGGCGCTGCGGGCGCTGGCCGCCGAGGACGTCCGCACCGTCATGCTCACCGGCGACAACGAGGACGCCGCTCGCGCCATCGCCGCCGACATCGGCCTCGCCGACTATCGCGCTTCGCTGCTCCCGGAGGACAAGACCGAGTCCCTGCGCGGCCTGGCCGACGAGCCGAAATCCATCGCCTTTGTCGGCGACGGACTGAACGATGCGCCGGCGCTTGCCGCCGCCGGGCTCGGCATCGCCATGTCGTCGGGCACCGACGTCGCCCGCGAGGCGGCGGCGATCACGCTGATGCGGCCGGACCTGCGGCTGGTGCCCGCCGCGCTGGACATCGCGCGGCGGACGCGGCGCACGATCACGCACAATCTCGTCTGGGCTTTCCTCTACAACGTCATCGGTATTCCGCTCGCGGCATTCGGCATGCTCTCGCCGATCCTGGCGGGAGCGGCGATGGCGTTCTCGTCGGTCTCCGTGGTAACGAACTCCGCGCTCCTCGCACGCTGGAACCCCCGCGATCTCGACAGGTAGCCTTGACCCGACTGATCCGCATCGACGACCCCGAAGACCCACGCATCGCCGCCTTTCGCGACATTCGCGAACGCGACCTCGTCGGCCGCGAGGGTCGGTTCGTGGCGGAGGGCCGGGTCGTGCTCAACGTGCTGCTCTCGGCCGCCCGCTATGAGACCGAGGCCGTGCTGCTGCTCGAAAACCGTGTCGGGGGGCTCGACGAACTGCTGCC
This sequence comes from Mesorhizobium sp., assembly GCF_023954305.1. NCBI lineage: Bacteria > Pseudomonadati > Pseudomonadota > Alphaproteobacteria > Hyphomicrobiales > Phyllobacteriaceae > Mesorhizobium > Mesorhizobium sp. Next base: position 3,269,179 of record NZ_JAMLIG010000001.1, on the reverse strand, counting down.
GATGATCCCGGATCGAGTTCCCGTCTATGTCGCGGATGCCGCGACGATGGACAGGATCGCCGGCTTCCATATCCATCGCGGCATCCTGGCGATCGGCAAACGGCCGGCGGCACAGTCGGTCGCTGATCTGCTGTCCAGCCTGCCGGACAATGCTCTGGTGGTGGCGTTGGCGGGTATCTCGAACCATGACAATATGGGATCCATTTTTCGCAACGCCGCCGCCTTCGGCGCGGACGGAGTGGTGCTGGAGCCGACCTGCTGCGATCCGTTCTACCGCAAGGCGATCCGGGTCTCGGTGGGCGCGGTCCTCAAGACGCCTTTCGCCCGGGCCGGCAGCCTCGACGATATGATCGCCGGCCTGAATGCGGCGGGCTTCCAGATCCTCGCGTTGTCGCCGCGTGGCGAAATGGAGATCGGCGAGGTTCCCGCCTGCGGGCGCACGGCGTTGCTTCTCGGCAGCGAGGGCCACGGCTTGCCGGATGCGCTCATGTCGCGGCTGACGACGGTGCGGATACCGATCGCGGAAGACTTCGACAGCCTGAATGTCGCCGCCGCCTCAGCGGTTGCCCTGCACCGGCTCTGGCGTCGCTGACTTCGCCGACGCCGCCTTCTGCAACGCCTTGACGCGATCGGCGAGGCTGACGATCTGGTCACCGCCTTCGCCGGAACCCTCCTGCGCCGCGGCGAGAATCTGCGGTATCGGCGAATTGGCGCCGTCGATCATCGCGGTGAGATGCACCATTTCGGCGGCGAGGTCATTGATTTGCTCGCGCAGGAGCGCGCTGTCGCGGCGCTCGACCTCCCAGTCGCCCGCCTTCGCCCTTTCGATCGCGTCGAGGTCCGCGCGCAGCTTCTTGTTCTCTCGCACCAGCGTGGCGAGCCGCTCCGCCTGGCGGTCGCGATCTTTCTGCAGGCTGGCTACCGCTTTGTCGGCGTCGCTGCCGGTGCCGCCGGACAGGAGCGTCGCGAGTTGGAGCTGCAGTTCGGCAACCTCCGCCTCGAGCTTCACCCGGTCGGCCTGGGCCTGTGTCAGTTTCGAGTCGAGATCGTTCGAGCCGACCGAGGCCGTCTTCATCTGGTCGCGGATGCGCGCCAGTTCCTTTTCGCGCCGCGCCAGTTTCTCCTCCCGGTCTGAGACGGTGGACATCAGCCTCTCGAGCTTGCGGTCGAGTTCCGCCGACCGCTTGCGCTCGTCCTTGAGCGCCTGCTGCGCCGCCCGGCTCTCGGCAGCCATCTCGCGCAGGCGCCTTTCGGCTTCCTTTCGCTCGTTCTGCAGCGCGCCGACATTGCCGGCCATCCGGTCGAACTCGCTTTCGCGCGCGACCAGCTCGATCTGCCGATTGCTGGCCGACAGCGCCGCTTCGTCATACATCTGGCCGAGCCGCTCGATCTCCCGCGCGCGGTTTTCAAGAACCTGTTCGGTCTCGGCGAGGCGGTCGGCGAGGCGCTGCAACTGTTCCTCGCGGCTTCTCAGCTCCGCCCGCAATTCGCCGGCCCGCGCCTCGAGTTCTGTGATCGTTTTGTCGCGCGCCGCGCGCTCTTCGGCTAGCCGCCTCAGTTCCTCGCGGTTGCGATTGATCTCGATGATCTGCGCCGACGCCTTGTCGCGGAAGCTCTTGATGCTCATCTCGAGCCGGCGCGTCGACATCGCAAACTCCGCCCGCATGCGGTCTTTATCGGCCTGGATCTCATTGACCGAAAGCGGCAGGGATGCTTCCAACCGCTGGCGCGTGAGGCTGACGGCCCTGCGCCAGATTGCCGGGGCGACCATCAGGGCAAGAAAGCCGGCGGTCAGAAAGCCCAGCGAAAAGAACAGGATGGACTGTATCAACTGGGTTGTTCCGGGCGGTTCGGCCGTCGCGCCACGCGGGCGATCCGGCAAGGACGCGACATCTCTCCGCCCCCGCGGGAGCGGCCCGCAAGATGTGCCACATCGGGACCCGGCGAATCCAGTCCCGATGCGATTTACTTTCGCTTAACCCTAATGCCGGCGTCGCGGCTCAGAAAGGGTTCCAGGTCGGCCGGTCGGTCACCTTCAGATAGCCAACGTTCACGCCGAGCCGGGCGCCGACTCCGGTGCGGACCGGGACCAGCAGCACGCGGCCGTTCTTCATGACGTTGAAGCCGAGGCCAGCGACGATGTAGGCAGAGCCCGCGACGCCGCCGAAGCGCCCGTAGACGGCTTCGATCGTGTCGAGATTGTAGACCAGGATCATCGTCCGCGAACCCTGCCCGCCGAAATCCCAGCCGAGCGAAGGCCCCTGCCAGAACACGCGGTGATCGCCGGCGTTCTTGGTATAGAGCGTGCCTTCGCCATAGGTCAGGCCGCCGACGATGGCGCCGGAGCCTTCCTCGCCGAGGACATAGCCGTTCGGCAGTCCGTAGGAGGCGAAGATCTTCTCGACCACGGTCGCCAGGCCGCCCGACGTCGCGCCGAAGAATCTGTGTCCGGAATCGACGATTTCCTGCGCCGTATACTCGTTTGCGCGCGCCTGTGAGGCGAGCGTCAAAGACAGCGTGAGGACGGCGACGACCGCCGACAAGGTACGGAACCCCCGCACCAAGAACTTGAGAAACATTGCTTCGTTCTCCCTTCCTGGGAGCACCCTGATCCGACGCCTGTCCGCCGCGGCTCTGCGGCCGCTGGCAATCCTTCGGCAACCCTAGGCGCTAATTCTTTTTCAACCATTAATCCGTCAAATGATCGTGTTTCTTTGATGGCTCGCGTTGCGGCGCACGCAGCCGTTGTTGCCCGTCCTAGGCTCGGCGTATATCGCGAACTCGCGGGTTCTGCTGTTGATTCGCAATCCGTCGCGGGGGTCGGGTCCGCATGTTTCGTTGATTTGACGCATCAGGGGATTTCTCGGAAATGGCGGATCTGTTCACGCTCTCGGCTCCGGAACTGGCGGCGCTGCTGTGCAGCCGGGTGTGCCACGACATCATCTCGCCGGTCGGCGCCATCAACAATGGCCTCGAACTGCTCGACGAAGGCGGCGCAGACGAAGATGCGATGAACCTGATCCGCACCAGCGCCCGAAACGCCTCGGCCCGGCTGCAGTTCGCTCGGATCGCCTTCGGCGCCGCGGGCTCCGCGGGAATGCAGATCGATACGGGTGACGCCGAAGCCGTCGCCGTCGCTTATGTCAAGAACGAGAAACCCGAGCTCGAATGGGTCGGCAAGCGGGCGCTTCTGCCGAAGAACAAGGTGAAGCTGATCCTCAACATGATCCTTGTCGCGATCGGCGCGATCCCGCGCGGCGGCAAGCTGCGCGTCAGCCTCGACGATCTCGACACCGCGCCGGTGTTCACAATCGCGGCCGCCGGGCCGATGGTGCGGGTGCCGCCGAAGTTCCTTGAATTGCACTCCGGCGGCAAACCCTCGGAGCCGATCGACGCGCATTCGGTCCAGCCCTACTACACGCTGCTGCTCGCTCGCGAGGCAGGCATGGAAATCTCGATCCGCGCAGGCGCCGAGGAGATCGTGTTCTCCGCGCGCTGAATGCTGGCTCAATTGTCGGAATATTTCGACGCTAGATCGAAATTTATCGGGACTCGCGCATAACGTGTCGATGAATAGATTTTTAAGCATTGGTTTTGACGGATTTTTACCGTCCCCGCTTTAAGGTCTGGCTCGTTGGAACCGCGGCTACATGCGGCGGGGCCGCCGAACCAGAGGCAGACCAATGAAGCGCTGTATGATCGTGGACGACTCCAGTGTGATCCGAAAGGTCGCCAAGCGCATCCTTACGGGTCCTGATATGTTGGTCGTTGAAGCGTCGACCGGAGCGCAGGCGCTGGATATGTGCGCGGCGCAGATGCCTGACATCATCGTCGTCGACGGTGGGCTGCCGGACATGGCGACGGTCGAATTCATCCGCCAGGCTGTGGCCATTCCGGCTGTCGTGCGCCCGCGCATCATGATCTGTCTATCGCAGTTCGATCTGGGCGCAATCATGCGGGCCAAGCGGGCCGGTGCCGCCGGCTTCGTGCTGAAGCCGTTCAACAGACCGCAACTGCTCGAGCGCTTCCGCCAACTGCAGGCAGCGGCCTGAGCGAGCAGCGGCCTGAGCGAATAGCGCAAGGCAAAGCCCCGGCTGCGTCAACCGCAACTGGTGCCGGAGGCTGTCGCTGATCTGTCCGCGGAATTGCCTGGATCAGGCGCTGGCGCGCAGGTCTTCCGGCTCTCGCAGCACGTAGCCGCGACCCCAGACCGTCTCGATGTAGTTCTGACCGCCCGATGCGGCGTCGAGCTTCTTGCGGAGCTTGCAGATGAAGACGTCGATGATCTTCAACTCCGGCTCGTCCATGCCGCCATAGAGATGGTTGAGGAACATCTCCTTGGTGAGCGTGGTGCCCTTGCGCAGCGAGAGCAGCTCCAGCATCTGGTATTCCTTGCCGGTCAGATGCACGCGCTGGCCACCGACCTCGACCGTCTTGGCGTCGAGATTGACGATCAGATCGCCGGTAGCGATGACGGATTGGGCATGGCCCTTCGAACGACGGACGATCGCGTGGATACGCGCCACGAGCTCGTCCTTGTGGAAAGGCTTGGTCATATAGTCGTCGGCGCCGAAGCCCAGGCCGCGGACCTTGTCCTCGATGCCGGCCATGCCGGACAGGATCAGGATCGGGGTCTTCACCTTGGAGAGGCGCAGTGTGCGAAGCACCTCATAGCCGGACATGTCGGGGAGATTGAGGTCAAGGAGAATGATGTCGTAATCGTAGAGCTTACCCAGATCGACGCCTTCTTCGCCGAGATCCGTCGTGTAGACGTTGAAGCTCTCCGATTTGAGCATGAGCTCGATGCTCTGGGCCGTTGCACTGTCATCTTCAATCAGCAAGACGCGCATTTCATTCCCCTTCTCCGCCGCCGGACCCGGAGCATCAATCCCGGCCAAGGACAGTGATTGCCTGACTCAGAGGCTGCCACCGAATGGTTAACAAAATCTGATTCCACAAAGCAAGGACAATCAGATCCTGCAACTCTTCGAAGCACGCATTTGAATCCAATCGTGAATCACCCACCGACGTTCTTCAAGCGACGAATTAGGAAATCGCCGTAAGTTGGCGTTCCAGATTCGTTGTCTCCGAATATCGGTCCCCACCGATCGATTTTTACCGGCCCTTAAGCCATCATCCGTATGATTAACAATGCGCGTAAACGAAAGGTTACCAAGTCCGCCACGCCTTAGGATTTTGTTTGGCACGACGGATAGCCTCCCGGAGATGCGTACGGCCCGCCCGACCCGGCGGATCCGATGTGTTGTCGAGTTGGGTTCGTGTTCTGGAGTTCGTCGTCATGAAGTCACGCGGGAATCTCGTCAGGCTGAAGAAATTCCAGGCAAGCGAGAAGCGTCGTCAGCTTATTCAGATCGAGATGATGGTCGCCGAATTCGAACGGATGGCCAACGAGCTCGACGCGCAGATCGCCTCGGAGGAGCGCAAGTCCGGCATCACCGACATCAACCACTTCGCATATCCCACCTTCGCCAAAGCGGCGCGCATGCGCCGCGACAACCTCAAGACCTCGCAGCACGATCTCCTGCAGCAGAAGGCGGGCGCAGAGGCCGCCCTGGCCGAAGCGGAAGACGAACTCGCCAAGGCCGAAATGCTGGAAAACCGCGACACCCGGCAGCGAGACCTCGAGACCGACGCCCGCCGCGCCGTCGGCTGACACCTCACCCCCCTTTTCGGGGTATCGCCTGATCCGCTTGCGCGAAGCTTACGCCGGACGCATTCCTTCGCTATAGCAACAGGATGCGGTTCCTGCTCCCGGCCGTGCTGTTCGGCGCCACCTTCTCGTTCGCGCTCGGTATCACCTTGCCGCTGGTTCGCGTCGAACGGTTCCTGTTGCTTTCCGACGAGCCGTCGCTCATCGCGATGGTTGCCGGACTATGGCGCTCCGGCGACTGGCTCGTCGCTACCCTCATCCTGGCTTTCTCGATCGTATTTCCGGCAATGAAGCTCTATCTGCTCCATGCCGCCGCCTTCGCCCAGTCGGACGACGACCGGCGGCTGCCGGCCTGGTTCCGGGCGCTCTCGAACTGGTCGATGCTGGACGTGGTGCTGGTCGCGCTGGTGATCTTCGCCGCCAAGACCAGCGGCCTTGCGACCGCCTTTACGCAGCCAGGGCTGTGGTTCTTCGCCGGATCGGTGGCCTTGACGGTAGCGGCCGCGGCGCTGGTGAAACGGCGCGAAGTCGTGGCGTGAGGCACCACGGAGGAGATACTTGCGACGAAGCTCTTCCATCGTGCCGCCTTGCTGAAGCCGCGCGATGTCTTCGATTTTGTCTGCGTCCATGCGCGCGATCCGGTGTCGGCCGAGCGTGCCGTCAAGGCTTCATCGACCCGAAAGCCGCAACTCCTGCGACGCCTCGATGATCTCGCGATGCGTGATCCGAAGGAGACCGGCTCCGACATTTTGCCGCTCGGCATCTTCGCCGATATGATTGTTGGAATGATCGAGGCCGCATACAGACTGATCGCAAAGCCTTGAGGTCGACCGTGCCCCATGATCCCATGCAGACTGCGCTTTCGGCGGTTCGCAATGCCAGCCGCAGACCGGTCACGGCCGAGAATGTGATACCGCTCATGTCGGCCGGGCAATCCCTCGCATGCGCGCGCGCTGTTTGGCGACGTGGCGCTGGAGAAGCTCATGGAGATCGCTGTCAAGGAGAAGATTTCGTCCGGCGCGCCTATGCCGCCGCCAGTGCCGAACTCGAGGACTTTGCCGCGGAGTTCGAAATCTGAATGCCAGTTAGTGCCTGTACTGCTGTATCCGGGTGGTGCGCAGGCCGGCGAGGCCGTATTCGTCGATCGACGCCTGCCAGGACAGGAATTCCTCGGTGGTCAGCTTGTAGCGCTGGCATGCCTCTTCGAGGCTGAGCAGTCCGCCCCGGACGGCGGCGACGACCTCTGCCTTGCGTCGGATCACCCAGCGGCGCGTATTCGACGGCGGCAGGTCGGCAATGGTAAGCGGACTGCCGTCCGGCCCGATGACATACTTGACGCGAGGTCTGATCAGATCGGTCATCATACTCTCTAAACTGCGCACTCACACTCGATCCAAACCACAATACCGCCACAGGTTTAAAAATTGCCTAAGCGGAACAATCCAATTCGAAGGCTTTTAAGACACTGATTTGATTGGATTTTCTGTTGTGACGGAGAGCGTCCCGATTGGCCTCGTGGCGGATGCCGGGGACTTGACCTATATTGCCATCAGTCCCAAGACCCTCATTCCGCACGGCCATGCAGCGATGACGACGAACAGCCTCGACCTTCCCCGACGTCCCGAAGATACCCGCATCGTCGTGGCGATGTCGGGCGGCGTCGATTCCTCAGTCGTAGCCGGCCTGCTCAAGCGACAGGGCTACGATGTCGTCGGCGTCACTCTCCAGCTCTACGACCACGGCGCCGCGACCCATCGGCCCGGCTCCTGCTGCGCCGGGCGAGACATCGACGACGCCCGCCGCGTGGCGGAGACCCTCGGCATTCCCCACTACGTGCTCAACTACGAACAGCGCTTTCGCGAGGCGGTGATCGACCCGTTCACGGCAAGCTATGCCGCCGGCGAGACGCCGATCCCTTGCGTGGCCTGCAACCAGACCGTCAAGTTCGCCGACCTCCTGGCCACGGCACGCGATCTCGGCGCCGACGCGCTCGCCACCGGCCATTACATCCGCTCACGCGCCAATGGGGGCCATCGTGCCCTCTATCGGCCGGTCGACGCGGATCGCGACCAGAGCTATTTCCTGTTCGCCACGACGCAGGAGCAGATCGATTTCCTGCGCTTTCCTCTCGGCGACCTGCCGAAGCCGCGCGTGCGTGAGCTCGCCGCGGAGATGGGCCTCTCCGTCGCCCAGAAGCAGGACAGCCAGGACATCTGCTTCGTGCCCCAGGGCAAGTATTCCGACATCATCGCCAAGCTCAGGCCCGAGGCGGCGTCACCGGGCGAAATCGTCCATCTCGATGGGCGCGTGCTCGGCCGCCACGACGGCATTCTGCACTACACGATCGGCCAGCGCCGCGGCATTGGCGTGGCCACCGGCGACCCGCTCTATGTCGTGCATATCGACGCGGCGCATGCGCGCGTCGTCGTCGGACCGCGCGAGGCGTTGGAGACTCGCAAGGTGATCCTGCGCGACATGAACTGGCTGGGCGACGCGCCGCTGGAAGACCTGCCGGCGTCGGGCGTCGAGCTCTTCGCGCGGGTTCGTTCGACCCGCCGCCCCGCTCCCGCCCTGCTGCGCTGGACGGACGGACACGCCCAGGTGGAACTTGCCGCGGGCGAACAGGGCGTCGCCACGGGCCAGGCCTGCGTGCTCTACGACGGCGAGGGAGACGGTGCGCGCGTCTTCGGCGGCGGGTTCATCGCTCGCTCGGAGCGGGCGCCGGAAGCGGAAGCCATGCTGCGGAAGATGGGCGCCGAGACGTCGCCGCTGCCCGCCTGATCCTATTCGGCCGCGATCGCCGCGTTATGCCCGACATAACCGGCGATCTCGTCGCAGATGCGGTCCTGGTCGGCTTCGCTGAGATAGGGATGCATCGGCAGGCAGAGGATCCTCTGCGGCAGCGCCTCCGACACCGCCAGTCCGCCGGGCGTGCGCGGGAAGCGCTGATAGGCCAGCTGCTGGTGCAGCGGCTTGACGTAGTAGATCACCGACGGAATGCCCTGGCTCTGCAGATGCGCCTTCAGTCCGTCGCGCACCGGGGTTTCGATCGCATACTGGGCCCAGGCGGAGCGATTGGCGGCCGGCATATGCGCCGGCTTGACGATGCCGGTGAGACGCTCTGCATAGCGCTTCGCGACGACCTGACGGGCTTCCATCTCGTCTTCGAGAATGGCGAGCTTCTCGATCAGGATCGCCGCCTGGATGGTATCGAGGCGCGAATTCAGCCCGATATGGATATTGTCGTACTGAGTCTCGCCCTTGCCGTGGAAGGCGAAAGACCGCAGCCGCTCGGCCAGATCATCGTCGTTGGTGAACATCGCCCCGCCGTCGCCGTAGCAGCCGAGCGGCTTGGCCGGGTAGAAGCTCGTCGACGCAATATCGCCGAAGGCACCGCACTTGACGCCCTTGCGCACGCCGCCGATCGCCTGCGCCGCGTCCTCGATGACCATCAGCCCCTCGCGGGCCGCAATGGCACCGATCGCGTCATAGTCGGCGGCAAGGCCGAACAGATCGACCGGGATGATCGCGCGGGGTTTCAACCGCCCCTCCGCCTTGATCATCGCGATCGCCGCCTCGAGGCTATCGATGTCGATGTTGTACGTATCCGGATCGATGTCGACGAAGACAGGCTCGGCCTTGGCGAGCGCCACGACTTCGGCCGTCGCCGCGAAGGTGAAGCTCGGCACGAACACAGCGTCGCCAGGGCCGATTCCGCTGGCATAGAGCGGCAAGAGCAGCGCATCGGTGCCGTTGGCGCAAGCGACTACGTTTCTGACGCCGACATAGTCGGCGAGCTGCTTCTCGAACATCGCGACTTCGGGCCCGAGAATGTAGCGGCCTTCGTTCACAACCTTGTCGATCGCGGCTTTCAGGCGGTCGTTGATGCGTGCGCGCTGGGCCGCGAGGTCGATGAACTGCATGGGTCGCCCTTGTCAGGTCTTGTGGCTGGGCGGCCAGGAGCCGCCGGCGGACATGCCGTCATAATTCGATCCGCCGGCCCGCGCCAGTGCGTCGGTTTCACACACGTCCCGGCCCTGTAAGGCGGGGTGATCGCAGAGCTCAGTCGTGCGTGACGGTTCCGGCGGTGAGGATGCGCAGCACGCCGATCGCCTCCTCCCCGCTGGTACGCGGCTCGGAACGTGTCTCGATACAGGAGAGGAAATGCTGCAGTTCGCGCGTCAGCGGCATGCCTTCGGCGACCGGCACGTAGGTCGGCTCGTTGGCGGTGAAGGCCCAGTGGCCGCTGTCCTGCCAGACCGCATGGCGGTAGACGGCGAGCTTGCGCTCCCAGGGTTCGACGTCGTCGAACACCGCCATCGACTTGGTGCCGACCACCGTCAGCCGACGCTCGCGATAGGGATTGAGTCGCGAGGTAAAGAGGTGACTGCGCAAACCGTTGGGGAAGCGCATGTGCAGATGGGCGAAGTCGGAGAGGTGGTCGAGCAGGGCCGCCCCCTCGCCGCGCACCTCGATAGGCGCGGCCCCGGTAATGGCCAGGATCATCGACAGATCGTGCGGGGCGAGATCCCATAGCGCGTCGTTCTCGGTATGGAACTTGCCGAGGCCGAGCCGGTGCGAATGGATGTATTTGATTTCGCCGAGGTCGCCGCGGTCGATCAGTTCCTTCAGCGTCTCGAAGGCGGGGTGGAAGCGCAGCACATGGCCGGTCATGAAGATGCGCCCCGCCGCTTTCGCCGCCGCCACCGCGAGCTCGGCGTCGGCCACTGTCAGCGCGATCGGCTTTTCGACCAGCACGTCCTTTCCGGCCTCGACCGCGCGGATCGCCATCTCAGCGTGGAACTGCGGCGGCAGAGCCATGGCGATGGCGTCGATGTCGTCGCGCGAAAACAGGTCATCGGGCGCAATCGCCAGCACGTCCTGTTCGACGGCGAAGCCCTCGGCACGCGCGGCGTTGACGTCGGAAACAGCATGCAGCGCGCCTAGCGACTTCAGGGTGCGGATATGGTTGCTGCCCCAATATCCGCAGCCGAGGACTGCAATGCGCGGCGCCATGAATGTCGTTCCAGGAGAAAAGGTGGCAGACACATAGCCAGCGAAACGGGCGAACTCAACCCCGACGGCCCGCGGACGCAGCGTCAACGGCCGTGCGCCACAGGTGCTCTGAGGGTCCGAGCGGACCGGCAGCGGCGCTGTCCCCGGTTTCGCGCAGCTTGTCCGAGGATCCTCGAAATAGTCTGCAATCGGTCCGGGCCGCACAGCCGGCAATGCTTGACATCGCATTCCGGCCCACACTATATCCCGCGCGTCCCCGCAAGGCCTCGCGCCCTGCCGCATGCGACCTGGGGCGGAGTAGCTCAGTTGGTTAGAGCAGAGGAATCATAATCCTTGTGTCGGGGGTTCAAATCCCTCCTCCGCTACCATCACTCACCCTGTCCGACCCGGACACATAGGTAACGGATTGTTCCTAGGACATGGGTGACAACCTCGTGCGGAACGGGTTGTCGATGGTCTGCAAGGTCCTCTGTTCCAGATCGATGTATCCGAGATCATAGTGCATGAGTGTTGGAGCTACCGTCACCCGACGCGATCTGCTCCTTCCAACTCCTCCCGCCGGCGTCCGGACTCCGACGGTATCCGGCTCGCGCCAGCGGGTGGAGCGAATCGGGTTCGAACTACAAGGGCCCTTCCAGCTCCGCTTTCAGGGCAGTGGAGCGTCCCGCCGGCAACATACCCCTGCACGACCTGGCGCGTGAAACCGATGCCGTGTCGGCGACGCCGAACCATCGCCTTTCTTCCTTCGACAGGCCGGCCAAACCGTCAATGCCCTACCAAATCTGCCCGTCCGCGGGGCAGGTCCTTGTCGCCCGCATCGAGATCGATCGACGGGGTGGGAGACCAATCACGCACGCCTGCCCAAATCAGTAGAGAACCGCGGGAAGCCAAAGAGCAATCTGCGGTAGCGCGAAGAGCACGATCACCACGATTGTCGGAGCGATCAGGAAGGGTACGATACCCCGGTAGAGACTGGATAGCGAAAGGCCTGGCACCTGGGCTTTGATGATGAAGAGATTCATGCCGACGGGTGGAGTTATCAGCCCCAGTTCGACCAGCACGGTAACGAGCACGCCGAACCATATCGGGTCATAGCCCAATCCGGTGACGATCGGCAGGAAGACCGGCACGGTGATGAGAACCATCCCGAGTCCTTCGAGGAAGCAGCCCATCACGATGTAGCTTGCGACGATCAGGCTCATCACCGCGAAAGGCGGCAGTCCGATCGATTGGGCGCCGCCGAGCAGCGCTTCCGGCAGGCGGGTCTGCACGACGAAATTGGAGAAGATGCCCGCCGCCACGACGATGAGGAAAAGCGAGCAGGATACGACCACCGACGCCTCGATCGCCCTGACGAGAACGGCGAAAGTGAGCGAGCGCTTCAGGAACCCGAGCAGGATGGCGCCAAAGGCGCCTATCGCGGCGGCCTCGTTGGGGCTGAAGACGCCAGCATACATGCCTCCGATCGTCACCGTAAAGAGCAGCGCGAACTGCCACGGTTCTCTCAGTGCCCGGAGGCGAGCTGCAAGACCGACGCTGGCTTCGTCGGGCGCTGCTCCGCGCCGATGCGCCACGACCAGTGCGATGATCATGTACAGTGCCAGCATCAAAATGCCTGGGAGCATCGACGCGGCGAAGAGGCGTGCCACCGATGTCTCGCTGATCGATCCGTAAATGACCAGGATGATCGATGGCGGGATCAGTATGCCCAAGGATCCTCCCGCCGCGACCGACGCCGCCGAATAGCCCTCGTCGTAACCGGCGCGGGCCATTTCCGGCATTGCGATGCGGCTCATGCTGGCCGCTGTGGCAACCGATGACCCGCAGATCGCGCCGAAGGCGCCCGCAGCCGCGATCGATGCGATCGACAGAGCTCCGCGCACGCCGGATAGGACGACCCTGGCCGCATTGAAGAGCTCAGCCGACATTCTCGAAGAGGTCGCGACCTCGCCCATCAGGACGAACAGTGGGATGACGGCGAGATTGAACGAGGAGGCTGTGTCGAAGAAGGTCGTTCCCGACACCAGCATCGCCACCGACGATCCGTTCAGCCACCAGTTGGCGAGGACGCCGCCGACCCCCATCGCGAGCCAGACCGGCTGGCGCAGGAACAGGAACACCACCATGCCAGCAATGGACAAGAGACCAAGTGTTGCGCTGCTCACAATCCGTCTTCCTCGTTCTCAGCTGCACTGCCCACTGGTCGATCCCGACGATTCGCCATCCGAACCGCCTTCAAAATCGCCACCCACACGATGCCGGCAAGTCCGAGGAAGGCCAGCGCCCACCGAACCCATTCCGGCACGCCCAGTTCAAGCGAATGGCCGCCCCAGCGCCAGGCATCGACCGCAGGCGCGACCATCGACCAGCCGAGGAACAGCACCAGGACGACCGTCACCAGTGCCGCCACCAGCGCGAGAAAACGGAGAGCGCCGGCCGGGAGGACGGCATCGATCAGGTCGACAGTGATTTCGGCCCCGCGATCGATCACCGTCGCGATGCCAAAGAACACCATCACCAGAAGTCCGATGGTGACAACGTCGTAAGCCCCTCTGACCGGCGTGTTGAATACGGAACGCAGCACGACGTCCGCCACGATCACGAGCGTGATCGCGGCGAGCGCCACACTGGCGACGCGCAGCATCAGCTGCGCGACGACGCTGTCACGGAATTGTCGACTCCCGTTCTCCACCTGAACCCTCCCGATGACACGTCCCGCGAGCCACTCGCCGCGGATGATCGCATCTGCTTACTTGGTATACGCGTCCAGAAATGCCTTCGCAGGCTTTCCCGCGCCCTCGACCGCGGCCACCATCCCGTCGATCACTGCGGACAAGTTATCAGCCAGCTTCGCCTGCTCCGCCTCCGGCAAGGTCGTGATCTTTGCGCCGCCGTCGATGACGTACTGGCGGCCCTTTTCCTCGGCCTTGTCCATCAAGGCTCCGAACCATGCGGCCCGATCGGGTCCGATGCTGTCGTCGACCAGCTTCTGCACTTCCGGAGACAACCGATCATAGGCAGCCTTCGACATCAGGAACGTAAAGGTCTGCGACGACAAGCCGGGTTCGGTGGCGTATTTTGTGACCGGCCCCACATCGAAGGATTGCAGCCCCTCGTACGTGAACATCGTCCCGTCCACGACTCCCTTGCCCATCGCGTCAGCCGTCTCGGCGGGAGGCACCGGAACCGGCGTCGCACCAAAGGCCTCGACAATCTTCTGTGAGATCGCTCCCGCATAGCGGATCCTGAGCCCCTTGAATGCCTCGAGGCCGAGCGGCTCGGTCTTGGCGAGAAAGGTATGCAGCTGGGGCGAAACCGCCATCCAGAGGATCTTCTCGCCTTCGTATTCCGAGGCCAGGAACTCCGGGGCAAGTTCCGTATAGCGCCTCGACATGATTTCGGCCGAGTTCCCCGCCGAGGGTTGCTTCAAGGGCAGGCCTGGCAGTTCGGACATCGGAAAACGGCCCGGCGTCGCACTCTGCAGGAGCACGGTGATGTCCGCTCCGCCCGATCGCAACAAATCGTACTGGCGCGGCGGCGGCGCCAACTGGCCGGCCGGGAAAAATTCGAGCGTCAGTTCGCCGCCGCTCTTCGCCTTCAACTCCTCGCCCCAGGCTGCGAGCGCTTGGTTGAAAACATGGCTGGGCGGCGTGAAGAGCGAAACCCGCAACGTCTCTGCGTGGGCAGTTGCGACGCCGACCAGGGTGCCAAGTGTAATCGCGGCGGACGAGACCGCCCGGAGCATTCTGTTCATCGATTTCCTCCCTTGGTATCGTTCACATTGCGATACAGCTGTATTACTCATCGGGCGGGCGCCGGAGTCAATAGCTTGGATGCCGTTACGGCCGCGAATTCGCCGATCACATCGCATCTGATTTTTCGCGTTTAGTTTCAGTCGCTTGCGGCAATCGACCTGAGTTTCCGTCGGAGGCAGGGTCGCCGGTCCATCGCACGATGATGCTATTCACGCGCACGCCGGGACATTGAAGCGCGCAGTTTTCTCGCCGATGTTTCCGCCATGTCTGGTCGGCGCTTTTGACGTTGGCTGGAGACGCTGTGGTCCTGGATTTCCAGCAGAAGGGCGAGAGGTGCATCGGTGAAGTTTCATGTGGGGACAGATGTCGGCGGAACGTTCACCGACCTTTGGGTTGCCTCCGACGACGGGCGCTCGCGCGTGTTCAAGTCGCCGACCACGAAGGACGTGTTCGGCGGCGTCATGGACGCAATCAGACTGGCGGCGGAGGCATATGGCCTGAGCTTGGAACAGTTCTGCTCGGGCATCGAGCGTTTCGGTCACGGCACCACCGTCGGACTGAATGCGCTCCTGACGGGCAACGCTGCCAAGACGGCGATCATTACGACTCGCGGCTTTGCCGACACGCTGGAAATCGGCCGCATGCGTCGTCAGACCTCGGGACTCAATGAGATCGAGTTGACGAATCCCTATCTGCGCAACCGCCATCCGCCCCTTGTCGCGCGTTCGATGATCCGTGAAGTCGATGAACGCATCGACGCCAACGGCAATGTCGTAATACCGCTCGACGAAGCCGGCGCACGCAAGATTCTCGCGGATTTGCGCGACGAAGGCGTGGAAGCGGTCGCGGTCTGCACGCTCTTCGCGACGGTCAATCCGGTCCACGAACTGCGCTTGCGCAGCCTCCTGACCGAGGAACTGCCGAATGTTTTCGTCAGCCTGTCGCATGACATATCGCCGACGATCGGTGAATACGCGCGCATGTCGACGACAGCGGCGAACGCGGCGCTCGGACCAATCGCCGGACGTTACCTTTCCCGGCTCGAAAGCGAGCTGCGGGCCGCGGGCATGCCGGTCCCGGTTCTGATGATGACCTGCAACGGCGGCGTCCTGCCGACCGAGGTTCTCACCGATCGACCGGCGATCGCGCTGTTTTCCGGCCCTGCCGCCGGCGTCAAGGGAACGGAGGCGATGGGGCGAACGATGGGCCTGGGCAATATGCTCACGACCGACATCGGCGGCACCAGCTTCGACGTGGGCGTGATCGTCGCCGGCGCGCCGGTCATGCGCTCCGAAATATCCATCAGCGGCGCCGACATCCGCGTCCACTCGGTCGACGTCGACTCGATCGGCGCGGGCGGCGGCAGCATAGCGCGCGCCGAGGGCGGCGAATTGCGCGTTGGCCCTGGCAGTGCGGGTTCGACGCCTGGGCCGGCCTGCTACGGAAGGGGCGGAATCCTGCCGACGGCGACGGATGCCGACCTCGTGCTCGGCGTCCTGGATCCCGACAATTTCCTCGGCGGGCGCATGCGCCTGGACGTCGAAGCCGCGCGGCGCGCGATTCACGACCACGTCGCCGTGCCGCTCGGGCTTGGGCTGATGGAGGCGGCGTGGGGTATCCGCAAGGTTCTCGACAGCAAGATGGCCGACCTGCTTCGCCGGATGACCGTCGAGCGCGGCCACAATCCGCAGGAGTTCACCTTGTTTGCCAACGGCGGGGCGGGACCGTCTCATGCATGGGTTCTGGCTGCAGAACTAGGGCTCAAGGGCTTTGTTGTCCCGGCGGCCGCCACCGCCCAATCTGCCTACGGCACCGGCAATGCCGACCTCGGCTTCTCCACCGAGCGCCCCACCTATGTCCGCGTGGCGCCAGGTGACCAGCCGACGACGGACCAGATCGAGAGCGTCAATGCCAGCATCGCGCAGGCTGTAGCGGAAACGCGGCGCAATCTGCTGCTCGCGTCGCCGGATCGCGATGTGGCTATCGAACTTGTGGCAGCGATCCGGTTCCGAGGTCAGACCAACCACCTCGATGTGCCGCTCTCGGGCCAGACGCTCGATCAGGATGGCTTCTCTGACCTGACCGCCCGATTCGAGGCGCTCTACGAACAGCTGTTCGGTCGCGGCTCGTCCTATTCGAGCGCCGGCTTCGAACTCCTGTCGATCCGCGCCGCAGGCAGCTGCTC
Source organism: Mesorhizobium sp. (assembly GCF_023954305.1). Taxonomy (NCBI): domain Bacteria; kingdom Pseudomonadati; phylum Pseudomonadota; class Alphaproteobacteria; order Hyphomicrobiales; family Phyllobacteriaceae; genus Mesorhizobium; species Mesorhizobium sp. The sequence goes on along the minus strand of NZ_JAMLIG010000001.1, from coordinate 3,252,552 downwards.
GCTTCCGCCGCCTGCGCGCGGATCGCTGGGCGATCCGATCACGCGCGCCGGGTCGCGCAAGGTCGTCTTCGACGACCCGTCGGCGGCGCTCGATACGGCGATCTACAAGACGGTGTTCCCGAACCCGGGAGCCAGTGTCGCGGGGCCCTGCATCGTCGAATTCCCGGGACAGAGCGTGGTCGTTCCTCCCGGCGCAAAAGCTGTGGCCGACGTATTCGGAAATCTGGTGGTGGGTACGAACTGATGAGCAAGACCAAAGATGGCGTGAACCCGATTATCTTCGAGGTCATTCGTAATCGGTTGGTGGCAATCACCGACGAGATGCGCGTGGCGCTGCAGAGCGTGTCGGGCTCCCCGACGGTGACCGAGGCGTCGGACTTCTTTACCGGCCTCTTCACGGCTGCTGGCGAGGTGGCCTCGATGGGGTTCCAGGTCGCCTACCAGGCGCCGGTCTGCGGCGCATTCATTCGTCATATCCAAGGTCGTCCGAGGCTGGGCATCGGTCCGAGGGACATGTTCATCGGCAACGATCCTTACGTTGCCGCTCTCCATCAAAACGACGTCCAGATGGTCGGGCCGATCTTCATCGGAGATCGGCTCGTGGCCTGGGCTGGCGTAGAGGCACACGAGACCGACGTCGGCGGAATGGATTTCGCCAGTTGGTCACCCAAAGCGCGCGAGGTCTATCAGGAGGGGCTGCGCATTCCCTGCGTCAAGCTGATCGACGACGGCGAGATCCGCGATGACGTCCTCGAAATGATCCTGACTGCATCGCGGCTGCCGGGCCAGCTCGGGCTCGACATCCGCGCCTTCATCGCCACGATCAACGTCGCGCGGGACAGGATGAACGAATTGGCCGGCCGCTACGGTTCAGATGTCGTGGCCGACGTCATGGAAGGCATGATCGCGTCGTCCGAAGCGCGCATGCGCGAGCGGCTGCGCGGATTGCCTGACGGCGTCTTCCACGCGGCAGATTTCCTTGAGCACGACGGGCACCAGAATGCCCTCTACAAGCTCGACGTCCGACTGACGAAAAAGGGAGACGAGCTGGAACTCGACTTCTCCGGCTCCAGCCCCCAAGCACCCGGTTTCATCAATGCCACGCGCTCCGGTCTGATGGGCGCGATTACCGGCAGCGTCATGCCGACGCTCGGCTTCGACATCCAGTGGAATGAAGGCCTTATCAAGCCCATCCGGGTCATCGCGCCCGACGGCATGATCTGCACAGCCACCTTCCCGTCGCCCGCCGGCGCCGCGACCGTCGAGGCGATCTGGGTCACCGCCAACGCGATCATGCTTGCCCTGAACAAATTGATTGCCGCGTCGGAGACGCTTCGCCACCGCGCGCAGGGGCTCAGTCATGGCGTGATGTCGACTTTCAACATGGGCGGAGTCAACCAGTTCGGCGAGAACTTCGGGCTCCATCTGATGGATCCGCTCGGCGGCGGATCGGCAGCATTTCCCGACAAGGACGGCGTGAACGCGGGCGGTCCGATCACATCGCCGGTTTCGGCCGTCGCCGACATCGAGCGCAACGAACAGGTAGCGCCGCTGTTCTACCTCTATCGCCGGCTCGCCTGTGACACCGGTGGACCCGGCAAGTTCCGCGGCGGCCTGAGCGCCGAGGTAGCGTTCAGTCTCGGAGGTGTGAAGCAGGTTCAGGCGCTGGTGATGACGCACGGCGTCGAGGTGCCGAACTCGCGTGGCGTCTGCGGCGGCCTGCCGGGAGCGACCGTCGTCCAGAGGTTCGCCAAAGGCGGCATGCGCGACGGCCGCGCCGTCGACGCAGACTATACGGTGTTCGGCCCGAAGCCGGGACTGATGCCAATGACCGACCGCGACGTTTTTGCGGTCTCGTGGCAGGGTGGCGGCGGCTATGGCGATCCGCTTGAGCGGGACCCCGAGCTCGTCCTCAGAGACGTCGCCAGGGGACACGTCTCCGCGTCTGCTGCCAGATCGGTCTATGGCGTCGTCTGCGCCGCGACGGTGGACGAAGCGGCCACCAACGCATTGCGAAGGGAAATGCGCCAGAAGCGGATCGGTGGCAAAACGCCGGCGGGGAAGGCACCCTTCCGGGGTGAGATCCTGTCGGAAATCAGCAGCCATCTCCATCTCGGCTACGACGAACGGGGATATGTCGTCGTTACCTCGGCCGGCGCTGTTCTTTCGGTCGGCGATACGCGGTGGCGGTCGGCCGCCGTGGCAGAGCGTAGCGACAGTCTGCCGCCGGAGTTGCGCATCAAGCTGCACGAACAGCTTGTCGCCACGCGCTACTATTGCCCCCTTTCCGGTGCCCTTCTGGCCGTGGATGTTCACGAGCACGATACCGAACCGGTGGACGACGTCATTCTTGATCTGGACGTTCTGGAAGAACGGCGCCCATCGCGCATTGCGGCGGCGGCAAAATAGACCCGAGCAGCCTCAAGATGTCCAAGGAAAAGTCTGGCCTACGGGCGCTGATCAGAGGCCAATCCGCCGCGTTTCAGGACATGCTCGCGGTTCTCTCGGATCGTGGGCGCAGGTTCTTCGACAATCTGCCGTACGGGAGACCGAGAACCGAGGACCTGAAGTCGCTCTGCGAATTGCTGCTGTCGAGCCGGGGCCAGGCGTCGAAATCTGCTTTGTCCACGACGATCCTGGACGGCTTCGACAGGCTGGACGCTTCCGGCCGCCGGCTCTTCTTCGAAATGCTGTGCGACGACTTCTCGATCGATACCGATGACGTCGTCGAGGCTGTGAACGAATACCGGGGCGCGCCCTCGCCCGACTCCCTGGCCCGTCTGCAAAAGGCATCCGAGCCGAGGCGACAGGAATTGTTCCGGCGCCTGAACCATGCGCCGGAGGGCACCGCCAGACTGGTCGACATGCGAAAGAAGCTGGTGATGCTGCTGCGCGAGCATCCGGATTTGAGCGCTGTCGACAACGACCTCGTGCACCTCTTCAATTCCTGGTTCAACAGGGGATTCCTCGAACTCAGGCGCCTCGACTGGAATACCCCGGCTGCGATCCTGGATCGGATCATCCAATACGAGGCCGTCCACGAGATTTCCGATTGGGACGACCTGCGCCGACGCATCGATCCGCCCGACCGGCGGCTCTACGCCTTCTTCCATCCCAGCCTGCCCGGAGAGCCTCTCATCTTCGTCGAGGTGGCGCTGACGAAGGAAATCGCCGGGAACATTGACCAGATCCTCGCAGCCGATCGCGAGATTGCGGCGCCGGAAGAGCTTCGGACCGCAGTCTTCTATTCGATCTCGAACTGCCAGGTTGGATTGCGTGGCATTTCCTTCGGCAGTTTCCTGATCAAACAGGTGCTTGAGGAACTTGCCGGCGATCTCCCCGGCTTGAAAACCTTTGTCACTCTGTCGCCAATTCCGGCCTTCGCGAATTGGCTCAGGACTAAGCGCGAGCAAATGGATGCCGACAGCGACATCTCCAAAATACTTGCTCTGCTTAATGATCATGGATGGACCGAGGATCAAGTCACGCGCACGAAGCTCGAGCCGGTGCTTACGAGCCTGGCGGCGCGATTCCTGACCAAGGAAGGCAATATTGCCGGCGTGCCTCTCGATCCGGTCGCACGGTTCCACCTCGGCAACGGAGCAAGGCTCGAGCGCGTAAACTGGCTGGCCGACCTCAGCTCATCGGGCCTGCGGGGCAGCTACGGAGTGATGGTCAACTATCTCTACCGGCCCGAGGATATCGAACGGAACCATGAGGCGTTCGCCAACTCGGGTCGGGTGGTTGCCTCAAACAGTGTCCAGAGGCTCGCCGATGCGGCCCCTGAACTTTCCGAAAAGGCGGTGGCATGAGCCTTAAGCTTTTCAATCGTCTACGCAATGGTGCAGCCGGCGCGGACAATCCTTTCCTTACGCTGCTCGATGGATCCGTGCTCACCTATGCGGACCTTATCTACCGAAGTGGCAAGGCCGCGAATCTCCTGATGCGGCTCGGCGTGACCAAAGGCGACCGAGTCGCCGTCCAGACCGAGAAGTCAGTGGAGGTCATCATCCTCTACGTCGCATGCCTCCGCTTGGGCGCCGTCTACCTCCCTCTCAACAGTGCCTATACCGCTTCCGAGGTGACATATTTCCTGGAAGACGCCGAACCGCGACTGTTCGTCTGCACGCCCGAACGCGCTGCGGAACTCGAACCGGTAGCCAGGGCGGCGAGAGTTGAGCATGTGCTCCATCTCGACGCCGACGGCAGAGGCAGTCTGTCCGAGGCGATTGACGCGGCGCCCGATGGCTTCGAAGAGAGCGCGCTCGACGACGGCGATCCGGCCGCGATTCTCTATACGTCGGGCACCACGGGCCGATCCAAGGGCGCCGTTCTCACGCGGGGCAACATCGCATCGAATGCTGAGTCCCTCGCCGAACTGTGGCACTTCTCCGCTGCCGACGTGCTTTTGCATGCGCTGCCCATCTTCCACACCCACGGTCTCTTCGTGGCCATCAACACGACGCTCGTCGCGGGGTCCGCGCTGCTGTTCCTGCCGCGATTCGACCTCGAAGTGATCCTCGACGGCTTGGAGCGCTCTACCGTTCTGATGGGCGTGCCCACCTTCTATACCCGCCTCCTTGGAAGCGCCAAGTTCACGCGGGAGCGCGTCGCCCACATGCGCTTGTTCGTCTCCGGTTCCGCCCCGTTGTCGGCCGAAACGCACCGCGAATTCTTCGATCGCACCGGCCACGCCATCCTCGAGCGTTACGGCATGACCGAGACGAACATGAACACCTCCAATCCCTATGAAGGCGAGCGTCGGCCGGGAACGGTGGGATTTCCGTTGCCGGGTGTGGATCTGCGGATCGCCGATCCGACGACCGGGGCGCCCCTCCCTCAGGGCGAAATTGGAAGCATTGAAGTGAAGGGCGCAAACGTCTTTCGAGGCTATTGGAACAATCCCGAAAAGACGAAGGCCGAGTTCCGCGACGACGGCTATTTCATCACCGGCGACATGGGGTTCGTCGACGCAGAAGGTTATGTCTCCATCGTCGGGCGCTCGAAGGATCTCGTGATTTCAGGTGGATACAATGTCTATCCGGCCGAAGTCGAAGCCGCCATCGATGCCCTGCCGGGGGTCGCAGAATCCGCCATCATAGGCCTCCCGCATCCAGACCTTGGCGAGGGAGTGACAGCGGTGGTGGTCGCGCGCCCAAGCGCCGTGCTCGACGAGAGGACGATCGTGGCGGAACTTTCACGATCGCTGGCGCGATACAAGGTTCCCCGGCACGTGATCCTCACGGAGAACCTGCCGCGCAATGCAATGGGCAAGGTTCAGAAGGCTGCGTTGCGTGAAGTCTATGCCGGCCTCTACGGCGCGGCGGCGAAAACAAGCAAGGACCTCCCATGACTGGACGTGTAATCGACAATCTGACGGCAGCGGACGACATACCCTGCAAATACTCCCGAGCTCCGAGCCACGCCGGCATGATCCGCGAACGGGACGTCCTGGTTCCGATGCGCGACGGAACCTGTCTGTGCATCGATATCTATCGCCCTGAAACAGACGAAAAGCTGCCAGCGCTCCTGGCCTTCGCAATCTACAACAAGGACATTCAGGGCCCAGGCATGGCAGAGGCACTGCCTGCCCAGCCCGCATGGGCACCATTGTGGGCAGGTCTGCTCGAGGCCGGAGACACTCACTTTCTGGTGTCCAGGGGCTATGTCCACGTAATCGGCAATCCGCGCGGCGTCGGTAAGTCCCAAGGGGGCGGATCGAGGGAATGGGACAGCTACGACCTGATCGAATGGATCGCAAGGCAGCCTTGGTGCGACGGCAATGTGGGCATGATCGGGATTTCGGGTTTCGGCGCCGAACAGCTGTATGTCGCTCGCCAGCAGCCGCCCGCCCTGAAAGCCATTTTTCCGTTCGACCCGCGCGGCGCCCTGGGCGTGCTCGGCAGCTTCCGCGAGGAGTACCCTGGCGGTGTGCTCCACATGTTCCGCTATCTCATTACGCACTTCTCGGCGTTTCACGAGCAGAAGGGTCAGCCGACCGAACTAACGCCCGAACGCGAGGCGATGTGGCGGGAAGCCATGGCCAATCCCGACTACGCGATCTACACGAACGTCGCGAACGTGGTGACCCAGAAAGGTCAGCACATGCCGGCCTTCTTCCAGGTGCTTATCAACCCCTACGATGACGCGGCTGCAACCGCAAAAGCGGAAGCGGATCTGTCGCGTATCAAGGTACCGACATACACCGGATCGGGATGGTACGCCTATTCCTATAAAGGTCACCTGAATGGCGCCCAGAATTATTTCGATAAAATCGATGCGCCCAAGCGGATGGCACTCCTGGGTCCTAGCCATCTGGAACGCCCGTTTCATACCCTCCACAATGAGATGTTATATTGGTACGATTATTGGCTGAAAGGCATAGATACTGGTGTGCTCGAAGAGCCTCCGGTTAAATACTGGGCGATGGGCGCCAATTCCTGGAAAACGAGTCAGACCTGGCCGCCGGAGAACGCGCAATGGTCAAAGCTCTATCTTCACAGCTGGGAGCGGTTGAAGGCGCAGCCATTTGTTGAACAGTCGGCCGACGCGCTGACAGAACCCGACGTATTCGTACAGATGCCGCTGACCAAGACCGACAAAGTGTCTCGCTTGCGCTACATGACGGATCCCCTGCCCTGCTACATGCTGATCGCTGGGCCGTCCGAGCTCGTTCTCTACGCGGAAATCGACCAGGAGGACACCAACTGGATTGCGATCCTCAAGGATGTCGGCCCCGACACGTCCGTCCATACGGCGCGAGAGGGTGAACGTAGCGTTCCGGCTGACCTGAAGGAACGCGAGTTGACCCGGGGCTGGTTGAAGGCATCGCATCGCAAGGTCGACGAAACGCGGTCCAGGCCGGGCCGGCCGTGGCATCCACTGACGCGCGAAGCCCAGCAAAAGGTGATCCCGGGCAAGATCGAAGAATACCGTATCGAGATCCTCGCGACGGCAAACGTGTTCAAAGCTGGACACCGCATTTGCGTCGACATCACCGCGATGGATATGCCGACAGGGGTCGGTGGGGCCACGAACGCCGAATATGTCCCCTATCATATCTGTTCCAGCAAGACGGTGGTGCACCGGGTCTACCACGGCGCCGACTATCCGTCGCACCTTCTGCTGCCCTTCGTGCCCCTCGATGAGTCCGATCCAACATGACAGTTCGCTGCGATCGGTGTGCCTCACCGGCCGCACGACCACGTAATCGACCCTCGGCGCGGCAGCACCGTCGAACAATTCTCCCACATTCTGAGGCCAGATCAGCAGGCCTCTTGCGGGTAGAGTTTGGGCGGAGGAGCATCCACCCGACTGTCTTCGCAGACGGCTGGTGGGTAGCTTTGCAGTGACAATTTTGCCCGATCCGAATGAAGGCGGATTGGGCAAACGGGGGGCGAAGATGATGATACGAGGGTGGAGTGCCGGCCGGCGCGCGTCGGCAGCGATCGGTGCCTGTCGCGGGAATATCCTCGTGACGTCTGGGGCGCGTGCCGGCGCGACAATGACCGAGTACCTGCGTTGACGGCCGGCGTACACATGTCAGCGCGCGCTGCGGCCGATTTCTTGGTTTCGGCTCAACGTCTTTCCTCTTGGCTAGCCACAGTCGGCGTGGTGGCAATCATGGGTATAGGCGCCCTCACGCTGCTGGACGTGCTGCTTCGGAATCTGTTTTCGATGACCTTGCATGGGCTGAGCGAGATCTTGACGCTCGTTCTCGGCGTCGCCATCGCCGCCTGCCTCCCCTCCGGATGTGCCCGCGCTGTGCATCTGACCGTCGAAATCCTCGGCAACGCTCTACCAAGATCCGGGGCTATCGTCTTGAATGTCGTCGGCGCCGCCGGCCTGCTCGTTTTCTTGTCGATCATGAGCTTTGAGCTGAGCGTCCAGGCGGCAGCCTACGCCGCGCGCGGACAGAGAACCATTCTCCTCGGCTGGCCGATCACGCCGTTCTTTGTCACGATCACTGTTCTGGTTGCACTTTGCGTTCCCATCCAGTTTGGACAATTGCTGAAAATCTCGCGGAGCGCATGGGCTTCGGGCGACCGCATGCCTTTGATCGTCAGCGCCGTGCTGGTCATGCTCGCGCTGTTGGTCGCCACCGTGTTCTTCTTCGGCATCGACGCGCTTCCCGGAGCCGCAGCGCTCAAGTCGCTAGGTCCGGCAGGCATTTCGATCGGGCTGTTCGTCGCCATGTGGGTCGCAATGCTGGCCTCCGTTCCCCTCGCCGCAGCGATGGGATTGGTTGGCTTTCTGGGGCTCGCCCTGCTCCTCGGCAACGGCGCTGCCGGCTCCGTCGTCGGCAGCGAGACAGCCAGGTTTCTGACGAGCGAGACGCTCGCGGTTCTGCCTCTCTACCTGCTGATGGGATCTTTCGCGACGATCGCTGGCTTGTCCTCCGATATCTACCGGCTCGCCTATGCATTGCTCAGGCCTTTGCGAGGGAGTCTGGCGCACGCCACGATCGCGGGCTGTGCCGGATTTGGCGCTTTGACGGGATCCTCACTCGCAACCGCTGCCACCTTCGGAAAGGTGGCACTGCCGGAAATGGGCGCGAAGCGTTATTCGCCGGCACTCGCCGCGGGCAGCGTGGCGGCCGGAGGAACACTGGGAAGTCTCGTTCCCCCTTCCACGGCGATCATTCTCTTTGCGATCTTGGCCGAACAATCGATCGGCCACCTGTTCGTGGCATCGGTTGTTCCGGCCCTGCTGGCCGTCGCCTTGTATATTGGCGTCATCTGGCTGGTGCTAAAAGTTCGACCCTCCGCTGCGCCTCTCGGCGAGCCGATCGACCGCCGCGAACTTCTCGCGGCTGCCAAAGGCTGCATAGGCGCCTTCGTCTTGTTTGGCACGGTGATGGGCGGCATCTACACCGGACTGTTCACCGACACCGAAGCCGCATCTGTCGGGGCAATTGGCGCGTTCTCGTTCGCCTGGATGCGCGGCAAGCTCCGCAGCGGACATCTCGGGGATCTCCTCGCCGAGACGACATCGACCCTGGCGCTGATCTACACGCTGATCTTCGGGGCAGTGATCTTCTCGTTCTGCATCGGCTTCACTCAGGTTCCTTCCATGTTGGCCGAAACCATCGCGGATTTCGGATTGTCGCCGCTCGGGGTCATCGTTCTCCTCATCGTATGCTACCTCGTGCTCGGGATGTTCATGGATTCCTACGCCATGATGGTGATCACCGTGCCCATCTTTCTTCCGCTGGTTCTGTCATACGGATACGATCCGATCTGGTGGGGCGTCCTGACTGTCATCTGCGTCGAGATGGGAATGATCACGCCGCCGTTCGGGATGAATATCTTTGTTCTGAAAGGCGTGTCACCCGGCCTGACGCTTGGCACCATCTATAGGGGGGTGGTGCCTTTCATCGTTGCGGACATCGTCAAGGTTGTTCTGGTCGTGCTCATTCCGAGCATTGCCCTGTGGCTGCCGTCGCAAATGTGAAAAACGACAGCACGCCCGGATAAGCGTATCGCGATCCTGGGCAATAATTCTTGCGACGCGAATGCGATGATGGCCGTGGAGGCGGGTCGGGAAGAAATGCGGACGGCCCGCATCCACGCATCCGAGGGAGGAAGATCATGAGCTACGGCCGCGCCCCTGCGCGCATTGAGGATCATAAGTTCCTGACCGGCGCCGGGCAGTATGTCGACGACATTCGTCTCCCGCGTCAGTGCCATGCTGCGGTCGTGCTGTCTCCTCATGCGCACGCGGACATCCTGTCCATTGATCCCGAGGCGGCCCGCAAGATGCCGGGCGTCATAGCTGTGCTGACGGGGGCTGATGTCGTATCCGACGGACTGGGCAGCGTGCCGCCCTATATCCTGCCCATTCACTGGGGCGGCCCCCCGGCCTTCACCACCTTGCGGCCCATCCTGATCTCCGATCGGGTGCGGTGCGTCGGCGACCGGGTGGCGGTCGTGGTGGCCGAAACCGTCGACCAGGCACGCGCCGCGGCGGATAGCGTCGTCGTGGAGTATCGCGTTCTCGACGCGGTGACCGATGCCGAAGCCGCCCTGGCCCAGGACGCGCCGATCGTATGGCCCGAGAACGAAGCGGGAAATCGGTCGGTAACCTTGCACTTGGGAGACGCCGAGAAGACCCGCGACGCGTTCGCAGCGGCCAGCCACGTCGTTAGACGGTCGCTGGAAAGCCCGCGGCTGGCGCCTGCGCCTCTCGAACCCCGCGCTTGCCTCGGCATGTTCAACGCGAGCAGCGGGCAATTCACCCTCTACACCAGTTCGCAAGATCCGCACGGGTGTCGGAAGACCCTCGCCGGTGTCGTGTTCAAGGTCCCGGAATCGAGTATCCGCGTCATTTCGCCCGATGTCGGCGGCGGGTTCGGGCTCAAATCCCACATGTTTCCGGAAGACGCGATCGTGCTATGGGCGTCGCGCCGTGTCGGCCGTCCGGTCAAATGGGTGGGGACCCGCAGCGAGTCCTTCCTGACCGACACCCAAGGCCGGGGCCAAAAGGTCCACGCCGAAATGGCCCTGGACGCAGCGGGCCGCATCCTCGGCATCCGCGTCCAGGCCTACCACAACCTGGGCGGCTACTTCTGGGCTACCGCCACGCCGCCGCTGTTCTTCTCTCTGCGGCTGATCCCCAACATCTACAAGGTACCCGCCGTCGACCTTACGACGCACGCCGTCTTCACCAACCTGCCGCCGATGGCGGTCTATCGCGGCGCGGGACGTCCAGAGGCTACCTATGTCATCGAGCGGCTGATGGACGCGGCGGCGGCCGAGATTGGAATGGATCCCGCCGACATCCGCCGTATCAACGCCATCAGCGAACAGGATATGCCCTATACCAATGTCGTCGGTTTCACCTACGACAGCGGCGCCTTCCGCGAGATGATCGACCAGTGTTTGGACGCGGCGGACTGGAACGGGTATCCCGAGCGTGCGAAGCAATCGGCGGCGCGTGGACTGCTGCGCGGACGATCGATCACATCCTACGTGGAAATCGCCGGCGTGATGAACGAGCGCATGGAGCTGCGATTCGATCCAAGCGGCACGCTGACCATACTGGCAGGCACCCATTCGCACGGCCAGGGTCATCAGACCGTCTTCACGCAACTGGTGTCCGGCTGGCTCGGCATCCCCCAGGAGAACATCCGCTACATCCAGGGCGACACCGACGCGGTGCTCATCGGCCGCGGCACCTTCGCGGCGCGCAGCACCCAACTGGGCGGAACCGCACTGCTGGCGGCAAAGGACGAGATCGTTGCCAGGGCCCGAGGCATGGCAGCCATCATGCTGGAGACCCCGGCCGAGGAGATCGACTTCGACCACGGCCTCTTCAGGGTCCGCGGCACCAATCGGGCGGTGCCGCTGCAAGAGGTCGCGAAGATGTTCTATTTGCCGGCTGGTCCGGTGGTAAAATTGGGGCTGGGGCTGAGCGGCCAAGGCACCTCTTCGGGCCTCCCCGGCGGTGCCCCGAATTTCCCCAATGGCTGCCAGGTCTGCGAGGTCGAGGTCGACCCGGAGACCGGCATGGTCAAGGTGGATCGCATCGTCGCCATCGATGATGTCGGCAAGATCCTCAACGCGGCGCTTTGCGAGGGCCAAATTCATGGCGGCATGGCGCAGGGACTAGGTCAGGCGTTGATGGAGGAAATGACCTATGGCGAGGACGGCCAGCTGCTCTCCGGCAGCTTCATGGATTACGGCCTCCCCCGCGCCGAGCACATGCCCGACATCACGTCCCATCTTCTGGAAATTCCCGCCAAGACCAATCCGCTCGGCATCAAGGGAATTGGCGAGTCGGGCGCGATCGGGACGCCGGTATCCGTGGTCAATGCGGTGCTCGATGCCGTCCGTTCGCGCGGTGTCGACGATATCGGCATGCCGGTCTCGCCGCCGAAGCTTTGGGCGGCGCTGAACGCCGCGGCGAGCGGCCAATAGTCATTCGAATGTTGGCGCCAGGCGGTCCATGACCGCACGGGAAGTCAGGGAGGAATACCACATGCTACGAGTGGAACTGGTGGTCAACGGACAAGACGTCCGTCGGGATGTGCCCGACAACATGCTGCTGTCCACATTCCTTCGGGAGGAAGTGCAACTGACAGGCACCCATATCGGTTGCGATACGACCCAATGCGGTGCCTGCGTGGTTTCAATAGACGGGGAGACAGTCAAATCTTGCACGATGCTCGCCCTGCAGGCCAATCGCCGCAGCGTGACCACCATCGAAGGCATCGCGAACGGCAGTGAACTCCACCCCATGCAGCGGGCTTTCTCGGAATGCCACGGCCTGCAATGCGGCTACTGCACACCCGGCATGGTGATAGCGGCGATCGATATCGTCGAGAGGTCCGAAGAGCCCCTGACCGCCGCGCGAGTGCGCGAGGAACTCAAGGGCAACCTCTGTCGGTGTACGGGATACGTCAACATCGTCAAATCGGTGCTGCGCGGCGCCGAGCTGATGGGCCGGCCGGTCGACCGTGTTTGATCGCAGCGAGCAGGGAACAGACTCATGCATCCTTTCCAGTTCAGCAGACCAGCGAGCCTCGAAGCGGCGAAAGCCCTTTATGCTCGATCGCAAAGTCCCGTCTATCTGGCCGGCGGCATGACGATGCTGCCGTCGATGAAGCAGCACCTCAACGCGCCCGACACCGTCATCGATCTGTCGGCCATACCCGATTTGTCCGACATTAGCTGGGAGGGAGGAGTGCTCGGGATTGGAGCCCTCGTGACCCATGCTAAGATTGCAACGAATGCCGAGATTCGCCGACGTTTTCCGGCGCTTGCCGAGGTCGCCGGTCTGATTGTGGACAGGCATGTGCGCAACCGCGGGACCATCGGCGGGTCGCTCGCCAACAACGATCCCGGAGCCGACTACCCGGCTGCCGTATTGGCGGCGGCATCTGCCATCGTGACCTCCGACCGGACTCTCACGCCTGACTCGTTCTTTTCGGGATTGTTCGAAACCGCCCTCGAGCCAGGGGAAATCATCCGCATGGTGCGCTTTGAGGTGCCGACGAAAGCGGCCTACGAGAAGTTTCCCCACCCTGTGTCGGGCTACGCCATGGCGGGCGTCTTCGCCGGCCGCTTCGCCGGAGCGACCCGTATCGCGGTCACCGGCGCGGGTTCGGAGGGCGTGTTTCGGCTCCAGGCCACCGAAGCGGCCGCTTCGTCGTACACCGATCTCGACACCGCGCTGGATGCGGATCTCGCCGACGCTCCCCTGCTGGAAGATTACTACGCGCCCGGCACGTACCGCGCCCAGCTGGTGAGAGTCCTGGTCAAGCGCGCCCTTCGGCGGATCGCCTGAGTCTATGCAGGTGCGACATGCACCTTAGTTGATGCTCGGACGTGCCAGGGCCCGCTGGCGATACACCTGGGGCGTCACCTTATAGGCGGTCTTAAAGGCGCGGCTGAAATGAGCAGCCGCCGAGAATCCCCAGTCGAAGGCAATCGACGAGATCGTGCGATGGGCAAGGCCGGGATTCTCGAGATCCTTCGCGATCCGTTGAAGCCGTTCGGCCCATACCCAGCGCATGATGGTCGTACCCTCTTTCGTGAACAACTGGTGCAAGTGGCGCAGCGAGATGCCCGATGCCGCACAGATTGCCGCGCAATCAAGCGTCGGATCGGCAAGTCTTGTGCGGATGTGCTGCTTCACCTGCCTCACCCGCTCGGTATCGGGCGAGAGCCACCTTTGCGAGAGTTCGGGAGTTTCGGATTCAAGAAGCGAAATCGCCAGGAGATTCGATAGGCCATCCGCCAGTCGTCCGACCATCGTCGGCGCGACGACAGCCGGCTCCGAAAACAAGTGCGAAATCATGTTGGCGCAGACAGCACCGGCGCCCGAGCCGCTGTCGAATGTCGTCGCGGTAAAATGTTCGAATTCCGGAAATCCTTGGCGAAGATAGATCGCGTCAATGTAGATGGAGCGCGTCCGCATATCGGCCGTCTCGATCTCGAACGGCTTGGACGTGTCGAGGATGAAGATTTCGCCAGGCCGGGCGCTGCAGCTGCGGCCAGATTGCGAAACGAAACTTTTGCCTTCCAGCTGCCACGAGACCAAAAACGTGTGGTGGTAACCCGTGCGCGGACGGCCGGGCATAAGGCGCGTCGAATGCGCGGTGAAGCGAAGGTCCGCAAAGCGCATGCCCGGCAAAAACCGCCTGCTGAGGATCTGCCCGTCGAGCCGGTTTGAACCGATCGGCCGCAACTCAAATCGGGTCCCCAGGAGATCGTTGATCTCCCTTTGAAAGGCAAAGCCAGATGGCCGAGCCGACGCGTCGAGCCGAATTCCTTGTGGACGCTCCATGTCTCCTCCCGAAGCGTTTTCTGTTCCCATAGCAAAATGCGCACATCGCGTCCAACGCTTCGCGCATCCAGCCTCGTGCAGATGCTGTTCCGGCGCTCCAAGGCATAACGGGCGCACGAGGGAGCAAGCACGTGTTCACGCGGCAAAATAGGATACTTGCGTTCCGGGGAGGGGCGAAGTGCTTCACAGGGCCGCGACGAACTCGGCTTTGGGAGGTAGCGCGGAGGATGGGTCTGGAGTGTCCTTTCCCATCGGGTATGCGTTCGGCATGTCCCGGGAATCGGTCACTGGCGGTCGTTGCGGCCAGCGTCGGTCATCATGCCGGCGTGGCCCATGCAACAAACACGGGAGGGAAGACTATGAACCGACTTATCTTAGCGCTTGCGGCGTTCGCCGCGGCAGCAGTGCCTGCCTTCGCTGATCCCATAGAGCTTAAATTCGCCTCACCCGCTCCCGCGCCGCTGCCTGCGCACAAAGCTGTGATGCAAGTCTGGATCGACAAGGTCATGGCGGATTCCGAAGGGACACTTTCGATCGAACTGGTGCCTGGGGCGGTTCTCGGTGCGCACGGGCAGATGTTGGACCGCGTCAAGAGCGGCGTCGTCGCGATAGCCTGGGACATCCAGGGCTACTATCCCGGCAAATTTCCGAAATCGGACATTGTTGCGCTGCCGTTCAATTTCAATACCTCGACGGAGGGCACTCTGGCCTTCAATCGGATCCTCGCCGATGGCACCATTGCCGACGAGTATTCGGACGTCAAAGTGCTCACGCTCTTCACCTTTCCGAACGGTGGGCCCCTCTCCGCGAAGCCGATCAAATCGGTCGACGATTTCGCCGGCCAAAAATTCACCGCGATCAATCCGGCACGCCAGGCGATGATCGCCGCGCTGGGGGGCGTGCCTGTCTCGCTGGGCATTGCCGACTGGTATCAGGGCCTGAGCCGAGGCGTGATCGACGGCGCAATCGAGAGCATGTCGGCCGTGCCTCCGTTCCGCCTCAACGAAGTTGCTCATGCCTATCTGAATGTTCCGATGGGGGGAAATCCGGCGTTCGTCTTCATGAGCAAGGAAATCTACGACGGCCTTCCAGAGGCCGCGAAAAAGGCGATCGATCGCAATTCGGGCGAAGAACTCGCGCGCATGATGGGGGGCTTCTGGGACGGCTTCAACGGCGTCGGCCAGAAGATGCTCGAAAGTGCCGGTGCCACCTTCACCACGCTCGATCCGGCCGAGGAGACACGTTGGAAGGCGAAGATCGAGCCCGTCGTCACCAAGTGGATGACGGACACACCGGACGGCGCGCCCGTGCTGGACAAGTTCCGCGCCGCCGTCGCGAGTGTTCGCGAGCAGAAGTAAGCGTTCATTTGCCGCCCGGTGCTCCAGAGCGCCGGGCGGCGAACCATTTTTTGGATGATGGGGAGCCATGCGCCATGCGGACCAACGGCCGTCTTGAAGGGAAAACCGCGGTGATCACCGGTGGCGGCGGAAGCATCGGCCTGACCACCGCGAAGCGCTTCCTTGCCGAGGGCGCGATGGTCGTGCTGGTCGATCGCGATGACGCACTGCTGAGGCGGGCTTCCGAATCGTTGAAGACGAACAATGTTCTCACCGTGCACGCGGACGTTTCCGAACCGGCGGACGTAGAGAGATATGTGCAGTCTGCGACCGACTATTTTGGGCCGATCGACATCTTTTTCAGCAATGCGGGCAATGACGGACCGATCGTGAATGCCGCTGACTATCCGGTCGACATTTTCGATTCGATCATCCGCGTCCACGTGAGGGGGACATTTCTTGCCTGCAAATATGCCCTGCCGAAGATGCGCGACGGGGGCAGCTTCATCATCACATCCAGCGTCGTCGGGGTGATGGGCGTTCCGGGCAATGTCGCCTACGTGGCCGCCAAGCACGCCTTGCTGGGCATATGCCGCGGGGTCGCCAAGGAAGTCGCCGGTCGGGGGATCCGCGTCAACACGGTCAACCCCGGGCCCGTGGACAATGACTTCATGCATGAGGCCGAGGAACGGATGACGCAGCTCACCGGAAAAGACGCGCGCCAGATGTTCGACAGCATCATTCCTCTGGGCCGTCACGCCAGGCCGGAGGAAGTGGCCGCCGCCGCGCTCTTTCTGGCCTCCGACGACAGCACCTACACGACAGGCTCATGCCTGATGGTCGATGGCGGCATGTCCTCGTGACCGGACCTGCGACCCATCCATGATGTCTGAGGCTTCGGGCGATCTATGTAACCGAGCGGCCTTGCTCTCGGGTACCCGGCTGCGCCGATAGCAGGATCCCGCCGCCGCCGAACTGCTGTGTGCTGATCGGCTTCACGCGTGCTGCCCAGAGAACCGCCAGCCCTCGTGGTGCACCCCGACTGTTGCCGTCTGGCCTTCCACCACGCACGCAGGCTCTCCGATCAAATTCTCGGAGAGCCTGGCGTTGCGATAGCGCCCGCCCTTGCCGTGCTCGCTGCCGACGCCGACCTTCCTCGGCATCGACAACTCGGCGACGCGCCGGCATTCCCGCGTTCCAGTCCGTCAGACGCCTCGCTCAGTGTCCACGATGCCGGTATCGGGTCCGCGAAACCGCGCGTGCTTAGAAACCGACCAGGTCTCCGCCCTTGAGGCCGAGCAGCTGGCGCGCCTCGGCCGGGGTGGCGATCTCGTGGCCAAGTTCGGTGAGGATGGTGCGGATCTTGCGCACCTGCTCGGCATTGGACGAGGCGAGCTTCCCGCGCCCTATGTGGAGCGAGTCCTCCAGCCCGACGCGGACGGAACCGCCAAGCATGGCGGCCTGGGTCGCGAACGGCATCTGGAAGCGGCCGGCCGCGAGCACCGACCAGCGGTAGTCGGTACCGAACAGCTTGTCGGCCTTCTGCTTCATGAAGGTCAGGTTCTCCATGTCGGGTCCGATGCCTCCAAGAATGCCGAAGATCATCTGCACGAAGAAGGGCGGCTTCACCAGCCCGCGGTCGACGAAGTGTGCCAGGTTGTAGAGATGGCCGACATCGTAGCATTCATGCTCGAACCGCGTTCCATGCTCTTCGCCGAGCAGTTTGAGAATACGTTCGATGTCGCGGAACGTGTTACGGAAGATGAAATCGTCGGTGCCCCGCAGATAGGGCTCCTCCCAGTCGTGCTTCCATGTCGAGTAGCGGTCGGCCAGCGGATAGATGCCGAAGTTCATGGAGCCCATGTTGAGCGAGCACATCTCGGGCTTCGCCTGGAGCGGCGCGGCGAGCCGCTGCTCGACCGTCATGTTGAGCCCGCCGCCGGTGGTGACGTTGATGACGGCGTCCGTGGCCTGCTTGATGCGGGGCAGAAACTGCATGAATACCGCCGGATCCGGCGTCGGGCGTCCGTCCTTCGGGTCGCGGGCATGGAGGTGCAGGATCGAGGCGCCCGCCTCGGCGGCGTCGATCGACTGCCGCGCGATGTCGTCCGGGGTGATGGGTAGCGCGTCCGACATGGTCGGCGTGTGAATGCCGCCAGTGACGGCGCAGGTGATGATCACTTTCTTGGTAAGGTCGGACATGGTTAGGCTCAGCTTTCTTTCGGGAAGACGACACGACGACGAACGGGTACCAGCGTGATGCCGGTGTGTTGGACAACGAGGCCCCACAGGCCTTTGGGTGCCCGCAGCATGACGAGAATGGCGACCACACCGAGCAGGATCAGATAGGTGGTTCCGAGATCGGCCAGTGTCTCGCGCAGCAGGAAGAACAGGATCGTGCCGAGGATCGGACCCTCGATGGTGCCGATGCCTCCGATCACGGCGATGAAGATGACGTAGGCCGTCCAGTCATTCACGCTGAAGGCCGCGTCGGGAGAAATGCGCAGCTTCTGCAGGAAGATGAAGGCCCCGGTCAACGACGTCAGCCCGGCGACCGACACATAGACGAGCAGCTTGGTGCGCCAGATGTCGATGCCGAGGCTCTCGGACGCGACTTCGCTGTCCCGTATCGCCGTGAGCGCAAGGCCGGCGCGGGAGCGCAGCAGCAGGACGACGAAGGCGACGGTCGCCACCGCGATGGCGAGCGCACACCAGTAGGTGAGCATTTCCCTCACGGCCCGGTCGGCCGCGATGCCGGTGATGATCCCCGCCGGGAGGCTGGTGCCCGATCCGCCCCCCAGCGCGGCGACTTGGGCGAAGGAAAGTCGGAAGACTTCCGCGAGCACCCAGGTGCCTATGGCAAAATAGGCGCCCTGGAGGCGGAACAGCAGCGGCGCGATCGGGATGGCGACGAGCGCCCCCACGACCCCGGCGACACCGACGGCGACGAGCGGATGAACACCGAGAAACATGGCGAGCGCGAACAGCGCGTAGCCGCCGAGGCCGACATAGGCCTGCTGGCCGATAGAGGCGAGACCGGCATAGCCGGCGAGCAGGTTCCACAGGCTGGCAAGCGCCACGAAGGACAGGATTTCGCCCAGCAGGCGGACGTTGGCCCGGCCGGCCCACCATGGCGCGGCTACGAGCGCGGCGACAAGAAGCAGCGCGACGATCGCCGTGACGCGGCTGGTCCTCGTCGAGCGCTGGATGGTGAAGGTGGAACTCATCATTCCATCCTCGGAAACAGGCCGCGCGGCCTGATCGCCAGCACGAGGAAGAAGACAAGATGGCCGGCGAGAATCTGCCAGCCCGGCGATATCTGTGCGCCGATCGCCTGGGCTACGCCGAGCACGATGCCGCCGGCGAGCGTTCCCCAGAGGTTGCCGAGCCCGCCGATGATCACCGCCTCGAAGCCGAAGAGCAGCCGGGCAGGCCCCGAGGAGGGATCGAAATTGGTGCGGATAGCGAGGAAGATGCCGGCGATCGCGACCACGGCGGACGAGAGCGCCATGGCCATGCCGAAGACGTGGCGACGGTCGAGCATCATCAACTGGGCGATCTCCTGGTCATCGGACGTGGCTCGGAATGCGCGGCCGAGAGCTGTGCGATAGAACACCAGCTCCAGGGCGAGGATGATGAGAAACGCGGCGGCGAACACCAGGACCGGCAGCACGCCGACGCTGAGGCCAGACAGCAGCTCGACGCTCGCGGTCTCGATGCCGCCGGCGGAGAGCCGCCTGCTGTCGGCCGTGAAGCCCGCGAGGAGACCGTTCTGCAGGATGACCGAGATGCCGAAGGTGACGAGGAGCGGCGACAAAAGATCCTTGCCGATGGTCGGATTGAGCAGCAGCCGCTGCATCGCGTAGCCGAACAGCGCCATCAGCGGCACCACAAGGACGGCGGAGGCCAGCGGGTGAAGTCCTGTCGCCTGCACGACCACCAGAGCCAGATAGGCGGCAGCGACAATCATGTCGCCGTGAGCGATGTTGACCAGCCGCATCACGCCGAAGATGAGCGACAGGCCGGCGGCAAAGAGAGCATAGAGCCCGCCTAGGAGGATGCCTTGCACGACGGCGTTGACCCAGTCCATCAGTGCGCCATCCCGAAATAGGCGGCGGTGATCGCCGCGCGGTCGTGTTCGCCCGGCCGTCCGGCGAGTGATATGCGGCCCTCCTGCAGGCAGACAAACCGGTGAGCCACCGACAGCGCGCGCGTGACGTCCTGCTCGACGAGGATCACCGAGACCCCGGTCTCCACGACGGTTGGAAGGGCGGCGTAGATGTCCTTGATGACGACCGGCGCAAGGCCGAGCGAAATCTCGTCGAACAGGATCAGCTTGGGGTTCGCCATCAGCGCCCGCCCGATCGCAACCATCTGCTGCTGCCCGCCGGACAGGGCCGTGGCGGGGCTGCGCCGCTTTTCGGCAAGGATCGGAAACAGGGCGTAGACGCGTTCGAGTGTCCACTGGCCGCGCGGTGCGCGTTCGCCGCCGATGATCAGGTTCTCCTCGACGCAAAGCGAACGGAACAGGCGTCGGCCCTCGGGCACCATGGCGATGCCGAGGCCGGCAATGCGGTCCGGCCGCCTTCCGCCGATGGGGGCGCCTTCGAAACGGACCATGTCGGGCGCGCAGCCCACCAGACCGGTCACGGCACGCAGAAGCGTCGACTTGCCGGCGCCGTTGGCACCGATCAATGCGAGAGTCTCCCCGGCGCGGAGCTCGAGATCGATGCCGAAAAGGGCCTGGAAATCGCCGTAACCGGCCTTGAGGCCGGACAGCGCGAGAAGCGCCTCAGCCATGGGCCGCTTCTCCATCGATGCCCATGTAGATCTCGGCCACCTGCGGGCTCGCCATGACGGCGCGCGGCTCGCCCTCGGCGATCTTCCGGCCGAAGTCGATGACCGCGATCCGGTCGACAACCGCGAGCAGGGCGTGCACGACGTGCTCGATCCAGATGATGGAAACGCCCTCGCGGCGGACGTCGCCGATGGTGGCGATCAGTTCGACGCATTCTGGCTCGGTCAGCCCGCCGGCGATCTCATCGAGCAGCAGGAGGCTCGGGCCGCTCGCCAGCGCGCGCGCCAGCTCCAGACGCTTTCGCTCGAGCAGCGTCAGATCTCTGGCCAGCGTGTTGGCCTTGCGCTTCAGGCCGGTCACCTCCAGCACGTCGACCGCCCTCTCCTCGCTGTCCCGTTCCGAGGCGCCGCGCCCGAACGCTGCGCCGACGAGGACGTTCTCGTAGGTCGTCATCCCGACGAAGGGATGCGGGATCTGGAACGAGCGGGCGATGCCGAGATGGCAGCGCCGGCGCGCCGGCAGGTCGCTCACGTCCTCACCGTCGAACACGATCCTCCCCGCATCAGCCCGCACGGTCCCGGCAATCAGGTTGAACAGCGTCGTCTTGCCGGCGCCGTTGGGTCCGATGATGCCGAGCGCCTCGCCGCGGGCAAGCGTCAGTGACACCTGGTCGGTGACCTGCTGGGCCCCGTAGCGCTTGCTCAGACCTTCCGCGGAGAGAATGACGGTCATGTCAGAAGCGCGAGTTCGCCGCCGACCGGAATTTGCGGCGCGTTGGCGTTGGTGGTCACGACCAGATCGACGCGGTTGCCCTGCTTCTGCCACTGGCCGGCGACCAGAGGCGTCTTGGTGACGTTCGGCACAGGGCCTTTCGACCAGTCGACCGGACCGACAATGGTGGCGAGCGAGGTCGCCCGGATCGCCTCGACGATGGCCTCCGCATCTTCCAGATCCTCCGCCCGCCGGATCACATCGGCCGCCACCTCGAACAGGGCGTGCTTGAAGCCGATCGGCTGGCTCCAGGGCCGTCCCGTGACTGCGGTGTAGCTCTCGGCAAGCTGGCGCGCGCTCTCGCCCGTCAGGCTCGACTGGAACGGATGGTTGGGCGTCCACCAGATTTCGGAGCTGAGGCCCACGCCGCGTTCCCCGAGCGATTCGATGACCGACGGAAAGAGCAGCGCCTTTCCGATCGTCACGATCTTCGGCTTGAAGCCCTGCTGTCCCGCCTGGCTCCAGAAGCCGGCGAAGTCCGGCGGGATCATGTTGCCGGTGACGATTTCGGCGCCGGCTGCCCTGAAGGCCGAGATCTGCGCGGTGAAATCGTCCGTCATCGGCTGGTACCGGCCGGGATCGGTCAGCGCGAAGCCGGCCTCCCCGAGCGGCTTGGGAAAGCCGCGCTCGGCATCGCCCCAGGCATTGCCGTCCGCGTCGTTGGGAAAGAGGCCACCGACCTTCTTCGCCACCCCTTCATGCTGCCACAAGGCGATAAAGGAGGCGATGACATCCTCAAGGCCCCAGAAGAAATGATAGGTCGAGTGAAAGCCCGTGTCCGGCACGCCGTTGCGGCCAAAGAAGTAGGGCTGCCACGGACAGTCGGTCGTGATGCAGGGCGTGCCGTTGACCTCGGCCTGATCCGAGACCGGGTTGACCGTGTCGGGCGTGGAAGCCGCGACAATGATGTCGACCTCGTCCTTGAGAATCAGCTCGGATGCAACCTCCGCAGCGCGGTTCGGGTTGGACTGGCTGTCCTTGGAGATGATCTCGACCGCCCAGGCGCGGCCGTTGTTGTCGATCCCTCCGGAAAAAGCCTTCGAGATCCCGGCAAGGATGTGGTCGTCGGCCTCGGCGAAGCCGGCCAGTGGCCCGGTTCTCGGGCTGACGTGGCCGATCCTCAGCTTCGGCGTCTCGGCATAGGCACGGCTGTGCCGCAGGATCGCCGGTGCCGAGACGGCTGCGCCGGCGGCGGCCGTCAGAAATGACCGCCGGTTCATCAAGCTTCGCATCCTTCCAGTGCTCATCGATATCGCCATGATCTCCTCCCGAGTTTGGCGGTCGTCGCCGGCCAGTGGCCGGCCTCAAAGCTCAGAACGTCGCGTCGCCGGTCACCTGCCGGTACAGCACCGGCAGGAGGTCGGCCATGTAGCCCATTTCCTCGATGGCGTGCTTGTGCAGCCCGGCGCAGAATTCGTCGTTCAGCGCTTCCTTGCGGATATGCGCCCTCTGCTCTTCCGGAAGGGGCGGACCGCCCGGTATGCGTACGTCGCCGAACCAGAAGCGGGTGCGCATCTCGCAGCCGTAGTCGGTATTGCGGACGAAGTGGCACATATATCCGAGACTGACCGGATTGTCCCGTGCGCCGGGGAAAGCGCAGATCGCAACGCCGTCGAAGGCATCGTATCGTGCCGGATCGAAGAATTCGTGCGGATCGCGGAAACTGATTCTCAGCCGGTGAACCGGTCCGGAACCGCCCAGATACTCCTCGACCAGGTGATGCGCGCCAATGTAGTTGCCGCCGACGCGCCCTTCCCAGTCGCTGGAGACGTGATCCCGGGGATGCCAGAGTTTGTACTGGTCGGTTCCGCCCAGCCAGCCAAACCACCAGTGGACCATCTTCGCCCGGCAGTGCGGCATGCGCGTCAGCGCGGCGATCGTCACGTGGCCGTCGTCGTAGCGGACGATCCCGGACTCGAATGGCAGGTAGCCGGGATTGAGCAGATCGTTGCGGTCTTCGAAACGCATCGTTCTTATCCTCTCAGGGGCAGGAGATCGGAGGTCGCGGGCGCAGCCGCGCCGGCGGGATTCGAGCAGACCACCAGTTCGAACTTGTCGTCGGTCTTGCGCCATTGCCCGCCGACCATCGGCGCCTTCGCGACGTTTCGGACGGGAGACGCCGCCCAGTTCGCCCGCCCGAGAGTGGTCTCCCGGTCTGTTGCGCGAATCGCCTCGACCACCGCGACGGGGTCTTGGGGGTCGCCGGCGCGGCTGACGACGTCGATCGCCAGATCGAGCAGCGCATGCTTCATGCCAATGGTCTGAATCCACTGCCGCCCCGTCTCCGCTTCCCACGCGTCGGCGATGCCCTGAGCCGTCTCGCCGGTCGCCGCCGAGGTGAAAGGATAGGTCGGATGCCAGCCCAGTTCCGTCGACAGGCCATCCCCGATCTCTCCCACGGCCTCGAGCGTGGCGGGGAGCAGCAGCGTCTTGCCGATGGTGGCGACTTTCGGCCTGAGGCCCTGCTGGGCGGATTGCGACCAGAAGGAGAAGAACTCCGGCGGCAGCATCGTGCCCATCACGATGTCGACCTCTGCCGACTTCAGCGCCGAGATCTGGGCCGTGAAATCGTCGAGCATCGGCGTGTAGCGGCCGGTATCGATCACTTCGTATCCGGCGGCCTGGAGTGCGGGAGGGAAGCCGAACTTCGCATCCCCCCAGGCGCTTCCGTCCGCGTCGTTGGGAAGCAGGATGCCGACGCGCTTGTTGGTTTCGATCGTCGCCCAGAGGCCCATATAGGCGGCAATCACGTCCTCCAGACCGAAGGCGAAGAGATAGGTCCAGTCGAACCCCTTGTCCGGCGTGCTGCCGCGGCCGAAGACGAAGGGCTGCCAGGGGCAGGCCGTGGCGATCATCGGCGTACCGTTGGCCTCGGCCTGGTCGGCGACGGGATTGACGGTATCCGGCCCGCCTGCAGACAGCAGCAGGCTCACCTCGTCCTCGAGCAGCAACTGCGATGCGACCTCGGCGGCGCGGTTCGCATTCGACTGGCTGTCCTTGACGATAATCTCGATCGGCCGCGTGGCGCCGTTGACCTGGACACCGGCGCCGATCAGCTTCTCGAAGCGCTTGAAAACGAAGGCATCGGGTTCGCCGAAGAAGGCAAGCGGACCCGTCTGAGGGGTGACGAAACCGATCCGGACCGGCCCATCGGCGGCGAAGGCCCTTCCCCGCAGGAGGGCTGGCGCCGCCAGTGTGGCGGCAGCCCCCGTCAGGAATTTCCTGCGTGACGTCTCAAGCCGCCTCGCCGCCCGTCTGTTTGGTTGCATCGCCATCATCTCCTCCCGAGAGCTTTTGCGATTGATCGAAATTCCTGAGGTACGAGAATACCTTCCCTCGCAAAGCCTGCGCCTCGTCGGGCGACCAGTGCCGGAACCCTTCGCCGCTTTTCATTCCGAGGCGTCCGTTTTGGACGAGGTCCTGGAGGTAGGGGGATGGGTCTGGGGATCGGTCGAGATGGGCGAGCACGACGTTGTGGATGTCGAGGGTGAGGTCGGTTCCGACGAGATCGGCGTTTTCGAGCGGGCCGAGCACGGCCAGGCGCCGGCCGAAGCTGGCCTTGACGACGGTATCGACGGTTTCGGCGTCGGCGATGCCTTCGGCCACGATCGCGATCGCCTCGCGCCAGAGCGCGTGCTGCAGGCGGTTGCCGACGAATCCGGGCACGTCCTTCCTGACGCGGACCGGCTGCTTGCCGACGGAGCCGAGCAGGTCGATCATCCGGTCGACGGACGACGCTGCCGTCTGGGGGGTTGCCACGACCTCGACGAGCGGCACGAGAAAGGGCGGGTTCCACCAATGCGTGCCGACGATCCGTTCCCGGCTCGCAAGTCCGGCGGCGATGTCGCCGATCGGGATGACGGAGGTGTTGGAGGCCAGCAGCGCGTCGGGCGCGGCGATCCGCACCAGGTCGGCAAACAGCGCGCGCTTGAGATCGAGCTTCTCGGGCGCTGCCTCGAAGACCACGGCCGCGCCGGCGACGGCGTCGGCGAGGTCGCCATGGGCGCTGACGCGCGCCCCCGCGCCGCCCGGCATGCCGAGCTGGTCGAGATTGGCCCTGATGCGGGCGTGCAGCGTGTCGAGCGCCGGGCGATGGGCGTCGTAGACGCGCACCGGGTGGCCGGCGACGGCGAAGACCTGGGCGATGCCGTGGCCCATGAGACCGGCGCCGACGACGGCGATGGTGTCGCGCGCCGCCATGGTCATCCCGCCGTGTAGCCGCCGTCGGCGTAGAGGATGTGGCCGGTGTAGAAATCGGATGCCTTGGAGGCGAGGAACAGAAGCGGCCCGGCGAGGTCGTCCGGCTCGCCCAGCCGCCCCTTCGGCACGCGGGCGAGGAAGCCCTTGCGCACGGCCTGCGCGTTCTCGGTCTCCTCGAACATCCACGCCGTGAGCGGCGAGCGGAAGACGGTGGGGGCGATGGCGTTGACGGTGATGCCGGTCGGTCCCAGTTCGCAGCCGAGCGCCCTGGTGATGCCGTCGACGGCGGACTTGGAGGCGCAATAGGCGGTGTAGCCGGCGGGATGGCCGAGCAGTCCGCGCGCCGAGGACATCAGCACGATCTTGCCGCCCGCGCCCTTGCCGTCCGCGTTCTGCGCCAGCATCTGCTTCGAGGCGGCGCGCGCCATCAGCCAGCTCTGGGTGACGTTGGCATCCATCACGTCGAGGAAGCGGGCGGGCGACATGTCGTTGATCTTGGCGACGTCGTTCTTGCCCGAGGCGACGACGAGGATGTCGAGGCGGCCGAAGCGGGCCACGGTGTCGGCGACGATCCTGTCGCAGGCCTCCTCGCTCGAAGGCCGCGCATTGATCGCAAGGATGTCCGCATCGCCGCAGGCCGCGGCGGTCTCGGCAAGGGCCGCGGCATTGCCGGCGACGAGCGCCAGCTTCGCGCCGGCGCCGGCCAGCACCTGCGCCGCCACCGCGCCGAAGGCGCCCGAGGCTCCGGTGACGATCGCCACCTTGCCGGCGATGTCGAACAGCGACAGGGGATTGGCGAGCGCGCTCATGGCTTGTGCCCCGGCGGATAGGGGATCACCACCAGCATGGTGCAGACCCGGTTGGTGCGGTTGACGAGCTCGCGCACCTCGCCCGGAGCGATGGTGCAGGAATCGAGCGGGCCGAGCTCGGTCTCCACGCCGCCCGCGAGAACGGTCATGGCGCCGTCGATGACGACGTAGACCTTCTCGAAGGGGGTGGAATCCGGCCCGGCTCCGCCTCCCGGGAGGAATTGCGACAGGCCGACCCACTGGTTCGCGGGCCCGCCCGCCTCGAAGCCCTGCAGGCGAAGCCCGACCACGCCGCGGTGGTTGGCTGCCTCGTAGGGCTTGGCATCGGCAAAGCGCTTGACGAACATCAGAACGCCTCGCCCTTCTCGATGCGGTAGGACTGGTTGCGGTCGATCATGGCGACCAGGCGGATGATGCAGCCGTCGCCGCGATCCCAGTTGATCGGGAAGAAGGCGAAGGTGCAGCGCTTGCCGGTGACGGCGTCGAGGTCGCCGCCGACATTCTCGATGCCGAGGATGCCGGCCTTGAAGATCTTCTGGTGCACCGGCTCCCATTCCGGGAAGGCGTCCTTCCAGTCGATGCCGCCCGACCATTCCTTGTACTCCTCCGCCAGGTGCGGCAGGATCGGTCCGTTGCGCTGCGGGCCGATGGCGGTGGCCAGCGGATGGTCGTTGGCCTGGGTGTCGTGGCCGACGACCTTGACCCCCTTCTCGATCATCCAGTCGGCGGCCGAGGGGACGAAGCCCGGGCAGTAGGCGAAGTAGTCGCCGTCCTCGTAGACCTTGTGCCAGCCGGTGTTGATGATCAGCACGTCGCCCTTGCGGATCGACTTGCCGCAGGCCTTCTCCAGATCGTCGCCGGTGATCTGCTCCCACTTCTTCTTCGGCAGCGACACCACGATGCCCGAGCCGAAGAAGTGCGGCAGCGGCACCTCGTCGATGAACGGCGTGCCCTGCACGACATGCGCCGGCGCGTCGATGTGGGTGGTCACGTGCATGGTCGTCGTGATCGTCTGCGACAGCACCCCCGACTTGGCCATGTAGTGCTTGCGCTCGATCTGGACGTCGCGGAAATAGGGCCAGTTCGGGCACTGGAAGCCGAACCGGTGCGACAGGTTGTAGAACTCGATCCCCATCGGGTTGTCGAGGTTCGACTGGAACTCGATACCGCGCACCGTGATCGTCATGAAAGATCTCCTCGGCACCCCAAGGCGCCGCAAATGTGTCACCAATGTCCTGGGGCTCCTCCCAGAGCCTGTGCCGTTCACGCTATGGCTGAATTGTATCGCGGTCAATCTGTATCGTATAGCGGGCGGCTTCGTTTCCACGAAGATGGGACCGAGACCCGTGAAGGGAGGCTCGCACAGCCGGAATGCTCAAGCCCCGATGCGATTGGCTCTCCGCGCGCCGCGCTGGGACTGCTCGCCCCAGGGATTTCCCGGGCATGAGCCCTCGGGAAGATCGCCGAACCGGCAAGACTGACGCGTTCGACGGTCCGGCAAATTGTGGATTGACTGGCTCTACCGCTTCGAGAACTGCTGGTCCGCCAGCACTCCGATCAGGATCACCGATCCCATCACGGCGAAGTTGAGCGAGCTCGGGATGCCGAGCAGGTTGACGAGGTTCTGCAGCACCTGCAGCAGCACGGTGCCGAGCACGACGCCGAGAATCGATCCCTCGCCGCCCCTCAGCGAGCAGCCGCCCAGCACCGCCGCCGCGATGGCGTAGAGCTCGTAGAAATTGCCGTGCGAGGACGGCGAGATCGAGCGCGTGTACATCGCGATGAACACCGCCGCGACGGCCGTCAGCGCACAGCAGATGACATAGGCCGTGATCACGACCCGATGGGTGTTGATGCCGCTGTACCGCGCCGCCTCCTCGCTCTTGCCGACGGCGAACAGGTGCCGCCCGTAGACCGAGCGGTGCAGCACCACGCCCATCACGACGGTGATCAGCAGGAACGCGATCAGGCTGTGCGGGACGCCGTAGAGCCGCCCCGCGACCAGCCATTCGAGTGTCGGGAAGCTGGCGCCGAACGGAAAGCCAGCGGTCGCATCCTCGGTGTAGTAGCGAGCGATGCCGCGATAGATCAGAAGCCCGCACAGCGTCACGACGAAGGGCTGCAGCCCGACCCGGGCGACGAGGAAGCCGTGCAGCAGGCCGATCAGGCAGCCGAGCCCGAGGACCGTGAGGAAGGCGAGACCCGGCGAAAGCGATCCGGCCGCCACCAGGTCGATGAACAGCACGCCGAGCAGCGCGATGATCGAACCGACCGAAAGTTCGATGCCGCCGGAGATGATGACGAAGGCCTGGGCGACGGCGAACATTCCGAACAGACCGATCAGATTGGCCGTGTTCGACAGATTGATCGGCGACAGGAAGCGCGGATTGATGATCGCCACCACCGTTCCCACGACGATGATCAGGATCAACAGTGACAGGTCCTTCCGGCTGATCATCGCCCGTTCCCCCCGATCGTCGCGATCACGCCGCCACGCGCCCGACGGCAAGCGACAGGATGGCGCCCTCGCTCAGTTCCTCGCGGCGCAGAAAGCCGGCGATGCGGCCTTCGTGCATCACCGCCACCCGGTCGCTGATGCCGATGACCTCCTCCATGTCCGACGAGATCATCAAGATGCCGACGCCACGGTCGGACAGGGCTCGCATCAGGCCGTAGATCTCGTTCTTGGCGCCGACGTCGACGCCACGGGTCGGCTCGTCGAAGACCAGGATCTTCGGCGCCATCGACAGCCATTTCGCCAGCACGACCTTCTGCTGGTTGCCGCCGGAGAGCGCACCCGCCACCACCGAAACCGACGGCGTGCGGATGTCGAGGCTGCGGCGCTGTTCCTCTGCGCTTTCCTCCTCGGCGCGCCGGTCGACCAATCCGAACCGCGAATGCGCGTCCATGCTGGCGAGGGTCACGTTGCTGCGTATCGGGAAGTCGAGCAGCAGACCGGAGCGCTTCCGGTCTTCCGGGATCAGGTAGAGGCCGTGACCGATCGCCACCCGCGGCGATCTGATCGCAGCCGGGATGCCGGCGATGCGGATCTCCCCGCCCTTGAGCGGATCGAGCCCGAAGATGGCGCGGGCGAGTTCGGTTCGGCCCGAACCGACGAGGCCGGCGAGGCCGAGAATCTCCCCCTGCCGCACGTCGAGGCTGACCGGCTGTTCGGGCCGGTACGAGGTGCGGACGCCGGCGAGTTGCAGCACCGCCTCGCCCGGTGACTGCGCAGGCACGCGATAGAGCGTCTTCAGCTCGCGCCCGATCATCATCCTGATCATCGTATCGGCGCGGATCTCCGCCTTGTCCAGTTCGCCGACGCATCGGCCGTCGCGCAGCACGACGACCCGGCCAGCGGACTGCTCGATCTCGGCCAGCCGGTGCGAGATGAGCACGACCGACACGCCTTCTGCCTTGAGCCGCGCAATCACGGCGAGCAGCCGTTCGGTCTCCGATGCGGTCAGGCTCGATGTGGGTTCATCCATGATGATGAGGCGGGCATTCAGCGACAGCGCCTTGGCGATCTCGACCAGTTGCATCTGCGCCAGCGACAGGACCGCGACCGGCGTGTCGGCGGAGAAATCGGCACCGAGCTGGTGAAGCAGTGGTTCAGCACGGCGTTTCAGCTCGCGCTCGTCGATGAGGCGCAGCGGCCCTCCCCGCCGGGGCTCGCGGCCGATGAAGATGTTGGCCGCGACCGTCAGGTTCTCGAACAGATTGAGTTCCTGGTGGACGAAGGCGATGCCGCCGCGCATCGATTCCGCCACCGTCAGGCGTGAAAGATCATGGCCGTCGAGCACGATCCTGCCCGAACTCGGCTCCGTCACCCCACCAAGGATCTTCATCAGGGTCGACTTGCCGGCACCGTTTTCGCCGACGAGCCCGACCACCTCCCCCGTGCGCACCGAGAAGTTGACATCGCTGAGCGCCCTCACTCCGGGATAGCTCTTCGAGATGCCGACCACCTCCAGGTAAGGCTGTTGCATGTGGGTACGCAGTCTCCATTCAGTCGCCAAACAGGCCGGCCGGGAGGCCGCACCGGCCTGTTCGCTCCAAGGCGTCAGCCGCCGATGCGCGACTTCAGCTCCGCCTCGAACGCGTCGACATTGCCCTTGTCGATCATCTTCGTCGGCACGATGATCAGCTTATTCTCCGGAACGACCGACTTGTCGCCCTCGAGATACTTCGCCATCAGCTTCATGCCCTGATAGCCCCACTCATACGGATCCTGGACGACCGTGCCCGCGATGGTGCCTTCCCTGACGCCGCCGAGGGTGATCGGGTCCTCGTCGAAGGCGACGACCGTCACCTGGCCGAGCTTGCCGGATTCCTTCAGCACTTCATAGATGCGCGGCGGGTTGTAGGAGTAGAAGCCGACCATGCAGTCGATGTCCGGGTTGGCGGCCAGCGCATCCTCGACGTTGCGCTTGGCGCGGGTCATGTCGATGTCGTCGCCGCGCACGTCGATCAGCTCGACCTTCGAGCCTGCGATCGTCGCCTTCATGCCCTCGATGCGCTCGCGCGCATTGTCGGCGCCGGGCAGTCCGACGAAGCCGATGCACTTGCCCCCGTTCGGCAGCGCCTTCAGCGCGATCTCGCCCGCCTGCTTGCCGGCATCCACGTTGGACGAGCCGATATAGGCGATGCGGTTGGTATCGGGCGCATCCGAGTCGGTGGTGAACAGCGGCACCTGGCCTCCGACGCGGTTGAGCGCGTCGGTCGACGACTTGGGATCGACCGCGCTGACCATGATCGCCGAGACGCCGGCAGCGACGAGGTCGTCCATCAGGCGCTGCTGCACGGCGGCGGCGGCCTGTTCGGGATATTTGAACTGGAGGTCGTAGTTGGGCAGTTCGCCCTGCGCCTTCTTCACGCCCGCCTCGGCGAGCTTCCAGAAGTCGGACGCGCCGTTGACGACGAAGGCCATCGCCTTCTTGTCCTGGGCAAGGCTGGTGGAGGCCGTCAGCGCGGCGGCGAGCGCCAGGGCGACGGTTGAGTATCGCAGTCTCATGTCACTCTCCTTCGGTTTCGAATGGCAAAGGCAATGCTCCCGCGTCGCGCATGCGGCGCGGCAGTCTGGTCGATGGGGCCGCCAGGCTCTGGGCCTGGCGGCGGGGCTGGCGATCAGCCGGCGATGCAGGTGGCGGCGGTCTCCTGCGTGCATTCGTCGAGGCCGGTGTAGATCGGATCCTCCACGGTCTCGCCCTTGATCAGCTGGATCAGCACGTCGGGCGCGCGCAGGCCCATCTCGAACGGCCGCTGGCCAACCTGGACGTGGCTGTGCCCGGCCTTGAGCGCGTCCATCTGCGGCGGCAGCGTGTCGCCGGCGATAATGACGAGTTCCTTGCTCTTGAGCCGTGGCTCGAGCGCGGTCGTGGTCGCGGCGTAGGCTTCCGGGCCGAACTGGGCCCAGCCGCCGACCAGGATGAAGGCGTCGAGATCGGCATTGGCGCCGGTCACGTCGGCGAGCTGCTGGTTCGCCGTCGGGATGTCGTCATTGGTATAGAGCGGGCAGCCGTCGATCTCGGTCCATCCGCCCTCGCCCTTCAGCCGCTCGATGCCCTTGTTGCCGCTGATCGTGTCGCGGAAACCCGCGGCGCGCTCGTTGATGTTGGCGGCCGCGACGTTGCCGAGCTGCAGGCAGACCGAGCCGCCATCCGGCTTCAGCGTCTTCAGGTGGCCGGCCATCTTGACGCCCATGTCGTAGTTGTAGGTGCCGAGATAGGTCTTGCGCAGCCCGTGGTCCTCGGGCAGCAGGTCGGCGTCGATCGTCATGATCGGGATCGTCGGCGCCTTCTCCTTCAGCATCGCCGCCATGGCGGGCGCATTGGAGGGGGAGATGGCGATGCCCGCCACGTCCGGCCGGGCGATCAGGTCGGCGACGAGCTGCACCTCGCCGGCTTCGTCCGACGACAGCGCCGGGCCCGTATAGAGGCAGGTGTATTCCGACGTCGGGTTGTTCTCGTTCCACTTGGCGCAGCCATTGCCGAGCACGGTGAAGAACGGATTGTCGAGACCCTTGACCACGACGGCCAGGGTCTTCTTTTCCTGCGTGATGGCCTGACCGGTGGTCAGGGCAAGGACCGCGACTGCGGCCAGAAGCATTGCCTTCCTCATCTCATTCCTCCCTTGGCTTGATGAGACTTCGCGGGAACAGCCCCGCCTCGCTTCCTCACCCCGGATACCACACCCGTCTCGGCTCTTCGGCCGGCCGGACATAGTCCCAGGCTGAATCGATCAATCGTCGAAGGTCGTAGGCCGGGCGCCAGCCGAGTTCCGCCTTGGCGCGGCTGTTGTCCAACCAGTTGCTGACATAGGACGCCCGGACCGGCGTCGCCGGAAGGCCGCGGGTGCGAGCGAGATGCGCGGCGACCGCGGCGTAGTCCACCGGTTCGTCCATGGCGATGTTGTAGAGGCGCTGGCGCGCCGCCGGGGCGTTGAGCGCCAGCACGATCGCCTCGACCAGATCATCGACATGGACGAAGTTGCGCTTCAGCGGCGTTCCGTCCGCTTCCTGCAGCAGCGGCACCGCGCCGTCGCGGCGGGAGCGCTCGGCAACCTCCGGCGGAACGAGGGTCTTCCAGTCTGGCCCGCCGAAGACATCATCACCGAAGGACAGGCTGAAGCGGAAGTCGTCCTTCTCCATGATCCACGGCGCCCTGAGACAGCACCAGTCGATCCCGTACTGGACGCCGTACTGCTCGACCATCACTTCCTCCAGCACCTTCGACAGCGCATAGCAGCCGGGATAGGCCATGTGCGGCGCATCCTCGGTGATCGGTGCGGGATGGCGGTGGAAGTAATGGCCGACGGCGGCGTCCCCGCCGATCAGCACGAAACGCTTCGAGCCCGGGTTCTGCCGAAACTCCTCGAGCAGCCAGAACAGGCCCTTGACGGTCACGTCCATGACCTCGTCGGGCGTCTCCTTGCAGGTGGCGAGATGGACGACATGGGTCACCCCGCGCATCGCCTCGCGGCACACTTCCCGGTCGGAGATCGATCCGGCGACGACGGACAGCCCGTCCTCCTCCGGCAGCCTGCGGTTGTGGCAGAGCGCGCGGATGGCCGGCGCCGGCGTCTCGCGCCCGAGCCGCGCGATCAACGCGCGCCCGACTTTGCCCGTCGCTCCCGTAACCAGGATCAGCATGCACTTCCTCCCGCCTCAATAGAAGCGCAGTCCGCCGCCGCCCGTCAATATATTGTCTGATAAATCCGATAAATATTTTTCCGTCCTATTGACCGAAGCGGGTTTTGGTTTGCTAATGGTTGGGCGACGACGGCGGGTGAGGGCATGACGGCGCTGAGGCTGACGAACATTTCCAAGCATTTCGGTGCGATCCACGCACTGAGCGACGTGTCGCTGTCGCTCGAGCCGGCCGAGGTGCTGGGCCTGATGGGCGACAATGGCGCGGGCAAGTCGACGCTGGTGAAGATCATCGCCGGCAACTTCCCGCCGACCGGCGGAAGCATCCACATCGCCGACAAGGAAGTGCATTTCGGTCAGCCCATCGACGCGCGGCGCCACGGCGTCGAGATCGTCTACCAGGACCTGGCGCTGTGCAACAATCTCACCGCCGGCGCGAACGTGTTCCTCGGCCGGGAGTTGCGAAAGGGCTGGGGTCCGTTCAAGATTCTCGACTACAAGCAGATGTATGCCCGCGCCGGCGAGCTCTTCGCGGAGCTGAAGTCCGAGACGCGCGCGCGCGACCTCGTTCGCCAGATGTCCGGCGGCCAGCGCCAGGCGGTGGCTATCGCCCGCACCCGGCTGTCGGAGCCGAAGATCGTGCTGATGGACGAGCCGACCGCGGCGATCAGCGTGCGCCAGGTCGCGGAGGTGCTGAACCTGATCCGCAGGCTGCGCGACCACGGCATCGCCGTGGTGCTGATCAGCCACCGCATGCCGGACGTGTTCGCGGTCGCCGACCGCGTCGCGGTGCTGCGGCGAGGCCGCAAAGTCGCCGACAAGCCCATATCGGCCTCGTCGCCGGAGGAGGTCACGGGCCTCATCACCGGCGCGATTGAGACTGCCTGATCACAGCGAGGAGATGCCCGCACCCATGGCCGTCACGCTTCAGGAGACGATCGACAAGCAGCAGCATGGCGCGCTCGGCCATATGCTGGCCAGCCAGACCTTCTGGGTCTTTCTGGCGGCGGTGCTCGCCTTCGCCTACCTGTCCTTCGCCACGACGTCCTTCGATACGCCGCAGAACCTGTTCAACGTGGCGCGCAACTGCGCCTTCGTCGGCATCATCGGACTCGGCATGACCGCCGTCATCATCACCGGGGGCATCGACCTGTCGGTCGGCGCGGTGCTCTGCCTCGCGGGCATGGTCGCCGGCATGATGATGAGCTGGAACTATCCGATCTGGATCGCCCTTCCCTGCGCGCTCCTGGCCGCGCTCGCCTGCGGTTTCGTCAACGGCGTCCTGATCGCCTATGTCGGCATGCCGCCCTTCGTCGTCACGCTCGCCATGATGTCCTTCGCGCGCAGCGTCGCGATGGTGCTCTCGGGCAATCAGATGGTCTACCAGTTCGGCGTCGACCACGCCAAGATGGTGGCGATCGGCGGCGGATCGACGCGCGGTTGGTTCAACACGATGGCCGGATGGGCCGGTCCCGACGGCGCGCTCGGCAGCTTCTTCACCTGGCTCGGGCAGAACATCTTCGTCCCCAATCCGGCGGTCTTCCTCATCGTCTTCGCGCTGGTCTTCGGCTTCACCTTCCGCTGGACGCGCTGGGGCCGGCATATCTTCGCCATCGGCGGCAACGAGCATGCCGCCACGCTGACCGGGGTGCCGGTGAAGCGCATCAAGGTCAGCGTCTACATGCTCTCGGCGCTGATGGCGGGAATCGCCGGCATCCTGCAGGTGGGGTGGCTGGGCACCATCACCACGGGAATGGGAACAGGCATGGAGCTTGTCGTCATCGCGGCGGTGGTCATCGGCGGAGCCAATCTCGCCGGCGGCGGCGGCACCGCCTTCGGAGCAGTCGTCGGCGCGGTGCTGATCGAGATGATCCGCAACTCTTTGACCCTTCTCGGAATCAATCCTTTCTGGCAGGGAGTGTTCGTGGGGTCTTTCATCATCACGGCCGTCGCGTTCGACCGGATCCGGGCGAGCCGCAACCCGGAGAGCTGACGTCGCCATGTCGAAATTGGAGCATTGAATGGCGACGAAGCCGCGAAGCGTCGGACGGGAAGCCCCGCGCATAGGCGGAACCTTCGTGCATTTCTCGGTCGCCAACGAGATCGGCCAGCGCATCGTGCGGGGCGACTACCCGCCCGGCACGATCCTGCCCAACGAAGCCGAATGGTCGGCGATGTTCGGCGTCGGCCGCTCGGTCGTGCGCGAGGCGATCAAGATGCTGATGGCCAAGAACCTGCTCGCCTCGCGGCCGAAGATCGGCAGCTGGGTGGAGCCGCGGGAACGCTGGAACCTGCTCGATCGCGAGGTGCTCACCTGGTACGCCGCCTCGCCGGAGCGCCGCACCTTCCTGAAGACTGTGCAGGAGTTTCGCTACATCATTGAGCCGGAAGCCGCAGCGCTCGCCTCTCAGCGACGCAGCGAGACCCAGATGGAGGCGATCAGCAAGGCCTGCCACGAGATGGGCACCGCGCGGACGCTGAGCGAGCGCACAGCAGCGGATACACGCTTTCATCTGGCGATCCTGCGCGCGGCGGGCAACGAGTTGCTCTTGCCGCTGGGCGCGCTCATCGATTCCGCGCTGGAAGGCCTGTTCGTTTTCGTCACGCGCGAGGTCAACGACCTGCGCCATGCGCAGGACCTGCATGAGGAGATCGAACGCTGCATCCGCCTGCAGCGCCCGGAAGCGGCGCGCAAGGCAGTGAGGCGGCTGCTTGCCAATACGGACGCCGTGATTGCCACCCAGGATTCCGGCGGATCGGGCGCCCGCACCGCCGTCGGCGCATCGTGAGCGCGATCTGAACGCGACGCCGCCCGTCCGCCTGTCAGACGAACCGTTCGCCCGCGCCGCGCGCATTGACGTAGACTGACCGCAGCGACGTCGTCGCGCAGATGAACAGCCGGTTGCGCTTCGGTCCGCCGAAGCAGACGTTCGCGACGACTTCGTCGATGCGGATCTTGCCCAGCAGGGTTCCGTCGGCCGCAAAGCAGTGAACCCCGTCGCCCGCCGAGGCCCAGATATTGCCGGCGGTGTCGACCCTGAAGCCGTCAAACAGGCCGGAGTCGCAGAAGACGAAATCCTCGCCCGGACCGAGCGACGCGCCGACGGACAGGAGCGGATAGCGGCGGATGCGCGGCGCGCAGTCGGGAAAATGGGTCCGGCCGGTGTCGGCGACGTAGAGATGCTTTTCGTCCGGCGAGAACGCCAGCCCGTTCGGCTGCTTCATGTCGGCCACCACGCGTGTGACAGAACCTGACGGGTCGATGCGGTAGACGTGGCGGCCGTCCTGCTCCATCAGCGACTTGTCGCCCTCATAGTCGCTGTCGATGCCGTAGGACGGATCGGTAAACCAGATCGAGCCGTCCGACTTCACCACCACGTCGTTGGGCGAATTGAAGCGCTTTCCCTCGAACCGGTCCGCCAGTACCTCGCGCGAGCCGTCTATGGCGATGCGCGTGACACTGCGGCTGCGGTGCTCGCAGGCGATCAGCCGCCCCTGATGATCGACGGTGTGCCCATTCTGGTTGCGGCAGGGCTGCTCGAAGGTTGCGACCTGGCCGCTCGCTTCGTCCCAGCGCAGGATCCGGTCGTTCGGGATGTCCGACCAGATAAGGTAGCGTCCGGCGGGCAGATAGGCCGGTCCCTCGCACCAGCGGCCGCCGGTCCACAGCGTGTCGACATGCGCGTTGGTGAAGACCAGTCGAGCGAAGCGGTCGTCGAATATCTCGTAGTCTGTCGCGGCCAAGCGTGCTCCCCCCCGGACTCCGGCCCACCCCCTCACGGGCCGTCGTCACAATCCGTGTCAATCGATCTCGACGATCGCCTTTATAAGACCGCTCTTGTCCTTTGCCCACCGCGATATGTCGTGAACGGCGCCGTCCAGGTCCGTGCGGTGGGTGATCAGCCGGTCGACCGGCGCGGAGCCGTCACTGATAGCGGCGATGACCCGCTCGAAATCGGCCGAAGTCGCATTGCGGCTGCCGAGAAGCGTCATCTCCTTGCGGTGGAAGTCCGGGTCCGTGAAGCTGATCGCGTCCTTGACGACGCTGACGAGCACGTAACGTCCGCCATGGGCGACATGGTCGAAGCCTTTCTCCATCGCGCGCGGGCTGCCCGTCGCGTCGAAGACGACGTCGAACCCTTCCCCGTCCGTGAAGTCCGACAGACCGGCCAATCCGCCTTCGTCCGCCGTGAACGCGGCGATATCGGCAATGGATTTCGCGGCGAGGCCTCGATCCCGATCCTGGTCGAGCACGGCGACGGTCGCGCCCGCCAGGTGCGCGAACAGGATGACGCCGAGCCCGATCGGCCCCGCGCCGACCACCAGCACCCTGTCCTCCCTCGTCACCGCGCCTCGGCGCACCGCATGGGCGCCGATGGACAGGAACTCCACCATGGCGCACTGGTCGAGGCTGAGCCCCGGCGCCCGCACGAGATTGGCGACCGGCACCGGCAACAGCCCGGCCATTCCCCCGTCCTGATGGACGCCGAGGACGGACACTTTGGTGCAGCAGTTCGGCTTGCCTTTCCGGCAGGCGATGCAGTGGCCGCAGGCGAGATATGGATTGACGGCGAAGATCTCGCCGGGCTGCACGCCCGATCCCTCCGGCGTCTCCACGGCTTCGACGGCCAGTTCGTGGCCCATGACCCGCGGATACTGGAGGAACGGGTGCTTGCCCTCGAAGATATGGTAGTCGGTGCCGCAGATGCCCACCCGGCGCGGCCGAACCAGCACCTGGCCCGGGGCTACCGAGGGCCGCGGCCGGTCTTCGAGGCTGAGCGTTCCGGGTTCGATGCAGACGAGGGCTTTCATGGGCGGCACGCTTTGGGTCTTTCGATGGCCGGCCTAGCGGCCGGCATGGGGTATGCGGAGGCCGGCCGGGGTCGGCCTCCGAACGGATGCTATTTGAAATCGGCCATGTTGGCCTTGGTGACGAGTGCCGCGCCCGAGTCGATCAGCGACTCGACCTTCTCGCCGCGGATCGCCTTGACCAGGGCGTCGACGCCGAGCGAGGCCATCTTCGTCGGGAACTGCGCGACGGTGGCGTTCTCGATTCCGGCTTCCAGCGCTTCCTCCTCACCGCAGCAGAAGTCGAATCCGACGAGGATCACCTTGCCCACCAGATTGGCGTTCTTGATCGCCTGGGCGGCACCTGCGGCGGGCGGTCCGCACGCCGCATAGATCGCGGTGACATCCGGATTGGCGGTCAGGATGTCTTCGGCCAGGCTGATGCCCTTCTCCTCCGTACAGTCGGTACCGCCGCGGCCGACGATCTTGACGTCCAGTCCGCCGAGCCCTTCCATCATGCCCTTGACGCGGTCGTCAAGAGCCGGAACTCCCGGCACGCCTTCCAGGATGCCCATCGTATCGCCGGCCTTGAGAACCGACTTCAAATATTCGCCGGCGATCTTGCCGGCGGCGTAGTTGTCGGTGGTCGCCAATGCGGTGCGGCCGTTCCAGTCGGGGATGTTGTTGTCCATCAGTACGACCTTGACGCCGGCGGCGACCGCCTTGTCGAGGGCCGCGGCTACGGTTGGATCGACCGGGGTGAGCGCGATGCCCTGCACCCCCTGCGTCACCATTGATTCGATATGCGCGATCTGGCCCTCGATGTCGGTCGCGGAAGCTCCTTGCGCGAAGATGATCTCCACGCCTGGATTGGCGGCGGCGTATTCCTTGGCCGCGTTCTCCATCGTGGCGAAGAACGGTACCGGGAACTTGGTGATGAAGCCGATTTTGACGGCATCGGCTGCCGAGGCTTGGGCTGCGAGCGCGAGAATGAAGACCGCGCCGGCGAGCAATGTCCGGAGTCTCACATGTTCCTCCCATTGAACCTGGCCGTCCACGCTGGACGGCCTTCCCATCGCCGCTGGCCGTGTGGCCGGCGGCGAATTCCTGTCAGGCTTCCGCCCCGACGATCAGCGACACCAGTTCCTGCTGGTTCGCCCGCTCGGGCTTCAGTTCGCCGACCTTGCGTCCCTGCCGCAGCACCACGGCGCGGTCGGCGAGTTCGATGACATGTTCCATGTTGTGGGTGATGAGGATCACCGCGTTGCCCTCGTCGCGAAGCTGGCGCACGAGATCGAGCACCTTGCGCGATTCCCGCACCCCGAGCGCCGCTGTCGGCTCGTCGAGGATCACCACTTTGCGGGCGAAGACCGTGGCACGCGCGACCGCGATGGCCTGCCGCTGCCCGCCGGACATCAGCGCCACCGGCGCGTCGAATTTCGGCAGCTTCACCTTGAGCCGATCGATGACGGACGCAGCCTCCCGGTCCATCGCCCGCGCATTCAGGAAGCGCAGTCCGCGCGGCAGCCAGGACGGCCCCGCGATCTCGCGGCCGCAGTAGAAGTTCTGCGACGGGGTCAAATTGTCGAACAGGGCGAGATCCTGATAGACCGTCTCGATCCCCGCCTGCCTGGCGAGCGACGGAGTGCCGATCGCGGCCGCTTCGCCGTCGAGCAGGATCTCGCCCTCGTCGAGCGCATGCACGCCGCTGATGCAGCGCACCAGAGTCGACTTGCCGGCGCCGTTGTCGCCGAGCAGCGCCAACACCTCGCCTCGGTAAGCCTCGAGCGCCACGCCCTTCAGCGCATGCACGGCGCCGAAGCGTTTGTGCGCGCCGCGAACCACGAGGACCGGCGTCGCGCCCGTCATTGCGCCCTCGCTTGGTTGACCCGGGCGCGGGCCTCGAGATGGTTGCGCAGCACGTCCGCCTCGACCGCAAGCACGATGATCAGGCCGATCGCGATCATCTGGTAGAACACA
This sequence comes from Mesorhizobium sp., assembly GCF_023954305.1. Classification (NCBI taxonomy): domain Bacteria; kingdom Pseudomonadati; phylum Pseudomonadota; class Alphaproteobacteria; order Hyphomicrobiales; family Phyllobacteriaceae; genus Mesorhizobium; species Mesorhizobium sp. Next base: position 3,212,433 of record NZ_JAMLIG010000001.1, on the reverse strand, counting down.
TCGACATTGAGCAGGTTGAGCGCGTTGCGGATGACGCCGATCATGACGGCGCCCACCAGCGCATGGCCCAGATGCCCGCGGCCGCCGAGGAAGCTGGCGCCGCCGATGATGACCGCGGCGATCGTGTCGAGTTCGAGCAGATTGCCGTAGAGCGGCGAGCCGGCCCCCGTGCGTCCGGCCAGCACGACGGCGCCGATGCCGGCGCACAGGCCGGCGATGACATAGGTCGAGACCAGCACCCATTTGACCGGAATGCCCATCTCGACCGCGGCCTTGGGATTGCCGCCCACGGCATAGGTCCAGCGGCCCCACACCATCGACTTGGTCATCACCAGCACGATCAGCGCGACGCCCAGCACGATGTAGAAGGAGTTGGGCACGCCGAGTAAGGAACTTTCGCCGAGAAACGTCACCCCCGACGGCATGCCGCGCATCGTCGTGTGGTTGACCGACAGTTCGAACGCCAGGCCGCGGCAGATCGACAACGTCGCCAGGGTGATGATGAACGGGTGCGGCAGGCGGCCGAACACGTAGACCGCACCGTTGATGAAGCCCACCAGCGCGCCGCTCGCCAGCATCGCGGCGATGACCAGGACGGACGAGTCCGCCCAGCGGTAAACCAGACCGCCGACCACCGTGGCGAGCGCCAGGTTGGCGCCCACTGAAAGATCGATACCGCGTGTGAGGATGACGAGCTGTTGGCCGAGCGCGACGATGGCGATGACCGCCGTCTGCGCCAGGATATTGCCGATATTGCCCAGCTTGAGAAAATTGGGAGTCAGCAGGCTAATGCCGAGGATCAGCAGGACCAGGATCAATAGCGGCCCGAAATTGAGCGCCCGCAGTCCGAGGGTGACCGCTGTGGCACCCTTCGGGGCGTGTTCGTTCGCCTGGACGCCGGACATGACGTCCGGCTGCCTGGTCGCCTCGGCCAAAACTGGATCCTCCCGGATTACATGTTTCTTATAGATAAAAAGCCGGCCGACTTGCCTCGTCAAATTGTTTTTTATCGATTAAAGTACATCAATTCGGTGCCGGAGACGCTTGGCATGAAGACCGACACAGTGTTCAAACGCGCCTTCAACGACGCCCTGGACCTGGTGGCACGCTTGTCCGAGGGCGAGTCGCTACCATCGGAGAACGCGCTGAGTGCTCAGCTTTCGGTGAGCCGCACGACCGTGCGCAAGGTCATTGCCGCGCTCGAGGCGGGCGGCATCGTCACCGGCGACGGGCGGCACCGCAACGTCGGCGCGCCCGGCCAGGCGATGATCCGGTTCCCGCTGGCGGAGACGGTCCCCACCGCCGCCCAGGTCGAGGAACGGTTCATGGAATGGATGTTGCGCGACAATGCCAGGCCCGGCACAGCAATCAACGAACTCGAACTGGCGCGCAAGTTCGGCGTCGCGACCACCGGCATCCGCGAGTTCCTCAACCGCTTCCAGCGCTTCGGACTGATCGAGCGGCGCCCCAATGCGGGCTGGGTCTTCAAGGGCTTCACGCCGAGTTTCTCACTGGAACTGTTCGAAATCCGCGAGATGTTCGAGCTACGGTCGGCCCGCGCCTTGGCGGCATTGCCGGATACTTCGCCCCATTGGTCGGAACTGGAGGCACTAAGGCGCGAACATGTGCAACTACTGGATGAGATCACCGTGCGCTACCACGACTTCTCCGATCTCGACAGTCGCTTCCATCGCCTGATCAGTTCGGCGGCGCCGAACCGGTTTATCGACAGTTTCTACGACATCATCACGGTGATCTTCCACTACCACTACCAGTGGAACAAGCACGACGAGCGCCAGCGAAACGAAGTCGCGATCCGCGAGCACCTGGCCTATATCGACGCACTTTTCAGCCGTGATGCGGCAAGGGTGGAATTGGCTTGCCGCGCGCATCTGGCCTCGGCGCGTGAGACGCTGCTGCGCTCGACCTCGCCGCAGCAATAGCCGCGCACCTGTGGGTGGCGATGACGGGAAACGGGGGCAGTCAGTTCGGCGCCGGGCCCGTTCAATCGAAGGCCCTCATCTCCGTCAGCACTTCGTTTGCCGCCTTGAAGGCGTCGAGGCCGGCCGGAATGCCGCAATAGACCGTCGCGTGAAGCAGAACTTCCTTGATCTCGTCGACCGTCACGCCGTTGTTCACCGCGCCGCGGACGTGCAGCTTGATCTCCGCCGCGCGGTTGAGCGCGGTGAGCATGGCCAGGTTCAGCATGCTGCGGGTCTTGAGATCCAGCGTGTCGCGGCCCCAGGCATAGCCCCAGCACCACTCGGTGGTGATGTGCTGGAACGTCATCATGAAGTCGTTGGCGGATTTCATCGAGCGGTCGACATATTCCGGACCGAGAACCTGGCGGCGCAGCTGCAGACCCTCCTCGAAAAGGTCCCCGATGGTCTTGTCCTGCGTCGTCATATGGGCCACCTTGTTCTTTGACATACAAAATTACAGTATGGCGACGAGCAGATTCGTCGCCTTCGAATGGTGCGGGCGGTTTTCGCCATCCGGACGGGAAGTCGGGGCGTCAGCGGGAGAGAGCCGGAATGTCCATCACCAGTGCCAGCGACGACCTGTCGATGCGGGTGCAGACCCTGCCGGGGCTGCGCGAGCAGGTGGCCGAACGCCTGCGCCTGGCGATCGCGACGGGCAAGTTCCCGGCGGGCGCGCGGCTTATCGAGCGCGAACTGTGCGAAATGATGGGCGTGTCGCGCACGTCGCTGCGCGAGGCGCTGCGCGAGCTCCAGGCCGACGGCCTGATCACGCTCCAGCCCAACAAAGGCCTGAGCGTCAGCACGGTCAGCGTCGATACCGCGCGGTCGATCTACGAGGTGCGGGCGATGCTGGAGGGCCTCGCGGCGCGCCTGTTCGCACGCAACCACACGCCCGCCCAGATGAAGGCTCTGCGCGACAGCGTCGAGCGGCTCGCCGAGGTCTACAGCGATTTTTCCGCCGAGGCCTTCATCGCGGCCAAGACGCATTTCTACGACATCCTGCTCGAGGGTGCAGGCAACCCGGTCGCCGCCGACATGCTGCGCCGGATCCATACCCGCGTGTCCCAGCTTCGCGTCGTGTCCCTGTCCAGCGCAGAGCGCGCACAGCAGTCCATCCGCGAACTGCGCGAGTTCCTCGATGCTCTCGAGGCGCGTGACGAGGAGCGCGCCGTCCAGGTCTGCGTTGCCCATGTCGAGGCGGCCGCCGCGGCCGCGATGAAGACCATGGCAGCGAGCAAGGGCTGACCGATCGGCCGCATGGTGGCGCCGGCGCGGCATCTACATCGACTTCACTGATATGCCGCCGTCGGCGTGCAGCACCTCGCCGGTGATGAAGCCGGCATCCGGGCCGAGCAGGAAGGCGATCGCCTTGGCGATGTCGTCCTCCTCTCCGAGACGGCCGAGCGGGGTCTGCGCCCGGCGCTTGGCATAGCCGGCCTCGTCGACGATGGCGCGCGCTCCCGGCGTCGGCACCGCTCCGGGCGCGACGGCATTGACGCGAATGCCCTGGGGGCCGAGTTCGACCGCGAGCTGACGCGTCAGCGCCACGATCGCGCCCTTGACGGAGGTGTAGGAGGCGGTGTTGGCCATGCCGAGATCGGCGGCCGGCGAGGCCAGGTTGACGATGGAAGCCGGCTTGTCGCCGCGATGTGCCAGCAGGGCCTGCACGCCCCAGATCGGCCCCTTGATCCCGACCGCCAGCATCCTGTCGAGCACCTCCTCCTCGATGCCCTCGACCGGTCCGTAGCGGATCCAGATCGCGTCGTTGACGATTCCCGTCAGCGGCCCGAAGGCATCGCGCAGTGCCGCGGCCGCGTCGAACACCGCGCGGCGGTCGGCCGCGTCGGCGACGATGGCGAGCGCCTTGCCGCCCGCGGCCTTGATCGCATTGGCCGTCTCGCTGGCGAGATCGGCGGCGATATCGAACACGCCGACCGCGGCGCCACGGGACGCCAGAAGCCGCGCCGCGGCTCCGCCGATACCCCGGCCGGCACCCGTGACCAGAATGACCTGACCGCTCAGATTCTCGGACATGCTCTTCCTCCCCTGCCGGTCAGGATTGCACCGCACCCGGGACGCCGCCGTAGAGGCTCCAGAGCTGGGTCGCGAGGGTGCCGGCATCCACCGGAAGCTCGATGCCGGTGATCGCGCCGGCGTCCTCGGACAGGAGGAAAGCGATGGCGTTGGCCACCTGCTCGGGCTTGACCAGCCGGCCGAGCGCCGTCTGGCGGATCATCGTGTCCGGGTTGCGCTCGCCGCGCGCGTAGCTCGCCTCGACCGCCGGTGTGCGGGTTGGGCCGGGGCAGACGCAGTTCACCCGCACGCCGCGCCGTCCCCATGCGACCGCGAAATTGCGCGACATGTTGATGATCGCGGCCTTGGTCGGGCCGTAGGCCTGGAGCGGGCTGGAGTTGAAGGCGGTGATGGAGCCGACCGTCACGATCGACCCCTGGCCGCGCTCCAGCATGCCGGCGCCGAAGGCGGTCAGCGTCCGGAACGTGCCCGTCAGGTTGACGCGCAGGATGGCGTCCCATTCGGCCTCGTCCTGCTTTTCCGGCATGTGCGGATTCTCGAGATGCGCCGCGACGGCGGCGAGCGCCGAACATGGTCCGACCTCGCGTTCGACCCATGCTGCCGCGGCGTCGATGCTCGCCGTGTCGGCGAGGTCGATCTCGCGGGCGATCGCGCCATGGCGGGCGGCGACCTCGCGGGCGAGATCCATGTTGCGGTCAAGAACCACGACCTGCCAGCCCTGGGCTCGCAGCCGGGCGACGCAGGCTTCGCCAATGCCGCCGGCGCCGCCGGTCACCGCCGCCACGGGTTCTCGGGAGGATGCAGCCATGACCTAGAGAACCTCGTAGAGGGCTTCGATGATGCGGCGGGCGCGAGGACCATTGTCTCCCACCGCATGCATCTTGTTGCACGCATAGGAGAATCCGATCCTCGCGTCGGGATCGCCGAAGCCGATGGAGCCGCCGAAGCCATGATGGCCGAAGGCGCGCATGTTGGGACCCATCCAGACCGAGACGGGCGTGTTCAACAGGATGCCGCGGCCCTGGTGATAAGGTCGCTGCTGCATGCGCTCGAACTGGTTGTGCTGCTCGACGAGCATGTCTTCGATCGTTCGCTGCGACATCAGCGTGACGCCGTCCAGCGTTCCGCCGCGCGCCACCGCGCCATAGATTCGCGCGACCGCGCGCGGATTGCCGTGGCCCGACGCGCTGGTGATTTCGGCCCGCCGCCAGGCCGTGGAGTTCAGCGTCACCGGCAGCGGCTCGTCGGGAAACTGGGTGAAGCCCTTCGCGACGAGCGCGTCCGGGTCGGTATCGCGCTTCGCCAGAAGCGTGCCCTCGACGGTGGGAACCAGCGTGGCGCAGCGCGCGAGATCGGCATCGGAGAGACCGCCGTACTGGTAGTCCGCGCCGAGCGGACCGGTTACCTCGTCGGCGATGAACTGCGGGAAGCGCTTGCCCGTCACCCGCCGCACGATCTCGCCGAGCAGGTTGCCCTGGGTGTGGATGTGATACGCCGCGACCGTGCCCGGCTCCCACAGCGGAGCCTGCTTCTCCAGCGCCGCGACGATCGCGTCGCAGTCGAAGACTGCGCCCTTCCACAGCGGATCGAGCACCACCGGCAGGCCGGCGGTGTGGTCGAGCACATGACGGACGAGCACGCCTTCCTTGCCGTTCTGCGCGAATTCGGGCCAATAGTTCGCGACGGGCTTGTCGGGATCGACCAGACCCCGGTCGATCAGCATGTTGAAGCTCATGCCGGCGATGCCCTTGGCAACCGACATCATGCAGACGATCGTATCCTGCTCCCACGGCCTGACATAGTCGGCGTCCCGGTAGCCGCCCCACAGGTCGACCACCTTGCGGCCGTCGACATAGATCGTCGTGGCCGAGCCGATCTCCTCCTCCACTGCGTAGTTCTCGGCAAAAGCTTCGGCTACGCGCGCAAAGGCCGGGTCATGAGATCCGGTAAGGCGGAACTCGTGTCCGCGCGCGGAAACGGTCTTGTCGAACTGCATCTTTCCTCCCGCCCTGTTCAGCAAGCGGATAACAGTTTGTATGACAGTATGTCAAGACGACAGTCAGCTCAATCTCGGAGCGGCGGGAGATCGAGGCGTACGATATCCGCAAAGCCGGGGATCAGTTCCGGCCAGCGCTCGCGCACGCCCGGATCGTGTCCCGGGATCAAGAGGTCCTCGCGGCCGCCGGCCAGTTCCTCGCAACGCCGGTAGCCTTCGAGCATCTCGCCGACATGGTAGACGATCGGAAACGGCGCGCGGCGCAGCCGGTTCTCGGTGAAGTGGAAGGCGTCCGACGCCAGCACGAGCGGGCCGCGATCCGTCGCCACCCGGACGACCTGGAGCCCGCCGGTATGGCCGCCGACCCGGTGCAACGATATGCCGGGGTAAAGCTCCGCGACGCCATCGTGAAACCGGACCCGCCCCGAATGCACCAGCCCGACCGCCTGCAGGACGTCGCGAACATTGAACGGCGCGCGCAGGCAGGCGTGGCACATCGGCCGTCCCGTCGCATAGCGCATCTCCTCGTCCTGAAGGTGGAAGGTCGCCGCTTCGAACACCTCGAGCGACCCCGCGTGATCGTAGTGCAGGTGGGTGAGCACCACGTCGGGAACCGCCGCCGCGTCGATACCGGCCCGTTTCAGCAGTGCCGCGGGCTCGTGCAGCAGGGTGCGGTGCCGTTCCTTCGCCGCATCCTTCCCGAATCCCGTATCCACGACGACGAGGCGGCCATGCCCGCGGATCACCCAGACGTAATAGTCGAGCGGCATCGGCGCATCGTGGAGATCCATACCCGGCATGAAGTTCTCGCGCCGCGGCCGATCCGGAGCCGTCGTCGCATAGCGCACGGCGAGGACTTCATAGGTGGGGTTCACGGCATCCTCCAGAAATCGAACTCGACTCGGCTTGAATTATCATACCGTCATGTTGTATGACAAACTGCCGTTGTGGCAGGAGTGTCCTGCGGCTTCACGTTTGCCTGCTCTGACGCAGACCCGATCCTTGGGAGGATTTCGATGAAATTTCTACGCCTGATGGCGCCCCTCGCCGCATTCTGCACTCTCGGCGTCCATGCCGCCGTGGCGCAGGACTATCCGGAAATGTCCCTCCGCTACTCCTCCAACATTCCGGAGGTGGTGAACACGTCGAAGATCGACACCTACTTCTCGTCCGAGATCGAGAAGCGTAGCGGCGGCAAGATCAAGATCCAGCACTTCTGGGCCAACACGCTCGGCGGCGAAGCCGAGATGGTCGATCTCGTCGGCTCGGGCGCGGTCGACTTCGGCCTGATCGTCACCGGCAACCAGTTTTCGCGCATGCCCTTCACGGCTGTGACCAACGCCCTGCCCTTCACTTACACCGACGGGCCGAAGCTCAATCGGCTCACCGCCGACATCTTCACCACCAATGCGACGATCAAAGCCGAACTCGCCGCGGCGAACCTGCATCCGGTCCTCTACCGCTACCTGCCCGACTACCGCGTCTACTGCACCAAGCCGATCAAGACGCTTGCCGACCTGCAGAACACCAAGGTCCGGTCCTACGGCTCCTTCGTGCCGGTCATGTTCGAATCGATCGGCGCCATCCCGGTCAACATTCCTCCGGTCGACATGATTCAAGCCATGCAGTCGGGCGCGATGGATTGCACCTACATGTTCAACTCTGCCGTCAAGGCATTCAAGATCGACCAGGTCGCGAAATACGGTACCGATCTGTCTTTCGGCGTCATAAGCGCCCACACCCTGTTCACCTCCAAGAGCAAGTGGGAGGCCATGCCTGAGAATGTGCGCAAACTGTTCGAGGAAGTTGCAGCCGATGCGGAGAAGTTCGGCAACGAGCTGATCGCCGGCGATGAGGCAAAAGCCGTCGAGGGTCTCAAGGCGGCAGGCATGGAAATCGTCCCCTTCGAGGAGGCAGACGCCCTCAAGGCGAAGGTGCCGGACATGCTTGATGTCTGGGCGAAAAAGATGGACGAAATGGGCAAGGGCGCCGAGGCGAAGGAACTCGCCGACTACATCCGCGCCAACCGCTGATCCTATAGCCTCGCGCCGGGTCCTCGCGGCCCGGCGGGAGAGCCCATCGCCCTACGGTGACTTTATGTCGTTTTTCGCCCGCCTCGACGGCCTGCTGCGGCGGGTCTCCTATCTTGGCTTCCTGGCTGCTTCCGCCCTTCTGCTGATCGTCGGACTGATGGGGACGGTCGACGTCATTTCGACCAACCTCTTCTGGAGGCCTATTCCGGGCATGGTCGAACTGTCGGGCGCGCTTCTCGCCGTCATCGTCTTTCTCGGGCTGGCCGAGGCACAGGCGCGCGGTTCCCATATCGTCATCGACATCGCCACCCAGTCCATGGGGCCCAACGCCCGGCGTCTGTCGAACATCCTTTCGCTGACGATAGCGGGTGTCCTGATGGGGCTCATCGCCTGGCAGACGACGCGACTGGCGATCTCGTCCTGGAACTTCAGAGAGACGGCGCTCGGTGCGCTCGCCTTTCCGGTCGCCCCCTTCAAGAGCGTCGCTGCCTTCGGTGCATGGTTGGCGACCGCCGAATTCCTGCGCCAGTTGGTCCGCCAGGTGGCGGGCGCCGCGTCGACCACCCCCGGCGAGGAGCGGCGCGATGCTTGATCCGCTTTCGATCGGTGCCCTTGCGATTGGCGCCATGCTCGCCCTTTCCCTGATCGGCGTTCCGGTCGGCATCGCCATGGCCGCTGTCGCCGTTGCCGGCCTCTGGACCACGGGCGGGTCGGCGTTTGCGATCAACACCTTGTCGAACCTGCCCTTCGCGATGGCGTCGGACTACAGTTTCGTCGTCATCCCGATGTTCGTTTTGATGGGCGCGATCGCTTCTGCCTCGGGCATCACGCAGGAATTGTTCGGCTTCTCCAACCTCGTCCTGCGCTCCGCCCGAGGCGCCCTGTTCCAGGCGACGATCCTGGCTTCCGCCGGCTTTGCCGCGATCTCCGGCTCGACGCTGGTCAACGCGGCGCTGTTCACCCGCATCGCGCTGACCGAAATGCTGCGGCTCGGCTATGACCGCGCCTTCTCCGCCGGCTGCATCGCCGCCGCCGGCACGATCGCAGCGCTCATACCGCCGTCGATCAGCTTCGTCATCTACGGACTGCTCACCGGCGAGTCGGTCGCGGAACTGCTCATCGCCGGCGTGGTGCCCGGCATCCTCACCACCACCGCCTACATGATCGGCACGGCATTCCTGGTGCGGGCGCGGCCGCATCTGGCGCCCCCGCCGCAGCCGCGCGCAAGGCTTCCCGAAATCGCGCGCAGCGCCGTCGGCCTGTGGGCCACCTTCTTGCTTGCCGGCCTGGTCATTGGCGGGATCTATCTCGGCTTCACCACTCCGTCCGGCGCCGGCGCGCTCGGCGCGATCGGCGCGCTGGTCATCGCGCTGGCGCGGCGCAAGCTCACCAGTTCGGAGCTTGGCGACTGTCTGCGCTCGGCGGCCGGCGTCACCGCGGCGCTGTTCATCGTCATCATCGGCGGCCTGCTGTTCACGCGCTTCTTCCTCGTCGCCGGCACCGTGACCGCCGCGACCGATCTGCTCCAGTCCCTGGAGCTTTCTCCGATCCTGTTCATGCTGATCCTGATCGCAGTGTTCGCGATACTCGGCATGTTCATGGATCCGCTCGCCATGCAGGTGATGACGCTGCCCTTCGTCTATCCGATGGTCACGTCCCTCGGCTATGACGGCGTCTGGTTCGGCGTGATCATGGTCAAGCTGGTCGAACTCGCGGTCCTCACTCCGCCGGTCGGCATGAATCTGTTCGCGGTCATCGGCGCGTCCGAAGGCAAGGTGAAGCTGGCGGAAATCTACCGGGGCATCGTACCGTTCATCGTCATCGAGGCGGTCGTCCTCGCCTTGCTCATCGCGTTTCCGGACCTGTCCCTCTGGCTTCCGCGCCAGATGTTCAACTGATCAAGTCGAGGCCACATCCCATGCAAGAGACACCCCGCATCGGCTTCATCGGGCTCGGCGCCATGGGCGAACCGATGGTGGCGCGGCTGGCGGCGGCGGGATACGCGCTTGCGGTCTACGACGCCGACCCCGCCCGTACCGCGGCGGTCGCCGCGGCGACCGGGGCCCGCGCCGCGGCAACGCCGAAGGACACGGCCTCGACCTCGGACATTCTCGTCACCATGCTGCCCTCGAGCGCGATCGTGGAGAAGGTGCTGGGTGGCGATGACGGGGCGCTCGCGGGCCTGGCCGAGGGGGCGCTGATCGTCGACATGTCCAGCGGCGTGCCAGATGTCACCCGAACCCTCGCCGGAAAAGTCGCGGAACGGCGGATTGCGATGATCGACGCACCGGTTTCGGGCGGCGTGTCGCGCGCCAGGACCGGCGAACTCGCGATCATGGTAGGCGGCGACACCGCCGCGGTCGACCGGGCCGAGCCGGTGCTAAAGGCGATGGGCACGTCGATTGTCCGCACTGGCCCCATCGGCAGCGCGCACGCCATGAAGGCGCTCAACAACCTGGTCAGCGCCGGCGGCTTCCTGATCGGCATCGAAGCTCTGCTCATCGGCCAGAAGTTCGGGCTCGATCCGGCCCTCATGGTCGACGTGCTGAACGTTTCGACCGGCATGAACAACTCGACGCAGAAGAAGTTCAAGCAGTTCGTCCTGTCGCGAAAATTCGACGCCGGCTTCGGCCTCGATCTGATGGTCAAGGATCTCGGCATCGCGCTCGGCGTCGCCAGCGCCACGTCGACGCCGGCCCCCTTCTCCAGCCTCTGCCTGGACATGTGGGCGAACGCGCAGAAGGTTCTCGGCCCCGGGCAGGACCACACTGCCGTCGCGAAGTTCAGCGAGCTCATCGCCGGATCGACGCTCGGCGGAGACGAGAAGGCAAAATGAGCGCTCTGCCGCTCTCGGGCCAGACCGTCGCGGTCTTCGGCGGCTCGTCGGGCATTGGCTTCGCCACCGCGCAAGCCGCGCGGGCCCTCGGCGCAAACCTCACCATTGCCTCGCGCACGCCCATCCGGCTGCGTGAGGCGGCCGCCGCGATCGGCGAGGCGGAGACGGCTGCCCTCGACATTCGCGACGCCGAGGCGGTGGCGAAATTCTTCGCCGCACGCGATCCGTTCCACCATGTCGTGGTCTCCGCCGCCGAACTTTCGGTTGGACCGCTTCGCCGGCGCAGCCTCGCCGACGAGCGCGCCGCGATGGAGAGCAAGTTCTGGGGCGCGGTCCACGTCGCCCACGCCGCCCGCATCCGCCCCGACGGCAGCCTCACCCTCGTCTCCGGCATGATCGGCACGCGTCCGACGGGCTCGGCGACGATGCTCAGCGCCATCAACGCCGCCCTCGACGCGCTCGCGAAGGCGCTGGCGACCGAGATGGCGCCGGTTCGGGTCAATTGCGTCTCGCCCGGGCGCGTCGAGACGCCGTGGTGGGATGTCCTGCCGCAGGCCGAACGACAGGCTCTCTTCGACCGCACCGCCGCTGCCCTGCCGTTGAAGCGGATCGGCAAGCCGGAGGAGATCGCGGCCCAGATCGTCCACCTGATGCAGAACGGCTTCATGACCGGCAGCGTCATACTCGTCGACGGCGGCGGCAACGTCGCCTGAGCCGGTCGGCGCCCTCACTCCTTGATGTATGGCTTGCCGTCGGCGGCAGGCGCACGTGCCCGGCCGATCAGCCCGGCGACGACGACGATCGTCGCGACATAGGGAGCCATCGCCAGGAACTCCGAGGGGATCGGGGTCTGCAGCAGCGCGAGCTTCTGCTGCAGCGAATCGGCGAAGCCGAAGATCAGCGCCGCCATCAGCGCACCGACCGGGTGCCAGCGGCCGAAGATCATTGCCGCGAGCGCGATATAGCCGCGGCCGGCGGTCATGTTCTCGTCGAAGCGTCCGACCAGGCCGAGCGTCAGCCAGGCGCCGCCGAAGCCGGCGACCATCCCGGCGATCGTCACGTTGACGTAGCGGATCCGATAGACGTCGATGCCTAGCGTGTCCGCCGCGCGCGGATGCTCGCCCACGGCGCGGGCGCGTAGGCCGCTGCGTGTATGGAAGAGGTAGTAGGTGGCGACCGCCACCATGACCAGCGCCCCGTAGACGAAGATGTTCTGCTGGAACAGCACCGGCCCGATCACAGGTATGTCGGAGAGCAGCGGAATGCTGACCGCCCGGAACACGGGCGCGTTGTTGAGGAACCGGTATTCCTGGAATACCTGACTGCTGACATAGGAGGTGACGCCGAGGACGAAGAGATTGATCACCACGCCCGCGATGATCTGGTCGACGCGGTAGGTGACGACCAGTGCCGCCAGAAGCAGGCCGAAGAGCCCGCCGACCACCATCGCGGCCGCGACGCCGCCCCATCCGCCGAGCAGGGAGCCCGCCAAGGCGCCGGTGAAGGCGCCGGCGAGCAGCATGCCCTCGATGGCGATGTTGGTCACCGCCACTCGTTCGGACAGCACACCGGCCAGTCCTCCGAGCGCGATCGGCACCGCCCGCACGACGGTCGCCTGCAGCATACCGGTCAGCGAGAAAGCCTTGCCGGCGGTGGCCCAGACGAGGAAGGCAGCGACCGCGAGCAGGAACCCGAAGCCCAGCGACAGCGATGTGCTGCCGGAGCCGCCCCTGATCCACAGGCGCACGCCGAGAAAGGCGAGGATGCCGGCCGCGATGTAGTTGAATTCCATCGCCGGCACGGCGAGGTCCGGCAGGACGATCGCGTCGGTCGCGCGCGACAGCCTGAACACCGCGTCGCCGTCGCCGACCTGCGCGAAGACCATCGCCGTCAGCACGGAGAGGCCGATCAACAGGACGGCCGCGATCCTGCTCTGGCGGCCCGCCTGGGTGTCGAGCTTGCGGGTGGCCGGCACCGTGTCGATCGCCATGGCGGCCTACTCCTTGGTTGCCGGGGCGCCCCTGCGGAAGCCCCATGGGAACAGCGCGCGGACCACCAGCGGCGCGGCGATGAACAGGATGATGAGCGACTGGATGATGCCGATCAGGTCGATGCTGACGCCGGCCTCCACCTGCATTTGCCGACCGCCCGCCTCCAGCGCCCCGAACAGCAGCCCCGCGACCAATACGCCGAAGGGGTGGGAGCGGCCGAGGAGCGCGACGGCGAGCGCATCGAAGCCGATGCCGGCCGAGAAGCCGGCCGACGCCCGGCCGAGCACGCCCAGCACCTGGTTCGCCCCCGCAAGACCGGCGAACGCGCCGCCGAGCGCCATCACCAGCACGATGATCAGGCCGGAACGCATGCCGGCGAAACGGGCGGCTTCCGGATTCTCGCCGCTGGCGCGGAACTCGAAGCCGATCGTGCTCCTGAACAGAAGCCAGTAGACCAGCACCACCGCGGCGAGCATCAGGAAGACGCCGGCATGAAGGCGCAGATTGGGGTCGAGCCATTCGAGCAGCCGCGGCAGTTCGGCACCGGGCAGGATCGAGTCGGAGATCGGATCGGTCCGCCCCGGCCGCCGGATCGCCGGCAGTCTCAGCAGGTAGTCGACGAGGCGGTAGGAGATCATGTTGAGCATGATCGTCAGGATCACCTCATGCGCGCCGGTGGCAGCCCTGATCCATCCGGCGATCGCAGCGTAGAGGGCACCCGCGACGATGCCTGCCAGGAGCGCCAAGGGCAGGTGCGCGATCATCGGCAGCCCGGAGAGGCTGAAGCCGACGATGACCGCCGCCATCCCGCCCATCAGGATCTGGCCTTCGGCGCCGATGTTGAACAGGCCGGCACGGAAGCCGAGCGCCACGCCGAGGCCGGCGATGATCAGCGGTGTCGCCGCCGTGATCGTCTCCGACAATGCGTTGATCGAACCGACCGAGCCGGTTGCCAGCGCCACGTAGGAGCGCCCGATCGTCTCGAGGTCGACATTGGTGGCGAGCATCGCGACGCCGCCGAGGATCAGCGCCACCACCACCGCGAACAGCGGGACGATTACCAGATCCTCGAAATCGGCCCGCCTCGGGGCGGCGCGCTCGAGAAGGCGCGCGGTGAGAGTGGCGCGCTCCGCGGTCTCGCTCATGCCGCTGCTCCTGCCATTGCCAGGCCGATGTCGTTCTTGTTGGCCGGCCGGCCGGCCGCGCCGAATTCGGCGACGAGGCGCCCCTTGAACATGACAAGGATGCGGTCGCAGAGCGCCATGATCTCGTCGAGCTCCGACGAGACGATCAGGATGCCGTCACCCTCCTCGCGCGCGTCGACGATGCGCTGGTGGATATATTCGATGGAACCGACGTCGAGCCCCCGCGTAGGCTGCGCGGCGATGAGCAGCTTCGTATCGCGGTTCAGCTCGCGTGCCACGACCAGCTTCTGCTGGTTGCCGCCGGACAGATGCCCCGCCTTTTCGAAGACGGAGGGCGTGCGCACGTCGAAGGCCGCGGCGGCTTCCGCAGAGTTCTGGTTCACGGCCTGCCAGTCCATCGACAGGCCGCGCGAGAAGCGGCTGTCGTAGTACGTGTCCAGAACCATGTTCTCGGCGACCGTGAAAGTCGCGATGATCCCGGCGCGCTGGCGATCCTCCGGGATATGCGCCATCCCCAACCTGTGCCGCTCCCGTGCGCTGGCGCGGGTGATGTCCCGGCCTTGGAATGTCACGCTGCCCCCGGCGACGCGCCTGACGCCCGCCAGCGCCTCGACCAGTTCCGACTGACCGTTTCCCTGGACGCCGGCAATGCCGACAATCTCGCCGGCGCGCACGCTCAGCGAGAGATCGTCGACTGCGACCGCGTCGTTCTCGCGCAGCACGGTGAGGTGCTGGACGTCGAGCAGGACCGGCCCGGGGGAGAACGGCTTCTTGTCCACCACGAAGCTGACCGGCCGGCCGACCATCATCTCGGCGAGTTCCAGGTCGGTCGTCTTGCCGGGCAGGCCCTCGCCGACGATCCTGCCCTCGCGCAGCACGCTGATGCGGTCGGCGACCTCGAGGATTTCGTGCAGCTTGTGGGTGATGAAGACGATCGCCTTGCCGGCGCTGCGCAGCGACTTGACGATCGCGAAGAACTCGGTGACTTCCTGCGGCGTCAGCACCGCCGTCGGCTCGTCGAAGATGATCGTGTTGGCGGACCTGAACAGGACCTTGATGATTTCGACGCGTTGTTGGACGCCGACCGGCAGGTTCTCGATCACTTCGTCCGGGTCGACCTCGAGGCCGTAGGTCTCATTGATCTGCCGCACCTGGGCGCGCGCCTTCTTCAGGTCGAGATGGTCGACCCGTCCGGTCGGCTCGACACCGAGGACGACGTTTTCCGCGACGGTGAACACGGGCACCAGCATGAAGTGCTGGTGCACCATGCCGATGCCGGCACGTATGGCATCGCCCGGCCCGCGGAACTGGACCGGCTTGCCGTCGATCAGGATTTCGCCCTCGGTGGGGCGATAGAGGCCGCAGAGGACGTTCATCAGCGTCGACTTGCCGGCGCCGTTTTCGCCCAGGAGGCCGAGTACCTCGCCGGCACGGATCGACAGGTTGACGTCGGAATTCGCGACGACCTCGCCGAAGCGTTTCGTTATGCCGCGCAGCTCGATCTCCACGGACCCCTCCCTGTTTGCGGCGGAAGCCCGCTGCCGCCGGAAGCGGCAGCGGGGTCGGCTGCGAAATTCAATTGCCAACCTTGATCGTGCCGTCGACGATCTGCTGGCGGATCGTCGCGAGTTCCGTCTTCAACTCCTCCGGAACCAGCGTCTCCATGTCATGCAGCGGGGCGATGTCGACGCCGCCGTTGCTGAGCGATCCGACGACCACGCCGCCCTTGAACGTGCCCTTCATGGCGCTGTCGATCACCTCCATGACGGTCGCATCCATCCGCTTCGTGATCGACGTCAGATAGACGTGCTTCCTCTCCGGGTCGGTCAGGTAGAGGTCCGCATCGACGCCGATGATCTTGAGCTTGTCGACGCCGAGTTCGTTGGCGAGCGCGGCGGAGCCCAGCCCGACCGGACCGGCGACCGGCAATACGATATCGGCGCCCTCGTCGTAGAGGTTCTGCGCGAAAGCGCGGCCGTCGTCGAGCGAATCGAAATTGTTGGTGAACAGGCCCTCCCGCTTGGCCGGGTCCCAGCCGAGTACCGTGACCTTCGCGCCCTTCTGCTTGTTGTAGTATTCGGCGCCCTGATGGAAACCGTCCATGAAGATGGTGACAGGCGGGATGTTGATGCCGCCGAAGACGCCGAGCGTGCCTGATTTGGTCATGCCGGCTGCCAGGTATCCGGCGAGGAACGCGGCCTGGTCCGTGGCATAGACCTGCCCGACGAC
Organism: Mesorhizobium sp.; assembly: GCF_023954305.1. Lineage (NCBI taxonomy): Bacteria > Pseudomonadati > Pseudomonadota > Alphaproteobacteria > Hyphomicrobiales > Phyllobacteriaceae > Mesorhizobium > Mesorhizobium sp. The sequence goes on along the minus strand of NZ_JAMLIG010000001.1, from coordinate 3,196,187 downwards.
GTTGGGGATGATGGGATCGTAGGCGTAGTCGACAATAGAGAATTTCTGGTTCGGATTGGCCTCGGCGGCGGCCTTGGTCGCGTCGCCCAGTAGGAAGCCGACGGTGATGATCAGGTCGCACTGTCCCAACAGGGAATTGATGTTGGCGGCGTAGTCGGTTTCGGCCTGCGATTCGAGGTAGCGGCCTTTGATGCCGAGCTTCGCCTGCGCATCCTGTACGCCTTTCCAGGCGGTCTGGTTGAAGCTGTTATCGTCGATGCCGCCCGTATCGGTCACCTCGCAGGCGGTGAAGTCGGCAGCAATAGCGCCGGATCCGGTCAGCGTGCCGGTGGCCAGCAGTGTCGCGGCAAGCCATGCTTTCAGTGGGGATCTCATGTCCTTGTCTCCTTCCCTGGGACGAACCCGGTTCGCTTTGCCCAGGCCCGTACAGCGCGTTGCTCTCCCTCGGCGGACGGGCTGAGGTAATTGATAGTCTGCGCGCAAGCAGGGCGGGTCGCTTTGACGGAAATCAACTTCGGCGGACAGCCCGCGACAATCGCAACGTAGGCGGCGTGACGTCGGCGCAATCCGCTGTCGCGTTCATCGCGATGGGAACGGTTGCATCAACGGCGGCAAAGATGTCAGCGTAGGTTCATGCTCACCCTCCGACAGATCGAGGTCATACGGGCGGTCATGGTCGCCGGCACGATTGCCGGCGCCGCCAGGCTGTTGAACGTCGCGCAGCCCGGTGTCAGCCGGACCATGAAGCACATGGAATCGACCCTCGGCATCAGGCTCTTCACGCGCAAAGGCGGACGATACCTGCCCTCGCCCGAGGCGGTGAACGTCTTCGGCCAGCTGCAGGAGGTTCACAAGAAGATCGAGGGGCTTCAGTTCTCGATCCACCAGCTCGAGCGTGGACGAGGCGCGGAGCTCTCGTTCGGCTCGGTACCCAGCATTGCCAACGTGATGGTGCCGCGCGCCATGGCCGCGATCAAGCGTCGCTATCCCGACCTCAGGATCGATATCGACATCCTCAAGATCGAGGACGCGATTGACTACCTGATGTTGGGCAAGGGCGAGTTCGCGGTGATGAGCTACCGGTTCGACCATCCCTCGCTGATCTTCGAGCCGCTCGCCAAGGGTCATCTGGTCTGCATTGTCGCGCCGAGCCATCCATTTGCATCGCGGACCTCCGTCACCGCGGCCGAAATCGCCGCCTGCCCGCTCATCGGTATTGATCCCAACGATCCCTATGGCGGCATCATGGCCAGCATCTTCGCGCGTCAGAAACTCGACTACGACATCACAATCCGCGCCCGCTTCGGCACCACCGTGGTGGCGCTGATCAAGCAGGGTCTCGGCGTCGCGGTGATCGACGCCTTCACGGTCGCCGACATCGACCGTTCCGAACTTGCTGTGGTGCCGATTGCCGAGAAGACCGAGTTCCAGACCTTTGTCGCCCGGCGCGACGATCTCGCCCTGTCGAGCTTTGCGGAAGCTTTGGTCGAGCGTCTGCGTCAGATCATGAACGACACAATCAAGCGACCGAGTGCTTGAGCGCCCAGCGAGAACATAACAACATGCTATATTTCTGCGAAGAGTTGGTCATTGCGGTATCGCAGATCATGCGTCAGAAACGCATTGCGGGAGGGTCGGCGAGAGGAGCCGGCAGAACCATCGCCGCAAGGGCCGCTTTCGTCCGGAGCGCCAGGCGCAACGGCGATGGCAGACCGGTCCGGTAGCATTTGTCCCGCAATTCGGGACTTTTTGGGAGGAAGACCATGATACGAAGACTACTAGCGGCCGCAGCGGCCTTTTCGTTCCTCGCGAGCGTTGCCAACGCGCAGGAATTCCCGGAGCGAGAGATGCTCGGCGTCATCATGTGGGGCGCCGGGGGCGCTACCGACGTCGTCGCCCGTGGCGTCACGCCGGCGGTCGAAGAGGCGCTCGGCAAACCGATCGTGATGCTCAACAAGTCCGGCGGTGCCGGCGCCATCTCGGTCGCCTATGTCAACGCGGCCCCCTCGGACGGTTATACGCTGCTCTACGGCGCTGAAAATCCTCAGCTGCACGGCGTGATGGGCCTGTCGAAGCTCGACTACTCGTCCTTCTACCCGGTCAACATTCTCGGCCGCGGCGTTGCGGTGGTGGTGGCGCGCAACGATGCGCCTTGGACCTCGTTCAAGGAATTGGTCGAGGACGCGCAGAAGCGTCCGGGCGAGATCAAGATGGGCTCGACAGGTCCGGGCGGCCTGCCGATGGTGGTGGGCGCCTTGCTCAACTCCGTTGCCCCTTATCAGGTGACGGCCGTTCCCTTCGACGGCGAAGGCCCGGGACTCACCGCCTTGCAGGGCGGCCATGTCGACTTCATGCCGGCCGGCATTTCCGCCGCTGCCGAATTGATCAAGGGCGGCAAGGTCAAGGCGCTCGCAGTCATCAATGCCGAGCCGGTCGAAAGCCTGCCCGACGTGCCGCCGATCACCAAGGATTTCCCCGACATGGCGAAATATCTGCCGTGGGGCCCGTTCTACGGTGTCTTCGTCAAGGCCGACACGCCGGATAGCGTCAAGGCGAAGCTGACCGAGGCTTTCAGGAAAGGCGCGGAGGCGGAAGCCTTCACGACGCTGATGGCCAATCGCGGCAACATTGTCATGAACATATCCGGCGCCGAGGCCGACACGTTCCTGAAGAAGTGGCAGTCGGTCACCACATGGGTATTGCACGACGCCGGCGCTACCAAGGCTTCGCCGGAAGAGTTCGGCATCGCGCGCCCCTGATCCGGGAGTCTCCTGCCGTCCCGGCCGCGTGCCGGCCGGGACTTGGTTCGCATCCTGGGGAGGATGAAATGTCCAGTGCATCTACTCGGCAGGCGGGCGAGCTCGTCTTCGTCGTGCTGCTCGTCGTCTTCAGCCTTTTCGCCGCCTGGCAGGCTTGGGCGATCGCCGGCTTCTCCTCGCCATCGTCGCCGGGGATGTTCCCGATGTTCGCCGCGGCCACCATGGTCGTGTCAGGTCTGTTCATCCTCGCGGAGACCGCGCGAAGGAAGCCGGCCGGCGAGTGGAGTGCGGCGGCAGGAGTGTTTTCCGCCATCACCCCGCTGCGGCTCATCGTCTTTTCGGCGATGATCGTGGCCTACATGCTGGCGCTGGAACCGGCCGGATTCTTGGCGAGTTCCTTCGTCTTCCTCTTCGCCGCGATCGCCTACCTGCATCGTGGCCATATCCTACTCACCCTCGTCGTGAGCGCCGCCAGCCTCGCCGTCATCTATGTGGTCTTCCGGCACGTGTTCTCGGTCGTCTTGCCTGCGGGGAGCCTATTCTGATGGAGGCGTTCGCCTATTTCTTCATGGCCTGGACGGATGTCTCGCTGCTCTTGATGGTGGCGATCGGCACCTTGGCCGGCATCTATATCGGCGCCATCCCTGGGCTTTCGGTCACGATGGCCGCCTCGATCCTGATCTCATTCACCTTCAAATGGGACGTCAACGACGCGCTGGCGCTCATCGCGGGCATCTATCTCGGGGGCGTCTACGGCGGTTCGCGCAGCGCGATCCTGCTCAATATTCCCGGCGCGCCGAGCGCGATCGCCACGGCGATCGATGGCTATCCCCTCGCCCAGCGCGGCGAGGCCGGTGTGGCGATCGGCGTCACGACGGTCATGTCGGTGCTCGGCGGGTTCGTCGGTATCCTGGCGCTCGCCGTCGCGGCACCGGCGATCTCGAACTTCGCGCTGCTCTTCGCACCCCGCGATTACTTGCTTCTCGCCGTGCTCGGCATCCTGCTGGTCGGCAGCCTCTCGGGCGACTCGCTCGCCAAGGGTGTGTTCGCCGGCGCGCTCGGCGTGCTGATCGGCATGGTCGGCCTTGATCCGCTGACAGCGGAGGGCCGCTTCACTTTCGGGACGCTGACCCTGATGGGCGGCATCCCCTATGTGGCGGCCATGATCGGCTTTTTTGGCGTCGCCGAAGTGCTCTACCAGATGCGCGATATCGATCTGCCGGCGGTCAAGCAGAAGGTGGGCAAGATTCTGCCGTCGTGGTCGATCATCAGGCGTTTCATTCCGCTGTCGCTTCGGACCAGCGCCATCGGCGTCATCATCGGCGCGTTGCCCGGCACCGGCGGCGACATCGCCGCGCTGATGGCCTACGATCACGCCAAGCGAACGGTGAAAGAACCGTCGCGACCCTTTGGCGAGGGGGCCTACGAGGGATTGGTGGCGCCGGAATCGGCCAACAATGCCGCTGTCGGCGGGGCTTACATCCCGATGCTGACGCTCGGCATTCCCGGCGACGCCGTCACGGCGGTCATCATCGGCGCTCTCTACATCCACGGCCTGAAACCGGGACCGCTCTTGATGGTCGAGACGCCGCATCTATTCTGGTTCACCGTCGGCTCGCTGACCCTGGCCAACATCTTCCTGCTGGTCTTCGGTCTGACAGGCATCCGCATCTTCTCTAAAGTGATGGAATGTCCGAAGGGCATCCTTCTGCCGCTGATCCTGGTTCTTTCGGTGGTCGGCACCTATGCGATTCAGAACAATCCGGTCGATATTTACTGGATGCTCGGCTTCGGGATTCTGGGTTATTTCATGAAGGTCCATGGTTTCCAGGTCGGGCCGGTCATCCTCGGCGTCATCCTGGGACCTCTGATGGACGTTTCCTACCGGCGGGCGATGATCTCGGCGCGCGACGACGTCGGCACATTCTTTTTGGAGTTCCTGACCAGCCCGCTGTCGCTGGCCCTGACGCTCTTCCTCGCGTTCGTCGTGTTCAGCCAGACGCCGCTATGGGCAAAGGTCTCTGGCCGCAGGAGGGCCAGCGCCAATGCGTGAGCCGGGTCCCGGATCGAGCGACGGTGGAGCGCTGCCGCGATGATGGGGATCAGCGGCACAACGCGCCTGATACTGCTGGTCGGACATCCGGTCGCACAGGTGCGCAGCCCGCCCTTCATCAACTCCTATCTCGCCGCGACGCGGGCGAACACCGTCGTCGTGCCGGTCGAGGTCGCGCCGGAGGCGATCGACGCCTTCTTCGCGTCGGCCCGGGCTACGGAGAACTGCGCCGGAGTCTCGGTCACCGTACCGCACAAGCAGGCGGCGTTCCGCGCAGTGGATGAGCGGAGCGAGCGGGCAATCCGCATCGGCGCGGTGAACGTGATCCGCCGCGAGTCCGACGGTCGCTTCGTCGGCGACATGACCGATGGCGTCGCCTTCGTCGAAGCCCTTGCCCGCCACGGCCATGCGCCGCGAGGCGGGTGTGCGGTGCTTGCCGGCGCCGCGGGCGGTGCCGGCGCGGCAATCGCCGACGCTTTCTGCATGGCGGGCGTGGCCACGCTGGCGCTCGTGGACATCGATGCCCGCCGCACCGCGGAACGCGCGCGTCTTCTGCGCGAGGCCTATCCGACGGTGACCGTGGTGGAGGGATGGCCCGACGGCCTCGCTCCCTCTTTCGCCGTCAACGCCTCGCCGATGGGGATGAGGCCGGGAGATCCCCCGCCCCTCGATCTCGACCGGCTGGCGCCGTCCTGCATCGTCGCCGACGTGGTGACGAAGCCGGACCTGACGCCGCTCCTCACCGAGGCCGCCCGGCGCGGCCATCCGGTCCAGACCGGTGGTGAGATGGCCGAGGCACAGCTCGGGCCGCAGATGCGGCATCTCGGCCTGTGGCGGGGAACAGGCGCAGCGCCGCGGAGAGAAGGAAGCGCGTGACATGAAAACGTCGATCGCCACGGTATCGATCAGCGGCGACCTCAGGGAGAAGCTCGCGGCGATCGCGGCGGCCGGTTTCGACGGGGTCGAGATCTTCGAGAACGATTTCCTGGCCTTCGATGGCTCGCCGGCGGAGGTCGGCCGCATGGTCCGCGACCACGGACTGGAGATCACGCTGTTCCAGCCTTTCCGCGATTTCGAGGGCCTGCCCGAACCGCAGCGGAGCCGCGCCTTCGACCGCGCCGAGCGCAAGTTCGACCTCATGCAGGAACTCGGCACCGACCTGATCCTCGTCTGTTCGAGCGTTTCGCAGGCAGCCCTCGGGGGCATCGACCGGGCGGCGGCGGATTTCCGGGAGCTCGGCGAGCGGGCGGCGAAACGGGCCTTGCGCGTCGGCTACGAGGCGCTGGCCTGGGGCCGCCATGTCAGCGACCATCGCGATGCCTGGGAGATCGTGCGCCGCGCCGACCATCCCAATGTCGGCCTGATCCTCGATTCTTTTCACACGCTGGCCCGCAAGATCGATGTCGGCTCGATCCGCTCGATTCCCGGCGACCGCATCTTCATCGTGCAGCTCGCCGACGCGCCGTTGATCGAGATGGACCTGCTCTACTGGAGCCGCCACTTCCGCAACATGCCGGGTGAAGGCGATCTGCCGGTGGTCGACTTCATGCGCGCGGTCGCCGCCACCGGCTATGACGGGCCGATCTCGCTCGAGATCTTCAACGATCAGTTCCGTGGCGGCTCGCCCAAGTCGATCTCGGTCGACGGCCGCCGCTCGCTCATCAACCTGATGGACCAGGTGCGCCGCGCCGAACCGGCATTGCAGATCGAGGTGCCGCAGATGCCCGACCGCATCGCGGTCGAGGGTGTCGAGTTCGTCGAGTTCGCCGCCAACGAGCAGGAGGCGGCCGATCTCGGCAAGGTGCTTGCATCATTGGGCTTCAGCGCTACCGCGAAGCATCGCGCCAAGGACGTCACCGTCTGGCGGCAAGGCCCGGCGGGCACCGGCATCAACCTCGTCGTCAACACCGAGCACGAAGGCTTCGCCCACTCCTCCTACCTCATCCACGGCACCAACGCCTACGCCATCGGGCTGCGAGTTGCCGACGCGGCCGCGACGGTGGCGCGGGCGCGGGCGCTCGGCGCCGAAACCTTCGAGCAGAAGCGCGGTCCCGGGGAGCTGCCTATCCCCGCGATCCGCGGTGTCGGCGGCGGAGTGATCTACTTCATCGATGCCACGCTGGCGAACGTCTGGGACGTGGAGTTCGACCCGGTCCCCCGAGCCGCCGAAGACGATGCCGGCCTCAGCCGCATCGATCATGTCGCGCAGACGATGAACTACGAGGAGATGCTCACCTGGATCCTCTTCTACACCTCGATCTTCCGCGCCGCGAAGGCGCCCATGGTGGATGTCGTGGATCCGGCCGGACTGGTGCGCAGCCAGGCGATCGAGGGAGAAGGCGGTGCCTTGCGCCTCACCCTCAACGGGGCGGAGAACCGCAAGACACTGGCCGGTCACTTCATCGCCGAAAGCTTCGGCTCGTCGGTCCAGCACCTTGCCTTCGCCACCGGCGACATCTTCGCCTCCTCTGCCAGGCTCGACGCCCTCGGCTTTGCCCGGCTCGAGATCTCGGCCAACTACTATGACGACCTCGAAGCCCGCTTCGGCCTCGACCCCGACTTCGCCGACCGTCTCAAGGCAGGCAACATCCTCTACGACCGCGACGCGGCCGGCGGCGAGTATTTCCAGCTCTACAGCCCCGCTATCGGCGAAGGCTTCTTTTTCGAGATCGTCGAACGGCGCGGCGGATACGGCGGATACGGGGCGCCCAACGCACCCTTCCGCATTGCCGCCCAGAAGCGGCACATCAGGCCGGCCGGCATGCCGAAGCTCTAGAACCGGTCGGCTTGCCGCGGCCCGGTACCCACCATCGGATCGATGACGGCGGTTGACCCGGCCCGCGGTTTGCCGCATTGCACAAATCGCGCCGCCAGTCAGAATGCCCGCCAATGAGTCCGGCCCCACTCAAAATCCTGGTCATCGACGAGAACCGCATCCGGTCCGCGATCATCGAGGCTGGCCTGCGCGAGGCGGGCTACGACCAGGTGACCATCGTCCACGACGTCGCCGGGATCGCCAGGCGCATCGCTGAGATCGAGCCCGACGTCATCGTCATCGATCTCGAAAACCCCAACCGCGACATGCTGGAGAACATGTTCCAGCTCTCGCGCGCGGTGAAGCGGCCGATCGCCATGTTCGTCGACCGTTCCGACACCGCCTCGATCGAGGCGGCGGTCGATGCCGGCGTCTCCGCCTACATCATCGACGGACTGCGCAAGGAGCGCGTCAAGCCGATCCTGCAGATGGCGATCAGTCGCTTCAACGCCTTCTCGCGCATGGCGCGCGAACTGGAGGAGGCACGCGGCGAGCTCGAGGGCCGCAAGCTGATCGAGCGCGCCAAGGGAATCCTGATGAAGTCGCGCGGCATGAGCGAGGAAGAAGCCTACGCCTTGCTGCGCAAGACGGCGATGAACCAGAACCGGAAGCTGAGTGACGTGGCTCAGAGCCTCGTGACGGCGGCGGACCTACTCGGACCCGGAGGCATGTGATCATGGCGCAATTCCAGGTCAACGCCGGCTTCATGCCGCTCTTCGACAGCGCGGTTCTCGTCACCGCCCGCGAGATCGGCTTTGCCGAGCGCGAGGGCATCGATCTTCGCCTGTCGCGCGAGACCTCCTGGGCGAATATCCGCGACCGGATCGCGATCGGCCATTTCGACGTGGCCCACATGCTGGGTCCGATGCCGCTCGCCTGCAATCTCGGCCTCACCCCCCTCGCCTCCGATACGATCGTGCCGTTCTCGCTCGGCCTCGGCGGCAATTGCGTGACCGTATCCAATGCCGTCTGGGATGGCATGGCGGCGCACGGTGCGCGGGCCGATCTCGAACCGGCGCGCAGCGGAGCAGCGCTTGGGCGCCTGATCCGCGCCCGCGCGGCGGCCGGCGAAAATCCGCTGCGCTTTGCGGTCACCCATCCGCACTCGGGACATAACTACGAGCTGCGGTACTGGCTCGCCGGCTGCGGCATCGATCCGTCCCGTGAGGTCGAGATCGTCATCGTGCCGCCGCCCTTCATGGCCGATGCGCTCGCGGCCGGTCACATCGACGGCTATTGCGTCGGCGAGCCGTGGAACAGCGTCTCGGTCGTCGCCCGCAAGGGGCACATCGCCACGGTAAAAGCTGCCATATGGCGCGCCAGCCCCGAAAAGGTGCTCGGGGTCCGCAAATCCTGGGCAAGGGACCAACCGGACGCGCTCTCGGCGCTGCTGCGCGCGCTGCATCAAGCGGCGCGCTGGTGCCAGAACGCGGCCAACCACGGCGATCTCACCGCTCTGATGGCGCAGCCGGCCTTTCTCGGCAAGCCGGCCGAGATCCAGATGCGTGCCCTGACCGGCCGGCTCGACGTCGGAGGCGATACGATACGTCAGGTCGAAGACTTCTTCATGCCCTTCGACAAGGCGGCCAATTTCCCGTGGAAGAGTCACGCTTTGTGGTTCTATACGCAGATGGTGCGCTGGGGCGACGTCCGCCACACCCCGGCGAACACGTCCATCGCGCTCGACTGCTACCGGCCCGACCTCTACCGAGCAGCATTGAAGCCGCTGGGCGTCGCCCTGCCGGGTGCCAATGCCAAGGTCGAGGGAGCATTGACGACGGCGACGCCTGTCGGCTCGGCCGGCGCGAGCCTCGTTCTCGGACCCGACGGGTTCTTCGATGGCCGCATTTTCGATCCGGATATGCTGGATGACTACATCCAGTCGCAGGCGAGGCCGCTCCAGCTGAGCGAATGAGAGCAGCCGTTTGAATTTGCAATGCACAATAATTGTGCGGCGCAAAATGAGTGATTGCAAATCAGGCAGTCAGTCCGGCGATCGAACATTTTCGGGTCCTGTCGACATCTATCTGTTTTTCATAGGAAATCCCTCGTAAGCCACAACTGGCACGCTTCGTGCTTTCCTATTTGCACGGCCGAAAGGCCCACGAGATCGGCGTCCAAGGTCGGGCGCCCCTAGGCAAAGCTGCCGCTCAGGACTTCGCGCTCCCGGATGGACGGACGCGAGGGTCTGGTCGGCAGCTTTTTCTTTTTGACACTGAACTGCGCGGCCCTCCCACCGCGCGAAATCGGAAAAGAGGATGAACATGAACGGCGCCTTCAATCGACTGATACACCGAACACTCCTCGCCGCCGGCGTAGCTACGTTTTCAATGCAACTGCTTCCTTCGATCGCTTCGGCCGAAATGCTGGCCGTCGAAAAGGACGAGTTGAAATTCGGCTTCATCAAGCTGACGGACATGGCACCGCTCGCCGTGGCCAAGGAGCTAGGCTATTTCGAGGACGAAGGCCTCTACGTCACGCTGGAGCCGCAGGCCAACTGGAAGGTTCTCCTCGACCGCGTCATCACCGGCGAACTCGACGGCGCGCATATGCTCGCCGGTCAGCCGCTCGCCGCGTCGATCGGTTTCGGCACCTCCGCTGCGCTCGTGACGCCGTTTTCGATGGACCTCAATGGCAACGGCATCACCGTCTCCAACGAGGTATGGGCCATGATGAAGCCGAACGTACCGATGGAGGGCGGCAAGCCGGTGCATCCGATCAAGGCGGACGCACTGAAACCGGTCGTCGACAAGTTCAAGGCCGAGGGCAAACCCTTCAACATGGGCATGGTCTTCCCCGTCTCCACCCACAATTACGAACTTCGCTACTGGCTGGCTTCCGGAGGCATCCATCCCGGCTATTACTCGCCGACTGACGTGTCCGGTCAGATCAAGGCCGATGCGCTTCTGTCGGTGACGCCGCCGCCGCAGATGCCCGCGACCCTCGAGGCCGGCACCATTCTTGGCTACAGCGTCGGCGAGCCGTGGAACCAGGCGGCGGTGTTCAAGGGCATCGGCGTCCCGGTCATCACCGACTACGAGATCTGGAAGAACAATCCGGAAAAGGTCTTCGGTATGACCAAGGCCTTCGTCGAGGCAAACCCCAACACTACCCTGGCGCTCACCAAGGCACTGATCCGCGCGGCGATCTGGCTTGACGAGAACGACAACGCCAACCGCATGGAAGCGGTCAAGATGCTGGCGAAGTCCGAGTACGTGGGCGCCGACGAGGCTGTGATCGCGAATTCCATGACCGGCACCTTCGAGTATGAAAAAGGCGACAAGCGCGACGTACCCGATTTCAACGTCTTCTTCCGCCATTTCGCGACCTATCCCTACTATTCCGATGCGATTTGGTACCTGACGCAGATGCGCCGGTGGGGGCAGATCGCCGAGGCCAAGGACGACGCCTGGTACGCGGACGCTGCGAAGTCGGTCTACCTGCCGGACGTCTATCTCAAGGCTGCGCAGATGCTGGTCGACGAGGGCAAGGCCGACAAGGCCGACTTCCCGTGGGACAGCGACGGCTACCGGGCCCCGACCGCCGATTTCATCGATGGCGTGACCTATGACGGCAAGAAGCCGAACGCCTATCTCGACAGCCTGTCGATCGGCCTCAAGGGCGCGCAGATCATCGAAGGCAGCGAAGTCGTCGGCGGCTGACGCCAGATACGCGAACCGGTCCGGCGCAATCGCTGCCGGACCGCCGAAATGGACCACAGGAACCTACGGAAAAGGATCGCAGATGACCCACGCGACCGAAACCATGACCAGCGGCGCAGACGCGATGCGCATCGAGCGCAAGGAGCGGATGTTTGCCCGCATCAACAAGGCCGCGAAATGGCTCGATGCTCTCGGATTCGCCTGGATCACCCCGATCCTCAAGATCGCTGCCGGCGACAATGTCGCCGAGCAGGCGAACGAACTCAAGCGCGTCCTCCTCATCCCCGTGCTCGGGATCGTGGTATTCCTCGTGGTCTGGGGAGTGCTCGCACCGCGCGTGCAGACGTCGCTCGGCGCAATTCCCGGGCCACTCCAGGTATGGGAACAGGCGCTCAATCTTTGGGATGACCACAAGGCAGAGCGGCAAAAGGAAGCCGAATTCTACGAACGCCAGGACGCGCGCAACGCGCAACTCACCGCCGAGGGCAAGGCCGACATGGTCAAGTCCCGCCGCTATACCGGCAAGCCCACCTATCTCGATCAGATAATGACGTCACTGGTCACGGTCGGTCTCGGCTTCTTGGTCGCGTCAATCATCGCCATCCCGATCGGCATAGCCTCCGGCCTGTCGAAAACCTTCAATGGTGCCATCAATCCCCTGATCCAGATTTTCAAGCCGGTTTCGCCGCTTGCGTGGCTGCCCATCGTGACCATGGTCGTTTCCGCGCTCTACGTGGACACGAGCGATGCGCTGCCGAAATCGCTGGTGGTCTCGGCGGTGACGGTTACCCTGTGCTCGCTGTGGCCCACGCTGATCAACACCGCCCTCGGCGTTGCCTCGATCGACAAGGATCTCGTCAATGTCGGCCGCGTGCTGCAATTGTCGACCGCCACGACGATCCGAAAGCTCGTATTACCATCGGCTTTGCCGCTGATCTTCACCGGACTCAGACTTTCGCTCGGGGTCGGCTGGATGGTGCTGATCGCGGCTGAAATGCTGGCGCAGAATCCCGGCCTCGGCAAGTTCGTCTGGGACGAATTCCAGAACGGCTCGGCGTCCTCGCTCGCCCGTATCATGGTGGCAGTGCTCACCATCGGCCTGATCGGCTTCATGCTCGACCGCATCATGTACGCGCTTCAGTCGGCGTTCACTTTCTCGGCGAACCGATAGGAGCTCGGCATGGCATTTCTCGAAGTCAACGGTATGTCAAAAGCCTACGGCGAGGGTGAACACCGGACCGAAGTCCTGTCCGGCATCGACCTTGCGGTGGAGGAGGGCGAGTTCATCGCCATCGTCGGCTTCTCCGGATCGGGCAAGACGACGCTCATTTCGTCCATCGCCGGGCTCGTCCAGCCGGATGCGGGCGAGGTCAGGGTGAGCGGGCGGCCGATCACCGGCCCCGGCCAGGACCGGGGTGTGGTCTTCCAGTCCTACTCGCTGATGCCGTGGCTCTCGGTGAAGGACAATGTCGCGCTTGCCGTTGACAGCGTCCTGTCGGACAAGCCCCGGGGCGAACGCCAGGCCATCACGAAGAAATATATCGAAATGGTCGGCCTTTCGCACGCGATCGACCGCAAGCCGGCCGAGCTTTCCGGCGGCATGCGCCAGCGGGTCTCGGTGGCGCGGGCACTCGCGACGCAGCCGGAAATCCTGCTCCTCGACGAACCTTTGTCGGCACTGGACGCCCTGACGCGAGCGAAACTGCAGGACGAGTTGGCCGATATCTCCCAGAGGGAGAAGAAGACCATCATCCTGATCACCAACGATGTCGACGAAGCTATCCTTCTCGCGGACCGCATCGTTCCGCTGAAGCCGGGGCCGAACGCGACCTTGGGGCCCTCCTTCAAGGTCGAGCTTGCGCGTCCGCGCGATCGCGCCGCCATGAACTCGGATCCGACCTTCATCAGACTGCGCGCCGAGGTGACGCAGTACCTGATGGACATAGGCGCGGAACGCGGCGGCGAAACCGAAAACAGCATCGTGCTTCCGACGGTGGTGCCGATCACTCAGAAAGAGGGCCTTCCCCCGGCGTATCTCAAGGCGGCGCGGTCGCCGATCGAGAGACGCTATGTCGAATTGAGCGAAGTCAGGAAGGTCTACCCGACGCCGAAGGGGCCGCTGACTGTCGTCGACGGATTCGACCTCAAGATGAACAAGGGCGAGTTCGTCACGCTCATCGGTCACTCCGGTTGCGGCAAGTCGACCGTTCTGTCCATGGTGGCCGGGCTGACGGACATCTCCAGCGGAGTTGTCATTCTCGACGGAAAGGAAGTGAGCGGAGCCGGTCCCGACCGCGCCGTCGTCTTCCAGGCGCCCTCACTCATGCCGTGGCTCACCGCGCGGGAGAATGTCGCGCTCGGTGTCGATCGAGTCTATCCGGACGCCAGCCCCGCCGAGCGCAAGGACGTCGTCGAATACTACCTGAACCGCGTCGGGCTTGGCTCGTCCATGCACAAGCTCGCGGCCGAACTGTCCAACGGCATGAAGCAGCGCGTCGGGATCGCGCGGGCGTTCTCGCTCTCGCCGAAGCTGCTTCTACTCGACGAGCCTTTCGGCATGCTGGACTCGCTGACCCGCTGGGAGTTGCAGGACGTTCTTATGGACGTCTGGACTCGCACCCAGGTGACGGCGATCTGCGTCACGCACGATGTCGACGAGGCGATCCTGCTCGCCGACCGCGTGGTGATGATGTCCAACGGACCGAACGCACGGGTTGGCAATATCATGGAGGTGGATCTGCCACGTCCGCGTTCGCGCAAGCAGTTGCTCGCACACTCGGACTACTACGCATACCGCGAGGAATTGCTCGATTTCCTCGAAGCCTACGAGGGGGGTGCGAACCCTGATCCGACTCATGTCGACGAGATCAAGAAGAAGCGGGCCGAGCGTGTTGCGGCGGCCCGTGACCAGCAACTGATCCAGGCGGCGGAGTAAGCGCCATGACTGAGAAACTCGTCATCGTCGGCAATGGCATGGCCCCGGGGCGCATGCTGGAGCACCTGTTCGAAGAGGCACCTGGCCGCTACGAGGTCATCATCTTCAACGCCGAGCCGCGCGTGAACTACGACCGCATCATGCTGTCGCCGGTTCTCTCGGGCGAGAAGAGCTACGACGACATCGTCATTCACGGCGACGGCTGGTACATCCAGAACGGCGTGACGCTCTACAAGGGCCACAAGATCGTCGCCGTCGACCGCGACGCGAAGACCGTGACCTCGGACCACGGCGTGACCGAGAGCTACGACAGGCTGGTCATCGCCACCGGCTCGGTGCCGTTCATCATCCCCGTCCCCGGCAAGGACCTGCCGGGCGTCATCACCTATCGCGACCTCGACGACGTCAACGCCATGCTGCTTGCCGCGCAGTCGCGCGACCGGGCGATCGTCATCGGCGGCGGCCTGCTCGGGCTCGAGGCGGCCGCGGGTCTCAAGGAGCGCGGCATGGACGTGACCGTGCTGCACGTCATGCCGACGCTGATGGAGCGGCAGCTCGATCCGGCCGCCGGCTATCTGTTGCAGAAGGCGGTGGAGGCACGTGGCATCAAGGTCATGACCAAGGCCAACACCAAGGCGATCGTCGGCAATGGCAGGGTCGAGGGCGTCGAGCTCGCCGACGGCACCGTCATCCCGGCCACGCTGGTGGTTATGGCCGTCGGCATCCGTCCGAACGTGGCGCTGGCGAAGGAGGCCGGGCTGGAGGTCAACCGCGGCATCGTCACCGACGATCGCATGACCACGTCCGACCCGGACATTCTCGCGGTCGGGGAATGCGCCGAGGTCGGCGGCAATGTCTACGGCCTTGTCGCGCCGCTCTACGAGATGGCGCGTGTGGCTGCGGCCAAGCTGGCCGGAAAGACCGACAGGCGCTTCGTCCACTCCGACACGCCGACCAAGCTCAAGGTCACCGGCATCGACCTCTATTCGCTGGGCGATTTCGCCGATGGCGACGACCGCGAGGAAATCATCCTGCGCGACGCCTCCGCCGGCGTCTACAAGCGTGTCGTTCTCAGGGAGAACCGGATCATCGGCACCGTGCTCTTCGGCGAAACTGGCGACGGTGCCTGGTTCAACGATCTGAAGAAGAAGGAGACCGACATTTCGGAGATGCGCGACACGCTCATCTTCGGCCAGGCCTTCCAGGGAGGCGCCTCCGCGGACCCTCTGGCGGCCGTTGCGGCCTTGGCGGATGACGCCGAGATCTGCGGCTGCAACGGCATCTGCAAGAGCAAGATCACCGGCACGATCACGGCCAAGGGTCTGACGACGCTGGACGACGTGCGCGCCCACACCAAAGCGTCCGCATCCTGCGGCACCTGCACGTCGCTGGTCGAGAAGCTGATGGTCCTCACCCTCGGCGACAGCTACAACCCGGCTGCGATCCAGCCGATGTGCACCTGCACCACGCTCGGCCACGATGAGGTGCGCCGCCTGATCAAGGCCAAGCGGCTGAAGACCATCCCCGCCGTGATGCAGGAACTCGAGTGGAAGACGTCCTGCGGCTGCGCCAAGTGCCGCCCGGCGCTCAACTACTATCTCGTCGCCGACTGGCCGGACGAATATGCCGACGACTACCAGTCGCGCTTCATCAACGAGCGCGTCCACGCCAACATCCAGAAGGATGGCACCTATTCGGTCGTGCCGCGCATGTGGGGCGGCGTCACCTCGGCGCAGGAGCTGCGGGCGATCGCCGATGTGGTCGACAAATTCGCCATCCCCACCGTCAAGGTCACCGGCGGCCAGCGCATCGACATGCTGGGCGTGAAGAAGGAGGACCTGCCGGCGGTGTGGTCCGATCTCGGCAAGGCCGGCTTCGTCTCGGGCCATGCCTATGCCAAGGGCCTGCGCACCGTGAAGACCTGCGTCGGTTCCGACTGGTGCCGCTTCGGCACGCAGGATTCGACCGGGCTCGGCGTCCGCATCGAGAAGTTTATGTGGGGGTCATGGACCCCGGCCAAGGTCAAGATGGGGGTCTCGGGATGCCCTCGCAACTGCGCCGAGGCGACTTGCAAGGATGTCGGCGTGATCTGCGTGGACTCCGGCTTCGAGATCCATTTCGCCGGCGCGGCTGGTCTCGACATCAAGGGCACGGAAGTGCTCGGCCTCGTGAAGACCGAGGACGAGGCCCTCGAGGTGATCGTGGCGCTGACGCAGATGTATCGCGAGCAGGCGCGCTATCTCGAGCGCATCTACAAATGGGCCAAGCGCGTCGGCTACGACGAGATCCGGCGCCAGGTGCTGCACGATCTGCCGCGCCGGAAGGAATATTACGACCGCTTCGTCTTCAGCCAGAAATTTGCGCAGGTCGATCCCTGGTCCGAACGCGTCTCGGGCAAGGACAAGCACGAATTCCGCCCGCTGGCGGCGGTTCCCTACCAACTGGCGGCGGAGTGAGCGCATGACCTGGCTTCCCATCGGAACGATCGACGACATCCCGCAGCGCGGTGCCCGCTGCGTCGTCACCCCGCAAGGCAAGATCGGCGTTTTCCGCACCCATGACGACAGGGTCTTCGCCATCGAGGACCACTGCCCCCACAAGGGTGGACCTCTGACCCAGGGCATCGTGCACGGCGCCTCCGTCACCTGCCCCCTGCACAACTGGGTGATCTCGCTCGAAACCGGCCTGGCGCAGGGCGCCGACGAAGGCGCGGTCCGCACGATACCGCTCAAGATCGAGGAGGGTCGGATCCTGATCGAGCTCGACCGCCAGCTGATGGCGGCTGAGTGAACGCAATGGTCGATAACCTGCCAGCCGAGGTGAGGACCACTTGCCCCTATTGCGGGGTGGGTTGCGGCGTGCTGGCAAAGGTCGCCGCGGACGGAAGCGTCGCCGTCCGCGGCGATCCGGATCATCCTGCGAATTTCGGCAAGCTGTGCTCCAAGGGCTCGGCGCTCGGCGAGACGACCGGACTCGACGGGCGTGTACTGGCGCCCGAGATCGCCGGCCGTCAGGCAACCTGGGACGAGGCGCTCGACCTCGTGGCGAGGCACTTCGCCGACGCGATCGCTGCGCACGGCCCGGATTCGGTGGCCTTCTACGTTTCCGGCCAGTTGCTGACGGAGGATTACTACGTCGCCAACAAGCTGATGAAGGGCTTCATTGGCTCCGGTAACATCGACACCAATTCCCGCCTCTGCATGGCCTCGTCCGTCGCCGGCCACCGCCGCGCCTTCGGCGAGGACATCGTCCCCGGAACCTACGCCGATCTCGAGGAGGCCGACCTCGTCGTCCTCACCGGCTCGAACACCGCCTGGTGCCATCCGATCCTCTACCAGCGTCTGCTTGCCGCACGGCGCGAGCGCGGCACCAAGACCGTCGTCGTCGACCCGCGCCGTACCGCAACAGCCGACGAATGCGACCTGCACCTGGCGATCGACCCCGGCACCGACGTCCTGCTCTTCAATGGCGTTCTGGCGCATCTCGCCCGGGCAAACGCGATCGACCAGAACTACGTCGCCGCCGCCACCTCCGGCTTCGCCGACGCAATCTCCACGGCCCTGGCCGATGCGCCCTCGCCCGCGAGCGTCGCGGCCGGCTGCGGTCTGGCCGAGGCGGACGTGCGGATGTTCTTCCAGCTCTTCGCCGCAACCGAGCGCACCGTCACCGTCTACAGCCAGGGCGTCAATCAGTCGTCGCACGGCACCGACAAGGTCAACGCCATCGTCAACTGCCATCTCGCCACCGGGCGCATCGGCCGGCCCGGCATGGGACCCTTCTCCGTCACCGGTCAGCCCAACGCCATGGGCGGGCGCGAGGTCGGCGGGTTGGCCAACCAGCTCGCTGCGCATATGAGCTTCGACGTTTCGGCCGACATCGACCGCGTCGCGCGCTTCTGGAAGGCTCCAAGCGTAGCCCGACGGCCCGGTCTGAAGGCGGTGGACATGTTCCGCGCCGTCGGCGACGGCCGTATCAGGGCGCTGTGGATCATGGGCACCAATCCGGCCGTCTCCATGCCCGACGCGATGCGCGTGCGCGCCGCGCTCAAGACCTGCGACTTCGTCGTCGTCTCGGACGTCGCCCGCACCGACACAACCCGCTACGCCGACGTGCTGCTGCCGGCCGCCGCCTGGGGCGAGAAGAGCGGTACCGTGACCAATTCCGAACGGCGCATGTCGCGCCAGCGGCCGTTCCTGCCGCTGCCCGGCGCCGCCCGGCCCGACTGGGACATCATCTGCGACGTCGCTCGCCGGATGGGCTTCGCCGATGCATTCGCCTTCGACGGTCCCGCCGCGATCTTCCGCGAGCACGCGGCGCTCTCGGCCTTCGAGAATAGCGGCGCCCGGCTGTTCGACCTCGGCGGATTGGCCGCGATCGCCGACGCCGACTACGAGGGTTTTGCGCCGCGCCACTGGCCCGCGAAACAGGACGGCCCGCAAGCGGAAAGGCTGCTCGGCAACGGTCGCTTCCCGACCGGCGACGGCCGCGCGCGCTTCGTCGCCGTGCGCCATCGCGGCGTCGCCCACGCCGTCGATGCCGAACGGCCGATCGCGCTCAACACCGGCCGGCTGCGCGACCAGTGGCATACGATGACGCGGACCGGAAGCGTGCCGCGCCTGATGTCCAACGCGCCCGAACCGGTGATCGAAATCGGCGCGTCAGATGCCGCGCGCAATGGCCTGGCCGACGGCGACCTGGCTCAGGTGTCGAGCCGCTATGGGTCCTCGCGCGTCCGCGTCGCGGTCAGCGACGCGCAGAAGCCGGGCACGGCGTTCCTCCCCATGCACTGGAGCGGGCAGTTCGCCGCCGGTGCCGGCGCCGGTCCGCTCGCCAACCCGACCACCGACGCCCATTCCGGCCAACCCGAACTCAAGCACGTTCCGGTGCGGCTGCAGCGCGAGGCAGTCGCCTGGACTGGTATTCTCATCACCCGCCGGGACCTGCGTCCGGTCGGTTTCGTGCACTGGAGCCGCCGCCCCGTCGAGGGCGGCTGGGTCTATGATCTCTGCGGCACGGAGACGCCCGACCAGGGCATCCTCCTGTCGCGCCAGCTTCTCGGCACCTTCGCGCGCGACCAGCTGGTCGAATACACCGACAGGCGCGGCCTCAACTATCGGGCCGCTGCGCTCGACGGCGACGGTGCTCTGGCCGAGGCGCTGCTCGTGGCGCCGCCGGGGCAGCTGCCGCCGCGCGACTGGCTGGTCTCGCTGCTGGCGTCGCGACAGCCGCTGACCCCCGCCGACCGTATGGCGCTGCTGTCCGGGCGCTCGCCGGTGCCCATGCCGTCGATCGGCCGCGTCGTCTGCTCCTGCTTCAACGTCGGGATCAACCAGATCGCCGCGGCAGTCGCCGCCGGCTGCACCAGCGTGGATCAAGTCGGCGCGCAGCTCAGCGCTGGCACCAACTGCGGCTCCTGCCGCTCCGAGATAAGGACCATTATCGATGCAGGTCGTCTCCAGGCTGCCGAGTGAGGAAAACCCGGCCCGCATCAGGCCGCTTTCCGTCCTCCCGGTCTTCCTCGATCTCGTGGGCAAGCGGGCAGTGGTCGTCGGCGGTTCGGAGGCGGCCGCCTGGAAGGCCGAACTGCTCGCCGCCGCCGGCGCTCGGGTCGAGGTTTTCGCCGGCGATGAGCAACCGTCGCACGAGATGCTGCGCGTCGCCGCCCGCGAGCCCGTCCTGACCATCCAGCCGCGGCGCTGGGATGCAGCCTGCCTCGCCGGCGCGGCCGTCGCGTTGGCCGACGCCGAAGACGAGGCCGAGGCGGCCGCCTTCCAGTCCGCCGCGCGCGCCGCCGGTGCCGCCTGCAACGTCATCGACCGGCCAGCCTTCTGCGATTTCCAGTTCGGCACCATCGTCAACCGTTCGCCGGTGGTCGTCGGCATATCGACCTCGGGCGCCGCCCCGATCCTCGGCCAGGCGGTGCGCCGCAAGATCGAGACGCTGCTGCCGCCGTCGCTTGCCGACTGGGCCTCCCTTGCTCGTGCAGTTCGGGAGCGCGTGGTCGAGGCGCTGGCGCCGGGACCGGCCCGCCGTGCCTTCTGGGAGGGTTTCGTCGACCGCTCGTTCGGACCGGCGCCCTCGGACGCGGTCGAAACCGATATCGCACGCTTGCTGCGCGGTGCGGATCGCAAGGCGAAATCCGGCAGGGTGACGTTCGTCGGCGCCGGGCCGGGCGACGCCGAACTGCTGACGCTCAAGGCGGTGCGCGCGCTGCAGGCCGCCGACGTGATCCTGTTCGACGATCTCGTCTCCGACGACGTGCTGGAACTCGCCCGCCGCGAGGCCAGGCGCATCCTGGTTGGCAAGCGGGCCGGCCGGCCGAGCTGCAAACAGGACGAGATCAACGCGCTGATGGTCAAGCTCGCCCGCGCCGGACGGCACGTCGTGCGGCTGAAATCGGGGGACCCGATGATCTTCGGCCGTGCCGGCGAGGAGATCGCCGAACTCAAAGCGGCCGGCATCGCCTACGACGTCGTTCCGGGCATCACCGCCGGCCTGGCGCTCGCCGCCGCGCTCGGCGTGTCGCTGACCCACAGGGACATGGCGAAATCGGTTCGCTTCGTCACCGGTCACTCCAAATCCGGTGGCTTGCCGCAGGACGTCGACTGGTGCGCGGTCGCCGACCTGTCGGCCACGACGGTGTTCTACATGGGCGCCCGCACCGCCGGTCTCATTTCAGAGCGCCTGATCGCCGAGGGCCTTCCGCCCGAGACCCCCGCCTGCATCGCCGCCAATGTCGGCCGCCCCGGTATGCGCACCGCGCGCACCTCGCTCGGCGACCTGGCCGCCGCCACCGCGGACTTCGACCGCTCGGCGCCGATCCTGATCGGCGTGGGTTCGGTGTTTGCCGAGAAGCGCCAGGTCGCGCAAGCAGAACCCGGAATCGCCCTCGCGATGTGCGCCTGATCTGCTCCCCTACGGCACCAGCACCGCCGCCCCGCTGAGCCGCCCCTGCCGAAGGTCGTCGAGCGCCTCGTTGGCGCGCTCCAGCGGATAGATCGTCGTGTGCGTCCGCACCCCGGCCGCGCGCGCGACCGGAAAGAACTCCTCCGCATCCTTGCGCGTCAGATTGGCGACAGACACGAGCTCGCGCTCCTCCCACAGGATGGAGTAGGGCATCGCCGGTATGTCGCTCATGTGGATACCACCGCAGACGACACGTCCACCCTTGCGCACGGCCCTGAGCGCGGCGGGAACCAGCGCGCCGACCGGCGCGAAGATGATGGCCGCGTCGAGCGGCACCGGCGGCGTCTGGTCCGATCCTCCCGTCCAGACCGCGCCAAGGCTCTTCGCGAAGCGCTGCGCCTCGGCATCTCCCGGCCGCGTGAAGGCATAGACCTCGCGGCCCTGCCAGACGCAGACCTGCGCGATGATATGCGCCGCCGCGCCGAAGCCGTAGAGGCCGATGCGCCCGCCCTCGCCAGCCCGCTTCAGCGACCGCCAGCCGATCAGGCCGGCGCACAACAGAGGCGCCGATGCGACGGGATCTGCATCCGGGTCCAGGTCGAAGGCGAAATCCGAATCCGCCACGACATGCGTCGCGAACCCTCCGTCGCGGGTGTAGCCGGTGAACAGCGGCGCATCGCAGAGGTTTTCGGAGCCCGACCGGCAGTAGGTGCATGAGCCGCAGGTGTGGCCAAGCCAAGGCACGCCGACCCGGCGTCCAATCCTGCCCGGGTCGACGCCCGGCCCTGCTGCATCGACGATACCGACGATCTCGTGCCCTGGAATGAGCGGCAGCTTCGGATGTTGGAGCTCGCCATCAACGACGTGCAGGTCCGTGCGGCAGACAGCGCAGGCTTCGACCCTCAGCCTTATCTCTCCCGCGCCCGGCGTAGGATCCGGCTGCTCCATGAAGACGAGCGGCATTCCCGGTCTTTCCAGAACCATCGCTTTCATCGGCTGTCTCCAGAGGACAGAATGCGCCGTTCGATCTTTATGATGAAATCTGGGCCCCGGCTTTCGTCAGGTCCTTGATCCCGCGCAAAGGACGTACCGCCCGCCGCTGCTAGAAATAAAAAATGGCAACGCAATCGTGAGTGAGCTGCAATGAAGACCATCCTTACCGTCACAAGCCCCGACCTCGGCGACGCGGATATCAAGCTCGCCGCAGGCTTATGCGAGGAGATCGAGGCGCATCTTGCCGTCCTGGTCCTTAACATGGCCGCCCCGCCCCCGATCGGCGGCTACGCTGCCATCGTCTCGGACGCGTGGCTGCAGGAAAGGCAGGCCGACGTGAACCGACTGCAAAAGAGGACGGCCGCGGTTTCCGATCTGCTCGCGGCCAGCCAGATCTCGTCCGATGTGTCGAGCGAATATCCCGAAGAGGCTTGGGCGCACGAGGTGATCGGAAGGCGCGCCCGCTACGCCGACCTGACCGTGATCGGCCCGGAACTGCTGTCCCGCGGTGCCTTGAAGAACAAGGTCGTGTCCGGGACGCTGTTTTCGTCGGGAAAACCGCTTCTTCTGGTGCCGCAGGGATCATCTCCGACGCTCAGGCCGAAACGTGTGCTGATCGCCTGGGATTCCCGCATTGAGGCCTCCAACGCCGTGGCACGGTCGCTCGACCTGATGCGCACCGCCGACGATGTGCGTCTCGTCCTCGTTGACCCGGTCGAAGGCGAATACGGACAGGGCGAGGAGCCAGGCGCCGACGCAGCGACCTATCTGGCGCGCCACGGCATCAAGGTGACGGTGGACCGCCGCCCGAGCCAGGGCCGTTCGATCGCGTCGGTGCTGCGCCAGCATGCGATCGACACCTCGGCTCAACTGCTGGTCATGGGGGCCTACGGTCATTCCAGGCTGAGCGAGCGGATCCTCGGCGGCGTCACCCGGACGATGATCGACGAACCCCCGCTGCCGATCCTGATGGCCAGGTAGCCGATCTCCCGGCTTTCGATCGCCTCCGATCTGCAACACGCTCGCAGGAACCAGTACCGTTGATCACCGAGAACCAGACGGACACGATCGCGTTCCTCGCCGATCCGGCCGCGCATGGGCTGACGGAGCCCGTCGAGACGATCGACACGCACATCTCCCACGTCTTCCTGGCCGGCGATCGCGCTTTCAAGGCAAAGCGCGCGGTCAAGCTTCCCTATGTCGATTTCTCGACCCCCGCGCTACGGCTTGCCGCTTGCCGCAAGGAGGTCGAGCTCAATTCGCCGACGGCTCCCGGCCTCTATCTTGGCGTTCGGCGCATAACCCGCGAGCCCTCGGGCCGACTTGCCTTCGACGGGAAGGGCGACCTGGTCGACGCGGTCGTCGAGATGCGGCGGTTCGCGCAATCGGCCCTGCTCGACCAGATGGCCGCGGCCGGAACGCTGTCCCCCGCCCTGATGACCGAGACGGCGAGCATGATCGTCCGCTTTCACCGTTCAGCGCCGGTGATACATGCGGGAGGAGGGGCGGCGAACATGCAAGGCGTGCTCGACATCAACCGGGCCGGTTTCGCCACCAGCCGCGTGTTCCTCCCCGACGAGGTCGAGCGCTTCGATGCCGCCTTCCGCAAGGCCCTCGCACGCCACGCGGCGTCGCTCGACCGCCGCGAAATGGCCGGCAAGGTACGGCGCTGCCACGGCGACCTGCATCTGCGCAACATCTGCCTGTTGGACGGCGTCCCGCGCCTGTTCGACTGCATCGAGTTCAGCGACCGGATCGCGACCGTCGACGTGCTCTACGATCTCGCCTTCCTGCTGATGGACCTCTGGCACCGGAACCTGCGCGAGCTCGCCAATCTGGTGATGAATCGTTATCTCGACGAAGCCGACGACGAGGACGGCTTCGCGCTCCTCCCCTTCTTCATGGCGGTCCGCGCCGCCGTCCGCGCGCATGTCCTGGCGACGCAGGCCGAGGAAAGCGGCGACGTCTCGGGGAAGCTCACCAGCGAAGCCCGATCCTATTTCGACCTCGCTCTCGGCCTGCTCGCGCTCCGCCCGCCCCGCCTCATCGCCATCGGCGGACGCAGCGGCTCGGGCAAGACCACGATCGCCGAGGCACTGGCCGCGCGGATCGGCGCCCCGCCGGGCGCCCGCATCGTCGAGAGCGACCGTATCCGCAAGGCGCTGCACGGCGTCGCCGCCGAGACGCACCTGCCCGACAAGGCCTATCGCCCTGAGGTGTCGGAGCGGGTCTATGCCGAAGTAGCCTGGCGGGCCGGGCTGATCCTCGCGGAGGGCGGATCGGTCGTGGCGGACGCCGTCTTCGATCGTCCGGCGGACCGGTCGCGGATCATGCGGTCGGCGCTGGATCGCGGCGTGCCGTTCCAGGGCATATGGCTCGAAGCAGATCCCGATCTGCTCTGGCAGCGGGTGGCCGGGCGGTCGGGCGGCGCCTCCGACGCCACCGTCGACATCCTGTCGCGCCAGTTGCAGAGGAATGCCGGCAACATCGATTGGCATAGGCTCGACGCCGCGCGCAGTACGGGAAGGATCGTCGGCGACATCATGGCTCTCCCGACGGCAGCGGGAGCCGTGGAACGCTGAACGAAGGACGGCGGCGCCCGGACACTGCCTGCCGCCTCCCTCGGTTGCTCAGGCGACCGTCAGTGCCGCCATGTCTTCGACGATGGTCTCGGCATCCTTTCGCGCCTGTTTCGCCGCCTCGGAGGCGAGCTTGGAACCGAGCGAGGCTACCCTGCTCGCTTCGGCCGCATAATCCGACGCTGCATTCTGGGCAAAGGCGCTGACGATATCGAGCGCATCCTTCATTTCCCCGCTCGCGGCGAGATCCTCGACCAGCTTCGCGTCCTGCTCGTAGCGTTTCTTCAGGAATGCCAGACCCTCGATCTGGTAGCGCAGGAGGGCCCCGAGCGCCTGTGCCTGGATCTGCAGGCCAGCGCTGAAGGCGTTCCGCGCTTCGGCGGAAAACGGCATCGGTGGCATCTCGACGTTTGACATCGCTCTCCTGGTCGGCATGGTTCGATCTCCGATCGCGTGCTGGGATAGAGCAGGAACGCTATCGCCTGGAGCCAGCGGCGCCTTGACATCGATCAAGCCGCGGTGAGGTCGCTTTGTCGCGCGAGCTAGCGCTGCAGCAGTAGGTCCCCGGCGCATCGGCCAGCGGCGCGAGACCCCGGTCTGCGGCGCCCATCGCTGGCGGCGAGACACGGGCGCCCTGCGAATGGGACGCGAGCCAGTCTGCCCAGGCTTCCCACCACGAGCCCGGCCGGGCCTGCACCGCGGCGGCCCATTCATCCGCACCGATCGACACGCCGTCGGCGTGCTTCGTGCCAATACGGTAGTGGCGGTTCGGACGTCCGGGTTCGCTGACGATGCCGGCATTATGCCCGCCGCTGGTGAGCACAAAGGTGACTTCGCTGTCGCTCAGATCATGGATCTTGTAGACGGACCGCCAGGGAGCCACGTGGTCGCGCTCGGTGCCGACGACGAACATCGGCACCCGGATGTTCTGGATCGAGGCGGGCCGGCCGTCGACCATCAGGCGGTTCGATGCCAGATCGTTGTCGAGATAGAGCCGCCGCAGATACTCCGCATGCATCCTGTAGGGCATCCGCGTCGTGTCGGCGTTCCACGCCATCAGGTCGAACATCGGTTGGCGCTCGCCCATCAGATAGTCGCGGACCACGCGCGACCAGATGAGATCGTTCGTGCGCAACATCTGGAACGCTCCCGACATCTGGTCGGCGGAGAGATATCCGCGGTCCCACATCATGCTCTCCAGCAGATGCATCTGGTCGTGGTCGATGAAGAGGGCCAGTTCGCCTGGCTCCGAAAAATCCGTCTGCGCCGCGAGCAGCGTGACGGACGCCAGCCGCTCGTCATGCGCACGCGCCATCGCGGCGGCGGCAATCGAAAGCAGAGTGCCGCCGAGACAGTAGCCGGTCGCATGTATGCGCCTGTCGGGCACGATCGCGCTCACCGCGTCGATCGCGGCCGTCACGCCGAGGCGCCGGTAGTCGTCCAGCGCGAGATCGCGGTCGTCCGCCGTCGGATTGCGCCAGGAGATACAGAAGACGGTATGCCCTTTGCTCACCAGGTAGCGGATCAGCGAGTTGGCCGGCGACAGGTCGAGGATGTAGTATTTCATGATCCAGGCCGGCACGATCAGCACCGGCTCGGCAATGACCTCCGCGGTCGCCGGCGCATACTGGATCAGTTCGATCAGGTGATTTCGGTAGACGATCTTTCCGGGCGTAACGGCAACGTCCTTGCCGACGACGAAGTTTTCGGCGCCCACCGGCGGCCGGCCACTCAACGTCCGGGCCCGGTCCTCCAGCCAGTTGGAATAGCCGGTGACGAAGTTCATGCCGCCGGTTTCGAAGGTGCGCTTGAGGATCTCGGGATTCATGAACGGCACATTCGACGGCGACAGCATGTCGAGCATCTGCCGCGCCCCGAAGGAGACGACCTCTTCGTGATGCGGCGTCATCCCCGGCACCTCGTGCGTGACGTTGTGCCACCATTGCTGGCTGAGCAGGAACGCCTGCGCCCACAGGCTGAACGGCGGCGTCTTCCATTCCTCGGCCGAGAAGCGGTCGTCGCCCGGCAATGGCTCGATTGCGGGAGGGGTGTTCGGGTCGGCGGCGAGCGCGGCGATGTGCGACAGAAGCCGCGCCGCCTTGCGTCCCGCCTTGTCCGCGAGCTCCAGGCGCTTGCCCGGCGCCGCCGCCAGATGCGCCCACCAATCGTACAGTGCCAACGACAGCGCCGTTGGCGACAATCCGGCGCTGTATCGGGCGGTCAGCGCCTCGCGCATCCGGTCGATCGCGCGATATGCCTCGCTTCCCAGTTCCTCGGGCAGCGCCACCTGAGGTATGGCGGGCACCGGGTGGCGGGAGGCAGCTCCGCTTTTCTCTGACTGCGTCATGCGCCCCCAGTAGCGGGGAATGAACTGCGGCGAATTGATGTCGCTCAACCCCGCCGACGGCCGATGCAGCGGGTTGCGGTCAAGCCATCCGGCCGCGGATGTGGGCAAACCGCTCGAGGGCCTTCGGGCCTCTGGCATCCTCGTGCCGGTTCGTGCCACAAGCCGGCGAGGAGGAGTTTCATGGCCAACCCGCTCTATGACGCACTGGTCCTGCCGCACCGCGGCGGCGAAAAGACCTTTCTCGATCTCGGCGGCGAGGGACGTCTCTCCTTCGGCGATTTCGCCGATCTCGTCGCGCGGATCGCGTCGGTGCTGGTCGCCAGCGGAGTCGCGCCCGGCGACCGTGTCGCGGTCCAGGCACCCAAGACGCCGGAGACGCTGGCCGTCTATCTGGCCTGCCAGCAGGTCGGGGCCGTGTTCCTGCCGCTCAACACCGCCTACACGCCGGCCGAGATCGAATACTTCCTGACCGACGCCTCCCCGCGCCTCTTCGTCTGCGACGAGGCCGCCAAGGACGGCTATGCGGCGCTGGCGCAGAAGCTCGGCGTCGGGCTGCTGACCATCGCGGCCGACCGAGGCGGCAGCCTGCCGGGGGCGGCGGCGAAGGCGAAGCCGATGGCCGACGTGGTCGAGCGCGGGCCGGACGACCTCGCCGCGATCCTCTACACCTCGGGCACCACCGGCCGCTCCAAGGGCGCGATGCTGAGCCACGACAACCTTCTATCGAACACGCTGGCGCTCACCGACATCTGGCGTTTCACCGGCGACGACGTGCTGGTGCATGCGCTGCCGATCTACCATACGCACGGCCTGTTCGTGGCCTGCAACATCATGCTGAAGGTCGGCGGCACGATGATTTTCCATGCCGCCTTCAACCCGGACGCCGTGCTGGACGCGATCCCGCGCGCGACCACGCTGATGGGCGTGCCGACCTTTTACACGCGGCTGCTCGCTTCGCCGCGGCTAACGAAGGAACACGTCGCCAAGATGCGGCTGTTCATCTCCGGCAGCGCTCCGCTGCTGGCCGAGACGCATGTCGAGTTCGAGGAGCGCACCGGCCACCGCATCCTCGAGCGCTACGGCATGACCGAGACGTCGATGACGGCATCCAACCCCTACGACGGCGAGCGCCGCGCCGGTGCCGTCGGCTTCCCCCTGCCGGGCGTCGAGGTGCGGGTTGCGAGCCCGGAGGGCAAGGTCCTGCCGCAGGGCGAGATCGGCATCCTGGAAGTCAGGGGACCGAACGTCTTCAAGGGCTACTGGAACCTGCCCGAGAAGACGGCCGCCGAATTCCGGCCCGGCGGCTGGTTCATCACCGGCGACATGTCGATGATCGACGCCGACGGTTACGTCCACATCGTCGGCCGCCAGAAGGACCTGATCATCGCGGGCGGGCTCAACATCTACCCGAAGGAGATCGAGGAAGTGATCGACGCGGTGCCCGGCGTCGTCGAGACCGCCGTCGTCGGTGTGCCGCACCCCGACATGGGCGAGGCGGCGGTGGCGGTCATCGCGGCGAAGCCCGGCCTCGACCTGGAAGCGGTGAAAGCCACCGTCGGCGAGAAGCTTGCCCGCTTCAAGCATCCCCGCCGCTACGAGATTGTCGCGGAACTGCCCCGCAACACCATGGGCAAGGTGCAGAAGGCGCAGCTGCGGGAGACGTTCAAGGATTCGTTTTCGGGCTGACGCATACGAGCAAGGGTGCACGCGACTTTCGGCGGTCTGCGCCGCCCCTCACCCGTACCCTCTCCCCGCACGCGGGGAGAGGGGGATCGCGGAAGTTGTGCTTGGCATCGAGGTCGAAGGAGCTGGCCCCACGTCGGTGCCCCCCTCTCCCCGTCCCTCACGGGGAGAGGGTACGGGTGAGGGGCAGCGCCAGCAGCCGCAGCACCAGCAACGGCGCCGGCAGCACCAATGGGTCGGGCATCGATGGCCCCATGATAGAGCTTGCCCAGCTGTTCTCCGCCGTGGTGATCTCGTGCCGGTAGGAGCACCATCCATGCGCGCGCGGAGCGGCACTTTTCCGGATTTCGGCCTGACAGAGGAGCAGCGGCGCGAGGCTGTGCTTGGCCACTACTACGAATGGCCCGGCATGGACGGCGGGCGTGGCGAGATCTGGGCCTACACGTCGCGCTACGCCTATTTCCCCGGCGAGGAGGTGGACCTGCGCGTCAGTTCCACCGCGCCGACGTTTCGCCTCCACATCGTCCGTGACGGCGGCGAGGAACGGCATGTCCTGACACGGGACAACATCCCCGCGCGCTGGCAGGACACGCCCGACCAGTGCTCGGTGGAAGGCTGCGGCTGGGAAACGACCTTCGCCTTCCGCATACCTCGGGAATGGCCGTCCGGCGCCTACCGCGTCACCCTGACGGCCGAGGGCCGAGACGGGTCGCCGATCACCTCGCACCACCTCTTCATCGTCAAGCCGAGGCCGGGCAAGCGGCCGGGCCGGATCCTGCACGTCGCCGCCACCGGCACCTGGCACGCCTACAACACCTGGGGCGGCTCAAACCACTACCAGGGCATCACCGGTCCGAACCGGGACCAGTTCGCCACCACCGTTTCGAACCAGCGTCCCTGGTGCCGCGGCTTCGTCGTGCTGCCGCCGGAGGCGCCGCGCGTGCCGCTCGATTTCGCCACCCCAATCGCCACCGTGCCGCGCTACCCGCACATGGAATGGGCCTACGCCACCGGCCATTCGAAGAAATACGCCTCGGCCGGCTGGGCCAGCTACGACAGCCATTTCTTCCGCTGGGCCGAGCGCGCCGGCTACGAGGTCGACCTGATCGGCCAGCACGAACTGCACTACGAGCCCGAGATCATCGCCGGCTACGACTGCGCCGCCTTCGTCGGCCACGACGAATACTGGACCTGGGAAATGCGCGACACCGTCGACGCCTGGGTCGCCCGCGGTGGCGGGGCGGCCCGCTTCGCCGGCAACTTCATGTGGCAGACCCGGTTCGAGGACGAGGGCCGCAAGCAGGTCTGCTACAAATACAAGGCGCGCACGGACGATCCCGCCTACCTCCCCGGCGGCGACGTCTCCCGCGCAACGAACTCCTGGGAAGCTCCCGAGATCGGCCGGCCGGGCGTCACCACCTTCGGCCTCAACGCCGCCAAGGGCGTCTACACCGGTTGGGGCGGCTGCGCTCCGCGTGGGGTCCGCGGCTTCCCGATCTACCGGCCGGAGCATTGGGCGTTCAAGGGCACCGGCATCTATTACGGCGACCTCCTTGGAGCCGAGGGCGGCGTCTACGGCTACGAGGTCGACGGGCTCGACCACGAGATCCGCAACGGCCTGCCCTGGCCGACGCCGGAGAGCGGCGCGCCGGACGGGCTCTCGATCCTCGCCGTCGGCCTGGCCAGCCAGGTCGAGGAGAGTGCGGATCTTCCCGCCAGCGCCCGCTTCCTCGCCGACGAGGACGGTCGCTTCATCGCCGAGACGCTCTACGGTTCGCCCAGCGACGAAAACCTCGACAAGGTCAAACGATCCAACGGCATGATCGTCAACTTTCCCAAGGGCGACGGCGAAGTCTTCCACGCCGGCTCCTGCGAATGGGTCGCCGGCCTGCTGCGCAAGGACGTGATGGTCGAGAAGGTGACGGCGAATGTGCTGGACAGGTATTTGAGGGGTGAGGCGTGATTTCGTTCAGCGTTTCCGCTCTACGGCGCCCCCCTCTGTCCTGCCGGACATCTCCCCCACAAGGGGGGAGATTGGCTGTTGCCGCGGAGTTCGCCAATCGCCAGCGCTGCAGGACGAGCGACGACATTCAAGCTGCCAATCTCCCCCCTTGTGGGGGAGATGTCCGGCAGGACAGAGGGGGGCGTGACAGAACGCTGACCTCTCATACTATCAAGAGGTATCACGCCTGATATGACCGCAACTGATCCCCGCCCTTCCCACCTCTTCTACGTCACGCGCCTGCGCCGCCCGCTGGTCGACCGGGCGGAAGGCATCTACCTGTGGACGCAGGACGGCCGCCGCTTCATCGACGGCTCGTCGGGGCCCGTCGCGGTCAACCTCGGCTATTCCAACCGCCACGTCCTCGACGCCATGAAGGCGCAGATGGAGAAGACCACCTTCGCCTATCGCCTCCATTTCGAGAACGAGCCGGCCGAGGACCTCGCGCGCGACATCGCCGGCCGCATGCCGAACGGGCTCGACCGCATCTTCTTCGTCTCGGGCGGCTCCGAGGCGGTCGAAGCCTGCATCAAGCTCGCCCGCCAATGGGCGGTGGCGACCGGCCAGCCCCGGCGCTGGAAGGTGATCGGCCGCTTGCCTTCCTACCACGGCGGCACGCTGGGCGCCCTGACGGTCACCCATGACGCGATGCTGACCGGCCATTTCGAGGAACAGATGAAGGCCATGCCCTCTGTTCCCGCACCCACCACCTATCGCGACCGCGACAATCTCACGCTCGAACAGCGCGGCGTAAAATATGCCGAGCTGCTGGAGGAGAAGATCCTGGCCGAAGGGCCGGAGAGCGTCGTCGCCTTCATCATGGAGCCGATCGGCGGTGCCGCCACCAACGCGTTGGTCGCCCCCGACAGCTACTATCCGCGCATCCGCGAGATCTGCGACCGTTACGGCATCCTCCTGATCCACGACGAGGTGATGAGCGGCGTCGCGCGCACCGGGCGCTTCCTTGGCGGCGACCACTGGAACTGCACGCCCGACATCGTCTCGCTGTCGAAGGGCATCGGCTCGGGCTATATGCCGCTCGGCGCCATGTGCGCGCCGATGCGCATCGTCAAACCGGTGCTCGACATGGGCGGCTTCGCGCATGGCCACACCTATGCCGGCAATCCGCTTGCCTGCGCGGCGGGGCTGGCGGTGCTGCGGGAGGTGGACCGGTTGAAGCTCGCCGACAATGCCGCTGCGCGCGGCGACGACCTGATCGCCGGCCTGCAGTCGCTCGCCGACCGCTTTCCCTTCATCGGCGACGTGCGCGGCAAGGGCCTGATGACGGCGATCGAGTTCGTCGCCGACAAGGCGACGATGAAGAACCTACCGCCCGAGGTGAACATCGGCCAGCGCGTGCTCGACCTCGCCTACGAGCGCGGCCTCATCGTCTACTTCCGCCGCGTCAAGGGCGGCGTTCAGGGCGACTGCGTCATGATCGCTCCGCCGCTGATCGTCACCCGCGAACAGATCGGCGAGATCGTGTCGATCCTGGGCGATGCGATCGCGCAGGCCGCGCGCGAGTTCGGCCTGCCGGTGAACCCCTAATGGGCTGCGGTTTCGCAACTACCCCCACCCCGTACCCCTCCCCACAAGGGGGAGGGGGGCGTAGGCGTCTCGCATTCCCCTCCCTCTTGTGGGGAGGGGTACGGGGTGGGGGTCGCGGACTCAAATGCGGCCGCCCATGACCCTCCTCATCCGCGACGCCACACCCGCCGACGCCGAGGCCATCCACCGCGCGATCCTCGCCATGGGCAGTCTGCTCGGCACCGCCCACAAGATCGAGAGCACGCCCGAAATCCTCGCCCGCGAAGGCCTCGCGCCCGGCCGCGCCTTCGAGGGGCTGGTGGCCGAGCTCGACGGCCAGTTCGCCGGCATGTGCCTCTATCTGCCCGTCTTCTCGACCTGGCTGGGAAAGCCCGGCGTCTACGTGCAGGACCTCTATGTCGACGAGCGCTTCCGCGGCATGAAGATCGGCGAGGCGCTGATCCGGCGCGTCGCCCGCATCGGCCGCGCGCGCGGCGCGACGCACCTGCGTCTCGCTGTCGATCTGGACAACACGCGCGCACAGGCCTTCTACGAGCGCCTCGGCGTGGCGCATTATGCCGAAGACCGCATCCACGCCGCCTATGGCGAGGCGTTCGACAGACTGAGCGAAGGGGACGAGCGATGAAGGCCTTCTACGCGGCCGAGCAGAAGAAGCACGATCCGAAGGCGTTTCTCTCCTCCGGCGCGCCGCAGCCCAACCCCGAACAGCCCGAGCGTGTCGAGCGCCTGCTTGCCGGCGCCAAAGCCGCCGGCTGCGAGATCGTCCGTCCGCGCGACCATGGCCTCGGCCCGATCGCCGCCGTCCACACGCCGGAATATCTCGACTTCCTCGCCAACATCTATCCGCGCTGGCGCCGCATCGAAGGCGCGTCGGAAGAGGTGATCCCCAACATCCACCCGATCGCGCGCGACGGCGCCTACCCGGCCTCCGCCGTCGGCCAGGCCGGCTATCACATGGCCGACACCGCCTGCCCCATCTCGGCGGAGACCTGGGAAAGCGTGCAGTGGAGCGCCTGGAGCGCGGTCGAGGCGGCGGACTCGGTGATCGCTGGCGCATCTGCCGCCTATGCACTCTGCCGTCCGCCCGGCCATCACGCCTTCACTGACGTCGCCGGCGGCTTCTGCTTCGTCAACAATTCGGCCGTCGCCGCGCAGCACCTGCGCAAGACCGCGTCCCGCGTGGCGATCCTCGACGTGGACCTGCACCACGGCAACGGCACCCAAGGCATCTTCTACAACCGCCCCGACGTGCTGACCGTCTCGCTTCACGCCGACCCGGTGCGCTTCTACCCGTTCTTCTGGGGACATGGCGACGAGCGCGGCGAAGGCCCGGGCCTCGGCTACAACCTGAACCTGCCGCTCCCCCGCAAGACCGCCGACGCCGGCTTTCTCGACGCGCTCGATGTCGGCATCAAGCGCATCCGCGCCTTCGCGCCGGATGCGCTGGTTGTGGCGCTCGGGCTGGACGCCTTCGAAGGCGATCCCTTCGGCGGCCTGTCGGTCTCGACACCCGGCTTCGCCCGCATCGCGGAGAGGATTGCGGCGCTGAAGCTGCCCACCGTCATCGTCCAGGAAGGCGGCTATCTCTGCGACGGACTCGGCGACAACCTGACGTCGTTCCTGACGGGGTTCGGCTCGCGCTAGGCCGCGACGATCGTCTCAAGCGCCGCCCGCAGCGCCGCGTTCAGCGGCTTCGGCCGCCGCGTCTGCCGGTCGACATAGACGTGGATGAAGAACCCTTCCGCAGCCGCGACATCCTCTTCGTTGCGGAACAGGCCCACCTCGTATCGCACCGATGAGGAGCCAAGCTTCGCCACGCGGATCCCGGCCGTCACGATGTCGGGAAAGGCAAGCTCGCCGAAATAACGGCAGCCGGTCTCGACAACGAGCCCGATCTGGTCGCCGCCGTGGATGTCGAGCACCTCCTGCTCGATCAGCCAGCCGTTCACGGCGGTGTCGAACAGCGAATAATGGACCACGTTGTTCATGTGGCCGTAGATGTCGTTGTCCATCCAGCGGGTGGTGATCGTCCGGAAGGCGCGATACGCGCTGCGCTCTGAGGGAACGGGGCGCTCCGCCATCACCAGGCCGCCTTGTAGATCGTCAGCGCATCGGCCTCGCCAACCTCGCGCGGATTGTTGACCAGCAGCCGCTGCTGCTTCATCGCGTCGGAGGCCATCTTGGCGAGATGCTCCTCGCCGATGCCGACCTCGCGCAGTTTCGTCTGCATGCCGAGCTTCTTGGACAGGGCGGCGAGTTCCTCGATGAAGGCCGCGCACCGGCCCTGCGCGCCTTCCTCCTTCGCCAGATGGGGGAAAGCATCCGCCGCGATCTCGGCGTAGAGATGCGCCGCATCCGGCGCGTTGTAGCGCAGCACATGCGGCAGGACGAGCGCGTTGGACAGCCCGTGCGGCACGTGGAACGTGCCGCCGATCGGATAGGCCAGCGCATGCACTGCCGCGACCGGCGAATTGGCGAAGGCCTGGCCTGCCAGCATCGAGCCGAGCAGCATCGCGCCGCGTGCCTCGACGTCCCTCCCGTTGAACACCGCGGTTTCGATATTGGCGCCGAGCAGCCGCAGCGCCTGCTTCGCCAGCATCTTCGACAGCGGGTTGTTGTTGGCGTTCTTCGATGCATAGGCCTCGATCGCGTGCACCATCGCGTCGACACCGGTCGCGGCGGTGATCGCCGCCGGCAGGCCGAGCGTCAGTTCGGCGTCGAGCACAGCCACGTCCGGCAGGATCACTGGCGACGACACCCCGCGCTTTTCCTCCTCGCCGACGGTGATGATCGACACCGGCGTGACCTCCGATCCGGTTCCCGCCGTGGTCGGAACCAGCGCAAGCGGCAGGCGCGGCCCCTTGGCCTGCGCCACGCCCCAGGCCCCGTCGAGGTCTTCGCCAGAGCCGAGCAGCAGGGCGGCGAGCTTCGCCACGTCGAGCGACGAGCCGCCGCCGAAGCCGGCAACACCCGTCACACCGGCGGCCCTTCCCGCATCGACCGCTCTCATCAGCGTCGCGCGCGACGGATCGGCCTCCACTTCGTCGAACACGGTGACGGCGACGCCAGCCTGTTCGAGCGAGGCGATCACCGGGTCGGCGAGGCCGAGCCGGCGCAGGCCGGGATCGGTCACCACCAGTGCTCTCGGTCCGAGCCTCCGGCCCGCGATCTCGCCGAAGCGTCGGGATGACCCGGCCTCGAAGACGATCGACGGCGTCGTGTTGAAGACGAACGGGGTCATGCTGATCCTCCACGGTTCCGCCGGCGGCGCCCGCGCATGGCTCGCACAGGACCGCGCCGGTTTTCAAGTCCGCCCCGGTCGGATAGAAGGGGGCAGGGGACGGCCCCTTGCGAAATTCACATGGATGGGACGACCCGTCCGGCAAGGAGCGTTTCATGCCCTGGATCTACCTTTTCTTCGCCGGCCTGTTCGAAATCGGCTGGGCGATCGGCCTCAAATACACCGACGGCTTCACGCGGCCCCTGCCCACGGTCCTCACGCTTGCCTCGATGGCGATCAGCCTCGGTCTTCTCGGCCTCGCCCTGAAATCGCTGCCCGTCGGCACTGCCTATGCGGTCTGGACCGGTATCGGCACGATCGGCACGGCGATCCTTGGTATCGCGCTCTTTTCGGAGCCGGCGACCTTCGCCCGCCTCGCCTGCATCGGTCTGATCGCGGCCGGAATTATCGGCTTGAAAACCGTCGCCTGAGATTGACTCCGGGACTTTTTGGAGTCCGTCGCTTGACGTGAGTCGCCAGTCGTGAAATCTCTTCAAATCAGCGAAGCGCGTTGCTGCTTCGCCGACCAGCAGGCAGGCAGCGGGCATTTGTCGGCACTGCCTCAAACAGCGTGTGTTCGCGGAGTTGATCAACGCGCCGGGCGACCGGTGCGAAGGGGAAGTCGTGCATGGCGGGGCACGGCGTCCATCTTCCTCGGGGCCTCGGGAGCGTCGGGGAAGCGGATAGAGGGACGCGCCGGGAACGGCCGGGGGTATGACGATAGCAATTCTCGACGGCGCGATGCGCCGTCCTCGCGACGCGAATCCGGAAACGCTGGGCGGCTGGTCGACATCAGGTCTCGACCAGATGACCGGGCCGCTCACCCGCAGTGCCCTTTCGCGCTCGATGAGCGACCTGTGCGCCGGCGTCGGCGCCGAGCAGTTCTGCTTGGCCGACCTCTCGCGCAGCCACGCCGAAGAGCCGCCCAAGGTCCTGTCGGCAAACTGGTCCTTCGATGCGATCGAGATCATCGGCACCGCCGCCATCGAACTCTTGTACCAAAGTCCGTTCGCGATTCCGCTCGGCGGAGTCCCGCTCGCCTTCGAGACCGCCGACCCCGACCGCACGCCGCGGGTCGTCGACGAGACCGCCGCGTTGCGCCTGCTCGAGTTCGGCCACGCAGAAATCTACCTGCTCAAGCTCCGCTCGGGTCTGCGCCGCAGCGTCTGCATGTTCTCCGCATCGGTTGCAGGCAGGATAAGGCGCAACATGCTGGCCAAGGCGCACGTCGCCGCAAACTACCTGATGTCGCACTACTGCCGGGACACCGCGGATGCCACGAGCGGTCCGCTTTCCGAGCGCGAGCGCGAATGCCTGTTCTGGGTGTCGGAAGGCAAGACCACCGAGGAAATCGCGCTGATCCTCGGCGTGTCGGCGAACACGGTCAACAAATACATCGTCAGCTCCATCCAGAAGCTCTCCGCGGGCAACCGGACGATGGCCGTGGCGATCGCGATGCGCTGCGGGGTCATCTGATGACGTTCGAGCCGGTCGATCTGGCGCAGCAGGCGATCGGCATCGACGAGCCGCGTCCGCTGTCCGAGATCTCGCGGCTTGCGAGACTGGCCGCGGCCGGCGTCATACCCGAAGCGATCCGCAGGTGCCGCCGGCTGGCCCCTGCGATCGGGGCCACGAGCTTCGCGCTGCTCTTCGCCGGAGGCGGTGTCGGCAAGGCTAGGCTGCTGCCCTGTTTCGACGAGGCTTTTCCGGGCCGATCTCCTGTTACGGCCGGCCTCGTCGCCGAGGGTGCCGACGTTCTCGCCCGGCATGCGATGGAATCGAGCCTGCCGGCCTTCTGGACGGCAGCGGAGACAGCTGCGGCTCCCGTCCATTCCTTCTTCGTCAGGGTCCCCGAAATCCTGCCCGAACGGCGCGGAATTGCGTTGCCGGTGTCCGCCGACCCCGTCTACACCGGCACGTTCGTCTTTACTGGACCGGAACTGCGGTTTGCGCGGGAAGCAATCTACGATCTCCACAGCAATTGCTTCGAGATGTTCCTCGCCATCGCTCAGCTCAAGTCGACCACGGCGTCCAGCGCCTCGTCGATCTCGAAGCGCGAGCTCGAATGCCTCAGACTGACGGCCGCCGGCCGCACCAGCGAGGATATCGCGCGCATCCTCGGTCTGTCGATCCACACCGCCAACCAGTACCTGACCACGGCCGCGTCGAAACTCGACGCGGTCAACCGAACCCATGCGGTGGCCAAGGCGATCCGGCTCGGTCTCATCGAATAGTCGCTTTCAGGCGACCCGCTGCTCGCCCTCGGGCACGGCGGTCTTGCGGATGCGCGCATATTCGAGCGAATCCTCCAGACGGCGCGTATTCACCACGGGGTCGGCGTCCGGCGCATCGAACGACACGTAGTTTACGTCGATCCCGGCGTATTCGTCGGTCATCGTCAGCGAGAAATAGACCGTCGCGCCCTGCGAGCGCAGTTCGAGATCCAGCACGATCCGCGGCGGCGAGGCCCAGGCCACATGCGCCTCCCCGCCATGCCCGAGCCGGAGCGTGCCGGGCATGAAATACAGCTCGGCCGCGGATTCGACGATGTCCGAGATGTTGCCGAACCGTTCCATGCGGATGAACGCGATATAGTCGGCGACGTCGACCATGCGCAGTTCGCTCACCACTTCCTGGACGGCGCTGGCGACCAGGGCTTCCCGCGACGTTGTGTGAGGCTGACGGATCATGCTGGCCTTGGATTGGGCGAATTCTTCGCCGCGTTTGCGTAGATGATGCGGATCAGTTCGGCCACAGCCTGGTAGAACTGCGACGGGATGACACTATCCACCGAAACTTGACTGTACATGGAGCGGGCGAGCGCCACCTCCTCGAACACCGGAATGTTGTGCTCTTTCGCGATCTCGCGGATCTTGAGCGCCACGAGATCCTGGCCTTTCGCCACGACCACCGGGGCGCTGTCCCTGCTGCGGTCGTAGCGCAGCGCGATGGAGAAGTGCGTCGGGTTGGCGATGACGAGCGTCGCCTGCGGCACGGCGGCCATCATGCGGTTGCGTGCCCGATCGCGCTGCAGCGAGCGGATGCGTGCCTTTACGATCGGATCGCCTTCCTGCTGCTTCAGCTCGTCCTTCACCTCCTGCTTGGTCATGCGCAGGTTCGACCGCCACTGGAAGCGCGACCAGATCAGGTCGGCCGTTGCGATCAGCGCCATGATCAACGTGATGGTCACCAGCATCTCGGAGGCGATGTCGAGCATCACCGGGGCGAAAGTGGTCGGGCTTGTCGCCATTCCGTCGAGGAGACGCGTCGGCGAATCGCGCAGCACGAAGACGACGAAAGCCGTGGCGAAGACGACCTTCGCGACCGATTTGATGAACTCCGAAAAGCCCTGCACCCCGAACATGCGCTTCCAGCCTGCCATTGGCGATATGCGGGACAGTTTCGGCGTGATTCGATCGACGGCGAACTGCGGCGGCGTCTGCAGGATCGCGCCGGCCAGGCCGAACACCATCATCATCGCGAAGACGACGATCAGCGCCCGGGCGATCTCCGTGAAGACCAGCTGCGACAGGCCGATCGCATCGGCGTTGTTGCCCAGCAGCCAGTCGTCCGGCTTCTCCAGGAAGGTGCCGAGGAATTCGCCGAGCCGCACGGCCGTCCCGTAGGCGAAGAAGAAGATGAACAGCAGGATCGCGACGAAGGATGCGAACAGCGGCGTTTCCCTGGAGAACGGCGTCTGGCCCTTGTCGAGACTGTCACGGATCTTCTTCTCCGTGGCCTCTTCTGTCTTGCTGTCCTTGTCCTCTGTATCCGCCATGGAAGCGATGTCCGATCAGGCCGGGCCGTTTCCGGCTCAGGCGGCTTCCTGCGTCTGCGGCAGCTGCAGCGAGCCTTCGCCGGACAGCCGGATCGCTGTCGACGCGATCTGCTTGCGGGCCTTGTTGA
This sequence comes from Mesorhizobium sp., assembly GCF_023954305.1. NCBI lineage: Bacteria > Pseudomonadati > Pseudomonadota > Alphaproteobacteria > Hyphomicrobiales > Phyllobacteriaceae > Mesorhizobium > Mesorhizobium sp. The sequence continues at coordinate 3,156,719 of NZ_JAMLIG010000001.1, read as the reverse complement.
TGTCGGTGGCCGACACGTTGCCCGGATCCGCCTTCAGTTCCGCCTCGATCATGCGGCGTGCCCGCGCGCCCTGGGCCGACAGGACGGCCTCGGTCAGATCCTCCGGTGCGCCGCGCAGCGCAAGCGTCACCACGTCGGCGGCGAAACCGTCGAACAGCGTCACGCGGGACTTCTGATCGAGGAGGACGATGTCTTCGAAGGCGAAGAGCTGGGCCCGGATCGCGTCCAGGTTCGATGCGCCGGCCGAAGCGAGGTCGTCCATCACCTCGTCGAGCTGGGACTTGTCGAGCTCGTTGAGCACGCTCGCCACACGGATCTGACCGCCGGAGGACGCCTTGGCGGAATCGTCCTCGACAAGCGCGGCGCGCAGCTGGGTCTCCATGATTGCGACCGCGGCGGGCGATGCGGGGCCGAGCGCCAGCATGCGCTTGACGATCTCGCCGCGGGCCGATTTGTCGAGGACGATCATCACCTGGGCGGCGAAGGACGGCGCGAAATTGGAAAGCGCGAAGGCGGCGGCCTGCGGATGCTCGTTCATCAGGAATGCGCCGACCCGCGCCGGCTCGATCTGCTCGAGCTGCGGCCAGACCGGCTTTTCCTCCTCGGCCTCCGCTTGAACCGGGGCATCGCCCATCAGCGCGCTCATTTCCTCAGGCGTCAGCGTCTCGCTGAAGATCGTGTCCATCGTCGCGGCGGAATCGAGCAGACCCGCGCCTTCGGCGAACTCGGTTTCGAACTCCGCGACGATCTTCTCGAGTTCAGCCTGCGGGATGGTCCGCAATTCGCGTGCGCCTTCCATCAGCGCCCGTAGTTCGTGCTGTTTGAAGAATTTGAGCAGCCGGCCGGCCGCCGGCTTGCCCAGCGCAACGAGGATCGCGGCCGCCTTCTGGGTCCGCGTCAGGTGGACGATCTCCGAGCCGGTCATCCGCAGTCCCTAGGACTTCGCCGCGGTGATGATCTCGGTCAGCTTCACGCCGAACCGCGACGGATCGCTCTCCAGCACGGTGATTTCACCGCGGGCGATCTTGCGCCCGTTGACGACCACGTCCACCGGCTCGCCGATCCTGCGGTTGAGGCTCACCGTCGAGCCCTTCTGCAGCGCCAGCAGATCCGATACCGGCATCTCCGCCCCGCCGAGCACGATTTGCAGTTCGACCGGGATGTTCATGATGATGTTCGGATTCGCCGCCGCGCCGTTATGGGCCGCGCCGTTATGAGCCGGAGCGGCGGGAGCGGCGGCGCGCGGGCCGGCGGCGCCGGGCGCAGGCTTGTCTTCGTCCTTGAGGACGCCGCGAAGCTCCTCGATCGCCTTGCTCAGTTCGTCCTCGCCCTCTGCCAGGTTCCGGGCCGCCGCTTCACTCATCGTCTCTCTCCGTCGCCTCCCCGCTGCTCAGTGCGGCAGGAGGTTTTTCATCAGATCCGCTTCGGGATCGAAAGGCTGCTTGATCCGCACCGTGTAGTGCCCGCCGAGCCTGCCGAACTCGCAGATGAACAGCGTCTTGTCCTTCGAGGCGAGCCGGGTCTCGCCCGGCGCCTCCGCCGGCATCTCGAGCACCTGTCCCTCGAACAGCGACGCGACCTCGCCGAGCGTCAGCGTTCCCATCGGAATCGACGCCTGAACGGTCACCTTCGAACGCATGATCTCGCCGCCGAAGCGCGCCTGCCAATCCCCGGATCCCGCCTGCCGCGCATCGTCCGCGCCGCGCGGCGACAGCACGACGCGCTGCGGCATGGTCACGCACAGTCTGCCGCAGCCGCCCTCGTTGAAGACGCGGTAGACGAGCCGCGCCGATGGCCCGTCGCGGTGAACCTGCTTGCGCCGGTCCTCTCCTGCGATCGGACGCGGCAGTGGAAAACGGACGTTGAGTGCCCGCGTGCCGGATCCGTTGAGCGACTGCGCGATGCACTGGAAGACCATGCCGCTGATCTCGAGCTCGATCGCCGAGAGCGCGCGGTCGATCGCCATGACCTGCGCGTCGGAACCAGCCCCGAAAAGAAGCGCGGCGAACAGCGACACCGCCGCTGCGTCCATCGACATCAGCAGCGCATCGGGCGAATTCGCCGAGGATGCGACCGTCAACGGCTCATTGTCGCTCTCGCTCAGGAACACCTGCGAGATCCGCCCGAGTTCGACGCTCTCGAGTTCGATCTGCGGCGCCGACGGCAGGAGTTCGGCAAGCGCCTTGGCCATCGGCGGCAGGGCGCGTTCTCCCAGCGCGGTCGCCGATGCCGTGACTCTGTCGGGTTCCGCGGTCTCGCCCACGAGCCGCTCGACCAGCAGGTTGCGTAGCGCGGCGGGCGATCCTGGGGTGAGGCCGGGCGAACTCATCCGATCACGCCGCCTTCTTCTCGGCGCCGCCGTTGAGCGTGCTCTGCTCGACGGCGTCGATCGACGGACGGTCGTGAGAGGAGATCGTCTTGCGGCCGAACTCGATGGCGACCTGCGGCAGCGAGCCGTTCATGTAGGCCAGCAGCGTCTGCTTGACGATCACATAGAGCCGCAGGTTCTTTTCCCGCACCGTCTTGATCTTCGTCGCGATCGGCCCGGCGACGCAGTAGGACATGAAGATGCCGAGGAAGGTGCCGACGAGGGCGGCGCCAATCAGGCCGCCGAGGATTTCCGGCGACTGGTCGAGCGCGCCCATCGCCTTGACGACGCCGAGCACCGCCGCGCAGATGCCGATGGCCGGAAAACCGTCGCTCATCTGGTTGAGCGCCTGATAGGCCTTCAGCCTGTCGTGCTTGATGGTCTGGATCTCTTCATCCATCAGCGCCTCGATCTCGTGACTCTTGGCGTTGCCGATGATGATCAGGCGGCAATAGTCGCAGATGAAATACAGGAGGCCCTTGTTCTTGAGGATGGTCGGATAGGCCTGAAACAGGGCCGACTCTTCCGGATTGTCGATATGCGCCTCGACCTCGTTGCGCGATTTCGTGCGCAATTCGCGCATCAGGCTATGCAGCACGCCGAGGACTTCGAGGTAGTCCTGCTCCTTCGGCACCGCCTGCTTGAACGCCTCGAGGACGCCTTTGCCGGTGTCCTTGACCGTCTTCATCGGATTGGCGACGAGGAACGTGCCGAAGGCCGCGCCGCAGATGATCACCACCTCCCACGGCTGGATGAGCACCTCGATATGGCCGCCCATGGCCATGAAGCCGCCGAGCACGCAACCGAGCGTGACGATCAATCCGATGATGATGCCCACCGCAACCTGCCTTCGCTGTTTCAGCAAGGAATGGGTAACCGTCCTGCCTTGTGTGAGGCTTGAATCGGGAGGCGGCGGCCGGCGGAGCGATTCAGCTTCACGCAAGGAAGTTGCGCTATTGCTTCAGACTGGCAGGCCACGCGAAGGACCCGCGCTTGATCAACACCTATGCTAGCTACCAGCTGATCGCGAAGGATATCGGCAAGTCGCTGGACCGTGTCCAGGACCAGCCCGTCGTCGAACGCGAGACCGAATATTACCTTGAGAACATCACGAAGGTGAAGTCGGTCGAGGAGTTCATGGCCGACGACCGGCTTTTCCGCTACGCGATGAAAGCTCACGGTCTGGAAGACATGACCTACGCCAAGGCCTTCATGGTCAAAGCGCTGGAAGGCGGCATCGAGGATGAAGACGCCTTCGCCAACACGCTGAGCGACAAGCGCTATAAGGAGTTCGTCGATACCTTCAACTTCGCTGCCTACGGCGAGACGGCGACGGTCTTCACCAAGGCGCAGCAGGGGACGGTCGACAAGTATCTGCGCCAGACGCTGGAAGAGGACGCCGGCAACCAGAACGAAGGCGTCCGTCTTGCGCTCTATTTCGAACGCAGCGCCGCCTCGATCACCAACGCCTACCAGATCCTGGCAGACCCGGCGCTGAAGGAGGTCGTGTTCACGGCGCTCGGTCTGCCCGACGCCTTCGGCAACGCCGACATCGACAAGCAGGCGGCACTCATCGAGGATCGGATCGATCTGGAGGACTTCCAGGATTCTGAACTGCTCGGCGAATTCATCACGCGCTTCACCACCTTGTGGGAGATGGAGAACCCGACAACCACCGCCGCCTCGCTGGTCACCACGCTCTTCACCCAGCCCGAATACGGCATCTCGACGGATCTCCTGCTCACCATGCAGTCGATGAAAGCCTACTGACATGCAGGATTCGCTCTACGTCGCCCTGTCCTCGCAGATTGCCCTCGAACGGCGCCTCAACACCATCGCCGACAATGTCGCGAATGCCGGAACGGTCGGCTTTCGCGCCACGCAGATCAAGTTCGAGGACGTTCTGAGCGGCACCGGCCCGGACGCCACCACCTTCGTGTCGACCGGCGGGACCTTTCTGTCGCAGGCGAAGGGAGGCTTTCGCGCCACCGAGAACCCGTTCGACTTCGCCGTGCGCGGCGACGCATGGTTCGCCCTGGACACACCGGCCGGTCAGGTCATGACCCGCGACGGCCGCTTTTCCATGCTCCAGACCGGCCAGATCGTGTCGGTTGAAGGCTATCCGGTGCTCGATGCCGCCGGGACCGCCCTGCAACTCGACCCTGCCGCCGGGGCGCCGGTGGTCAGCGCCGACGGCTTCATTCGCCAGGACGGCCAGCAGGTCGGGGCGTTCGGTCTGTTCAGCTTCGAGCCCGGAGAGAATTTCACGCGATACGGCAATTCCGGCGTGCTGGCGAACGGCACGCAGCAGCCGGTGGTCGACCGCGCCGACACCGGCGTCCTTCAGGGCTTCGTCGAGGATTCCAACGTCAATCCGGTCCTGGAAATGACGCGGCTCATCATGGTCCAGCGGGCGTTCGAGAGCGCGGGTTCTGCGATCCGGCAGACAGAGCAGACCTATACCGACGCCGTGAAGACGCTCGGCAGCCGCTGAGATCTGAACCGCGATGACCACGAATTCCGCGCAAGCCGCCGACGAGCCAAATCGCCTCCTGCTGCTCGAGCAGGCGATGGCGCGCTTCGCCGCCCCCGACGCGCTCATGCGCATGGGCGGGCGCGTGGTCGAGGTGTCGGCGACGCACTACCGCGTGCGTGGCCTGTCCCGCAAAGCCTGCATCGGCGACGTCGTCGAACACGACGGACCGAAGGGTCGGCGCGCCGGCGAAATCGTGCGCGTGACGCCGGACGATGTCCTGGTCTCGCCCTTCGAGACCACAGCCGACCTCGCCATCGACACGCCGGTGTTCAATTGTGGGCCGCTGGCCGTGCGCCCGGACGTGTCCTGGCGCGGCCGCGTCGTCAACGCGCTCGGCCGTCCGATCGACGGAGGGCCGCCCCTCGTCCTTGGCGAGAGACACGCGTCCGGCCATGCCGCCAACGCGATGACCCGCCAGCGCGTCGACGCCGCCTTCAAGACCGGCGTGCGCGTGATCGACATCTTCACGCCGCTCTGCTTTGGACAACGCATGGGCGTGTTTGCCGGCTCGGGCGTCGGCAAGTCGACGCTGCTGGCCATGCTCGCCGCCGCCGACGCGTTCGACACGGCAGTCGTCTCGCTCGTCGGCGAACGCGGCCGCGAGGTGCGCGAATTCCTGGAAGACACCGTCGGACCGAAGAACATGGCAAAGACCGTGGCTGTCGTCTCGACCAGCGACGAGAGTGCGATGATGCGCCGGCGCGCGCCGGCGACCGCCATGAGCGTCGCCGAGTATTTCCGCGACCGCGGCGACCGTGTGTTGCTGATCGTCGATTCCGTCACCCGCTTCGCCCACGCGCTCCGCGAGGTGGCGACCTCCGCCGGCGAGCCGCCGATCGCGCGCGGCTATCCTGCCTCGGTCTTCACCGAACTGCCGAAGCTTCTGGAGCGCGCCGGTCCTGGCACGACCGGGGAAACCGGCTCGATCACCGCGATCATCTCCGTCCTTGTCGACGGCGACGACCACAACGACCCGATCGCCGACAGCGTGCGCGGCATCCTCGATGGCCATGTCGTGCTCGACCGCTCGATCGCCGAGCAGGGTCGCTTCCCGGCGGTCAATCCCCTCGCCTCGATCTCCAGACTGTCCGGGCGCGCCTGGACCGATGACGAGAAGACGCTGGTGACCCGGCTCAGGGCGATGATCTCGCGCTACGAGGAGACCAGGGACATCCGCCTCCTCGGCGCCTATTCGGCGGGGTCCGACGTCGATCTCGACATTGCGGTCAAACAGGTGCCGCTGATCTACGAAGCGCTCGGACAGTCGCCCGCCGATCCGCGCAGCAGGGACCCGTTCGGCGATCTCGCACGTCATCTGAAAGCAAGGGAGGCGCCGAATGGCCAGCAAGCAGCCTGAGCGGAGAACGACGGGCATGCTCGGCCGGGTCGGCGCGTCGCGCCTGATCTCGTGGCGGCCCCGGCGACGGGAGCCCGCCGTCCGGGCAGCGCCGCGGCGCAGCCGTTTCGGCTTTTCGCGCAGCTATTCGCGCGGCGACCTCATCCTCTTTGCGTCGGGTATCGTGCTCAGCGGCTTCTGCGCCTACTTTCCATGGTACGTCTTCCTCAACCAGGATCAGTTCGGCATCCGCGCGGTGAAGCTGGAGAACATCCCTTCGAGCGGACCGGCGCCCAGGGGCGCCATCGCCGCCGATCGCGTCGCGTCCGAAGAGGAGACGCGGGACAACCGCGAGACCGACCTCGACACGTTCACCACCGGGACCACCCCTCCTTCCGGCGGAGAAGATGAAGAGCCCGAGCCTGTCGAGCAGCCCTTTCCCGCCATCGTGCCGGAATTCGAACTCGTCCACGTCGCCAACGGACGCGCGATGATCCAGGACGACCAGGGCCTTTACGTGGTCCAGCGCGGTTCGCTCCTGCCCGACAACAGCCGGGTCGCCAAGATCGAGAAGCGCAACGGCAGCTGGGTTCTCGTCACCACCACCGACCGGGTGCTCGAGATCGTCAACTAGGTCCGAGGCGTCCCGGCCCCTCGCAAGGTCCACGCAAGTCACGTTTCCTATCGTCGTTTCACTCGCCAGAGAAACGTCGCAGGGAACCGTTGATGGTTCAGTCAGTGCAACTGTTCCAGCTCGCCGCCTTCCAGGCGGACTGGCTGTCTGCGCGCCAGTCGGCGCTGACCAGCAACATCGCCAATGCCAACACGCCCGGCTACAGCGCCGTCGACGTGACGCCGTTCGAACAGGTTCTGAATTCCAGCACGTCCGCCGTCTCGGTCACCAATCCCGGACACATCCCGATCGGCGGAACCGACGCGGGCTTCGGCACGCAGGCGCGGGCCGAGGCCTCGGCCCGGCCCTCCGGCAATAGTGTGCAGATCGAAGAGGAGCTGATCAGGTCGAACGAGGTTCGGCAGGCGTTCGAGCTGAACACGGCGATCGTCAGATCCTTCCATCGCATGTTCCTGATGACGGCGAAGTGAGGAGCCCATGGATCCGCTGACGACCTCGCTGCGTATCGCCGCCTCCGGCCTGACAGCCCAGTCCGAGCGGCTTCGCGTCGTCGCCGAAAATCTGGCGAACGCGCAGTCCACGGCCAACAGCGCGCAGGAAGACCCTTACGTCCGCAAGACCATAAGTTTCGGCTCGCTTGTCGACCGCCAGAGCGGCGCGTCCTTCGTCGCCGTGGCCGCGCGCGCCACCGATCCGGCCGAGTTTCCGACCGAATACATGCCAGGGCACCAGGCGGCCGACGAAAAGGGTTACGTCAAGATGCCGAACGTCAACATGCTCGTCGAGATGGCGGACATGCGCGAGGCGAACCGGTCCTACGAGGCCAATCTCCAGACCATCAAGCAGGCGCGCGAATTGATCTCGATGACCATCGACCTGCTGAGGAGCCAGTCATGATCAGCGGCATATCCCCGATCGGCGGCGTCGGCCCCGGCAGCCTTTTCGAGAGCCGCGCGGGTGTGGACGCGACAGCGCCGACCATGGATTTCGGCGCCTCTCTGGCGAAGGCGCTCTCCAATGCTGCCAGCAGCGCCATCGGCAACCTGCAGAATGCCGACCAGGTGTCCATGAAGGCGCTGCAGGGCGGCGATGTCACCACCCGCGAGGTCGTCGACAGCGTGATGAGCGCCGAGCGCTCTCTCCAGACCGCCATCGCCATCCGCGACAAGATTGTCACCGCCTATCTCGAAGTCAGCCGTATGGCGATCTGAGGAGTCAAGAGTATGAGAGCACTCGCCATCGCCGCGACGGGAATGAACGCCCAGCAGACCAATCTCGAGGTCATCGCCAACAACATCGCCAACATCAACACGACCGGCTTCAAGCGGGCGAGAGCCGAGTTCTCCGACCTGCTCTACCAGGTCGAGCGTCTGGCCGGCGTGCCCAACCAGGCCAACGCCTCGGTCGTGCCCGAGGGCGCCCACATCGGCCTCGGCGTCAAGACCTCTGCCATCCGCAACCTCCACGTGCAGGGATCGCTGACCAGCACAGGCAACAAATACGATCTTGCCCTGGTCGGCGCCGGCATGTTCCAGATCGAAGGGCCGAGCGGCGAGACGCTCTACACGCGCGCCGGCGCCTTCAACACCAACGCCACCGGCCAGCTCGTCACCATCGACGGCAATCCGGTCATGCCCTCGATCACTGTTCCTTCCGACGCGGTCGAGGTCATCGTCAACAAGTCGGGCCAGGTCTTCGCCAGGATCGACGGTCAGGCCGCCGTCCAGGAACTCGGCCAGCTGACGCTTGCCACCTTCGCAAACGAAGCGGGCCTCGCCCCGCTCGGCGACAACCTGTTCGGCGAAACGGAAGCATCCGGCCCCGCGATCGTCGGCGTCGCCGGCGACCCCGGCTTCGGCACGATCGAACAGGGCTATCTCGAAAATTCCAACGTCGATCCCGTCAAGGAGATCACCGACATGATTTCGGCCCAGCGCGCCTACGAGATGAACTCGAAGGTCATCAAGGCCGCCGACGAAATGGCTGCCACCATCTCGCAGGCGCGGTAATGGCAGCCCGGCGCATCGCGGCAGTCCTTGCAGGCGCGGCGGCCATCATTTGGCCGCCGGCGATGGCGTCTGCCGCGGACATGGCGGTCGTCGCCACCCACATCGTCTATCCCGGCGAGACGGTCAGCGCCGATACGCTCGACCAGGTCGCGCTGCGGCCCAATGCCCGCGTCACCCAGCCGTTCGTGCGCGAGATCGACGAGGCCGACGGCAAGGTCGCCAAACGCACGATCCTGCCCGGCAAACTCATTCCGCTCAGCTCGCTGCGCGAACCCTATCTCGTCGAGGCAGGCCAATCGGTCACCGTCATCTTCCAGCAGGACGGCCTGACGATCCAGGCGACCGCCGTGCCGCTCCAGGCGGGCAGCCTCGGCGACGTGCTGCGCCTGCGCAACGTCGACAGCGGCAAGGTCTTCACCGGCATCGTCATGGCCGACGGCACCATCAAGGTCGGCGGATGATGAAACGGCTCCTGCTCGCCATCGCCATGTTCGCTCATCTCGCGGCACCCGTCGCCGCGGCTGACCTGTCCGAGCCGGTCGTCCTCGCCCCGGCCGCCGACGGCCACATCCACGATACGCCCGCGCCGCGCACGGTCCGCTTCGCCTCGAACGGCGGCCCCTCGTCCCTGCCCTCACTGGGCGCCCCGTCGCGCATCAAGGACATCGCCACTCTGCAGAGCTCGCGCGACAACCAGCTGATCGGCTACGGCCTGGTCATCGGCCTGCAGGGGTCGGGCGACAACCTGCGCAGCGCGCCCTTCACCGACCAGTCCATCCGCGCCATGCTGCAAAATCTCGGCATTTCGCTCGAGGGCGGCCAGGCCCGCGCCAAGAACGTCGCCGCTGTCATCGTCACCGCCAACATGCCCGCCTTCGTCCGCTCCGGCGCCCGCATCGACGTCACCGTCTCCTCGCTCGGCGACGCGACGTCGCTGACGGGAGGAACGCTGGTCATGACGCCGCTGCGCGCACCCGACGGCGAGATCTATGCCGTCGCGCAGGGGCCGGTGATCGTCTCCGGTTTCGCCGCGCAGGGAGAGGCCGAGACGGTCTCGAAGGGCGTGCCGACATCCGGCCGCGTACCGGGCGGCGGCATCGTCGAGCGCGAGGTGCCGACGCAGTTCGGCCAGGACACCATCCTGACGCTGCAATTGCGCAATCCCGACTTTTCGACCGTCGTGCGCGTCACCGACGCCATCAACGAGTACGGTACCAACCGCTTCGGCAAGCGCGTCGCCAGCGAACAGGATGCCAGGACCGTAATGATCAAGCGGCCGGAGAACATCTCCTCCGCCCGCTTCATCGCCGAACTTGAGAACCTGCTGGTCGAGACGGACGCGCCTGCGCGCGTCGTCATCGACGAACGCACCGGCACCATCGTCATCGGCCAGGCGGTCAGGATCTCCAAGGTGGCGATCAGCTATGGCGCGCTGACGGTACGCATCACCGAAATGCCGAAGGTCGTCCAGCCGGAGCCGTTCTCCAACGGCGAGACGGCGGTGGAACCCTCGACCGTCGTCGATGCGACGCAGGACGGCGGCGAAGTGGCGATGATCGACGGGCCGGACCTGGAAACCCTGGTGGCCGGCCTCAACCGGATCGGGGTGAAGCCCGACGGCATCATCGCGATCCTCCAGGGAATCAAGTCCGCCGGTGCGCTGCAGGCGGACCTGGTGCTGCAATAGGAAAGTTCCGATGATGACACCGACGATCGAGATCAGAATTCCCCGGCTGGCCGCCACCATCCTGGCCTGCGCCACCGCCGCCGTGATCGTCTCGGGCGTTCCGGGCGCCACGCAGTCGCAGGCCCCGCAGGCGATCAACTCCGCCGATGAAATCGAGAAGTTCTGCGGCAATATCGCCGACGCTGCCCGCGACCGGCGCTACGCGATCCAGGCTCGCGAGCTGGAGGTGCTCAAGGTCGACATCGACCGCCGCGTCAAGCAGCTCGAGGAAAAGCGCGCCGAATACGAGAAATGGATGAGGCTGCGTCAGGACTTCATGGACAAGGCGACGGAGAACGTCGTCTCGATCTATGCCCGGATGCGACCGGATGCAGCCGCCGAGCGCCTGTCCGAGATGGATCCGGCGCTTGCCGCCGCCATCATGCTCAAGCTGCAGGTCAAGCAGTCGGGCCTCATCATGAACGAAATGGAACGCGCGATGGCCGCCAAGCTGACCGGCATCATGGCGAGCGCGGCGCGAAAGGAAGACCCGACGTGAATCGCATCCTTCTGACCACAGCCCTCACGCTCGGACTGGCGGGCTGCGGCGCGAATCTGGCGGAGGTCAACATTCCTCCGGTGATGTCCGCCGTCGGAACCGGCCTCGATGCCAATCCGCGCTCGAACTACTATTACCCGAAAGCGCCGGCGAAACCGGTTGCCGCCAATTCCCTGTGGGACGACCGGCAGAGCAATCTTTTCACAGACGCCCGCGCGCTCTCGGTCGGCGACGTGCTGACCGTCTTCATCTCGATCAACGACAAGGCCAAGTTCTCCAACGAGTCAGAACGCAGCCGTCAGGCATCACGCAATTTCGCCATCGCCGGCGACTATGACATCAATGGCATCAAGACCGGCGAAGCGCAGGCGGGCTTCGATATCGGCTCCGCCTCGACCAGCACCGGAAACGGGCAGACCGCGCGCTCGGAAGCCTTGAGCCTATCGGTCGCGGCTCTGGTCACCGACGTGCTTCCCAACGGCAACCTGATCATCAGCGGCACGCAGGAGGTGCGCGTCAACGCCGAGCTGCGCGTGCTGACGATCGCCGGTATCGTCAGGCCTACCGACATCGGCGCGAACAACACGATTTCCTACGAGCGGATCGCCGAGGCGCGCATCTCCTACGGTGGCCGCGGCCGTCTGACCGAGGTTCAGCAACCGCCCTACGGGCACCAGATCCTCGACCAGATTCTGCCTTTCTAGAGCAATCGACCATGGCCAAGGCCGTCGCAATCGTCGAGAAGCAGGAAGGCGCCCCGGCCAAGGGGCCGTCGCTCGTCGTCCAGATCGCAGTCCTCCTTGTCCTGTCGCTCGCAGCGGCCGGCGCGGGCTATTTCTCCGGCGGCATGCTCAAGGGCGAGACGGCAGCCGACGATCCGGTCGCCGCGGCGCCGGCCGGCGATCACGGCGCCAAGACCGAGGGCGGGCACGAGGAGGGCGGCGCTCCGGAGGATCCGGCAGCGGCCGATCTGGCGCGCGGCGTAATGAATCTGCCGGCGATCACCACCAATCTCGCCGCGCCGAGCGACACGTGGATACGCATCGAAATGGCGGCAGTCTTCGACGGACAGGCCGACCCGACGATCGGCGACGTGGTTCACCAGGATATCCTGGCCTATCTGCGCACGGTGAAGCTGCACCAGGTCGAAGGCGCCAGCGGCTTCCTGCACATGAAGGACGACATTCGCGAGCGGGCGCGCATCCGCGGCGAGGGGAAGGTGAAGGACATCCTCATCAGGACCATCGTCTTCGAATGAGACGCCTGGCGATCACGCTTGCCGCCCTCGCCGCGCTGACGGCCGGCGCCGCGGCCCAGACGATCGACCTCGGCCAGATCACGCGCGGCGCCGACGGCCAGACCGTCGGCACGATCATCCAGCTGTTCGGCCTGCTGACCGTCCTGTCGGTGGCGCCTGGCATCCTCATCATGGTGACGAGCTTCACCCGCTTCGTCATCGCGTTCTCGATCCTGAGAACCGGCATCGGCCTGCAGACCACGCCGGCGAACTTCATCCTCATCAGCCTGGCCCTGTTCATGACCTTCTACGTCATGGCGCCGACCTTCGACCGCGCCTGGCAGGACGGCGTCCGGCCGCTGATGAACAACCAGATCAGCGAGGAGCAAGCCTTCGAGCGCATCTCGGAGCCGTTCCGCGCCTTCATGCTCGACAATGTCAGGGAGAAGGATTTCGACCTGTTTGCCGATCTCGCCCGCGAGCGCGGCCAGAACGTCGTCGAAGGCCAGGCGGTCGATCTGCGCATCCTCGTTCCGGCCTTCATGATCTCGGAGATCAGGCGCGGCTTCGAGATCGGCTTCCTCATCGTGCTGCCGTTTCTCGTCATCGACCTGATCGTCGCCACGATCACCATGTCGATGGGCATGATGATGCTGCCGCCCACGGTGATCTCGCTGCCGTTCAAGATTCTGTTCTTCGTCCTGATCGACGGTTGGAATCTGCTGGTCGGTAGCCTCGTGCGATCCTTTTCCTGATTATTAACCACGCTCCTTTCCGGTTTGGTAGAACTACGGGTTGTATGACAGTCCACGCATGACGGACTGATCATCTCCAAGAGTGATCCCAGGCATGAAGCCGCCCCGTCATACCGGATAGCCCGGTATGTCCCTGTATCCTTGTACAAAGTTAGGGGCGTTTTCCCATGTCCAGCATTAACACCAATTCGTCCGCCATGCTCGCGCTGCAGTCTCTGGCTGCAACGAACAAGGCGCTCGACACGACCCAGTCTCGCATCTCGACCGGTTATCGTGTCGCCGAAGCATCCGACAACGCCGCCTACTGGTCGATCGCGACGACCATGCGGTCCGACAACAAGGCACTGTCGACCGTGCAGGATTCCCTCGGTCTCGGCGCTTCGAAGGTCGACACCGCCTACACCGGCATGAACAAAGCCATCGAAACGGTCAACGAGATCAAGACGAAGATCGTCTCGGCCGTCGGCGCGACCGACTCCGACAAGTCGAAGATCCAGACCGAGATCAGCGCTCTGCAATCGCAGCTCAAGGCCTATGCCGACGCCGCCACCTTCTCCGGCGCAAATTACCTGTCGGTCGACTCGACCTCCGCGACCGTGGCCGGCACCGCTGACGATGCCAAGGTCGTCTCGGCGTTCAACCGCGACGCGAGCGGTGTCGCCTCGGTGACCACCATCGACATCGACGTCGACAGCCTGAAACTCTACGAAGCCTACGCGACCGCGACCAACGTCCAGAGCGGCATTCTCGACGGTCTCCGCCTCGGCACGTCCGGCGCCCGCGACAACACCGCCGCGGCTGCCACCGGCGGCACCGTCGCGGCCACCGACGGCTACGCCGTTTCCACGCTGACGGTGGAAGGCTTCAACGACGCCCAGCTCGGCCAGATGCTGACCGCCGTTGAAACCGCTCTTGCGGAAATGACCGACGCGGCGACGACGCTCGGCGCCACCAAGAGCCGCATCGACCTGCAGAAGGAATTCACCTCGAGCCTGATGGACTCCATCGATCGCGGCGTCGGCCAGCTCGTCGATGCCGACATGACCGAGGAGTCCTCGCGCCTCTCGGCCCTGCAGACCCAGCAGCAGCTCGGCATCCAGGCGCTGTCGATCGCCAATTCCAACTCGCAGAACATCCTGTCGCTCTTCCGCTAAGCCGCAACCGACAGTTCTGGACTTGGGCCGCGCTCCGCAAGGAGCGCGGCCCTTGCGCGTTTTGCGCTGCGTTTCGCCGTGCCACCACCTTTCGCCCCGCCGCGAATCGCCGTCACTCGTCCGCCCCGTCCCGACGGCCGTTCTCCATAGGAACTGCTGATTTTTCAGGCTTAACCGCGCGTTAACCATGAGCGGCTACCAATGATTAACCGTAGCCAACAGCGTAGTGGATTCTTAAGGGGGCTGTAGAGGTGACATCGATTCTGACCAATGCGTCGGCAATGACCGCGCTGCAGTCGCTGGCTGCAACCAACAAGGCGATGGAGTCGACGCAGTCGCGGATATCGACGGGATTGCGGGTCGCCGAAGCTGCCGACAACGCGGCTTACTGGTCGATCGCGACCACGATGAAGTCCGACAACAAGGCGCTCTCCTCGATCCAGGATTCGCTCGGTCTCGGCGCAAGCCGCATCGACACGGCCTACACCGCCATCAACAGCGTCGTCGGCATCGTCGACGACATCAAGCAGAAGCTGGTGTCGGCCATCGGCGCATCGGAAAACGACAAGGCGAAGATCCAGTCGGAAATATCGGAACTGCAGAAGCAGCTCAAATTCGCAGCCGATGCGGCGACCTTCAGCGGCGCCAACTGGCTTTCCGTCGATTCGAGCGTGGCCAACGGAAATCCCTCCGCCGGCGTTCACGCGGACGCCAAGATCGTCTCCGCCTTCAACCGCAGTTCGGCCGGCGATGTGACGCTCGGCACCATCGATATCGATGTCCAGAGCATCAAGCTGTTCGACGCCGCGGCTCTCACCAACGAAAACCAGGGCATCGTCGAAGGCCTGCGGCTGGGCACCTCCGGCGACCGCGACGACACCGCCACGGTAGCCGTTGCCGGAACGCTCGCCGCCACCGACGGCTACTCCGTCTACACGCTCACCGTCGAAGGGTTCCTAGACAGCCAGATCGAGCAGATGCTGACCGTCGCTGACACCACCCTGGCCGAGCTGACAGACGCCGCGACCGTCATCGGCGCGGCCAAATCGCGTATCGACATGCAGAAGAGCTTCACCACGAGCCTGATGGATTCGATCGAGCGCGGCGTCGGCCAGCTGGTCGATGCGGACATGAACAAGGAGTCGACCAGACTGCAGGCGCTCCAGGTGCAGCAGCAGCTCGGAATCCAGGCCCTCTCGATCGCCAACAGCAGCGCTCAGAACGTTCTCTCGCTCTTCCAGCAATAGATAAGCAACTGGAATTAGACGCATGATTCGAAAGGGCCACGCTGATGTCGTGGCCCTTTTCAATTTTCGCACAAGCTTCACCCTCTAGGCTTCCTGTGACGACCGTGTTCCGAGGAGCTGACATCCCGTGCCCGAACAGATCCAGCGCATCCTAGACAACCTTCAGGCGATGGGAGCACGCAGGCTCTCCATCATGGGAGCGGTCGCCGCTCTGGTCGTCGCGGTGGTCGTGGTCGGATCGGTCTGGCTCAACCGCCCGTCCTACGAAACCCTCTATGTCGGTCTCGACCGTTCCGACGTGAACCAGATCGGCATCGTCCTCGGCGACGTCGGCATTCCCTTCGACGTCTCCTCCGACGGGACCTCGGTGATGGTGCCCGTCGGCAAGACCGGGCAGGCGCGCATGCTGCTCGCCGAGAAGGGCCTGCCGACCAGCACCAATGCCGGCTACGAACTGTTCGACAATGTCGGCTCGCTCGGCCTCACCTCCTTCATGCAGGAGGTCACCAAGGTGCGCGCGCTGGAGGGCGAGATCGCACGAACCATCCAGTCGATCGCCGGTATCAAGGCGGCGCGCGTCCACATCGTCATGGGCGAGGAAGGCAATTTCCGCCAGGCGCAGCGCCAGCCGTCGGCCTCGGTCGTCATCCGCACCGCCGGGCTCGACGCCGCCCGCAGCGCAGCCTCGATCCGCTATCTCGTGGCGGCGGCGGTGCCCGGCCTCGCCGCCGAAAACGTAACCATCCTCGATTCCGACGGCACCCTGCTCGCTGCCGGCGACGATCCGGCCAACAACACCGCGACCCGCTCCATCGGTGTCGAGCGCACGGTGGAGAACCAGATCCAGGATTCGATCCACCGGGCGCTGTCTCCCTATCTCGGGCCGGACAATTTCCGCACCAGCGTCAACGCCGTCGTCAACACCGACACCCGGCAGATCGAGGAGACCATCTTCGATCCGGAATCGCGGGTCGAGCGATCGATCCAGGTCGTCAAGGAAGCCAACCAGAACAGCCAGAGCCAGTCGACCGCTCCGACCTCGGTCGACCAGAACCTGCCGAACGAAGGCGCCCCTGGCGCCAGCGGCCCCGCCTCCAGCGAGAAGACCGACCGCAAGGAGGAAGTCACCAACTACGAGATCAATTCGAAGCGCATTGCGACCGTCAGCAACGGCTATTCAGTCACCCGCCTGTCGATCGCGATCGTGGTCAACGAAGCGCGCCTCAAGGCCGTGCTGGGCGAGAACTCGGCCCCGGAAAAGATCCAGGAGCGACTGGCCGCGATTCGCGAGATGGTCGCCACTGCCGCCGGATACTCCGAAGCCCGCGGCGATGCGATCAGCGTCAACGCCGTCGAATTCATCGACGGGATCGACGGCGAGGCGATCGAGGGGCCTGGCTTCCTCGAAGCGGCGAGCCAGCACACCGGCTCGATCATCAATTCGGCCGCCTTCGTCGTCGTCGTCTTCCTGGTGGTCTGGTTCGGCCTGCGCCCGCTCACCGCCGCGCTGCAGGCGGGCCCGGCCGCCGCCCCGAGCTTCGAGGACGTGCAGCGCGCGCTGCCCGGCGCGAACGAGAATCTGCAGATCCCGGGCGCCACCATGTCGGCCGACGGCGCGCTGCCGGGCGTTGCCCCGCCCGGCCGGTCCAACGTCAATCCGATCGACGAACTGCGCAACAAGCTGAAGCCCGCCCCGCAGGACCGGCTCGCGCGGATGCTCGAGCTGAATGAGGAGCGCACTGCGCAGATCCTGCGCAAATGGGCCCATCAGGAGGCAAGCTGATGGGCCTCGCGATTGCCGACTTCCTGCCTGATTTCGCTCCGGTATCGCGCCCCGCGCCAGCGGCCGTGATCCTGCCGATTCGCAACGAGGTTCCGGCACCGCCGCCGCCGGCTCCCGTCGACATCGACGCGATCGTGGCCGAAGCCGTCGCAAAGGCCGAGGCCGATCTGGGCCGCCGGCTGGAGGCGCTCTATGAGGAGCGGGCAGCCGAGGACCGCGCGCGCCACGAGGAGGAGATCGCGGCACTGCGTGCGACGCTCGCCGTGGAACTGGCGGGTAAGACCGCCGCCGCTTTGTCTTCTCTCGAACGCAAGGCGATCGACGAGGCGACGTCCGTCTGTGCGCGTATCCTGAGCCAGCTCGTCGACGAGGACATACGCGCGCGCGCGGTGGCGGCGCTGGCAGCCAGCGTCCGCGGCGCGGTTGCCGATGCCGACACGATCCGCATCCGGGTAAGCGGCCCGCAGTCCCTGTTCATGCCCTTCGCGGCGGCGATGGGCGACCACGCGCGCCATCTCGAGTTCATCGAAACCGAATCCTACGACCTCACCGTGGCATTCGACGAAACGCTGTTTGAGACGCGGCTCGCCGAATGGTCGTCCGCATTGACGGGAGCAGTCGGTTGAGCACGGCCGAGCACGCGGAAGCCAAGCACGAGATCCTGATCATCCGCCACGGCGGGCACGACGACCATGACGACCATCATGGCGGCGCCTGGAAGATCGCCTTCGCCGACTTCATGACGGCGATGATGTGCTTCTTCCTGGTGATGTGGCTGATCAACGCCGCCAACGAGGAAACCAAGGCCGCCGTCGCGAGCTATTTCAACCCGATCAAGCTGACCGACAAAAACGCCAGCCGGCGCGGCCTCGACGAGGAGGGACAGGGCTCGACCTCGGCCCAGACCCAGGCCCAGAGCGAGACCGATCCGGCCGCGTCGATCCCCAGCGTCGGCGCCGCCGAAACCGGCAACATGAAGCAGAACGAGGCGAACCAGTCGGCGGACGCCGAGAAATATACCGACGAGCACCTGTTCTCGAATCCTTATGCCGTGCTTGCCGAGATCGCCGCCGAGACGGGCAATCTGCAGAATCTGAGCGAGAAGGGCGATGGCGGCGCGCAGCTGTCGGGTCCCGCGACCGGAGCCTCGGGGGGAGAGTCCTTCCGCGATCCCTTTGCCCCCGACTTCTGGTCGCAGCAGATCATTCCGGGCGTGGATTCCCCTCCGACCGACGAGGAGACCGTCCTTTCCGAACCTGGCGACGCGACGAAGCCCACCGGCGCTGCCGACGTCGCGGGGCAGAAGGTAGCGGCCGCCGAGGCAGCCCCCTTGCCGGAACCGGCGGCGGAGAGCGCCGAGGCCGACGCAGCCGAGCAGCCTCAAGCCCCCGTCGCCACACCCTCGAAAGTGGTCTTGGCGGAGGCCGCAAAGATCCGTGACGAGATCGCTCAGGCGCTCGGCGCGAACGACAAGCTGGCGGAAGGCCTGACGGTCGAGGCCACGGCCGAGGGCGTGATCATCTCGGTGACGGACCAGCTCGATTTTGGCATGTTCGAGATCGGGTCGGCCGTTCCCAGGCGCGACCTCGTCGTGGCGATGGAGAAGATCGGTGCCATCCTCTCCGCCCGCACGGGCAACATTCACGTCAACGGTCACACCGACGGCCGCCCGTTCGCCGGCGGCAAATACGACAACTGGCGGCTGTCGACCGCGCGCGCCCACGCCGCCTACTACATGCTGGTTCGTTCCGGCCTCGAGGAGAAGCGGCTGACCGAAGTGGCCGGCTTCGCCGACCGCAAGCTGAAGCAGCCCTCCGACCCGTTCGCCGCTTCCAACCGCCGCATCGAGATCCTGCTGGAGACGGCCGGATGAAACGGCTCTGCCGGACCATCGCCATCGGCGCATCGCTGTCGGCCGTGCCGCTCGCGGCCGGCCCGGCGCATGCGTCGCTGGACACGTTCCAGATGGTCCGCTCGCTGCAGCTGGTCCAGGACCGCATTGCCGGCGGCGACCATGCAGCCCTGCCGATGCAGCAGAAGATCCTGCAGATGATCGACAGGAAGCTGCGCGAGTCGGGGCCCCAGGACTTCGAGGATGGCAAGAACGTCGAAGCTCTGCTCATCTACGCCATGAGCGGCGGCAATCCGATCACTGTCGAGGTTGCCATTTCCCGCCTCAAGCAGGACGAGACGACCGGTTCGCTCACCGACGGTGTCCGCTCCTATATCCGCGGCGACCACAAATCGGCGGCGGCGAAGCTGCATTCGATCGACCCGCGCACTCTCCCCAGCGATCTCGGTTCCTTCCTCTCCCTGATCAAGGGCTCGATGGCCGGCGCCGACGATCCGAAACTGGCTTTGGTCTACCTCGACACGGCACGCCTTCTGGCGCCGGGAACGCTCGTCGAGGAGGCCGCTCTGCGCCGTTCGCTTCCGCTTGCCGCCCGCCTCGGCGACACCGAGCGCTTTCTGCGCGCGTCGAACCAGTATGTGCGACGGTTCCTGCGCTCCCCCTATGCCACGCAATATGCGGACGAACTGGTCGAAGGCATCGTCGCGCTCTACGCCTCGCTCGATCTTCACCTCATCGAGAGCACGATCTCGGAGATGAGCCGCGAGCACCAGCGGGTGATCTACCTGCGCCTCGCCCGCACCGCCGCGATCGAAGGGTTGCGCGAACTGTCGGACTTCGCTGCGAAGAAAGCGGCCGCGTTCGAAACGGTCGCGGCCGGCGATACCGACCCCCGCGCCATCCTCTATTCCAATCTCTCTGAGATCACGTCGGAGAACGGGGCCGAAATCCTCGCGCGGCTGAAGTCGATCGATCGGTCGAAGCTCGCGGGACCCGACCGGCAACTCCTCGACGCGGCGATTTCGGTCGCAACCGGCATCATGACTTCTCCGGACGACAAGGTCGTGCCGCAGTCCGTCGCGGCGCCCGCGCCGGCACCGCAACCGAAGGCAGCGGAGGCCGTCCGGGTGATCGGGCCTGCGCCGCCGGCGGAGGTTGCCGCCGCCGATGCCGGGCCCGCGCCGCCGGTGGCCAGCGACATCGCCGCCGCGCATCCCGCGCCGAGCCGGACAGCAGCGTCCGGTGCGATCGGGCCGTCCGCGCCGGCCGGCGGTCGCGAGACGGATGCGGCGGCGCCCGCCCCGGAAATGGCATCGGCGGAGGCGTCCTTGCCCATCGTCGACGAGACGCGGCGCAAGCTGGAGGAAATCGACAAGATGCTTGCAGGGACCCAATGACCAGTAGCGTGTCCGCGTCCAGATTGCCGATTAACGATCCGCGTCCTCAGCCCCGCAAGGAGGGATCGAAGGGACACACCACCTTCCAGGATGCCGTCCACTCCGCCGGCGCCGAACGCCGCGCCGGCGTCTCGGCCGCCGCGCCGGCCATGGCCGTGCCGGCGAAGGGTCTGGCGCGTCAGCTGGAATCGATCGGGCAGGCTGGCCTGCGCCTTTCCGGCGGCGGGATCGGAACCGCCGCGACGGCATCGCCACCGGCCGTCGATCCGGCCGAAGCGGCGGAAGCGCCGAGCAGGGCGGACGCCGCGCGGTCGAGCGCCGTCGAACCCGGCCTCCCCGCCCCGCCGCCGCAAGCCGGCCGCGACGCTGCGGCGAGGACCCGTCCGACCGGAGAACCCGCTTCCGCGAAAACCGACGATACCCTGAAGGCGGGACCGGAGGTCGCCAGCCCGTCTTCTCCGCAGGTCTCCGCGGCAAAGACGCCGCCCCTTACCCGCTTCGAAGCCGGCGGCGGCGCAGCCGCGAGAACACCTCCGCCCGGCCCCGAAGCCGACGGCGAGGCGGCGGTGAAGCTGCGCCCGCTCGGACAACCTGTCGCCTCGCAAACCGGCGACATGGCGAAGGCGGGGCCGGAGGTCGCCATCGCGTCCTCTCCACGGGTCCCTCCCACGGATACCCCGCCCTCGGCCGACTCCGCCGCCCCGCCGCCCGAAGCGCGCGGCGACGCTGCGGTGAGAACCGTCCCGCCTGCCGGCTCCGTCTCGACGTCAGCGGACGATCCGCTTCGGGCAGAACCTGAGGCATCCGGGCCAGCATCTTCGCAGGACCTTGCCGCACCGGAGCGGCCGAAGCCGGACGAAGTCCGCATGGACTCCAGGCCGACCGACCGTGGCCGCGACGCATCGGTTGCGGCCGTCCCGCCGGCGGACTCTCGCCTGGCGCCCGCCGATGACGTCGGCCCGACCGCGCCGCGTGCCGAGGATGGCGACGCCTGGCAAGAAGCCGAGACTGAGACCCCGCCCGCCGACGACGCAACCGCATCGGAGCTCCGCCCCCGCACGGCCGAGGCCGAAGTGGTCGCGCCCGTCCTTGCCCTCTTGCCGGCGGCGCAGCCGGTTCCGCGGCAACAGGTGCGGTGGGCTGCCGAGGCAAACGCAGTCCCGACGCCAGATGCAACGGCCTCGCCCGACGACGCGCCTGATGTTGATACCCGCCCCTCCGCCTACGCCCGCGCCGAAGTCCCGGCTGTGCTTTCGAATCTACCGCCCACACCATCCGATGAGCCGCAGGCAGGCAAGCCTGGAGACGCGACGCCGCCCGCGCCGCGTACACATTCGCCGGCGGCGCCGGTCACCGCCGCCGCGGCAGCGCAGCCTGCGCCGGCCCCGGCCACACCAGCCGCGCCGGCTCCCGCTCAAGCGTCCCCGCGCAACGCCAGCACCGCGAGGACCGCAAGCCAGGCGGGCGAGGCTCCCGCGACGTCCGCCAGCCGCAATCCCTCTATCGTCGGCGGCGTCCGCCCGTCGGTCGAAGCGTCGCCCGCTCCGGCACCGGCGTTCGACGAGGCCCCGGCTGCTCGTGTCCCGGTCGATCCCGAAACGAGGACCGACGAAGCCGCTCCGAAGCCACCTGAAAGCCGCTCCGGCGAGACAGTGCGGCCCGCGCCGAATGGCGTGAATCTGGTCTCCGCCCAGTCGGCCCAGGCCGCCCCGCCCTCTGCCCCGGCAGCCTCGATCATCGCGGCGGTCCGCGCGGAAGCCTCCTGGGCCGCCTATTTCCGCGACACCCAGCCGGCCGCGCCGGCACGGATCGATTCGCTGAAAGTCCAGCTCAATCCGGTCGAACTCGGAGCCGTCACCGCGCACCTGCGCATCAAAGACGACACGGTTACAGTCGAGCTGTCGGCGGAAACCGCGGATGCGCAGCGCCAGCTTGCGACCGACGCGGACACGATCGCCAAGTCGCTGCGGGCGTTGGGGGTCGACGTCGATCGCGTGACCGTCCAGCTCTCGGCCCGGGCGGACGCCCAGCCTCAGCCGGAACCGAGCGGACAGTCGCGTCAGCAGGGTTTCCCTGCGGACGGCGGCGCTGGCGGCGCGCGCGAGCAGGACAGCGGTTCGCGGCGCGAACAACACCGATCCGGCGGACAGAACCCACCGGCGGCAGGTCCGCCGGGCAGTTCCTCGGGCCGGAGTTCCTCGGCCCGCTACATCTAGAGCATTTCCTGCAGACCCGTACGGACGCTTCGGACCGCCCTGTCCAACGGCGGCTCGAATCAATCGGCGATTGGTGACGGAAATATGGTTAACGACTGGTTAACGGCCGCCCGGAAACGGCAGCGGCCGATACCCTAATTATGGTTAACAAGAATTCGCGGATGTTCGCGATTCCCCCCCGCGGTTACCCCTAGTTCCAGAAGTGGGGCTTCTGATTCGTGGGGCGGGCAATGATCGTGATCGTGGACGAGCGTGAGCTTGTAAAAGGCGGATTCAGTTCGCTTTTCAGCCGCGAGGGAGTGGCCAGTGCCGGCTTCCTTCCGAGCGAGTTCGACGAATGGGTCGATACCGCAGCGTCAGGCGACCTCAAGTCGGTTTCGGCGGTGCTGATCGGCGAGTGCGGAGCGCACGATATCTCCCCCCGCCGTATCCGCGAGCGCACCTCCGCGCCGGTCATCGCACTCAGCGAACAGCACTCCCTGGAAAACACGCTCAGGTTGTTCGAGTCCGGCGTCGACGACGTCATCCGCAAGCCGGTCCACATCCGCGAGATCCTTGCCCGCGTCTGTGCCATCCGCCGACGCGGCGCCGAAGACGCGAGCTACGCCGAAGTCGGCCCGATGCGGATCTACATGGACGGCCGCGATCCCGAGATCGCCGGCGCGCCGCTGCCCCTGCCGCGCCGCGAGCGCCGCATTCTCGAATACCTCGCCAGCAATTCCGGCCGCCGCGTCACCAAGGCGCAGGTCTTCAACGCGATCTACGGCGTCTTCGACGAGGACGTCGAGGAGAACGTGGTCGAGAGCCATATTTCGAAACTTCGCAAGAAGCTGCGCGAGAAGATGGGCTTCGACCCCATCGAGTCCAAGCGCTTCCTGGGATACCGCCTCGCCACCCAGCCCGCCTGACCGCGCCGGACAGCCTCGCGCAAGTCGCAGGTTGTAGGCTCATCCTCAGCGGCACTTTCTCCGAGGAGTAACGGAATGAGCCTATATGGAATGATGCGGACCGGCGTTTCGGGCATGGCTGCCCAGTCGAACCGCCTGTCGACGACAGCCGACAACATCGCCAACTCCAGCACCAACGGCTACAAGCGCGCCAAGGCCGAGTTTTCGAGCCTCGTCCTGCCCAGCACCCCCGGCAACTACAATTCCGGTGGCGTCACCACTTCGATCCGCTACGCGATTACCGACCAGGGCGCGCTGCAATACACCACCTCGATCTCGGATCTGGCGGTCAACGGCAACGGCATGTTCGTCGTCCAGGACGCCTCGGGCAATTCGTTCATGACACGCGCCGGATCCTTCGTTCCCAACGGCAATGGGGAACTCGTCAATGCGGCGGGCTTCATCCTGATGGGTTACGACGCATCGAGCGGCATCCCGACGGCCACCACCAACGGCTTCGAAGGCCTCGTCCCGGTCAGCCTGTCGCAGAACGAACTGAACGCGACTCCATCGACGGAAGGAGCGATGTCGCTCAACCTTCCTGCCGACGCGGCCATCGTCGCCGCCGCCGACCTCCCTTCGGCGAACGCCGCCACGGCCACCTATACGGCAAAGTCCTCGATGCAGGTCTACGACGATCTCGGCGGCCAGGTGGTGCTCGACGTCTACTACACCAAGACCGCCGCCGACACCTGGGAAGTTGCCGTCTACAACAAGGCGGACGCCAGCGCGACGGGCGGATTCCCCTACAGTTCCGCGGCGCTGGCCACGCAGACGCTGAGCTTCGATCCGACCACGGGCGACTATACCGGCGCGAGCGCCACCTCCGTCACCCTCACGGTCCCGGACGGCCAGTCCTTCACCCTCGACCTGGAGAACGTGACGCAGCTCAAGGCCGACTACACGCTGTTCGACTCCTGGGCGAACGGCAATGCGCCGAGCTCGATCGAGCAGATCAACATCGACGGCGACGGCATCCTCTACGCCCAGTACGGCGACGGCACCACGAAAGCGCTCTACCGCATCCCACTGGCAACCACGCGAAGCGACGATATGCTGACGGTGCTGCCCGGCAACGTCTACCGGCCCAGCAACGAGTCGGGCTCGGTGCTCGTCGGCTTCCCGGAAGACGGCACCTTCGGTTCGGTCGTCTCGGGAGCGCTGGAAAATTCCAACGTCGATATCGCCGAGGAACTGACCAGCATGATCGAGGCGCAGCGCAGCTACACCGCGAATTCCAAGGTATTCCAGACGGGCGCAGACCTCATGGACGTCCTTGTGAATCTCAAGCGGTAGCGGAACGTCTGCCGGGGGGCGGGACGAGAGCAATGTCCGATCAGGTTGAGCCGTTCTGCCGGAGGGAAATCGGGTCAAGGTCGAGGTCTTCGGCGCGGTCGTGCTGGTGGCACGGCCAAGTCCGAAGACCGACGGATTTGGCCCGAATTCACCCGGCCCGCCGGTCGCCCCCGCTGCTGCGCAGCGGGAAAGGACGACCGGCAACTCCGAATGGTCGGTTTTGCCGAAGGCAAACCGACGGGGTTTCCCGCTGGCGGGCGCCCGCGGCGTCAGGCGGATTTGGCCGTGCCACCAGCACGGCCTGCACCGTCCTGCGGACCCTGGCGGATCGCCCCGCCATCGGAGAAACAGAACTGGTTCAACCTGATCGGACATTGCTCTAGATGTCGCTGACGACCGCACTCAACATCGCGAAGCAGTCGCTGCTGTCGACTTCGCGGCAGACTGCGGTCGTCTCGCAGAACGTCTCCAACGCCGGCAATTCCGATTATGTCCGGCGCAATGCGGTGGTCTCCAGCGAAGCGCCGGGGGCCCGCGTCGTCGTCATCCAGCGCGCCGCCAACGAGGCGCTGTTTCGCGCCAACCTGTCCGCCGTGTCGGCCTATGAAGGCCAGGGCACCCTGCGCTCCAGCATCGACACGCTGGCCCAGGCGGTGAACGGCGTCGACAACGCCAATTCTCCCGCCAATGCGCTCGGATCGCTCTACGAGGCAATCCAGCTCTATTCCAACAACCCTGCGAACGCTTCGCTTGGCGAAAGCGCGATCGAGGCCGCCAAGCAGGTGGTGCGCTCGCTCAACGACGGCACGGCGGCCGTCAACGCCCAGCGCACCGATGCCGACATGCAGATCTCGGTCGCGGTCGACGAGCTGAACGGCCTGCTCAAGGATTTCGAGTCGGCCAACAGCGCGATCGTCGCAGGAACGCAGGTCGGTCGCGACGTCTCCGACCAGCTCGACCGGCGCGACGCCATTCTCAAGCAGATCGCCCAATACGTTCCGGTGTCGACGATCACGCGCGAAAACAACGACATGGTGCTCACCACCGCGTCGGGCGCGATCCTGTTCGAGACATCGCCGAGAACGGTGACGTTCGAGCCGAAACCCGGCTACGACGCAACCACCGTCGGCAATTCCGTCTATATCGACGGTGTCCCGCTGCAGGCGGGTTCCGGCGGCGATACGGATGCGGCGGGCCGGATCGCCGCCTTCCTCCAACTGCGCGACACGATCGCGCCCACCGTCCAGGCTCAACTCGACGAGGTTGCCCGCGGGCTGGTCATGGCTTTCGCGGAGACCGACCAGACCGGCGGCGCGGCCCCTTCCCTTGCCGGACTGTTCACCTGGAGCGGCGGTCCCGCGCTGCCGGCCGCCGGCGTCGTGTCCCCAGGCCTCGCGGGTTCGTTCTCCGTCAACGCCGCGATGGACTCCCAGCAGGGCGGCAACCCGACCGTGCTGCGCGACGGCGGTGCCAACGGCGCGGTCTATGTCGCCAATACCGGCGGCAATGCCTCCTATGCGGACCTGCTGATACGTTATTCGGCAAACCTCGACGTCTCGACGACCTTCGATCCGGCTGCCGGGGCCGGAACCAACGCCAGCGTGATGGACTATTCCTCCGACGTCATCGGCTGGCTGGAAAACCTGCGCCAGCAGGCGTCGAAAGCCGAAGAGAACAAGCAGGCGCTGGTGGTCCGCACCGCGGAATCGTTGTCGAACGAAACCGGGGTCAACATGGACGAGGAACTGTCGCTCCTGCTCGAGCTCGAGCATTCCTATGACGCGTCCGCCCGTCTCATCAAGGCGGTGGACGAGATGCTCGCCAACCTCATTTCGATGGTGAGGTAACCGACCATGAAATCCTCCTACGTCTCCTCGACCGCGATCAGCCAGGCGCTGCGCTACTCGACGATGAAGATGCAGTCGGAGCTGATCACCGCGCAGAAGGAGAGCACGACCCTGCGCGTCGCCGATGTCGGCCTGGCGCTCGGCGCCCGCACCGGCGAGACCGTGTCGCTCGCGCGCGACGTCTCGCGGCTGAACGGCCTGATCGATTCCAATTCACTGGTTTCCTCGCGCTTGTCCTCGACCCAGGACATCCTGTCCCAGCTGACCGAGCGCGCCGAGACGCTGCGCTCGACGCTCTCGGCGGCGGTTTCGGGCACCGCCGAATACAGCGTCGTCCAGGCCGACGGAGCGGCGATGCTTGGGATGCTGACCTCGACCCTCAACACCAGCATCAACGGTCAGTTCCTGTTCGCCGGCATCAACACCGACGTGAAGCCGATCGCCGATTTCACCGACCCGTCCTCGCCGAGCAAGGTGGCGTTCGACACCGCTTTCCAGTCCTATTTCGGCTTCGCCCAGACCGACGCGGCCGCGGCCACGATCACGGCAACCCAGATGGACGACTTCCTTACCAACGTCGTCGAGCCGCAGTTCCTCGGTGCCGGCTGGAACGCCAATTGGTCGAGCGCGACGGACCAGGCCATCGTCTCGCGCATTGCACTCAACGAGACGACGGAGACCTCGGTCAGCGCCAACATCACCGGCATCCGCAAGCTGGCCATGGTCTCCGCCATCACCAGCGAGCTGATGCAGGGGCCGCTGAATGCCGGCGCGGCGGCGGCGCTGAGCGAGCGCGCGCTCACGCTCGTCAATGAAGGCATCGCCGAAATCACCACCCAGCAGACGATGACCGGCGTCGCCCAGCAGCGCGTCACCAACGCGTCGGAACGCATCGAGACCCAGGTCAATCTTTTCGAGCAGACGATCAGCGACATGGAGAGCGTCGACCCCTACGAGGCCGCCACCAGGGTCTCCGCGCTCACCTCGCAGATCGAGACCGCCTACGCGCTGACTTCGCGCATCCAGCAACTGAGCCTGCTCAATTTCATGAGCTGAAACTGAACTCGGGGATCATTTCAGGAACGAACAAGCATGTATCAATTCTCCTACGCCGACATCCAGACCGACTCCATCGCCGAAGCGAAGGACCGTGAACGGCAGGTTCTTGATCGCTCGATCGAATTGCTGATCGAAGCGCGCCTGGCCGGCGTCGATTCGTTCAAGTCGATCGAGGCCATCCATTTCGTCCACAAGGTATGGACCGCCCTGCTCGACGACCTTGCCAATCCGGAGAACGAACTCCCCAAGGAACTCAGGGCAAATCTCATTTCGATCGGCCTGTGGGTGCTGCGCGAGGCCGAGAGCGTGCGCCAGGGCAGTTCGAACAATTTCGACGGGCTGATCGAGATTTCGCAGATCATCAGAGACGGACTGCAATGAAAAACACCCTGCGGATCTCGCTCAAGCCGAACGAGAAGATCTACATCAACGGCGCCGTCGTCAGGGTCGACCGCAAGGTCTCGATCGAGTTCCTCAACGACGTGCAGTTCCTCCTCGAAAGCCACGTCATGCAGGCCCACGACGCCTCCACGCCGCTGCGCCAGCTCTATTTCATCGTTCAGATCATTCTCATGACGCCCGGCGCGGCCGACGAGGCGCGCGCCATGTTCAGGAAATCCCTGTCGCTGCTCCTCGCCAGCTTCGAGGACCCGGTCATCCTCTCGGAGCTGAAGGAGATCGACCGCCTCGTCGGCGAGGGACAGGTCTACGACGCCTTGCGCGCGATCAGGTCGCTTTATCCGCTCGAGGCAGAAATCCTCGCCGCCGGCAGCCCGCACCGGCCGCACCAGCACCCGGAAATCGTGGCGGCAGGAGCAGCCTGATGAGCGTTACCGCCTATGCCAGCACCTACACCTCGCAGAGCACGTCCACGGCCACGACCGCTGCATCGACCGCGTCGGCCACGACCGTCGACTATCAGTCGTTCCTGAAGCTGCTCGTCGCCGAGATGAAGAACCAGGATCCGACCAGCCCGATGGAATCGACCGACTACGTCGCGCAGCTGGCGACCTTCAGCCAGGTCGAGCAGACGGTGCAGACCAATTCGAAGCTCGACAGCATCCTTCAGGCGTCCGTCCTGTCTCAGGCCGGATCGCTGATCGGCAAGACGGTGACCTCCGCCGACGGATCGATCACCGGCACCGTCGCCGAGGTCAAGCTCTACAGCGACGGTCTCATCGCCGTGCTGGAGAGCGGCCAGGAGATCCCGATGCTTCCCGGCGTCACCATAAGCTAGAGCCATGAACGAGGCCGACGCGCTCGATATCGTCCAGGCCGCGATCTGGACCGTGCTGGTGGCCTCGGCTCCCGCCGTCGTCGCCGCGATGCTGGTCGGCATCGGTATCGCTCTGCTCCAGGCGCTCACCCAGGTGCAGGAAATCACGCTCACCTTCGTCCCGAAAATCGTCGCGATCCTCGTCGCCCTGCTGCTGAGCGGACCGTTCGTCGGCGCGCAGATCTACGCTTTCTCCGAGGTCGTGTTCCAGCGCATCCAGACCGGATTCTGAACCTCGGCAAGGCCAAGTTCGCACAAGTTTGGACCCTTAGTCTGGGCGGCGCGTCATTCGTCGGCGCGCGCGAGGACTGCCATTGGCCCTGATCGAGACCCTTCCCCGGATCGCGGCGACCCGAAACGGACGCGACGTGGGCTTCGCCGTCGGCATCGTCGCGATCCTCTGCATCCTGTTCCTGCCGATCCCGCCGTTCCTCATCGACATCGGCCTCGCCTTCTCGATCGCGCTGTCCGTGCTCATCCTGATGGTCGCCTTGTGGATCCAGCGGCCGCTCGATTTCTCGTCCTTCCCGACCATCCTCCTGATCGCGACCATGCTGCGCCTGTCGCTCAACATCGCGACGACGCGCGTGATCCTGTCGCACGGCAACGAGGGCACCAACGCCGCCGGCTACGTCATCGGCGGCTTCTCCTCGCTGGTGATGAGCGGCGATTTCGTCATCGGCATCATCGTCTTCGCGATCCTGCTGGTCGTGAACTTCATCGTCATCACCAAGGGCTCCACCCGTATCGCCGAGGTGGGCGCCCGCTTCACCCTCGATGCCATCCCCGGCAAGCAGATGTCGATCGACGCCGACCTTTCGGCCGGCCTGATCAACGAGAAGGAGGCCCAGTCGCGCCGGCGCGAGCTCGAGGAGGAATCGTCCTTCTTCGGCTCCATGGACGGTGCCTCGAAATTCGTGCGCGGCGATGCGATCGCCGGCCTGATCATCACCGGCGTCAACGTCGTCGGCGGCATCATCATCGGCTACACCCGCCACAACATGAATCTCGGCGAGGCGGCGGAAGTCTTCGTCAAGCTGTCCGTCGGCGACGGCCTCGTCACCCAGATCCCCGCGCTCATCGTCTCGCTCGCCGCCGGCCTGCTGGTTTCCAAGGGCGGCACCCGCGGCTCGGCCGACCAGGCCGTGATGGGCCAGCTCTCGGCCTATCCGCGCGCGCTCTACGTCGCCGCCCTGCTGCTGACGATCCTGTCGCTGCTGCCCGGCCTGCCGATGCTGCCCTTCCTGTCGCTGGCGCTGCTCCTCGGCCTCGTCGGCTATGTCATCCCGATGCGCCAGAACAGGCGCGCCGCCGAGGCGGCCTCGATCGAGAACCAGAAGAAGGCGCAGAAGGAGGAAGAGGAGCGCAATTCGGTCAAGGAATCTCTCAAGACCGCCGAAATCGAGCTTCTGATCGGCAAGCAGCTCTCGACCAAGCTGGTCACGGCCCACCAGGAACTGGCATTCCGGATGGGCAAGATGCGTAAGAAGTTCGCGCAGCAATACGGGTTCGTCGTGCCCGAGGTGAAGCTCACCGACGATTTCTCGATTCCCGGCAAGGCCTACCAGATCCGCATGCACGGCACCGTGGTCGCCGAGAACCAGATGCGCGTCGGCGAACTGATGGTGCTGCTCGGCGCCAAGGAGCCACCGGAGATGCCCGGCGAGGAGGTTCGCGAGCCGGCCTTCGGCATGCGCGCCTATTCCGTCCACGAGATGTTCGCCGACGACCTGAAGCGCGACGGCTACACCTACGCCGACAACATGTCGGTGCTGCTCACCCACCTCTCGGAAGTGATCCGCAACAACCTCCCGCAGCTCCTCTCCTACAAGGACATGAAGGCGCTGATCGACCGCCAGGACCCCGAATACAAGAAACTCGCCGAGGACATCTGCACCACCCACATCTCCTATCCAGGCCTCCAGGCCGTACTGAAGCTCCTGCTCGCCGAGCGCGTCTCCATCCGCAACCTGCACCTGATCATCGAGGCGATCGCCGAGATCGCGCCGCATGTGCGCCGCACCGAACAGATCGTCGAGCATGTCCGCATCCGCATGTCGCAGCAGATCTGCGGCGACCTCTCCGACAGCGGCGTGCTCAAGGTGCTGCGCCTCGGCAACCGCTGGGACCTCGTGCTGCACCAGAGCCTCAAGCGCGATGCCAAGGGCGAAATCCGCGAATTCGACATCGACCCGCGCCTGCTGGAGGAGTTCGGGCAGGAGGCCGGCAAGGCGATCCGCAAGCTTATCGACACCGGCGAGCGCTTCGCCATCGTCACCGCGCCGGACGCGCGCCCCTATGTCCGCATGATCATCGAGCGGCTCTATCCGACGCTGCCGGTGCTCAGCCATGTCGAGATCGCCAAGGGCGTCGAGATCCGGGTGCTGGGCTCGGTCTCGTGACCGCGACGCTGCCCGATTTCGTCATCGCGGCCTTCCTCACCTTCTGCCGCGTCGGCGGCTGCTTCATGGTGATGCCCGGCCTGTCGAGCGTGCGCGTTCCCTTGCAGATCAGGCTGTTCGTCGCCGTGGCCGCGACGCTCGCCCTGCTCATCAACATGTCGGACGAGGTGATCCCGCATGCGCGCCAAGAGCCGGCGGCCCTCGCCGTCATGGTCGTTTCGGAGACGCTGATCGGCGGGCTGATCGGCCTGATGGCCCGCTTCTACGTGCTGGCGCTGCAGTTCACGGCGAGCGCGATCTCGATGATGATCGGCTTCAACGGCGGCATGGGCAACGCGATCGAGGAGTCGGAACCGCAGGCGACGCTCGCCTCGCTGATCTCGTTTTCGGCGCTCCTCGTCCTGTTCGTCCTCAATTTCCACCACGAGATCGTCAAGGCGATCGTGCTGTCCTACCGTCTCGCCCCGCTCGATGCGTTCTTCAACCCGCAATCCGCCCTGGTCGACCTGACCGACACGCTGTCGGAAGCCTTCATGGTGATGCTCCGGCTCGGCAGCCCGTTCCTCGCCTACTCGCTTCTGGTCAACCTGGCGATCGGCTTCGTCAACAAGCTGACGCCGCAGATACCGGTCTACTTCATCTCCCTGCCCTTCGTTCTCGCCGGCGGCCTGATCCTCCTCTATCTCGGCGCGCCGGTTCTGCTGTCCCTCTTTGCCGACGGTTTTGTCGGGGTGACGGTGGGGCGCTGACGCATGACCAGCAGGAGCAACCGCCTCAAGCAGCTCGTCCAGCTCCAGAAGAAGGTGACCGAGATCCACGAGATGCGCCGGGCGAACCATCTCGCCGCGGCGGCGGCAGCCGAACGCGAGGCGACCGCGATCCTCGAGGCCCGCGGCGAAGGCTCCATGTCGGACATGTTCCCGGAAGTCTATTCGCGCTTCGTCGAACGCGCCATCGCGCGCGGCCGCGAGCACGAGGCCTTGGCGAGGGCGGAAGGTATGAAGGTCGCGGCCGAGAGCGTCCGCACCGGCATCGTCGAACGCTCGTGGCGCGACGCCCTGCGCGAGGAGGAACGCCGGGCGGAGGAGCGCGCCGCGCTCGACGCGGTCGAACAGCGGCTCTTGCTGAAACCAGAATGAGGTTGGATTGAACCGTTCGACCTGATCGGACATTGCTCAAATCCGACCTCATCCTGGTCTGAACGGCGGCACAAGCCTGCCGCAAGTTTTCTGGTTCACATTCCCCACCGACGAAGCAGCAAGGAGCCGCAGGCTTGACCAACGCCGTCATCGACGCCCTGGGCGCCGCAAGCAGCACGCAGCCGCAGGCGCCCGTGGATGCCGCGCAGACGCGCGTCGAGCGCCTCGCCCGTCTGCACGCCGCGGCGGACGCCCGCAGCGCGGCGGCGCTTTCCTCCAGCCGCGCCGCCGCCGAGACGGTGCCCGAAACCTTCCGCAAGTTCGAAGGCATGGTGCTGCAGACCTTCATCCAGTCGATGCTGCCGCAGGATGCCGAAGCGGTCTATGGCAGCGGGCTGGCCGGCGACATGTGGAAGTCGTTCATGGCGACCGAGATCGCCAACCAGATGGCCAAGGCCGGCGGCATCGGCATCGCCGAGAAGGTTCTCGGCGCGCACTACATGGCCGGCGAGAAGACGGTGCCCGTCACCGGCCTTCCGGGCGCCGCGGAGCAGACCGGCCTTGCCCAGCAGCAGTTGCTGTCGGCCGGCCTGGTGCAGGAGATGCAGCGGAGCATGATGAAGACGCTGGGCGAGGATCTGGCGGCCGCCGGCCGTTCGAGCGCCGATTGACCTTGACGACCGGATAGGACGATGAGCGATACGACATTCTACAGCCCCAACCTGCCGCAGGTGGTCGCGAACGGTCAGGACCGGCCGGTCCAGGCGAGCGTCGGCTCGATCTCGGCGATCATCGGGCGCATCGAGGAGGCGATCGAGACCGAGACCGCCTCGATCAGGTCCGACCCCAAGTTCGACATCCGCTCCTCGAACGCCAGGAAGAGCCGCTATCTCTATGAGCTGAACCGCGCCATCAAGGGCATTTCGGTCCGCGACTTCGCCGAGATCCACCGCGACGCGATCCTGCGGCTGAAGGCGAAACTGGTCGCCAACGAGGCCGTGATCCTCGCGCATCTGAGCGCCGTGACCGAGGTCGCAGGGCTGATCCAGTCGGCGATCGAGCGCGCCGAGACCGACGGCACCTATTCGACCAGCGCGTTCCAGCGGGCCTGACCGGGATGATCAAGTTCATCGTCGCGGCCGTCTGGATCGTCGCCGTCACGGTGGGTTCGATCTTCTTCGCCTTTTCCTCGACCGGCGACAAGGTCGAAGCCGAGAAGCCTGCGCCGTTCTTCGGCGGGCTCGACTACGTGAAGACCGACGTGATCTCGGTCCCGGTGGTCAAGGGCGGCGAGGTCGCGGGCTATTTCATCGCCCGTTTCGTCTACACCGCCGAGCCGGCCCGCGTCGCCCAGCTGAGCGTCCCGATGCAGGCGATCATCACCGACGAGTTCTTCACCTATCTCTACTCGAATCCGCTGATGGACTTCACCCGCGGCGACCGCATCGACATCGACGCCTTTCGCAACGGACTGCGCGACAGCCTCAACAAGCGCATCGGCGAGGAGTTCGTGCACGAGGTGATGATGGAGCAGGTCGACTACCTGTCCAAGCAGGAGATCCGCGACAACGCCATGAAGCGGCGCGTGCCGCCCAAGGCAAAACAGCTGCCGGAAGCGCCCAAGCCGTCAAACGGCCACTGACGCTCAGCTGAAATTCGGTTTCCGCTTCTCGAGAAACGCGTTCAGCCCTTCCAACGCGTCCGGGCCGGTCTGCGACAGCGCCGCGCTCAGGCTCTCGGCGTAGAGCCCGTCGCCGCGGCTCATGTCGCCGATCCGTGCGATCGAATGGATCACGAGATAGTTGACCAGCGAGGCGTTGGAGGCGATGTCGCGCGCCAGCGAGATCGCCCTGCCGAGCGCCTCGCCCTCACCGACCAGATAATGCGCGAGCCCGAGCCGGCAACCTTCCTCGGCCTCGTAGACCCGGCCCGTCAGCATCATCTCCGTCATCCGGTCGGGCCCGAGGATACGACCGATCCTGACCGTCGCGCCGCCGCCGACGAAGATGCCGCGCTTGCCTTCCGGCAGCTGGAAACGCACGCTGGGCTCCGCCACCCGCACGTGGCAGGACGCCGCGATCTCCAGCCCGCCGCCGATCACCGAGCCGGTCATCGCTGCCACCACCGGAAGGCCCCCGAACTGGATCATGTCCATCAGTTCGTGCCAGCGCCGCGAGTGCTTCAGCACGTCGGTCGGCTCGCGCCGCGACTGTTCGCCCAGGTCAAGGCCGGCCGAGAAATGCCCCCCCGCGCCGGTGATCACCACGGCGCGCACGCCTTTCGGCGGGTTTGTGAAGAAGGCGCGCAGGCCGTCTGCGAGGGCGTCGTTGATCGCGTTGCGCTTTTCGGCCCGCTCGAAGCTCAGCACGGCGATGTCGCCGCTCACCTCAACCTTGACGGGCAAGGTCCGGTCTTCTGTAACTTTCATATTGATGGCAGACATAGCAGGCTTCCCGAAAGCGCAATTTTCGCTTGAAATAATTGTTTTGCATCATAACATTCGCTCGTCGTTCAGGCAATGCGGATGAAACCGTATCGGCATGCCCGACATCAGGGAGGAGAACAAAAATGTATAAACTGTGGACGGCGGCATTCGCCGCTGCTTGCCTTTCGCTACCGTCATCGGCCGGAGCCGCCGAGGTCGAGCTTCGTCTCGCCCATTGGCTGCCGCCGACCCATCCGGTCCAGACGCTCGGTCTCGATCCGTGGATCGAATCGATCAAGCAGGCCTCCGGCGGCAGGATCAACATCACTGTTTTCCCGGCCAGCCAGCTCGGCGCGCCGGCCGACCACTACGACATGACCCGCGACGGCATCGCCGAGATCGGCTATGTCAACCCCGGCTATCAGGCCGGCCGTTTCCCCATCTACAGCCTGGCCGAGATCCCGTTCCACGTTTCGAATGCCAAGCAGGGCGCCAAGGCGCTGCACGAATGGTATGCGCCGATCGCCGAGACCGAGATGGCGGACGTGAAATACTGCCTGATCAACCCGCACGACCCGGGCACCATCCACTCCAAGGTCGAGATCAAGGTTCCGGCCGACATCAAGGGCAAGAACATCCGTCCGGCCCACGCCACCATGGCCCGCTTCGTCGCCTCGCTCGGCGGCGCCAGCGTTCAGGTTCCGGCACCGGAAGCGCGCGAGGCGATCACCAAGGGCACGGCCGACGCCATGACCTTCCCCTGGAACTCGATCTACATCTTCGGCATCGACCAGGCGACGAAGTATCACCTGGACATGCCCTTCTACATCTCCTCGCAGATGCTGTTGATCAACAAGGCGGCCTACGAGGGCATGAGCGCGGAGAACCGCAAGGTCATCGACGACCATTGCACCGCCGACTGGTCGGAGAGGTTCTCCACCGGCTGGGCCGACAACGAGGCGTCGGGTCGCGACAAGATGGTCGCCGATTCCAGCCACACGATCTACAAGCCGACCGACGACGAGGTGAAGCTCTGGCGCGACGCCGCGGCTCCTCTGGTCGATGCTTGGCGGGCGGACGTGAAGGCCAAGGGCGCCGACCCGGAGGCGATCTACCAGAGCTACATCGAGGCTCTGAAGCGCAACGGCTCGCTTTATCAGTAGCGGTCCCTCGGCATCGCGCGGCGGGCCGACCCGCCGCGCGCATCCGCCAGGAGGCTCCATGCGCCTGTCCCCGGTCTTCGAACGCGCGGTTGCCGTCATCGAGACGATCGCCGCTGCGATGCTCGGCTTCATCACGCTTCTGATCGTCGCCTCGGCGATCGGCCGCTATGCAATGGCGGTGCCGATTCCCGACGCCTTCGACGTCTCGCGTCTCCTGATCGGCGCGGCCATCGTGTGGGGTCTGGCGAGCGTCGGCTACCGGGGTTCGCACATCAAGGTCGACCTTCTGGCCGAACTCCTCTCGCCGCGGACCAGACGCCTGGTCGACATCGTCGCCTGGACGGTGCTGCTCGGCTTCACGATCGTCCTCAGTTTCAAGATGTTCTCACGCCTGATGAGCGCCGCGGCGAGCGGCGAGGCGACATTCGACCTGAGGCTGCCCGTCTGGCCCTTCCTCGCATTGATCCTTGCCGGTGCCGTCGCCAGCATCCTTACGGTCGCCGCGCGCATCGTGCTGATGGCCCGCGGCCAGGGCACGCTCGACAGCTTCGAGCCGGTCGATACAGGTCGAAAGGCAGACGATGTCGAAGGGTGATCTCGTCGCACTTGCCGGCTTCGTCGCCCTGTTCGCGATGATGGCGATCCGCGTGCCGATTGGCGTCGCGATGGGCATCGTCGGGGTCGGCGGCTTCGCCGCGATCACCGGCTGGGGGCCGGCGCTCAACCTGCTCGCGCAGTCGCCGTTGCGCACGGTGACCGACTTCAACCTGACCCTCATCCCCTTCTTCATCCTGATGGGGGTTCTCGCCACCCAGTCGGGGATGTCGCGCGAGCTTTTCCGCGCCGGTCACGCCTGGCTCGGACACCTGCGCGGCGGACTGGCGCTGTCGACCATCGCCGCCTGCGGCGGTTTCGCCGCGATCTCCGGCTCCTCCGTCGCCACGGCCGCCACCATGTCCAAGGTCGCGCTTCCCGAAATGCGCGGCGCCGGCTATCCGGACACGGTGGCCACCGGCGTCGTCGCCGCCGGCGGAACCCTCGGCATCCTGATCCCGCCCTCCGTCGTGCTGGCGGTCTATGGTTACATGACCGAACAGGACGTCGGCCGCCTGTTCATCGCCGGCATCCTGCCGGGCCTGCTGGCGATCGCGATGTACATGGCGGCCGTGCGCATCGCCTACCGCCGGTCGCTGCCCGCCGGCACGCCATTCGAAACCTCCGAAGCCGTTTCGTCGCTGCGCGACGTCTGGGCGGTGCTGCTTCTGTTCGTCGCCGTCATCGGTTCCATGTATCTCGGCATTGTGACGGCAACCGAGGCCGCTGCCACGGGATCGTTGCTCACCGCGCTCATCGGCTTCGCGCGCCGCCGGTTGACCTTCTCCACCTTGCTCGACGCGCTCATCGAGGCGCTGCGCACGTCGGTCGCCATCTACACGATCCTGATCGGGGCGATTCTGTTCGGCTATTTCCTCACCATCACCCAGACGCCACAGAAGATCACCGCCTTCCTCGTCGCGCTCGACTTCGGCGCCTACGGCACGCTTGCGGTGATCCTTGCCTTCTTCCTGGTCATGGGCTGCATCCTCGACGCGATGGCGATGATCATCCTGCTCGTCCCGATCGTCTATCCCGTCATCGTCCAGCTCGGCTTCGATCCGATCTGGTTCGGCATCATCGTGGTGATGACCGTCGAGCTCGGCCTGATCACCCCGCCGGTCGGCATGAATGTCTTCGTCATCAATTCCATCGCGCGGGACGTGAACCTTGTCACCATCTTCCGCGGCGTCTTCCCCTTCGTGCTGGCCGATATCCTGCGCTTGGTCCTCCTGATCGCCTTCCCCGCGATCGTCCTGTTCCTTCCCACCACGATGAACTGACATGAACCAGCAGATCCCCCAGCCGCAACTGCGCCACCTTTGTGACCTCGACGTCGAACTCGGCACGCCGATCGAACTGGGCGACGGGCTCCGCGGCCGCAGGCGCATCATCCCGATCGTCGGCGGCAAGGTGACAGGCGGGCGCCTCAGCGGGCGGATCCTCGATCTCGGCGCGGACTGGCAGACTGTCTTTTCCGACGGAACCGCCGAACTCGACACGCGCTACGCGATGGAAACGGAGGACGGCGCCATCATCGACATCCGCAACTACGGCTACCGGCATGGACCAAAGGAGGTACTCGACCGGTTGGCCCATGGCGACGCGGTCGATCCGGCATTGTATTACATGAGAACGCAGCCGCGATTCGAGACCGGCGACGCACGCTATCTGTGGCTGAACCGGATCGTTTGCATCGGCAGCGGCGCACGACTGAAAGACGGCGTTCGGATCAGCTTTTTCGAGGTCCTATGACGAAGACAGGGAAACCGGGAACCCTTGACCTGCCGGAGACGGAAACGATCATCGGCTACAAGCTGCGCCGCGCCCAGCTCCTGGTGTTCCAGGATTTCCTGCACACCTTCGCCAAGATGAAGCTGCGGCCGGCCGAGTTCTCGGTTCTCGCGATGATCGCCCGCACGCCCGGCCTCAAACAGAGCGAGATCGCCGAGGCGCTGGGCATCAAGCGTGCGAATTTCGTCGCCCTGATGGACGGCCTGGAGGCGCGCGGCCTTGCCGACCGGCGTAAGGGCGACGTCGACAAGCGTTCGCATTCGCTGCATCTGACGCCCGAGGGCGAGCGCTTCGTCAGGAAGATGATCGCCACCTGGAACGAGCACGAGAACCGCCTGATCGATCGCCTCGGCGGCGCGGAAGAACGGGATCGGCTGATCGGCCTGCTGGACCGGCTGCTCGCGGGTGAGCGTTCGCAGGTCGAGTGAGCCCTATCCCTTGAGCGCGGCGACGACCTCGTCCGGGATCGCATAGCCCTTGATCCTGTCGGGATTGTCCGGGTCTTTGCCCGCCCACACCCGCGTCTCGCGCGCCTCGATCGCCAGCGCCTCGCCCTTGTAGACGCGGTGCTGGATGTCGAAGGACGAGCGACGGATCTCTGTCGCCTGCGTCTCGATCCGGATCACGTCGCCGTAGCGCGACGGGATGATGAACTTGGCGCCCGTGTCCACCATCGGGATGCCCACGATGCCGAAATGCTCCGTCCACGCGATCTTCTTCATGCCGAGCGCCTTCTCGAACAGATAGGCGGTCGAGGCATCGAACATGGCGAAATAGCGCGGGTAGAAGACGATGCCGGCCGCATCGCAGTCGCCCCATTCGATCTCGACCTCGCGGCTATTTACCAGCATGCGTAGTTCTCCTGTCGCTGAGGCCGGGTGAGGGGGGTCGGCGCGCGATGACATACCATCACCGAACGTCGGCATTCTCCACCAGCACCGCAATCCCCTGCCCGCCGCCGATGCAAGCCGAGGCGATGCCGTAGCGCAGGCCGGAGCGCTTGAGCTCGCGTGCCACTGTGGTCGTGATGCGCACGCCGGTGGCGCCGAGCGGATGGCCGATGGCGATCGCCCCGCCGTTGACGTTGGTCTTGTCCTCGTCGAGTCCCAGCTCGCGGATGCAGGCGAGGATCTGCGCGCCGAACGCCTCGTTGATCTCGATCCTGTCGATTTGGTCGAGCGAAAGGCCCGTCTCGTCGAGCAGCGCGCGGATCGCCGGCACCGGCCCGATGCCCATGATGTGCGGCGGCACGCCCACGGTCGCCGCGGCCACGATCCGGGCCAGGGGCGCCTTGCCGTTGCGGTCCGCAGCCTGGCGAGAGCCGACGATCGCAGCCGCCGCACCGTCGACCACGGCCGACGAATTGCCGCCGGTCTGCACGCCGCCGAACGCCGGCCTGATCTTCGCCAGCGCCTCGTAGGGCGACGGACGCACGTGGCTGTCCTTGCCCACGCTCTCCACGCCGCGCGGCAGTTTGATCCCACGCGCGTTGTAGCCGTCCTGCTCGAACGTCTCTGTCATTACCGGGACGATCTCGCCGTCGAAGAACCCGTCGGCCTGCGCCTTCAGCGCACGGTTGAACGAGCGCTCCGCGAACCTGTCCACGTCCTCGCGGGAGATCTGGTAATCCCTGGCGAGGTTCTCCGCCGTGTCGCCCATCGTGCAGGACACCGCCGGGTCGAGCAGCGCCTCCCACAGGAAGTCCTTGAACGCCACCTGCCCCATCTTGAAGCCGTTGCGGTGCGTGTAGGCGGCAACCGGATTTCGGCTCATCGACTCTGCGCCGACGCAGAGCGCCAGATCGACCCGCTCCTGCGTCACCAGGTCGGCCGCCTGCACCAGAACCTCGATTCCCGTGCCGCAGATGCGCTGCACCAGATGCGCCGGGCGCTCATAGGGCACGCCGGCATAGAGGCCGATATGGCGCGGCGTCATGTAGGCGTCGAATGACGCCTGCGCCATCGAGCCGGCGATCGTCGTGCCGATCGCTTTCGGGTCGATGCCGGTCTTCTCCAGCACCGCGCGGGCGGCCTTGATGCCGAGGTCGATCGGCGAGATGTCGGCGAAGGCGCCGGTATAGTCGACGAAGGGCGTGCGCGCCCCGTCGATCAGCCAGGCATCCTCGAACCGGTAGCGGAGGCCTTTTTCGGCGGTAGAGGTCATTTGCTCTTCCTTGCGACGAATACGTGGGATGGTGGCGGCTCGGCGTAGAGATCCTCGACCAGCTTGGCGCGCGCGGCCATCACGGCGCGCTGGTTGATCGACCCCTTGTCGGTGATCTCGCCCTTGTCGATCGCCGGCGGCGTGTCGAGGATAAGGGCGCGCGCGACGAAGGAGG
Organism: Mesorhizobium sp.; assembly: GCF_023954305.1. Classification (NCBI taxonomy): domain Bacteria; kingdom Pseudomonadati; phylum Pseudomonadota; class Alphaproteobacteria; order Hyphomicrobiales; family Phyllobacteriaceae; genus Mesorhizobium; species Mesorhizobium sp. Next base: position 3,115,690 of record NZ_JAMLIG010000001.1, on the reverse strand, counting down.
CGCTGCCCGTCGAGGTCTTCGCCAGCGCGTCGAGCCGTTCCTGGAACAGCGCCCGCAGCACCGGGCTGTCCGCCAAGTCCGTCTCCAGCGCCACGGCAAGGTCCGGCGAGAGCTTGCGCGCCGCATCCACGTCGAGGAACAGCATTGCGCCGATATGGTTGCGGTTGAGCCCGGTCAGCACCGCCTCGCGCACATAGGGCGCAAACGCCCGGATGATCGCCGCCTTGACCGAGGCGAGGTTCACCCAGGTTCCGGTGTTGAGCTTGAAGTCCTCCGAGACGCGCCCGTCGAACAGAAGCCCCCGGTTGACGTCCTGCGGATCGACGAATTTCAGCGCGTCGCCGATCATGTAGAAGCCTTCCTCGTCGAAGCACTCGGCCGTCTTGTCCGGCTGACGCCAGTAGCCGGGCGTGACGTTCGGCCCGCGCAGGCGCACCTCCAGCTTGTCGGCGTTGGGCACCAGCTTCAGCTCCAGCCCCGGCGCAGGCAAGCCCACCTCGCCCGCCCGCTCGACCGCCCAGGTCGTGGTGAAGGCGAAAGGTGCGGTCTCGGTCGCGCCGTAACCGGTGATGATCATGATCCGCTCGCCGGTGGCTTCCCGGGCGATGCGGTCGAGTCCGTCCCAGACATGCTGCGACAGTCCGGCGCCTGCGTACTGCATCAGGTTCAGCCGCGAGAAGAAGGTCTTGCGCAGCCGCTCGTTCTTCTCGAAATGGTCGAGCAGCATCTCGTAGCCCTTGGGCACGTTGAAGTAGAGCGTCGGTGCGATCTCCTCCAGGTTGCGGACTGTCTTCAGGATGCCGGCCGGCGTCGGCGAGCCGTCGTCGATATAGAGCGTGCCGCCATTGTGCAGCGTGATACCGAAATTGTGGTTGCCGCCCGCCGTATGGTTCCACGGCAGCCAGTCGACCATCACCGGCGGCTCGTCCTTCAGGAAGGCGAGCGCGGAGGCGATCATGACCTGGTTGCAGGTCATCATGCGCTGCGTGTTGATCACCGCCTTGGGCATGCCGGTCGAGCCGGAGGTGAACAGGAATTTCGAGACCGTGTCGGGAGTGACCGCCGCATCGGCCGCGTCGACCGCGGAAGTGGCCACTGTCTCGGCCGCGGCTTCGAACATCGCCGACGGCAGGTCGGCCACGGGGTCGCGGGCGATCAGCAGCGTCATGTCGGGCGCCAGGATCGCCCGCAGCGCCTTTTCGTAAGGTCGGCCGTCGGCGGCGAAGATCATTCCCGGCGTCAGCAGGCCGACGAGATAGCGCAGCTTCTGGTGGTCGGTGGAGACCAGCGAATAGGCCGGCGAAACCGGCGCGATCGGAATGCCCGCCATCATCGCGGCGAGCGCCAGCAGCCCGTGCTCCATCGAATTGCCGGACAGGACCATCAGCGGCCGCTCCGCCGAGAGACCGTGGTCGATGAGGAACTGCGCCAGCGACCGGGCCTTGTCCAGCGCCTGCGCGTAGGTGATGCGCCGCCATTCCCCGTCCGGCCCCCGGTCAGCCAGGAACACGGTGTCCGGCCGCTCGCGCGCCCAGCGAGCGAGACAGTCGGTCATCGAACGCGGATAGTCGCCCAGCGCCGCGCGCGGCCGCACGAGGATCGACCCGTCGTCCCTCGCCTCCAGATCGGCGGCCAGGTCGCCCATCATCACCGGCCTCATGCCCGGCACGTCAACCAGCGGCATTCTACTCCTCCCGGATACTGTTATCTCTCATAACAATATTGGCGCGGTGGTTCAAGGGCATGTTCTTCGCTGCCAAGGCATGGGCATACCCCCACCCCTAACCCCTCCCCACAAGGGCAAGGGGAACCAGAGGCTACCGTATCGACTGAATCACCAGAGCTACCTTCAGGTGGACGAAGCTCGATTCCCCCTCCCCCTTGTGGGGAGGGGTTAGGGGTGGGGGTTCATGGCAGACAACGTTCGAGACATTCCATATTTCGTTCTCGCCCATGGCGACTGGGCTGTCTTCACTCCTACGGCCGCAGTCCCAGCATCGCCCGCGCCTCGGCCGGCGAGGCGATCTCGCGCCCAGCGCCTCTCGCGCATCCCGCCAGCGCCTCGATCAACTGGCCGTTGCCGGTCGCGCGCGTCCCGTCGGGCAGGTAGAACGTGTCCTCCAGCCCGGTCCGCAGCATGCCGCCCAGGTCCGCTGCCCGCCGGTGCACCGGCCAGATCTCGGCCCGCCCGATCAGCGTCGCCTGCCAGCGCGAGCCCTCGATCCGGTAGTTCTGCAAGAGCGCAAGCAGCTCCCCGTCGACCGGCATGCCCGAGGCGACGCCCATGACGAAATTGTACTGCGCCGTGCGCGCCATGCCGTTCGCCACGTACATCTGGACCGAGCGCACGATGCCGGTGTCGAAGCACTCGAACTCGGGCAGCGCGCCGGCCTCCGCCATCGTGTCGAGAAAAGCCTTCACCTTCTCGACCGGATTGTCGAACAGCATCGGCGGCCAGGCCCAGGACCCATCGGTCTTGATCTTCAGATAGTTCAGGCTCCCCGCGTTGCAGGCCGCGATCTCCGGCCGGACCGCCCGGATGCAGGAGAGCGGGCCGGAAATGTCCTTGCCGACCGTCCCCGTCGTCTGGTTGATGATGATGCCGGGACAGGCCTGCCGGATCGCCTCGCAGACGGCCACCGCCACCTCGGGCTCCCAGCTCGGCAGATGCCCCCTGCCCGCGCCCTGCTGGCGGAAATGTACGTGGATGATCGAAGCCCCCGCGTCATAGGCCTCGCGTGCCGACGCCGCGCATTCGTCCGGCGTCACCGGAATCGCGTTCTGCGACGGATCGGTCAGCACGCCGTTCAGCGCGCAGGTGAGGATTGCCTTATCCATGGTCCGGCTCGATCTCCGCGATCAGCTGACCCGCCGCCACCTGCGCCCCTGCGGTGACATGGATCGCCGTGACGACACCGTCGATCGCTGCGTGCAGCGCATTCTCCATCTTCATCGCTTCCACCATCGCCACCATGTCGCCGGCCTTTATCTGTTGTCCTGCGACAACACCCACGGCGCGCACCACGCCTGAGACCGGCGCCACGATGCGGCGAGGGTCCTTCGGCGCCGGCGGGCGCACCAGCGGGTCGGGCTCGTGGAAGACCAGCAGCCTCCCGTCGCGGTCGAGATGGACGTCGCGTCCATCGAAGACCACCCCCGCCCGCCGCGATACTCCGTCGACCGAAAATTCCAGCCGATCCGCCAGCAGCGCCGCCCGCTCGATTGCAATGTCCTCACCACCCCCGCTCACCGCCGCCAGCCGCCCGCGCTCGACATGCACGACCGTCTCGCGCCGCTCCTCGCCGTGGACCAGTGTGATCGGGCAATGCGCCCTGCCGCTCGAGCGGAACCACCCGCCGCCATCGCGCATCGCCAGCGCCACCGCGGCAATCGCGAAATCGAGCGCCGCCGGCCGGGGCGCATCGAGAATGCCGTCGCCTTCCGCAATCCAGCGGTCGATCAATCCGGTCGTCATCTCCCCGGCCCCGAACGCCTCGCTCGACAGCAGGTCGATCAGGAACTCCCTATTGGTGGCGATGCCGACCGTAGCCGTCGCGCGCAGCGCGGCCACGAGCCGCGCCATCGCCTCCGCCCGGTCCGCGCCATGCGCGATCACCTTGGCGATCATCGGATCATAGAAGGGCGTCACCACGCCGCCTTCCGCCACGCCGCCGTCGATGCGGATGCCGTCTCCCTCCGCCGGCCGCCAGCGCAGGATCCGCCCGCTTTGCGGCCTGAACCCGTCATACGGATCCTCGGCATAGAGCCGCGCCTCGATCGCGTGGCCGCGCAGGCTCACGTCGTCCTGAAGAACCGGCAGCCGCTCGCCCCCCGCCACGCGCAACTGCCATTCGACCAGGTCGAAGCCTGTCACCATCTCCGTCACCGGATGCTCGACCTGCAGCCGCGTGTTCATCTCGAGGAAATGATAGGCCCCGTCCTGCGCGACGATGAACTCGACCGTGCCCGCGCCTTCGTAGCCGACCGCCTTCGCCGCGCGCACCGCATCCGCGCCCATCGCCAGCCTGAGCGCCGGCGTGACGAAGGGCGACGGCGCCTCCTCGACGATCTTCTGGTGCCGGCGCTGTGCCGAGCAGTCGCGCTCGCCGAGATGGATCGTGTTGCCGTGCCGGTCGGCGAAGACCTGGATCTCGATATGCCGCGCATCGGTGATCAGCTTCTCGATCAGTACCGACGGATCGCCGAACGCATTCTCCGCCTCGCGCCGGGCGCTCTCCAGCGCGGCCGCGAAATCGCCCGGCCGCTCCACCCGTCGCATGCCGCGCCCGCCGCCGCCCGCCGCCGCCTTGATCAGCACCGGATAGCCGATACGGTCCGCCTCCCGCGAAAGGGTTTCGGCCGATTGGTCCTCGCCCTCATAGCCCGGCACCACCGGCACGCCGGCTTGCGACATCAGCTGCTTGGCCCGCGCCTTGTCGCCCATCGCATGGATCGCCGCAGACGGCGGACCGACGAAGACGAGTCCGGCCGCGGCACAGGCTTCCGCGAAAGCGGCATTCTCCGACAGAAACCCGTATCCCGGATGCACCGCATCGGCGCCCGCCTTGCGCGCCGCTTCGATGATGGCTCCTGCGTTCAGATAGGACTCCGCCGGCAGCGCGCCGCCGATCCGCACCGCCAGGTCGGCCATCCGCACATGCGGCGCATCCGCATCGGCATCGCTATGGACCGCCACCGTCGCGATCCCCATGCGCCTGGCCGTGCGCATGATCCGGCACGCGATCTCGCCGCGATTGGCGATGAGGAGGATGCGGATCATGCGAACCGCCGACGTGAGATAGAGAGCAGAAGCACCCCCTCACCGTCTCGGGCGGAGCCTGTCCTCCGGCCGGCCAAAGGCCGGACCCGGGGGCCCGATCCACCTCTCCCCCTGCCCGGGGGAGAGGAGTCCAAGCCCGCGGAAGTCGGCACCCTTGGAGATTGGCGTCTCCTCTCCCCCGGGCAGGGGGAGAGGTGGCACGCGAAGCGTGACGGTGAGGGGGTGCTTCTCAAGATCGCGAAATTCCGCATCATCGGATAGCCCACGCCGGCCTGCGCTTCTCCAGAAACGCCGCCGTTCCCTCCGCGCCTTCCGCGCTGGTCAGCGCCGCCGAGAACACCTGTGCCGCGCGGTCGATCATCGCCCCGGTCGGCGCCAGCCGCGCCTCGGCGAGCAGCGCCTTCGTCGCCGCCAGCGCTCCCGGCGCGCAGCGCAGGATCTTGCCGACGCATGTTTCTACGGCGCGGTCGATGTCGTCCGTCACCTCATGCGCCAGCCCGAGCGCCAGCGCTTCGTCCGCCTCGACGAAGCCGCCGACCACCGCCAGACGCTTGGTCTGGCCATATCCGATCCGCTCGATGAGGAACGGCAGGATCTGCGCCGGCACCACGCCGAGGCTCGTCTCCGGCAGGCCGAACCGCGCCCCGCGTGCCGCGATCGTCACGTCGGACACGCAGGCGAGCCCGAAGCCGCCGCCGAGTGCTACGCCTTCCACCACGGCGACCACGGCGAGGCCGGTTCCGGCATAGGCGGCGCACATCTCTCCGAACTCGCGGTTGACCGCGGCGAACGGGTCGCGCCCTTGCGTCTGCGGCTCTCCCCGGGCCTTCGCCATGTCGGAAATGTCGCCGCCGGCGCAGAATGTCCCGCCCGCGCCGCGCAGCACGATCGCGCGGACAGTCCCACCTGCTTCTGCGGCGGCAAGCGCCGCCCTGAGTTCGCGCGCCATGCCGATCGACATGGCGTTCCTCACCGCCGGCCGGTTGAGCGTCAGCGACAGCACGCCGCCCCGCTCCTCGGCGAGGATGGTCTCGTAGTCGGCCATCAGTGCGACTTCGCCTTGTTGCCGGTGCCGGGCAGCGTGCCCTCCAGCTTGCAGATGATCGACAGCATCACCTCGTCCGCGCCGCCGCCGATCGAGACCAGCCGCGTGTCGCGATAGGCGCGGCTCACCGGATTGTCGAACGTGTAGCCCATGCCGCCCCAGTACTGCAGGCAGGAATCCGTTACCTCGCGGGCCAGCCGCCCGCATTTGAGCTTCGCCATCGAGGCGAGCTTGGTCACGTCCTTGCCGGAGACATATTGCTCCGCCGCGCTCCAGGTCAGCGCCCTGAGCGCCTCGACCTCGGTGCGCAGCTCGGCCAGCCGGTAGTGCACCACCTGGTTGTCGAGCACCGATCTGCCGAAAGCCTGCCGGTCGCGCGTATAGTCGATGGTGAGGTCGATCAGCCGGTCGAGCCCCTTGATTGAGCTCATCGCGCCCCACAGCCGCTCTTCCTGGAACTGCATCATCTGCATGGTGAAGCCGAAGCCCTCCTGGCCGATGATGTTGGCCTGCGGCACCCGCACCTCGTCGAAGAACAGCTGCGCCGTGTCCGACGAGTTCATGCCGATCTTCTTGATTTTCTGGCGCGTGATGCCCTTGGCATCCATCGGCACGGCGATCAGCGACTTGTTCTTGTGCACCGGTCCGTCCGACGTATTGGCGAGCAGGCAGCACCAGTCGGCCTTCATGCCGTTGGTGATCCACATCTTGGTGCCGGAGATCACGTAATCCGAGCCGTCCTTGCGCGCCGTGGTCTTCACCGCCGCCACGTCCGAGCCGCCGCCCGGTTCCGACACGCCGAGGCAGCCGACGACGTCGCCGGCGATCGCCGGCGCGAGGAAATTGCGCTTCACGTGGTCGGAGCCGAAGCGGTTCATCGCCGGCGTGCACATGTCGGTGTGGACGCCGATCGCCATCGGCACGCCGCCGCAGGTCACCAGCCCAAGTTCCTCCGCCATCACCATCGAATAGGTGAAGTCGAGCCCCAGCCCGCCATAGTCGGGATCGTATTTGATGCCGAGCAGACCGAGATCGCCGAGTTTCTTGAACAGATCGTGCGACGGAAACTCCTCCGCCGCCTCCCATTCCTCGACATGCGGGTTGATTTCGTTCTCCACGAACTTCGCCACCGTGCGGCGAAGGCTCTCGTGTTCGGGCGTGAATTTCATGTGGTCTCTCCCTACGATCTTTCCCCCTCACCGTCTCGGGCTTCGCCCGATCCACCTCTCCCCCATTTCATGGGGGCGAGGAGTGGCAGCTTCCGCGATTGGCGTCTCCTCTCCCCCCGGGCAGGGGGAGAGGTGGCACGCGAAGCGTGACGGTGAGGGGGTGCTTCACTAGTTTCGTCGTCTCTACATCCTCGCCACGCCGAACGTGTTCGCCCGCAACTCCCGTCTCTCCCCTTCCGCCGCCACCGCCAGGCACAGCGCCAGCACGGCCCGCGTATCGCGCGGGTCGATGATGCCGTCGTCCCACAGCCGTGCCGTCGCAAACAGCGCGTCCGACTGCGCCTCGACGCCGCCGCGGATCATCGCGCTCTGCCTGGCGAGCGCGTCCTCGTCGACGGCGCCTCCCTCGCGAGCGGCCTTGCCGCGTGCCACGATCTCCATCACCCGCGCCGCCTGCTCGCCGCCCATCACCGCGGTGCGCGCCGACGGCCAGGAGAAGATGAAGCGCGGCGAGAAGCCCCGGCCGCACATGCCGTAATTGCCCGCGCCGTACGACCCGCCGATGACGAAGGTGAACTTCGCCACCCGCGCGTTCGCCACCGCCTGGATCATCTTCGACCCGTGCTTGATCGCTCCGTCGGCTTCTGCCTGTTTGCCCACCATGTAGCCGGTCGTGTTCTGCAGGAAGACCAGCGGCGTGCCCGACTGGTCGCAGAGCTGGATGAACTGCGCCGCCTTGGTCGAGCCGTCAGGCATGATCGGCCCGTTATTGCCGATGATCCCGATCCGGTGTCCGTCGACGGCGGCGTGGCCGCACACCGTCTCGGACCCGTAGGCCGCCTTGAATTCGAGGAAGTCCGAGCCGTCGACGATCCGCGCGATCACCTCGCGCATGTCGAACGGAACCTTGTCGTCAGCCGGCACGATGCCCAGCAATTCGTCCGCATCGAACAGCGGAGCATTCGATCCCGGCGAAGCCGCGACCTCATCCCAGTTCAGGTTGCGCAGGATCTGCCGGCCGAACGCCAGCGCCTGCACATCGTCGTCGGCGACATATTCGCCGAGCCCGGTGACGCGGCCGTGCAGGTCGGCGCCGCCGAGCTCCTCGTCGCTGGCGTCCTCGCCGATCGCCGCCTTCACCAGCGGCGGGCCGGCGAGGAAGATCTTGGACCGTCCCTTCACCAGCACGACATAGTCCGACAGGCCGGGCAGGTAGGCCCCGCCCGCCGTCGACGAGCCGTGCACGATGGCGATCTGCGGAATGCCGGCGGCCGACAGCCGCGCCTGGTTGGCGAAGGAGCGGCCGCCTTCGACGAACATCTCCGCCTGGTAGAGCAGGTTCGCCCCGCCGCTCTCGACCAGCGAGACGATCGGCAGCCTGTTCTCCAGCGCGATCTCCTGCAGTCGCAGCGCCTTCCTCAGTCCCATCGGCGGGATCGTCCCGCCCTTGATGCCGCTGTCGTTGGCCGTGATCATCACGCGCTTGCCCGACACGACGCCGATGCCGGCGATCGAGCCGCCGCCCATGATGTTCTTGCCGCCGTCGTCGTCATGCATGCGGTAGCCGGCGAGAGACGAGATCTCGAGAAACGGCGCGCCGCGGTCGAGCAACCTCTCGACGCGTTCGCGCGGAAGAATCTGCCCGCGCTTCTCGAAGGTCTCGCGCCGCGCAGCCGAATTCTGCTGCACCCGCTCCTCCAGCTCGCGCACCTTGGCGAGCTTGCCCGCCATCGCCTCGGCATTGGCCTTGAAGGCGGGCGAGCGCGGATCGATAGCGGATGCGAGGACCGGCATCAGTCGAGCTCCCCCGGCGCAAGCCGCAGCCGCCAGTGCCGCACCCCACCCGTCCGCGACCGACCCTTGTCGCAACTCACGGGTTCCCCCCTCATCCGGCCGCTTCGCGGCCACCTTCTCCCCGAGGGGAGAAGGGGAGATGCGCCGACGTCCGCCACCTCCTCTCCCCTCGGGGAGAGGTCCGCCGAGCGAAGCGGAGGCGGGGTGAGGGGGCCGCCGCGCGCCACGCGCGGGATGCACGCTGCTCGCCGATCTGGGACCGAAGGCGTCGGGCGGGACGTTTGTGCTACAGGTTCCATCACCCCTCCCCGCCCCTCAGCACCTCGGGCACGACCGCCCGGTGGAACCCGTCGAAAGGCTCCGTGCCCCTGCCCTTGGCCGTGGGAAACAGCGCCGACCCGAGCGGCGCGCCGCCATCGATCGGAACCGTGACGCCGGCGATAAAGGACGCGGCCGGCGACAAGAGGAAGCAGATCACCGACGAGACTTCCGCCTCGACCCCGATGCGTCCCAGCGGCACGTGCTTCTTCAGCGTCGGGATCAGCGCCTTGGTCATCCCGTCATAGGTGTCCATGCCCGACGAGGCGACCCAGCCAGGCGCCACGCAGTTGACCCGCACGCCGGCCGGCCCCCATTCGTAGGCCGCCGTCTTCGTCAGATTGACCATGCCGGCGCGTGCCGCGCCCGAATGCGCCATGCCCGGCATGCCGCGCCACATGTCGGCGGCCATGTTGACGATGGCGCCGCCATGCGCCCGCATCGACTGCGAAAACACCTCGCGCATCACCAGGAAGCCGCCGGTCAGGTTGTTGGCGACGACCGCGTCGAAGCCCTTCTTGGAGATCGTCTCCATCGGCGCGGGAAACTGCCCGCCGGCATTGTTGACCAGCCCGTCGATGCGTCCCCGCGCCGAGACGATCGATTCGACCGCCGCCTTCACCGCCTCCTCGTCGCGGATGTCGAACGCGCGCGCCTCCGCCGAGCCGCCGTCCTCGGCGATCTCAGCCACCACGCGGTCGAGCTTGTCCTGCTTGCGCCCGGTGATGACGACATGCGCGCCGAGGCTCGCCAGCTCGTGCGCGACGCAGCGGCCGATGCCCGATCCGCCGCCCGTCACCACGATTGTCTGTCCGCTGAAACAGTCCTGTCGCAGTATGCTGCGATATCCCATTGGCCTCCTCCCGAGGTGGCCGAAACGCTAGACTACGTTGACGTAAACGTCAAACGACTGGTATGCACTGACAGCCCCCGAGCGAACGGGCCGAACATCAACCAACCGCAGGCCGGCGCGCCATGCGAACCGAGGAGGACGCCATGAGCGTTGAAGACATCGCCGCGAAGATGAAGGACAAGGTTGCCGCCAGCGGCTTCGACCGTTCGGTCAAGTTCGACCTGAAGGGCGAGGGCGTGATCGTCATCGACGGCACCAGCGTCTCGACCACCGACGCCCCCGCCGACTGCACGATCACCATCTCCATGGACGACTTCAAGGATTTGATCGCCGGCGAACTGAACCCCACCGCCGCCTTCATGACCGGCAAGATCAAGGTCGCCGGCGACATGTCGGTCGCCATGGCGCTCAGCCAGATCGTGTGAGGACGGAAGTGCGCGAGGCGGCTATTCGGCCGCCTCGTGCTTCACTCTCGCGCCAAGCTTATCGCTGACACGCGCCAATATATCGCTGACGGTCGGCTTCTTGTGATCGTTCTGCGAATCGAGCGCTTGATAGAGCAACTCGCGGGCGATACCGGTCCGCCTTGCGATTTCGTTCATGCCAATGGCGCGCGCCATGTCGTCGAGAAGGGATGCGGCCATCCACGGGTCGTCCCCGCCATCCTCCAGGGCGACCTTGATGAAGCCGGCGATACGCTCGTCGGTGTCCAGACTCTCAGTCACATCCCAGCGCGTGGTCTTGACCGTCATCGGCGGCGCTCCTTGGCCATGGCGATCGCGGCAGCAATATCTTTCCGTTGCGTGCTCTTGTCGCCACCAATTAACAATAGCACCACGAAAAATGCCTGTCGCATGAAATAGACCCGGTAGCCGGGACCGTGGTCCACCCTGAGTTCGAAGACGCCCTCGCCGACAGCCTTGACGTCTCCGGCATTTCCTTTGGACAGTCGATAAATCCTGGCCTCGATCCGCAAACGCGCCGTTTCGTCGCGCAGCGCGCCGAGCCAGCGCTTGAACGTTTCGGTCCGCCGCACTTCAAACATCTGAGCAGGCCCACCCTGCTACAGGTGAAGCACGCGGCTTGCCCTATTGCAATCGGTGATTGCGGAATCCTCATTCGACGTTGCGCATGACCGCCATGTTCATCGTTTCGCGCAGCCGGAACCCGATGCTCTCGTAGAGCCTGATCGCCGTGGCATTGGTCGCGTAGGCGTGCAGGTAGGCGGTGTCGCCCGCCTCCTGGATTTGCCGCGCGCCGTGGAGCGACATCAGCCGCCCGAGCCCCTGCCCCTGCGCGTCCGGATGCGTGCAGACGCCGCTCAGTTCGCGAAACCCGTCCTGCCCCATCCGCTGGCCGGCCATCGCGATCAGCCGGCCGTTCTCTCGGATGCCCCAGAACGGCCCGAAATCCTGCGCTCGCAGCGAGAACGGCCCGGGCTTCGTGAGTGTCGCAAGCTCCAGCATGTCGGCCGCGTCGGCGCGCCCGAGCGGGCGGATGCGCTCGTCGTCGGCGAAGGCGACCGGGCCGCCCGCGACCATTTGCACGAGTGTTGCCCGAACCTCCGCCGCGTATCCGGCGGGCAGGACCGGCGTCTCTTTCTGCACGAGCAGCAGCGTCCCGCCCGGCTGCGCGAGCTCGCCGAGCGCCGCGATGCTCTCCGCCGTCTCGTCGCCGGCCGCCGCGAAGGCGGACATGTCGGCCGGGTAGCGCTTGGCCAGCCGCCCGCCCTCGGCCAGCGCCGCATGGCGCGACAGGAGCGAGGTCCAGATCGGCCTGTCGAGAAGATGCGTCATCGTCATTCCTCCTCCGGCCGCCGCGCCAGCGGCCGCTCGGCGAGCCGGTCCTCGATCGCGGCCAGTTGCGCCAGGAGCCCGTCCGGCAGGTCGCGGCAGAGGTCCGCCACCGCCGCCTCGATGCGCGGCCAGATCGCCGCCTTGGCCTGCTCCACCGCCGCGCGGCCGGCCTCGGTCAGCGTGATCACGCGCCGGCGCTGGTCGTCGGGCGGCGCCTGCGCCGCGACCAGCCCCATCTTCGCGAGCTCCGACACCGACCGCGTCGCACCGGGCTGAGTGATCCCCAGCGCCTCGGAGATCTCGCCGATGCCGAGCGGTCCGAGCCGGTCGAGCGCGGCAAGCAGCGGATGCAGCGCCGGCTGCACCGGCCCGTCATACGCGCCGATGATCTTCTGCGTATCCGCCTGCAGCCGCTCGCCGATGCGGCGAAACCGCGTGCCGAGGCACAGAAACCCCAGCGCCCGCACCACATCTTCGACCATCAGAAGCTCCATAGGCATTTATATAAGCAGTTATATAAATGCCTGCATCAGATCTGTGTCAAGCTCCCATCACAGCGGCGTCATTCCATCGGCGCGGGTCGTTACCGGCTTCCCCTCCCCCTTGTGGGGAGGGGTCAGGGGTGGGGGTGGTTCCTATACGATCGCCATGTCTGAAGAGCGAAACCTACGCCGCCAACGCCACCTTCGCCGTCTCGGCCTTCCGCCCCGCCGCCTTCAGCACGCCCTGTGCGCCGTCGAGCGCGCCGGCCTTCAGCTCCAGCGCCAGGAACCGGTGCTTCTCGTAGGGTCCGGGCATTGCCAGCCGGTCGGTCTTCTCCGCCGAGAAGCCGAAGCGGGCGTAGTACGGCGCGTCGCCGACGAGCAGGATCGCGCCATGACCGAGCCGGGCAGCCTCTTCGATCGCGTGACGCATCAGCGCCGAGCCGATGCCGGCCGACTTCAGCGACGGTTCGACCGCCAGCGGGCCGAGCAGCAGGGCGCGGCCCCACGACACCCCCTCACCCGGCTCGCTGCGCGAGCCACCCTCTCCCCGATGGGGAGAGGAGGGCGCATCCGTCGCGAGCCCCTTCTCCCCCACGGGGAGAAGGTGGCGCGAAGCGCCGGATGAGGGGGCTGTTTCCATCGCCACATCCCACAGCCTGACCGTTCCCACCACGCGCCCGTCCTCGCCGCACGCGACGAAGGCCAGGCCCTGTGCCGGCAGGCGCCCGCGGCGGATCTTCTCCGACGACTTGCGCTTGCGGCCCGGACCCATGGCGCGGTCGAGCAGCGCCTCGCGCGCGGCAATGTCGCGGGCGGTCTCGGAAACGATGGAAAAGGCGTAGGCGGGGGCAGGCACTGCGTTCACGGTAGTATCTCCAGGTGTGCGTCAACGCACCCCCAAAGCGAGAGTTGCATGCGGGTGGTGATCCCTCCCCTTTGAGGGGAGGGTGGCGAGCGGAGCGAGCCGGGTGGGGCCGGTCGACGACGGGCACGGCCGCAACGACCCCACCCGTCCAATCGCCTTCGGCGCTTGTCCACCCTCCCCTCGAGGGGGAGGGAGACAATCAGATCACATAGGCCCTGAGCGGCTCGAAGCCGTTGAACGCCACCGCCGAATAGGTGGTGGTGTAGGCGCCGGTGCCCTCGATCAGCACCTCGTCGCCGATCGTCAGCGACAGCGGCATCGGATAGGGCGTCTTCTCGTACATCACGTCGGCCGAATCGCAGGTCGGGCCGGCGAGCACGCAAGGTGCGGTCTCGTCGCCGTCATGCACGGTCGAGATCGGGTAGCGGATCGCCTCGTCCATCGTCTCGGCCAGCCCGCCGAACTTGCCGATGTCGAGATAGACCCAACGCACGTTGTCGTTGGCCGACTTCTTCGAGATCAGCACGACCTCCGACTTGATGACGCCCGCATTGCCGACCATGCCGCGGCCCGGCTCGATGATCGTCTCCGGGATCTGGTTGCCGAAATGCTTCGACAGCGCCTCGAAGATCGCCTGGCCGTAGGCCTGCGCCGCCGGCACGTCCTTCAGGTAGCGCGTCGGGAAGCCGCCGCCCATGTTGACCATCTTGAGCACGATGCCCTCGTTGGCCAGCGTCGAGAACACGCGCTTGGCGTCGCCCAGCGCCTTGTCCCAGGCGTCGAGGTTCGTCTGCTGCGAGCCGACGTGGAACGACACGCCATAGGCGTCGAGCCCGAGCGACTTCGCATGCCGAAGCACGTCGACCGCCATCTCCGGCACGCAGCCGAACTTGCGCGACAAGGGCCACTCCGCACCCTCGCCGTCGGTCAGCACGCGGCAGAACACCTTCGCCTGCGGCGCGACGCGCGCGATCTTCTCGACCTCCTCGACGCAGTCGACCGCGAACAGGCGGATGCCGAGCTCGTAGGCGCGGGCGATGTCGCGCTCCTTCTTGATCGTGTTGCCGTAGGAGATGCGCTCAGCGGGCGCGCCGGCGTCCATCGCCATCTCGACCTCGGCGACCGACGCCGTGTCGAAGGACGAGCCCATGGAGGCGAGCAGGCGCAGGATCTCCGGCGCGGGGTTTGCCTTCACCGCGTAGTAGATCTTGCTCTCCGGCAGCGCCTTTTCGAAGGCGCGGAAATTGTCGGCCACGACGTCGAGGTCGACCACCAGGCAGGGGCCGGCGGGTCGTCGGGTGGCGAGGAAATCGAGGATGCGCTGGGTGGCCATCGGTCTCTCCATCGCGCAAGTGTGCGCCATTGCTGCGAGCGAGCGGGCACGCAGCCTCGCTGTCGCGGTCAAACAAAGGCGGGACGCGTATCCGATGGAACCAGCCGGTGGAGACCCCGGAACCATCGAAAGCCGTCTCGCGGCGATGAACCTTGGTCAGCCCGACCTCGGTTCGCTTTGTCTGCCTTGGCTTGGAGGGGAAACCCGTCCGCACTGCCGGCAATGAGGGTGTGCCTCAGAGGAGACCGGCATGTGGACAACCGGCTTCCAACAAGGCCCGCACCGTCGTTGCTTCAAGGCGTCCTCGGATCGGCGGTTGGCCGCTGAACCGACCGGGTTCGTTACTCCCCGGTTACCTGCCCTCGCCTCGCCATTCCGAGGTTCGGGGGACGCCCACAGGCACGTGCGACTTTGGGCAAGCGCGGATGTAATGAGAGGGGGTGTCACAATCAAGGAAAAAGTGGGGGTGGGGCGGATTTTTTTCGCGGCGCGGATACGGGCGTTAACGGCTTGTTTCGGCGGGGGATTTCCGGGGTTGGGAGCGAGGAGCGCGATCTGCTTTGCGAGGCGTTGCCCGGATGAGAGCGATGCGTCTCATTTCACCCGAGACCTTGGCTCGTCCCGAAAAGATGCCATTACGCTTGCGCCGCTGGTATGTGCGGAAGGGGGTGGGAAGCGGACCTTTGGCGACGACACCCGCATTGTCGCGTTGGGTTCCGTATTTGGACAGTCTGGTTCTTTGCGAGCAACGCGTATTATCAAGCGTCCTGGTAAGCCGATCCACGGTGAGGTGGCTCAACGCCTCGTGCCGCGCTCGTCATCTCCATGTTCGCTGAGGACAAGGCGCGCGCTCGCCGCTCGGACCATTGTATTGCGACTGTCTCACATGCGAGTTTTCTTCGGCCTTTATTGGTTATCGAGCGGATCGCCTCAGCGACCGATCTGCCCTGCGAACTAAGCATATCAAACTGCCGAAGCTTTGTGACGATCTCTTCCTCGCGGTGTCACTTTTCCGGCGTTCTCCAGTCCTCCAACGGCTCAAAAGCCATGCACACGAGACCACTTTGTGGGGGCAGACCAAACGTGGCCAAGCGTAGTCAAACCCATGTCGCACTGTAAGAGGCAGCATGGTAAGCGGAAGCATGAACCGAACCTCGCAACGCTTATCAGGGCTCGAGCTGCTCGCGGCTTACGGCTTGCCCGTGCCGCGTTGGACACATGTTGTTGAAGCCGACGACCTCGCGACACCTTTGCCTGCCAAGGCACCCAACGGCTGGACGGTGCGCACGGTGCGCAAAGACGGCGCTCGCGAGATAGGGAGCTACTTCGCAAACCACGTGGTGGAGGAAGCGTTAGTACCGCTGATTAATGCAAGGCTTCAACGACACGGCGATGTCGAAGGCTATATCGTCTACCCTTCATGGCAGCCGGTAGCTTTCCTGAACATCCTTTGCGATTGGGAGGGCTACACCGTCGAGGGCGCGCTGGACGAAAAAACTCTAGTTTCCAGGGGCCATGACGCCCCGCACTTCACCTGCAGAGTTGACCGCTACGAACGGCACCCTGCGGTCGCGGAAGTGCCCGAGCGCCTGCGCTCTGGCACCCAGAAGATCTTAAGCTGGTGTCGCAAGCTTCCTTTCGACACATTTTATACCGAAGCGGCCATCACCGGCGACCAAGGCATCATGTTTTATGAGCTGCTGCCGGTGGACAAGCCGCTCGTTAGGCCGCCTGCCGCATGAGGACAGCATCGCGGAGGGCGCAAGCGCCCTCCTCCTGGCTGTTGTGGGTCTCTGAGATCACCGTGGCATTAATGCTCAACGCTCGCAGCCATGGCGCGACGTTCGCTACCCGAGGATGGTAGAAGCCCTCTTCAGGATGCGCATGAGCGGCAAACAGGTCGTCTGCGGACGGTCGCCGGTCATTGATCGCGCGATGCTGAATCTCGCCTTTCGGGCCGAAATGGATAGGCGTGTAGTGGAAATGGACTCGCTTGTCTGGTCGGGAGAGTAGGAAATTGCCAACCTGCCGGACGACCGACCCCACAGCCTCGCTCGATCGCAAGGTCCCAAGCGTCCGGGCATGCACGTGCCCAAAATCAATGCATGGATGAACGTTGGCGAGCGCTGCCGACATCGCCAATATCTCGTCGACCGAGCCCAATTGGCCGGTCTTCCCGGCGGTCTCAACGAAAATACCGGCCCCGCTGTCGCCATACTCGGTAAGGAACTGCCCGGCGTTCGAAACGAAGTGATCCAATGCGCGGCCGGGATGGCCGTAGACCGACCCGGGGTGCAGCACTACCTCCTTCGCGCCCAGCTCGCCGGCAAGGTCCGACGTGACCTTGAGCGTATCGATTGACCGACGGACCTTTTGAGGATCGTCACTGGTCAACACGATGAAATAGGAGGCATGGACCGATAGCCGAATACCATGGTCAGCGGCAACCGCCCGCAGTTCCCTGCAGGTCTCCGGTTTGGTCCTCGGGCCATAGGTCATCTGGAGCTCGAGAGCGTCCAGACCTTGCGTCGCCAACCACTCCATGATCGCCATGCGCGACTTTCCCTTGGCCGAGCGGGTAAAGGCCAAGGGATATCCCGCGACGCCGAAGCGGAGCATCTATGACACAGCTTCTTTAAGTGACGGGGCAGACTTACGACGGACCTCAGCCGCTGCCCAGCCCAAACCCGACGTGAGAGCCTGTACGATACCGCGAGAGACCCCCGTGGCGTCACCGATCACCGAGACGTTGTCGACGCTGCTGCGGAACCCTTCGCGGATCGTCACACGGGGCCAATACAGATCAATCGACGGGCCATAGACCTTGGCCGTGCCAGCTTTCTGCCTGAAGGCTCGCACATACTCGCCACCAATTACTTTGTGGATCAAATCGCGCGCAAGCGCATGGTGGTCCGCCGTTGGCCAACTGGGCAGCAACCCGACAACGCTTTGAGCAACATCTTCTGCGCCAGCGTCGAGGTCCACGCGGCCCAGGAGCAGCCGCCCGCCAGCATGTCGATTCACCTTCGCTAGCCAACGGCCGATCTCGTCACCCGCGGGAACGGCATCGGTGCGGACCATCAAGGCTATATTCGTGCGGCCGGTGTCTGCATTGAGGAATGCCCCGTCCGCGAAGAACGCGTCGCCGTGTTTGACGGGGATGATCGCACCGCCCCGGCAACCGCAGAACGTGCGCGAAGAACCTACACCTGGCTGGGTGAACTTATACTTCGGGTCGGTCTGGTAGAAGAAGGAATGCTCAAAGTCTGACGAGTCTGCCTCTATCCGAAATCCCACGTCCGGCGAGTTCGGGCGAACCTCGCAGCCAAGCGCCTCGAACCACCGCATGCTTGCCGCAGCGGCCGAACGACCGGTCCCGAGAACCAGGTGCCTCGCGGACGCCTTCTCGCCCATGGTGGTGGTGATTTCGATAAGATCACCGCGCGACCGAACATCACTTACAGGCGTGCCTTCGCTCAGCGTGCATGTGCCGCTGGCTTGATCAACCAAGCTCTGGACCAGGCGGCGGTAATCGCCCCGGAAAATGACACCCGCATGGTAAAGCTTGCGATTGTGCGAAGTTCCCAAGGGAACCACATTCGTGGTGGCAGCCAAAGCGTCGCCAACCAATCGGCGAACATGGCGCTCTACGGGATCGCGGTCGCGGGTTGACAGAAATTTCAGGATGCCGCTGCTAGCCGGGAAATAGCAGGTCTTGTTACCGAAGATCGCACTACTGCCGCCGACACCTTGCGTCACGTGACAGGACTCCCCAGCGCAGGAGACGCAGGTCTTGTCCTTCAGTCCGGGGCAGCCGCGATGACGCAGAGTGTGTCCCGCTTCAAAAATCCTCACGCTCGCGCCAGTGGCGCGGGCAAGCTCGGCTCCCGCTGCAAGTGATGCGGGGCCTGCGCCGATGAAAACATAGTCCCAGATCATCTTGGCTGGCTCTCTTGTTGGTTAGTTTTGTCAGCCGACACGACCCGCTCGATTTCCGCGAGTTGTGCGCGCAATTCAGAAATCGTCGCTGTCGCCCTGTCTAATTCAATCCTCAGGGCCTGCCTGTCGGCTTCGATGGACGTGCGCCAATCCTCAAGCCGGCTTAAAGCCATGGACGTCGACTCCAATCCATCATGCGCCCGTCTGGTGTCGGCATCCACATCATCCCGCCAACCCTCCAAGGCTGAAACGCGATTGCCATATATAGACGTTATCGCCCCGTCCGTGGCGACCGCAATCGATTTGCCTGTGGAATCGACAACAATCGGTGCCAGCACGGAAACGAAAAGTGTCGCACCCGTCAGCGCGAAGGCTGAGGCAACGGGCAACCAGAGAGGCAGCCATCTAATCCACCGACGATTCCACCGATCGATCCCGTCAACTTTCTCAGTAATAGAATTGATCGCGCGAGGGAATCCATCACCCGCCATCAAATCGTTGATGTGGTTGAACTCCTTACGGTCGGCCTCCTCCAGCTTGGCTTCTGCGGTCGTATGATGGAACTCTATTGTAAACGGGCGGGTCTTGTAGTGACAATATTCGATAACGACCGGCTCTTCCGTGATGTTTTGGATGATCGCGAACAGCCTGCCCCTGTAGCCGGGCTCAACCTGAGTGCCCATCTGGACCACCAAGCCCTTGAACGCCATGCGAACCCGGAGGTTAAACCGTCCCACGACGTTCAGCGGCAATTGCACGCGCTCATACGTGGATACAAGGACGCTCGAGAACGGCAGAATGGTCAACGATGAGCCAGCACAGGACTTGACTGCCGAGTGGCCACGCTTGCCCTTCCCGTCACTCTTCTCGGCCAGCATGTATTCGCCGCCCAGTCGCAGGTCGTAGCTCGCCGGCTTGAGACACTCCTGCGACATGTCCTCCGGCCTGATTAGGCGAAGCCTGACGATGTCATCGCGGGTCAGTATGCCGCTGGAGGACGTCTTGGTGGAGCTTGGCTTCGGACTAGTTGGCAATAGACCCTCGAAGACGATCACGATCACGAAGCGATAGACAATCAGGTTAGGCCGACTCGCCGGATGTTGCAAATCCACGTTCAGTAGGAAGGTGAGTGACGTGCGCAGCGGTCCCTGGGGCCAATAATTGCCTCAGCGGGGGTGCGGGGTTCTCGTTCAGGTTTGGACTTGGGATTTCATCAAGAAGACGCTCCTCAATTTAGCCTTGAAACTTCCGCTTCTGGATGAAAGCTAAGTTTGCCCAACATCTCGAATGTGGGCGCAAAGTTGACTTTGATCCCGTCCGAGCCCTACGTCCGCTCCTAGGTGAAGGCAAATCTTGCCCGAACGGCTGGATAGGGGGCGCAAAGCCGCCAGTGGAGACGACGCTGTCGCGATGTCCGCAATAGGGTCGGCTGCGGACCGGCGGCTCTCAGTCCAAGCTTCGCCAAAGCGGACAGTCCGGAACCGGCCCCAAGACCGACAGGCTGGAGGCGCCGCTCCCAAGCGGTTTGCTCGGAGTGAGTACTGTCCCTTCGGGTTGCCTGTGCCCTCCACGAGAATCGCCACCGGTTTCGATGCGCCCCGCCAAGCACCAGACCCCCCGCCCCCTCACACCTTCCCGATAAACCGCTCCAGCTTGCCCAGCGTCTGCAGCCCCAGCTCCACCGCCCCAAAGCCCTTCGCGGTCTGGAACTCGGCCGCGGTGGCGAACACCATGCCGAGCGTCACCCTGGTCGCCCCGCCCTCGTCCTCGAACGAAGCCCAGGCGTCGGCATGTTTCGGGCCGTTCTCGCCCCAGAGCAGGCTGTAGCCGAACCCTTCCTCGGTCCTGACCTCGCCATAGCGGTGATGGTTCGGGTAGACCGTGCCGTCCGGGCCGATCATGTCGAAGACCCATTCGCCGCCGGCCCTCAAGTCGATCCGCTTGGTGCGGCAGGAATAGCCCTCCGGCCCCCACCATTGCGGCAGCGTCTCGTTGTTCATCCACGCGCCCCAGACGACCGAGCGCGGCGCCCTGATCACCCGCTGCAGCACCATGGTCCGCTCCGCCACGCCGGCGAGGTTGTCCAGCCCCGCGCCGAAGCCCTGGCGGTAGCCCGCCTCCATGTCCTCGGAGAGCGACGACAGCTGCACCGTCACCACCAGCCGGCTGCGCTCGCCGAGATCGGCGAAATCCGCGGTCACCAGCGCCGTCGACCGCGTCGCGCCTTCCGACGAGATCACCTCGTAGTTCACGCTGCGTACCGCAGGCTGCAGCACCAGCCAGCCGACCTCGCAGCTTATGTCGGGTTGGCCCTGAACCTTGCACAGCGAGACCTCGCGGCCGCCGACCTTCGTGTCGGCCTCGAGGAACTCGACCTTCACCGAGGGCGACGGCGAAGCCCAGACCGCCCGCGCGGCCGGCGCCGTCCAGGCCTGCCACAGCGCCGAAACGGGCGCCGCGACGGTCCGCTCGAAGGTGAGCGTCGCAAAGCCGCCTTGCCTCGGATGGGAGTCCGTCGGGGCCACGTTCGCTTTCGTGTTTGCCGTCATGTTCCGCGTTCCTTCACTATATTCATCACAAACGTGTCCAGCCGGTCGAGCCTGGCTTCCCAAATGGCCCGCTGCTCGTCGATCCAGGTCCGCGCCGGCTCCATCGCCTCGGGCACGATGGCGCAAGTGCGCACCCGTCCGTCCTTCGACGTCGCGATCAGACCCGCCTCCTCCAGCACCGACAGGTGGCGCATCACCGTCGGCAGGCGCAGTCCCGTCGGCCCGGCCAGATCCGTCACCCGGGCCGGGCCCTCGGCCAGCTGGCTCAGCATCGCGCGTCGCGTTTCATCCGCCAGCGCGTGGAACAACAGGGAGAGCTCAGGATCATGCTTAGCCATAAAGCTAACTATCATCGGCGCCCTCGGCCGCGCAAGGGAAAACTTCGCCAACTTGCTAAGTATTTTCGCCTTGACGCCGGGGCAGTCCGGGTCCTACACGCGCCGCAGGTATCGGGCACCTGCCGCCTGCGGACGCAAGTTACGGTGAAGCCCGAGGAAATCACGACACTCACCCTCGAAGCATTTCGTAGGTGGGCAATGCGGGCCCCCATCCAGCGCGGAATGCCTCATGTGAGGAGTGAGCGATGTCGTCCCGACACGCATCCGAGAACCGTTTTCTGACCGCGCCCACCGGCCGGCTCTTCCTGGCCCAGGCCCTGCCCATGATGGTCGTCATGAGCATGAGCGGCCTCTTGACCGTCGTCGACGCGGCGTTCCTGGGCCATTTCGTCGGCGCCGACGCGCTTGCCGCGATCAGCCTCGTCTTCCCGGCCCTGATGGCGACGATCGCGCTGTCCACCCTGGTCAGCGGCGGCATGTCCAGCCTGTTTGCCCGCTCGCTCGGCGCCGGCCGGCGCGACGAGGCGGCCGCCGTGTTCGCTCGTGCGCACGGGCTGGTGCTCCTGATCGCGCTGCTGCTCGCTGCCGCCTTCTTCATCGGCGGCGACGCCGCCATCGCCCGCCTGTCCGGCGGCCAGCAGCCGATCGCGGCCATGGCCTGGACCTTCCTCGCCATCACGGTCTGTGCCTCGCCCGTGCAGTTCCTGCTCGGGCTGCACGCCGATGCCTGGCGCAACGAGGGCCGCGCCGGCCTGATGGCGTCGATGTCCGTCGGAGTGACCATCGCCAACATCGCGCTCAACTACATGCTGATCGTCGGGCTCGGCTTCGGCGTCGCCGGATCGGCGCTCGGCACCGCGCTGGCGCAGGCCTTGGGCCTGTCGCTGCTCATCGTCCAGCGCCTGCGCGGCGACGGCTTCGTGCCGCTCGCCTCGCTGCGCCGATACAGATGGACCGGCGGCTGGCGCTCCATCCTGGTGCTCGGCGCGCCGGTCAGTTTGAGCTTCATCGGCATCGCGCTCGTCTCGGCGACCGTCATCGCAACCCTGCGCCTGACGGCCGGGCCGGCCTATGCCGAGACGGTCGCGGCCTATGGGATCGTCACGCGGATCTTCTCCTTCACGTTCCTTCCGCTGATGGCGCTGGCGCTCGCGATGCAGAGCATCGTCGGCAACAATGTCGGAGCGGGGCTCCACCTCCGCTCAGACCGCGTGCTGCGGCTCGCCCTCGGCTTCGCCTTCGCCTACTGCGCGGCCGTCGAGGGGGTTCTGCTCTGGGGCAGCCACCTTGTCGGAACCGCCTTCATCGGCGATCCGGCGGTCGTCGCCCAGGTCGCGACGATCCTGCAGCCGATGCTGTCGCTCTATCTTTTCACCGGTCCGATCCTGGTCCTGGCGCTCTATTTCCAGGCCGTCGGCCAGCCGGCGCGAACCGCCGCCTTGACGCTCGCTAAGCCCTTCCTGCTGAGCCCAATGCTGGTCGTCGCGCTCGGATTGACTTGGGTTGTTCCCACGTTCTGGCTAGCCTATCCGATCGCCGACGGCCTCGTCCTGGTCCTCGCATCGGCCATCGCGATCGCCGGCCTGCGGCGGCGCACGTCTGGTGCCGGTTTCGGGCTGACCGTACGGGAGGAGCCCGCATGACCATCAAATCCGTGGACGAGGCGAAATCCCAGGCGAAGGCGCTTCGCGCCGCGCTTGCCGGCGAGGGCACGCCGATCAGCCACGCCCAGGCGCTGGAGATCATCGCCCGGCAGAACGGCGCACGCGACTGGAACACCCTGCATGCCCGTCTCGCCCGGGCGGAACCGCGCTTCTTCCGGATCGGCGAGCAGGTGCGTGGGCGTTATCTTGGCCAGGACTTCACCGGCAGGGTCGTCGCGCTGTCGAAGGCCGGCAGGCACTACGACATCTCCATCCAGCTCGACGAGCCGATCGACACCGTCCGGTTCGAGTCCTTCTCCAACCTGCGCCGCCGCATCGGCGGCGTCGTCGGTCCCGACGGCCGCTCCCCGCGCAAGACGTCGGACGGCCTGCCGCAGCTGGTCGTCGTCCTTCCGGCCGATGGCGGGTGACCGGCGGCCCGCCGCGACACCCGCGCCCCTTGCCTCCCCGCCCCGGCCGTGCTTTGGCACGCCCTCCCCGCGCGCCCTTAAGAGTTCCCTCGCATGATCCGTCTCGAATCCATCTCCAAGCAGAACGGCAAGCAGATCGTCTTCATCGAGGCGTCGGCGACGATCCAGCGCGGCGAGAAGGTCGGGCTGGTCGGGCCGAACGGCGCCGGCAAGACGACGCTGTTCCGCATGATCACGGCTGAGGAATTGCCCGACGAGGGCCAGGTCTCGATCGATAAGGGCGTGCGCATCGGCTATTTCAGCCAGGATGTCGGCGACATGGCCGGCCATTCGCCCGTGGTCGAGGTCATGGACGGCGTCGGCCCGGTGTCGAAGCTCGCCGAGGAGATGGCCGTGCTCGAGGCCGCCATGGGCGATCCCGGCCAGGCCGACCGCATGGACGAAATCATCGAGCGTTACGGCGAGGTCCAGGCCAAGTTCGACGAGCTCGACGGCTACGCGCTCGACGGCCGCGCCCGCGAGATCCTCGGCGGCCTTGGCTTCTCCGACGAGATGATGGCGGGCGACGTGGCCAAGCTCTCCGGCGGCTGGAAGATGCGCGTCGCACTCGCCAAGATCCTGCTCATGCGCCCCGACGCGATGCTGCTCGACGAGCCGTCCAACCATCTCGACATCGAGAGCCTGATCTGGCTGGAGAATTTCCTGAGAGGCTATGACGGCGCGATCCTGATGACCTCGCACGACCGCGAGTTCATGAACCGCATCGTGGGCAAGATCGTCGAGATCGACGGCGGCACGCTGACCACCTATTCCGGCGACTACGAGTTCTACCGCGAGCAGCGCGCGCTGGCCGACGTCCAGCAGCAGGCGCAGTTCGACCGCCAGCAGGCGATGCTCGCCAAGGAGATCGCCTTCATCGAGCGTTTCAAGGCGCGCGCCAGCCACGCCGCCCAGGTGCAGAGCCGGGTCAAGAAGCTCGACAAGATCGACAAGGTCGAGCCGCCCAGGCGCCAGCAGACCGTCCGCTTCGAGTTCCAGCCCGCGCCCCGCTCCGGCGAGGATGTCGCCACCTTGAAGAACGTCTCGAAGCGCTACGGCAGCCGCACCATCTACGACGGGCTCGACTTCCAGGTCCGCCGCCGCGAGCGCTGGTGCGTCATGGGCGTCAACGGCGCCGGCAAGTCGACGCTCCTGAAGCTGGTCGCAGGTGCTGCCGAGCCCGACGACGGAACGGTCGCGCGCGGCCCGAGCGTCAAGATGGGCTATTTCGCCCAGCACGCGATGGAACTGCTCGACGGGGAGCACACCGTGCTGCAGAGCCTAGAGGATTCCTTCCCGCAGGCCGGCCAGGCGCCGTTGCGCGCGCTCGCCGGCTGCTTCGGCTTCCACGGTGACGACATCGAGAAAAAGTGCCGCGTGCTCTCGGGCGGCGAAAAGGCGCGGCTGGTGATGGCCAAGATGCTGTTCGACCCGCCCAACTTCCTCGTCCTCGACGAGCCGACCAACCATCTCGACATCGCCACCAAGCAGATGCTGATCGAGGCGCTGTCGCGCTACGAGGGCGCCATGCTCTTCGTCAGCCACGACCGCCATTTCTTGGCCGCGCTCTCAAACCGCGTGCTGGAACTCACCGCCGACGGCTTGCACGCCTATGGCGGCGGCTACACCGAATACGTCCAGCGCACCGGCCAGGAAGCGCCGGGCTTGAGGAGCTAGGTACAGGGGACAGTTAACTTTCTTCCCGCCCGCGCCAGCCTCGCAGCCGCCGCACCGTTCCTGCGGGAAAAAGTAAACTGTCCCCGGCGCTTACACCAACGGAAATGATCTTCGACCGTCGGCGCTGCCCCTCACCCTTACCCTCTTCCCGCAAGCGGGGAGAGGGGGTCGCCGGCGTTTGAGCTGCGTCCTTCTCCCCGTCCTGACGGGGAGAAGTGCCCGGCAGGGCGATGAGGGGCGGCGCCAACGGTCAATCATTGTCGCCGTTGGTACTACCCCTCCCGCGTCGCCCTTGCCATCCCGTGCGCCACCAGCCGGTCGAGCAGCTCCGGATAGCTCACGCCGCTCGCCGCCATCGCCTTCGGATACATCGAGATGTCGGTGAAGCCGGGAATGGTGTTCAGCTCGTTCAGCCTTATGTCGAAATCGGCCGTGACGAAGAAATCCACCCGCGCCATCGCATCGCAGCCGACCGCCCGGAACGCCTGCGCAGCCAACGCCTTCAGCCGCTCCTCGACCTCCGCCGGCAGCTCCGCCGGCACGCGGATCGCGGCCCCGTCCGCGTCGACATATTTGGCGTCGTAGCTGTAGAAGCCGTGGCTTTGCGCCGGCACGATCTCGCCCGGCCGCGACACGAACAGGCTGCCGTCCGGCGCTTCCAGAACGGCAAGCTCGATCTCGCGCCCCCTGACGAACTCTTCCACCAAAAGCTTCGCATCGTGGCGGAAGCCGAGGTCGAGCGCGGCGGCCCACTCCGCCTCGCTCGCCACCTTGCTGACGCCGACCGACGAGCCCTGCCGCGCCGGCTTGACGAACACCGGCAGGCCGAGCGCCGCCGCGACCTCGGCGAAGGCCGGCGCCGCATCGGCCGTAATCGTCAGCGACCGCGCCACCGGCACCCCGGCCTGGAGCAGCAGCCGCTTCGACAGGTCCTTGTCGAGCGCATTGGCCGAACCGAGAATGTCGCAGCCGACCAGCGGCACGCGCGCCGCCTGCGCCAGGCCCTGCACCGACCCGTCCTCGCCGTTCAGCCCGTGCAGCACCGGAAACAGCGCGTCGACCGGCGGCAGGTCCCGCGCCGCGCCGTCCTGCGGGATCGCCAGCAACCGGCCCTGCCCTCCGGCAACAAGGCAAAGCTCCGTGCCGCCGGCCGGTTTCGCCAGCGCGCCATCGGCGAAGCTGCTGTCCAGCCACCGGCCCTCGCGCGTGACATAGATCGGCACCGCATCGTATTTCGCCGGGTCGAGCGCGGCCATAACGTTGGTCGCCGACATCACCGAGACATCGTGTTCGGAGGATCGCCCGCCGTAAAGCACGGCGATGCGGAGTCTGGCGGATGAGGTCATGGATGATTCCCGGTGAGTCTGGTCCCCTCCCGCCTAGTCCCGCCGCCACCGTCCGCGCAAGAGGAAAGCCGCGCGCCAGACGTCGTCGCGGCGGACTGGGTCGAGCAGGCAAGCCGCCCGGCCCGAAATCCCTTCACGCCTTCGCCATGCCCGGCATGTCCCTGCAATCAACGCCCCCTCCACCATGCTGCGCATGGTCCCCCTCCCCCGTAAACGGGGGAGGATAAGGGCGCGGCGGCGGCGCCGGCATATCCTCCCCTGCGAAGCGGGGGAGGGGGACCACGTAGTGGTGGAGGGGGCGCGCGGGGCCTCGAAAGACCGATACTCGGCACCGCGACGCGTGGACCGATTCCCCCTTCCCCGCACCCCTACACCTCCGTCATGCCGGCGGCCGGAGGCCAGCCGGTATCCATTCCTCTCTCCGGACACACGCCGAAAACGCCTACCTCCGATGCATGACCGACTGCATTCCATTTGCCGGCGATCAATGGGTCCCGGCGGGCCTCCGGCCACCGGGATGACGGCGCGCGGGCGGCTTGCGCCGGCCTGCACGGTCAGGCTTGAGCGCTCCCCCTGTGCATCGATCGCCCCCGGCGGGAAGAAGTTTTTGCCGCCAACCCTCTGTTCCCATTCACCATTCACCACTCACCACTCACTTTTTTTATCCACGCCCTTTCCAGCCTGCCGCATCATGGGCCCGGTGCGACGCAAAGGAGCCGGCGGTGAGGGGAAAGGCGAAGACAGGGAGGGGGCAGGAGGTGCTTTGCAGCATCGTCGCGACCCTGCTTGCGCTCGCAGCCCTCGCAGAACGCGCCGCCGGCGATAGCCCCTGGGTCCGCTTCAGCGTGCTGTGGGCCGCCCGGCAGGCCGACCTCATCGCCCGCGACTACGTCGCCGACTCGACCTGGAACGCGGCGGGCCGGCTCTGGTCGCCCGCTCTGCCCAATGTCCGCTACGGCACCGGGCCGGCCGACGCGCTCGACATCGCCGCCTCGCTGCGCGCGCTGGCGGTGGTCATCAGCGGCATCGCCGCCTATCTCCGGCGCGTTGCGGCCTGGCGGCAGGATCAGGCAGTGGGCGAGGCCGGTGACGAGGTCAACCCGCTCCGCGGGCTCGAGGCATTCATCCGGAGGCTTCCAAGCGCGGTCTTCTCGCCGGTCGAGCTCCGCGACACGTCGTAAGGAACCGCAGGGGACAGTTTACTTTCTTTCCGCCCGCGCAAGCCTTGCACGGGCGACGCCCTCGTGCGGAAAAAAGTAAACTGTCCCCGGCACTTACCCTCTTCCGCCGTCATCCTCGGGCTTGTCCCGAGGATCTACTGCCGATCGCGGCTGTGCGGAAACGGTCCTGCCAGTTCTTCGACGCCGCAGATCCTCGGAATGAAGTAGCTTTGCAAGCTCCAGTGGACCTTGCAAAGCCAATCGAACGCCCGAAGGACAAGCCCGAGGATGACGATCGTTGTCCCGAATGGGCAACGCCGGCGCTCTGGATTCCGGGTCCCGCTGCGCGGTCCCGGAATGACGGAGGCGCAGGAACCGGCACCCCACTCCCCTACTCCCTTCCCCCTCCCTCCCTCTCCTGCCATAAATGCCGAACGATCCGGCTTCTGCCGTTCCTGATTCTCGAACGACGGTGTGAACATGGACACGCTCACCCGCATGCGCGCCTTCATCGATGTGGTCGAGGCGGAGGGCTTTTCCGCCGCCGCCCGCAAGATCGGCCGCTCCAAGGCGCTGCTGTCGAAATATGTCCGCGAGCTCGAGGACGAACTCGGCGCTCTGCTGTTGAACCGCACCACGCGGCAGTTCTCGCTCACCGAGGCCGGCCACACCTATTACAGGCGCGCCTCCGAAATCCTGCGCGAGATCGACAGCCTCGCCGACACGGTGCGCGATTCCTCCGGCGACGTGCGCGGCCGCATCAAGCTCACCGCGCCGCGCACCTTCGCCGACGCGCCGATCGGCCAATCGCTGATCGACTTCGCCGACGAACACCCCGACATCGTGCTGGACATCCACCTCGACGACCGGTTCGTCGACCTCGTCGAAGAGGGCTTCGACCTCGCCATCCGCATCACGAGGCTCGAAAGCTCCTCGCTGATCGCGCGCAAGCTGGCCTCCTTCGGCATCAAGGTCTGCGGCTCGCCGGACCTGATCGCGAAATTTGGCCGCCCCGAGCGCCCACAGGACCTGGCGCGGATGCCCTGCGTGATCGACACCAACGGACGCTGGCTGTCCAATTGGCCCTTCATCGGCGAGCAGGGCGAGCAGATCACGGTGGCGGTGACGGGCCGCCTCGAGGTCAACAGCCCGCAGACTGTGCGGGCCGCCGCCATCGCCGGGCTCGGCTTCGCCACCATACCTGATTTCATCGCACGGCCGGCCCTCGACGACGGCACGCTGGTGTCCGTCCTCGACGAATTCCTTCCGTCCGGCGGCGGCGTCTTCGCGGTCTACCCTCACCGGCGCTACCTGCCGGCCAAGGTCAGGGCTTTCGTCGACTATCTCGCCCAATGGTTCAGGACATACGAACAGCGGTGACGTCCCAATTTCGCCCCCATTGGACGGCATCTGTCCGCACACACCAAAGGCATGAGGGACGGATGGCCACTCCTGGTTCCGGACGCGCGCTGCGCATCGCGCCGGCATTTGCCGGAGCGCTGTTTTGGGCTTCTCCGGCCTGGGTCCATCCGCATGTCTTCGCCGAGGCGAGCCTCGAGGTGAAGCTGGATCCGTCGAGCAATGTGTCGGCGCTGCGTCATGTCTGGCGCTTCGACGACCTGTTCTCCTCGACCGTCCTTGTCGAGTTCGACACCAACAAGGACCTGAAGCTCGACGATTCGGAACTGGCGGAAGTATCGAAGACGATCTTCGAATCGCTCTCCGAATACAACTACTTCCAGCTGGTTGAGGCCGACGGCAAGGACGTGCCGATGAACGCGCCGGACCAGCTGATCGCCACGCTCGAGGACAACCAGCTCATCGTCCTGTTCGAATCGAAGCCAAAGGCGGTGTTCCCGCTCGCCGGCAAGGTCGATTTCGGCGTCTACGACCCGACCTTCTACACCGCCATCGACTTCACCGAAGACGACAACATGAAGGTCGACGCGCTGCCCGCCTCCTGCAAGCGCCAGGTCATCCGTCCCGACCCCGACGAGGCGATCTCGCAGAACCAGGCGACGCTGACCGACGAATTCTTCAACGATCCCGCCGGCACTGACATGAGCAAGATCTTCGCCACCAAGCTCGAGATCGTCTGCCAGGGACAGGGCTGAACACCATGCAGAAGAAGACCGTCCGCATCGCATTCGCCGCGCTCGCCCTCGCCTATGTCCTGGCGCATGTCGCCGGCCATGCCCATGCCGCCAGCTCGCTTGGCATCGGCACCAACGAAGCGGTCCTTCCGTCGACCGGCTTCTTCTCCGGCATCCTCAACTGGATCAACGCGCAGCAGCAGGGCTTCTACCGTCAGCTCACCGGCGCCATGAAATCAATGCGCGACGGCGGCGGCGGCGCCTGGCTGCTGGTCGGCCTCTCCTTCGCCTACGGCATCTTCCACGCCGCCGGCCCCGGCCACGGCAAGGCGGTCATCTCGTCCTACATGCTGGCCAACGAGGTGGCGCTGCGCCGCGGCGTAATGCTCTCCTTCGTCTCGGCCTTCCTCCAGGCAGCGACCGCGATCGTGGTCATGACACTGGTCTATTTCGTGCTGCGCGGCACCAGTGTTTCCATGACCGACGCCACCTGGTTCCTCGAAGTGTCGAGCTACGTCCTGGTCACCCTCTTCGGCGCCTGGCTCCTGTGGAAGAAGGCGGGCGTCAGGCTCGTCGCGCGCTTCTCCGGCCGGCCGGCACACAGCCTGTCGGCTGCGGTCGCCCATTCGCATGCCCACGCCGGGCACGAGCATCAGGATCATGACCACGGCCATTCGCACGCGTCGGCGCATGCCCACGCCTCAACGCATGACCACGACCATCACGGTCATTCGCATTCCCATGCCCATCACGAACATGCCCACCACGACCACGGCCCCGGCGAAGTCTGCGAGACCTGCGGCCACAGCCACGCACCCGATCCGGCGCTGCTGGGCTCCGACCGCTTCGACTGGCGCGCAGCCTGGGCCGCCGTCGCTGCGGTCGGCATCCGTCCCTGCTCCGGCGCGCTGATCGTTTTGACCTTCGCCTTCCTCAACGGCCTGTGGGTCGCCGGCATCGCCTCGGTGCTCGCCATGGCGCTCGGCACCGCCATTACCGTCTCGGCGCTGGCGACGCTCGCGGTGACGGCAAAGAACGTCGCCGTGTCGATCGCCGGCGACGGTCGCATCGGCAACCGCATCCACCTCGCCGTCGAGATCGCCGGCGCCGCCTTCATCTTCCTGATCGGGCTGACGCTGCTGGCGGCGACGGTTTAGCGTCCCAGCTCTTCCTCGATATAGGCCTTCACGATCTCGTCGAAGCTGGTCTCGGCCTCGAAGCCCAGTTCCCGCGCCCGGCGCGATTCGAACCGGGTCGGCCAGTTCTTCACGATCGACCAGATCGTCTCGTCCGGCACCTCGCGGATCAGGCTGACCACGTTCGATCCCGCCACGCGCTCCAGCGCCTCGATCTGCTCGCCCACGGTCACGCCCACGCCCGGCATGGTGAGGTTGCGGCGCGGACCGACGAGGTCGCCGTCGATCTCGGCCGCCCGCATCAGGAAGCCGACCGCCGAGCGCGGGCTGGCATGCGTATGCACCACCGAGCGCGGAACGGGCAGGATCGCTGCCTCGCCGTTCAGCGGCTCGCGAATGATGCCGGAGAAGAAGCCGGACGCCGCCTTGTTCGGCTTGCCTGGCCTGACGCAGATGGTCGGCAGGCGGATCCCGATCCCGTCCATGAAGCCGCGCCGCGTGTAGTCGGCCAGAAGCGCCTCGCCGATCAGCTTCTGCGTGCCGTAGGAGGTCAGCGGCGTCGGATGGAACTCGTCCGGGATGACATCCGGGAACGGCGCGCCGAACACCGCGATCGACGAGGTGAAGACAACGCGCGGATTGTAGTCAGCCAGCCGGATCGCGTCGAACAGCATCCGCGTCCCGTCGAGATTGACCCGATAGCCGAGGTCGAAGTTCGCCTCCGCCTCCCCGGAGACGACGCCGGCGAGATGGAAGACCACGTCCGGACGCCGCGAAACCAGCATATCGACGGTATCGGCGCCGGCGATGTCGCCGACGAAGACCGACGTCTCGGCTCCTGGGACCGACACGAGGTCGGCTGCGACGATGTCGTGCAGGTCGAGCGCGGTGATTGCCTCGCCGCGCAGGCTCCCGTCTCTTGCCAGCCGCTCGACCAGCTTGCGGCCGATCATGCCGGCAGCCCCCGTCACCAGAATACGCATCAGCGGTCTCCCCTTTGCGAACGCGCCCGCAGCCAGAACACGAGGAAGAAGGCCAGGACGAACAGGATCGCGACCCCGCCCGCGGCCACCGGCGAACGCTCGCCGACATAGATCATCAGTTTCGGCAGAAAATAGGCGGCGGTGCCAAAGCCGAACAGGATCGCCAGGGCGGCGATCGCCGAATTGCGTGAGCGCGGGTCCATCAGGGCGTCCAGCCTCCTCAGTGCGGGTGGGCCACCGCCGCGTCGGCGCAGGCGCCGTATTCCACCTCGACAGTGGCATGGCCGATGCCGTGGCGCGATGCAAGCCGCTGCTTGATCGCGCTCACCGCGCCGAACGCGTCCGCGCCCTCGACGAGGCAGGCATGCAGCGTCGCCAGGTTGCGCGAGCCGTCCATCGACCAGACATGCATGTGGTGCACTTCCCGCACGCCAGGCACGCCCGATTCGATGTCTTTCGCCACGGCGTCGCGGTCGATCCGGTCGGGCGTGCCCTCCAGCAGCACCGCTCCGGCCTCCCTGACCAGCGACCACGCGCTGCGGAAGAGAATGACGGCCACCAGCGCCGACAGGATCGGATCAACCGGATACCAGCCGGTCCAGAGAATGACGACCGCGGCAACGATCGCGGCCACCGATCCCAGCAGGTCGCCCGCGACGTGCAGGATCGCGCCGCGCATGTTGAGGTTCTCGCGGTCGCCTCCGTGCAGCACGGCAAACGCGGCGACGTTCACGCAAAGGCCGGCGATCGCCACCGCCAGCATTGGTCCGCCGAGCACCGGCTGCGGTACCGCAAAGCGCACGACCGCCTCCCAGCAGATCCACAGGCCGATCGCGAAGATGGTAAGCCCGTTGGTATAGGCGATGAGCGTCTTCACGCGGTCGAAACCGTAGGTCATGCGGGAGGTGGCGGCGCGGCCCGCCAGTTGGAAGGCATACCAGGCAAGCACGAGCGAAACCGAATCCGTCAGCATGTGGCCGGCGTCGGCCAAGAGCGCGAGCGATCCCGTCAGCAGCCCGCCGATGGCCTCGGCCACCATGAACCCCCCGGTCAGCAACGCGGCAATGAGCACCCGTCTCTTGTCGCCCGACCCATGCACATGGCCGACGGTCCCGTGACCGTGGTGGTCGTGGCTGTGATGACCGGAATCGTCATGATCGTGGTCGTGATGGTCGTGGTGGCCTAACATGGCAAAGCTCCGTCTTTGCCGACGGCTTACACCGGCCCGGCGACGTTATGCTATTCCACTCGAAGCGATCGGAAATCCTCCAGCCGCCGCTTCTGATGTCCCGCCGCGTCGAAGTTCGACGGGTCGAGCCAGGCCTCATAGGCGCGCTTCAGATCGGGCCATTCGGTGTCGATGATTGAATACCAGGCCGTGTCGCGGTTCTCGCCCTTGACGATCAGGTGCTGGCGGAAGACGCCCTCGAACGAGAAGCCGAAGCGCTCGGCCGCCCGCTTCGACGGCCCGTTGCGGTTGTTGCACTTCCACTCGTAGCGGCGATAGCCGAGGTCGTCGAAGACATATTCGGCGAAGAGATACTGTGCTTCCGTCGACAGCCGGGAACGCTGCATTTTCGGCCCCCAGTGGATGTTGCCGATCTCGATCACGCCGTAGGTCGGGTCGATCCGCATCAGCGTCTGGCGGCCAACCGCCTCGCCGGTCTGCTTGTCGATCACGGCGAAGAACAGCGGATCCTCGCTCGCCTCCGCCTTGGCCAGCCAGGCGTCGAAGCTCGCCCGGTCGGTCGGGGTCGTCTCGAACAGCCAGCGGAAGCGCGCATCGGCCTCGCCTTCGGTCGCAGCCTTGTAGAGGCCGTCGCCGTGTTTCGCCGCGCTGAGCGGCTCGAGCCGGACATACCGGCCCTCCAGCACGATGCGCTGCGGACGCGGCCGCGGTGTCCAGTTGGCGAGGTCTTGCATGGCTTATCCTTGAACGCGGAAGCACGGCAGCATATGCTTCCGTCCATCCGGCCGGAGCCAGTATGCGCAAATCTGCGCCAAAGGATTGGTCCAGTGGCAATCACGATTAGGAACACGGAAATCGAGGCGATGATCCGGGAGATCGGCCGGCACACGGGCGAAGGCCCCAGCGCCGTCGTGGCGCGCGCCGTGCGAAACCTGTCGGCCAACAGGCTTACACCGGAAGAATCCCGCAAGAAATTCGAACGGCTGATGCGTAGTGTCCCTCCCCGTGATCCCAATCTGACGTGGAAAGAGGTTGAAGACGACATGAACAGCATCTTCGACTAATGCCGGAATCGCCGGTCTCGTGCGTGATCGACACCTCGGCATTGGTCGCGATGATCTTGCGCGAGCCGGATTCCGGAGTGCTTGTGGATGCGATCGGTTACTTTCCGCTTCGTATACTTCCGCCGTCCTGCATCGTCGAGTTCTGTTCCCTGCGCCGTCTCGAACTGGACCTCCGGTCCTGGCTCATTCAATTCATCGCCGAGTTTGAGGTGAACATCCTGCCCATGGATGACAGAGTTGGCTGGATCGCCGCGACTGCGGCGATGCGCTATGGACGTGGGTCCGGCCATCCGGCAAAGCTGAACTTCGGCGACTGCATGTCATATGCGTTCGCCCGCCATTTGGAAGCTCCTCTGCTTTTCAAAGGCGACGACTTCGCCCATACCGACGTCATTCCGGCTCACACGGTTTTACCATGACCCTCCACACCATTGCCGCCTTCGACCGCATCGGCGAGGAAAACGCCTTCGCCGTGCTCGCCCGCGCCACAGCACTTGCGCAGGCGGGCAAGGACATCATCAATCTCGGCATCGGCCAGCCCGATTTCCGCACGCCCGACCATATCGTCGAGGCCGCCATCAAGGCGCTGCGCGACGGCCACCACGGCTACACGCCCGCCACCGGTCTGCTTGCCTGCCGAGAGGCGGTCGTGCGCCGCACGCTGACGACGACTGGCATTGAGGTTTCGCCGGAGAACGTGATGATCTTGCCGGGCGGCAAGCCCACCATGTATGCGGCAATCATCATGTTCGGCGAACCGGGTGCCGAAATCATGTATCCGGATCCGGGCTTCCCCATCTACCGCTCGATGATCGAGTTCACTGGCGCCACGCCCGTGCCGATCCCCGTCCGCGAGGAGAACGGCTTCGCCTTCTCGGCCGAGGAGACGCTGGCGCTGATCACGCCGAAGACGCGGCTGATCATCCTCAATTCCCCCGCCAACCCGACCGGCGGCGTGACGCCCAAGGCCGAGATCGAGAAGCTGGTGAAGGGACTGGAGAAGCATCCGGACGCGGCGATCCTGTCCGACGAGATCTACGACGTGATGACCTATGACGGCGAGGTGCACACCTCGCTGCTCACCTTCCCGTCGATCCGCGACCGGCTGATCGTTCTCAACGGCTGGTCCAAGACCTGGGCGATGACCGGCTGGCGCATGGGCTGGTCGATCTGGCCGGACAGGTTGTACAACCTCGTGCGCAAGCTGGCGGTCAACTGCTGGTCCTGCGTCAACGCCCCGTCGCAATATGCCGGCATCGCCGCGATCGACGGGCCGCAGGACGACGTCGAGAAAATGATGCGCGCCTTCGACCGCCGCCGGAAGGTCGTGGTCGAAGGGCTGAACGCCCTGCCCGGCGTCTCCTGCATCACGCCCAAAGGCGCCTTCTACGCCTTCCCGAACATTTCCGGCACCGGCTGGAAGGCCAAGAAGCTCGCCACGGCGCTTCTGGAGGACGCCGGGGTCGCGCTGATCGGGGGGCCGGATTTCGGCGTGCTCGGCGAAGGCTACATGCGCCTGTCCTATGCCAATTCGGAGGAGAACATCCTGCGCGCGCTGGAGCGGATCGAGGGGTTCCTGGGGACACGTTGAAGAGGTATAGTTTCTATACCATATCGTGCCATGAGCTTCGAATTCGACGCGGAAAAGAGCGCTCCGAACAAGAAGAGGCACAGCATCGGCCTCGTCGAGGCCCAAGCATTGTGGAACGACCCGCTTTTGATCGTGGCACCGGCCCGTTCGGATGACGAAGAGCGTTTCCTGGCTGTTGGATGCATCGGCATGAAGCACTGGTCGGCCGTCCATGCGCTGCGTGAAGATCGGATCAGGCTGATTTCGGTGCGCAGGTCCCGGCCGCAGGAGGTAGAGTATTATGAAGGCGAGTGAATTCGAAGAGCGCTTCGATGCCGGCGAGGATGTCGCCGAGCATGTCGATTGGTCGAAGGCGCGGCGTCCGAATGTCGAGAGCCGGCGGGTAAACATCGACTTTCCCGCCTGGGTCGTACAGGGTCTGGATCAGGAAGCCCGCAGGCTCGGTGTCACGCGACAGGCGCTGGTCAAGCTCTGGATCGCCGAGCGTCTCGACTCATAGCCCTTTCTCGAACCAATGCTCCGCATAGGGATTGTCGTTATAACGGGCGATCTCGCGGTATCCCCGCTTGGCATACATCGCCTGAGCTTCTTTCAATCTCCCGTTCGTATCGAGCCGCAGGACCGCGAACCCCGCCTCCACGGCCAGCGCTTCCAGCCGATCCATGATCCGGCTGGCGACGCCGAGGCCGCGCACGGAGGGGGAGGTCCACACCCGCTTCACCTCGCCGACGCCGTCCTCCAGGCGCTTCAAGGCGCCGCAGCCCACTGGCTCGCCGTCGATGCGCGCGACCACGAACCATCCTTTCGGCGGCGTCATCTCCGCCGGGTCGAAATTGTTGACGGCGAGCGGATCGAAGCCGGAGGGAAAGCGGCGTGCGAGCTCGGAGTAGTAGCTCTCGAGACAGAACCGGGCATCCGCGCTGCCTGCCGGCTCCAGCGCCACCATCGCCGAAGCAGCGCGCAGCAGGCGCTCGATTTCGGCCATCGCCGCGACCATGCGCGGGCGCTGCGTCGCGTCCAGCGACGCCAGCAGATCCTCCGCCGCATCGTCGGACAGACGGTCATAGGCTTCGAACTCGGCGTGGCCCCGCGGCGTCAGCCTGGCAAGCCGCGCCCGGGCGTCGGCCTCGTCGCGGACCAGTTCCACCATCCCCTGCCCCTCGAGCGACCGCATCAGCCGGCTGAGATAGCCGGAGTCGAGCCCCAGCCGCTCGCGCAGCGCCTGCAGGCCGATCCCACCCGCGAGACCGACCTCGAACAGCACCCGCGCCTCGCCCAGCGGCCGTCCGCGCGCAAGGTAGCTGTCTTCGAGCATGCCGATGCGTTTCGTGAAGGCGCGGTTGAACCGCCTGACTTGCTCGATATCGTTCCGATCCATTATCTGACATTAGTCAGATAAACCCGATCGTGCAAGTGAACGGCTGGCCGTTCACCCCCGCCCGACGAACGGCATCTTGGTCGCCATCACGGTCATGAACAGCACGTTGGACGCCAGCGGCAGGTTCGCCATATGCAGAACCGCGTCGGCGACATGCTGCGGGTCCATCGTGGCTTCGACCGCGATCTCGCCATTGGCCTGCGGCACGCCTTTTGTCATCGGCATCGCCATCTCGGTGAGCGCATTGCCGATGTCGATCTGGCCGCAGGCGATGTCGAATGCCCGCCCGTCGAGCGCAATCGTCTTGGTCAGCCCGGTGATCGCGTGCTTTGTCGAGGTGTAGGGCACCGAGCCCGGCCGCGGCGCATGCGCCGAGATCGACCCGTTGTTGATGATGCGTCCGCCCTGCGGCGTCTGCCGGCGCATCATGCCGAAGGCCGCGCGGGCGCAGAGGAACGAACCGGTGAGGTTGACGTCGACGACCTGCTGCCAGGTCTCGACCGGAATTTCGTCGATCGGCGCGCCCTTCGACCCCATGCCGGCATTGTTGAAGAGCAGATCCAGCCGGCCGAACTCGGCCTTGATCGTCGCAAAGAGCCGGTCGACCTGATCGGGCTTGGTCACGTCGCAGGCGACGGCCACAGCCCGCCCCTGCGTCTCGCCGGCCCCGGCGGCTGCCTCGTCGAGCTTCTCCTGGCGGCGGCCGGTGAGCACCGTGTTCCAGCCGTCTCTGAGCAGCGTACGGGCAACGGCCGCGCCGATACCCGTCCCGGCACCCGTGACGAGCGCAATTCCCTTGACCATGATCGTCCTCCGCAAAGTCGCGGGCGGAAAGTTGCAGATGCGGGAGAGAGAGGCAAGCGACGGAGCGCCGGCAAAAAAAGGCGGCCACCGTGGCCGCCCAGTGACTGGATCTGCTTGGGAGGATTAGAGCAAATCCGATGGTTAAGATTACGATACAATTCTTAACCAAAGATTAACGCCTTCATCAGCCGGCAGGGCGGGGACGGCCCGGCCCGACAGGCGGACGGGGCAAGGCCGGCCACGGCTGGATCTAATCCGTCTTCGATGTGCCCTGCGACGCCGACTCGATCATTGACGATGTCAAGATTGTGATGGCCGCGCCTTGCGGTTAAACCTCGGCAAGATCGAAGGAATCGTCGTGGTCGGTCGAAGACCGGAGCCAATGAAATCGGAACCGCATAAAGCGTCCTAC
Organism: Mesorhizobium sp.; assembly: GCF_023954305.1. Lineage (NCBI taxonomy): Bacteria > Pseudomonadati > Pseudomonadota > Alphaproteobacteria > Hyphomicrobiales > Phyllobacteriaceae > Mesorhizobium > Mesorhizobium sp. The sequence continues at coordinate 3,077,480 of NZ_JAMLIG010000001.1, read as the reverse complement.
CATCACGGCGACCTGCGCGAGGCGCTGCTGCGCGCAGCGGAAGCGGAACTGACCGAGAAGGGGGTGGAAGGCTTCACGTTGCGCGGCTGTGCCAGGCGCGCCGGCGTCTCGCACGCCGCGCCCGCGCACCACTTCAGCAACGCCAACGCGCTTCTGACCGAATTGGCCGCGGTCGGATTCGAGCGGTTCGTGGCGGCGATGCGCGCCCGCCAGGATCAGGCAGGCTCCGATCCGCGCAGGCGCCTCGTCGGCGCCGGCCTGGGCTATATCGATTTCGCGCGCGCCAATCCGGCCCTGTTCAGGTTGATGTTCTCGTCCTTTCGTCCCGATTTCGAGACGACCCACCTGAAGACCGAGGCGACCGACGCCTTCGCGCTGCTCGTCGAGTCAGTCGGCGCGCTGCGCGGCGTCGACCCGCGCACCGACAAGTCCGCCATGCGCGACGTCGCATCCGCCTGGGCGACCGCGCACGGCCTGGCCGACCTGCTCCTGTCCGATCGCCTGAAGTTCGTGGATGAGATCTCGGACGGCCAGCCCGAGACGCTCTACGCCGACATCATCAGCCGGTCGGTGCCCGACCGGCCCGCGGGCGGCGGTTGATCCGCCGCCTGCGCAGCCCTCAGACCGGCACCTTGGCGGCCGAAACGGTCGCCTCGATGTGATCGACCAGCGCGTCGGGCAGCTTCAGCCGGCCCGCCAGCATGTCGAGATAGCCGCGTTCGGCGCGCGTCTCCGGCTCGATCGCGAGCCGCGAGGCCGTGTAGAGTTCGACCTTTTGCGCATCGGTGCGCGCCGAAGCGACCAGTTCGTCGAGGTTGAACGGGCGCTCGAGCTCGGTCGCGAGGAACGCTTCTTCCTCGGAATCGATGCCTGAGAGCTTCAGCCTGTCGGAAATCCTCGCCCGCTCGGCGTCGTCGATATGGCCGTCGGCGCGGGCAGCCAGGATCATTGCGCGCACCAGCGTCAGCACGAACTCGCTTTCACCCTGAGGCGCCTGCGAAGGGTGAAAGCTTGTATCCGACGGCGGCGGCAGAAGCTCGGGCCCCTGTCGGGCGGCGTCTGCCGGCTGGCTGCCGTTCTGATAGTTCTGATAGGCCTTGTAGGCGAGCCCGGCGATGGCGGCGAGGCCTCCGGCCTTCAACGCGGTGCCGGTGATTGCGCGACCCGCGCCAGTGCCCAGCAGGATCGCCGCGATGGCGCCCGTGGCGATCGGATTGTCTTTGGCGAGTTGTACGGCCTGGCCCGCCTTGTCGCGAACCGTGCCTTGGCCGCCGGGAATCTGGCTGCCGAGCAGATCGTCGAGGAGTTTCTTGGGATCGAACATGGGTGCTCCTTCCTGGGGCCTCAATCGGCCGGCCTTACCGCCGTTCGTGAGGTAGGCAGGGGACCGAGACATTGCAATGACGCCGAGCAGGTCCACGTTCAGATGCGGCGGCCGATGTGTTCCTCGCCGCGCCGCTCGGCGAGTTCGACCTGCCGCTGCCGCTCGGCATAGCGCGCCCGGTCTCCCTGGCTGCGCTCGTCGTGGCACTGCGCACAGGAAATGCCGGGCTGATAGAGCGACGACGCGCGATCGGCGGCCGTGAGAGGCATCCGGCACGCGCGACAGAGTTCCGCTTCTCCCTCCTCCAGCCCGTGTCCGACCGAAACGCGCTCGTCGAACACGAAGCACTCGCCCTCCCAGAGGCTTTCCGAGGCCGGAACCTCCTCCAGATATTTCAGGATGCCGCCCTTGAGGTGGTAGACGTCCTCCAGGCCGAGCGAGCGGACAAAAGCCGTCGCCTTCTCGCAGCGGATGCCGCCGGTGCAGAACATCGCGACCTTGCGGCCCTCGAGCATGTCGCGGTTCGCTTCCGCCCAGCCGGGAAACTCGCGAAACGACTTCGTCCCGGGATCGACCGCGCCGCGGAAGGTGCCGATCGCCACCTCGTAGTCGTTGCGCGTGTCGATCACGACGGTATCCGGATCGGCGATCAGCGCGTTCCACTCCGAAGGGTCGACATAGGTGCCGACGGAGCTGAGCGGATCGATCCCCGGCCGGCCCATGGTGACGATCTCGGCCTTCAGCCGCACCTTGAGGCGGTGGAACGGCATGGACGAGGCTCTGCTGAACTTGATCTCGAGGTCGGTCAGCCCATGCGTGGCGAGCCGCTCGACGAGCGCCTCGATCGCCGCCTCGCTTCCCGCGACCGTGCCGTTGATGCCTTCCGCCGCGATCAGCAACGTGCCCTTGATGCCTTGGCCGCAGCAGAACGGGGCAAGGTCATCGCGCAAGGCCGCCGGGTCCGCGATGTGCACGAACCGGTAGAGCGCGGCGACGCAAAAAGGCTTGTCGGAGGTGGATCGATCCATGGTCGCTTCGCCTAATCCCTCGATGTGGCGAATTCAAGCGCGGCGCGATTCGCGCGCTTTTGCCGATCGGTTGTGACCCAACCCGTCGTTTCCGCGACCGAATTCGATCCACGTCCCTCCCGGCTCCGCCACACTTGCGAGAGAGAAGCGGAGAAGAGGCAACCATGTTCACCACGCAGACCAGGAAAGAAATCGAAACCGTCGCAGCCCGCATCGGCATCGAGCCGGCGGCCCTCCTTGCCATCGCCGAGATCGAGGCCGGCGGCCGCGCCTATGCGACCGTCGGCGGCCGACAGGAGCCATTGATCCGGTTCGAGGGGCATTATTTCGATCGCCGCCTCCCGGCGCCGAAACGCGCCGCGGCGCGCGCGGCCGGCCTTGCCGATCCCAAGGCCGGCGCCGTGAAAAACCCCGCCTCGCAGGCGGCGCGCTGGGCGATGCTGGAAAAGGCCGCGGCGATCGACCACAAGGCGGCGCACGAATCCGTATCCTGGGGCATCGGCCAAGTGATGGGCGCCCACTGGGAATGGCTGGGCTATGCCGGCATCGATGCGCTGGTCGACGAGGCGCGGTCCGGCGTCGGCGGGCAGATCTCGCTGATGGCGCGCTACATTGACAAGGCCGGTCTCGCCGCCGCCATTCGCCGACGCGACTGGGCGGCTTTCGCGCGTGCCTATAACGGCCCCGGATACAAACGCCACGCCTATGACCGCAAGATCGCTGAGGCCTACGCGAAGTATGCCGACACGGCCGGAGCAGCTTCTCGCTCGTCCACCGATGGCGTCCTGCGACGCGGTTCGGCCGGCGAAGCCGTCCGGGAACTGCAGGCGCTGCTCGTGGCGGCCGGCTATCGCATCGACGCCGACGGTGTCTTTGGGCAAATGACGGAGGACGCCATCCGCGAATTCCAGAGGACGCGGGCGCTGATCGCAGACGGCGTCGCCGGTCCGCGCACGCTGGAAGCCCTGCGAGATCCGGCGGCGACGAAACCCCGGCCGAACGCCGCCTTCTGGCCGTGGTTCCTGCGATGGTTGAGCCGCCTCTGGCGCGATTGATGGACTTGGCAATCGCCATCTGTTAGGCGGTGCAGCATCGACCGCGTCAGGGGATGCGCCTGGGATGACTCAGAAGACCGAACTCCTTCTTCCCGTCATGACCGGGCAGCCGGTGATCCCGGTCATCAGGATCTCCCGGCTGGCGGACGCGGTTCCGCTGGCACGCGCGCTGGCGCGCGGAGGCTTGAAGGCAATCGAGATCACCTTGCGCACGCCGGTCGCGCTCGACGCCATCCGGCTGGTGGCAAGCGAGGTCGAAGAGGCCGTCACCGGCGCCGGTACGATCCTCAACCGCAAGCATTTCGAAGGCGCCGTCGAGGCCGGATCGCGTTTCATCGTCAGCCCCGGCCTCACCCCGAATCTCGTCGCGGCGGCTGGCGAGAGCGATGTGCCGCTGCTGCCCGGAGCGGTGACCTCGAGCGAGATCATGACCGCGCTCGAGGCCGGCTATTCGCTGCTCAAGTTCTTCCCCGCCGAACAGGCCGGCGGCGCGGCCTATCTGAAATCGCTGTCCTCGCCGCTCGCAGGCGTGCGTTTCTGCCCGACGGGCGGGATTACGGAGAAGAACGCCTCAACCTATCTCGGCCTGCCGAACGTGCTTTGCGTCGGCGGCTCCTGGGTCGCCCCGGACGAGCTGGTCGCCGACGGCAAGTGGGCGCAGATCGAGGCGCTCGCGCGGCAGGCCTGTTCGCTCGCTCTGCCGGAATAGAAACACCACGACCCTGAAACGAAAACCGGGGCGCGAGCGCCCCGGCAAGTTCCGTGTCGGTTGGTCGCCTGTCAGTTCGTCTCGAACTTGGCGACCGACATGAAGGTTACCGCCTTGCCGGTGAAACGCTTCGGATCGGGCGCCTGAGCAACCTGCTGGAAACCCGCCGTATAGACCTCGGTCGGCGCCTGCCGCAGCGAACTGACGGCGAACGCCTTGCCGTCAGGACGCGACGGCTGCCGGACGAAGAGCGTATGCGAGAAGGTGCGGTCGACAATTCCAGCCTTGATCGGAACCTGCACCGGCTTCGGATCCGGCTTGCCGTCGCCCGACATCGGTCGCGGCGATTTCGGCGTCGTCGCCGGACCGGCATTGAGCGCGGCAACCGGATCGCCCGTCTTGCCGCGCAGCGCGTTGCGCGGGCTGGCGGGACGCTCTCCGAGCGCGGCGATTTCGGTCACGCTCTCAGGCGCGGGTGCGTCGGTCGCGGCCTGGGGCGTCCGCGACGCCAGCGACGCCAGCACGACCGGCGCACCGGGACGGGCCTGGGGGATCGGGATCCCGTTCACCTCGGCAGGACGAGACTCGTTGGCAAGGACCGTCTCGATCGCGAGTTCGCCGGCGCTCGCAGCCGGCCGACCGGCGATCGCGGTAACGGCCGGAGTCTCGGTCGAGGCAGCGGCAATCGCAGTCTCGGGCGAATAGGCCGGACGCGGCAGCGGCACCGGGACGTTCTCGGCCACCGCCTGCTCGGCCTCGCCCACCGTCAGCTCCTGCGCCGCGGCGACGGCGGGGGCGACCTCGGCCGGCCCGACGTCGGCCGATGGACGCGGCGCGAACAGCGGGGTCGGCACATCGCGAAGCGGCAGCGCCGCGACAATGGTCGCCGGCTCGGCTTCGGGCTGCGCGGCCGGCACCGGTATTTCCTTCTGCGCCGGCGCGGCGGATGCCACCGCGACAGGCGCGCGGGCGACCGATTCATCGTTTCCGCCGGTCTCCTCAGCCTCGTCGGCGCCGCCGCCGAACAGGGAGGCCAGGAAACCGCGCTTCTTGGTCACTTCGTCGGCGCTGGCATAAGCGACCGCGGTTCCCTTGCGCTGCTTGTAGGCGGCCACCGCCTGGTCGTATCCGGGCAGCGGCTTGCCGTCGGTCGGCACATGCATGGTCTTCCCGCTCGGGAACACCGCGGCGAGCTCGGTACGGCTCATCTTCGGCCAATGCCGGACATTGCCGACATCGAGATGCACGAAAGGCGAGCCCGACGTCGGATAATAGCCGACGCCGCCGCCCTGCAGGCGCAGGCCGGCGTAACGCAATTCCTTGAGCTTCACGCCGGGGATGAAGAAATCCATCGCCCTGCCCAGCATATGCTGGCTTTTCTCGGCTACGCCACGGCCGCGCTTGCGCAGCATCGAGTTCGTGGCCGGCGAGCGATAGGCGGACACGACGTGGATGTATCCGCTGGCGCCGGTGTTCTTGTAGACCTGCCAGACGACGTCGAAGAGGCGCGGGTCCATCTTGGTCGGCTCGTTGCGCCGCCAATCGCGCAGGAAATGGTTGAGCTGCTTGAGGCCGGACGGAAGGTATTTGCCGTTCTTCTTGAAGGTGATCTCGGCCTTTTCACCCGTATGGATGTAGTAGAGCTTGAGCGTACGGGTCTCGGCGTTCGCATGGGAGCCGGTGGCGAACAGGCAGGCCAAGGCCAGCATCAGGCCGGCGCTCCAGCGCAGCCAAGAAACAGATCCCGCGTCCCGTCCACTATGGGGTCGTTCGATGCTGATCAAAACGTCTCGCCTTGTCGGCTGATGGTTGGTCCCCGCGGGATGATTCGCGAGCATCTGGCCCACGATCATCATGCCTAATGGTTAATCACAGCTTAGTGAAGCTCAAATGCGGTGACACAATGGCAGGATGTTGGCAAGCCGGTGGGGCCGCCGAAGATGGTAAACAGGCGCCTTCGACGGCGCGATTTCCCCGATACGCTCAGCCTTGCGCGATGCCCGGGCGTTCTTCGTCCGGGTCTATGCCGTATTCCTTCAGCTTCCTGTAGAGCGTCGAACGGCCGATGCCGAGCCGGCGCGCCACTTCGCTCATCTGGCCTTTGTAGTGTTCGATCGCGAAGACGATCATTTCCAATTCGACGTCCGCCAGGGTGCGGACATTGCCGCCGTCATCCAGCGCGCGGACCAGCCCGAAACGGCCCGAGAGCGCCCGGTCGGCAGGCTCCGGCGCTTGCGCCACCTCAAGCGGCATCGGCTCGGAGGCGGCTGGACCCGCGGCGCCCGCCGCATATTGCTCGAGATCCACGCCGTCGACTTCGACCCTGATCTGCGGAAAATCGTCCACGGTCAGCATGTCGCCGTCGGCCAGAACCACCGCGCGGAACACCGCGTTCTCCAGCTGTCGGATGTTGCCCGGCCAGTCGTAAGCCATCAGCATGGCCAGCGCCTGCGGCGTGATGCCGCTGATGCGCCCGCGGTGCTCCTTCACCTGTATGCGGCGGATGAAATGCGCCACCAGGGCCGGAATGTCGTCGCGGCGCTCGCGCAACGGCGGCACGGCGATCGGAAAGACGTTGAGCCGGTAGAACAGATCCTCGCGGAACAGTCCCTCCTTGACCCGCTGCAAGAGGTCGCGATGCGTCGCCGAGATGAGGCGGATGTCGACTTTCTGCGTCCCGCGCGCGCCGACCGTTTCGATCTCGCCGTCCTGGACGGCGCGCAGCAGCTTGACCTGCACGTCGAGCGGCAGGTCGCCGATCTCGTCGAGGAAAAGCGTCCCGCCATTGGCTTCGACGAACTTGCCGGCATGCTTCTCGGTCGCCCCGGTGAAGGCGCCCTTCTCGTGGCCGAACAGGATGCTCTCGACGAGATTGTCCGGGATCGCGCCGCAATTGACCGTCACGAACGGCTTGCCCTTGCGGTCGCTCGTGCCCTGGATGGCGCGGGCCACGAGTTCCTTGCCGGTGCCGGATTCGCCCTCGATCAGGATCGGAATGTTGGATGCGGCCGCCTTCTGCCCCAGGCGGATGACCCGTTCCATCCTCGGGCTGGCGGTGATGATGTCGCGAAAGGTGAGCGTGCCGGCCGGCTGCCGCCGCGTCTGTCGTGCCTCGCCTTCGAGGGCTTCGACCTTGACCGCATTGGCGATCGCCGTGCGCAGCCGTTCCGGCGCCACCGGCTTGACGACGAAATCGAAGGCGCCGGCCCGCATGGCCGCGACCACCGAATCGATGCCGCCTTGAGAAGTCTGGACAATCACCGGCGCGCCAATCCCGCGCTGCCGCAGACGGTCCAGAACCTCGATCCCGCCGACGCCCGGCATGACGAGATCGAGCACGACTGCGACGATCTCGCCGCCCGTCGGACCGTCAAAAGCTCCCAGCCCTGCCTCCCCGCCGTCGGCGAGGATCGTACGGTAGCCGAATTTCGTCAGGGCGGCGTCGACGAGGCGGCGCTGCACCGGATCGTCGTCGATGACGAGGACGGCGCCGCCGGCGATGGCCTCACGGGGTCGCAGAGGTGTGAATTGATTCATGGTGGATCAACTTGGCACAGGCTCCTGAACAAGGGCTCAACAAAGCCGGTATACGAATGCTTAGCGGCGGTTTAGGAATGCCGCGTAATTTTCGACGGGACCACAGCATGACCACGGATTCCGATCTTCGCCGGCGCTTCGCCGCGGCCGGTGCTGGGGCCAGGGCGAACGAGATCGGCGACCTGCCGGACTGGAACCTGGCCGACCTCTATCCGTCCATGGACGGACCGGAGCTCGCCGGCGACATCGCGCGGGCGCTGACGGACTCCGCAGCCTTCGAAATGCGTTGGAAAGGAAGGCTCGCGGAAGAAGCCGCAGTTCCGGCCAAAGGCGGCCTCGGCGCCGCGATGCGCGAATACGAGGCGCTGGAGGAACTGATCGGCCGCATCGTCTCCTATGCCGGCCTCGTCTATGCGGGCGACACCTCCGACCCCAGGCGTGCCAAGCTCTATGGCGACGTGCAGGAGAAGATGACGGATGCCAGCGCGCGCACGCTTTTCTTCGCGCTCGAACTGAACACGATCGACGACGCGTTGCTCGCCGCCGCGCTTGACGGCGATACGGCCTTCGGCCGGTATCGTCCGTGGATCCTCGACCTGCGCAAGGACAAGCCCTACCAGCTCGAGGATCGCATCGAGCAGCTCTTCCACGAGAAGTCGGTGACGGGTCGAGGCGCATGGAACAGGCTGTTCGACGAGACGATGACCAGCCTGCGCTTCGTCATCGACGGCGAGGAGCTGACGCTCGAGCCTGCGCTCAACAAGCTGCAGGATCCAAATCCGCACGTGCGCCGAGACGCGTCCGATGCGCTCGCCGCGACCTTCAAGGCAAACCTGCGCACGTTTACGCTGATCACCAATACGCTGGCCAAGGACAAGGAGATTTCCGATCGCTGGCGCGGCTTCGCGGACATCGCCGATTCCCGTCACCTGGCCAATCGCGTCGAGCGCAGCGTCGTCGACGCACTCGCGGGTGCCGTCCGCGAAGCTTATCCGCGCCTGTCGCACCGCTACTACGCCATGAAGGCGAAGTGGCTGGGCATGGACCGGCTCAACAACTGGGACCGCAATGCGCCCCTTCCCGATACGCCGCAGGCGGTGATCGGCTGGGACGAGGCGAAGAACACCGTGCTCTCCGCCTACCATCTCTTCTCCCCCGACATGGCCGAGATCGCGCGCACCTTCTTCGACCGGTCGTGGATCGACGCAGCGGTACGGCCGGGAAAGGCGCCAGGCGCCTTCGCGCATCCGACCGTGCCGTCCGTGCACCCCTATGTGCTCGTCAACTACATGGGTAAGCCGCGCGACGTCATGACGCTGGCCCACGAGCTCGGCCACGGCGTGCATCAGGTGCTGGCCGGAGCCCAGGGTCCGCTGATGGCGTCGACGCCGCTCACGCTTGCCGAGACCGCATCGGTGTTCGGCGAGATGCTGACCTTCCGCTCGCTGCTGGACCGCACCCGAGAGCCGCGCGAACGCAAGGCGATGTTGGCCCAGAAGGTCGAGGACATGATCAACACGGTCGTGCGCCAGATCGCCTTCTATGAGTTCGAGCGCAAGGTCCACACCGAGCGGCGCAACGGCGAGCTGACCTCGGACCGGATCGGCGAACTGTGGCTCGAGGTACAGGCGGAAAGCCTGGGGCCTGCGATCGCGATCCAGCCGGGCTATGAGGCGTTCTGGACCTACATCCCCCACTTCATCCACTCGCCCTTCTACGTCTACGCTTATGCGTTCGGCGACTGCCTGGTGAACTCGCTCTACGCGGTCTACCAGAACGCCGGATCCGGCTTCCAGGAGAAGTATTTCGACATGCTGCGCGCGGGCGGCACAAAGCACCACTCGGAACTGCTGGCCCCCTTCGGTCTCGACGCGTCCGATCCGCAGTTCTGGGCCAAAGGTCTGTCGGTCATCGCCGGGTTGATCGACGAGCTCGAGGAGATGGGTTGAGACCAGTTGTAACACCGCCCATAGCAGGGTAGAGATTGCTCGGGGATGCAATCAGGGGGCGAGTTTGACGCTTGACGAGGCGTTTGGAGAAATTGTCGTGCCTGCGAGGGTGGATGCGCTGGAGCAGTTGCTTCGTCCCCACTCATTGACGGAGTTGAACGAGAACACCGCAGGCGCAATCGGCGGGTTGATGCTCGCCGTCGAGCAGCGCTGCGCGGTCTCCACGTTTCTGACAACTTCCACGACGATACTCTGGCTCGTGGACGCCGACGGCAAGATCCTTTTGGCCGTAGAGGAGGCGGTTTCGATCGCTGACCACGATTCCAGACACCCCCTCCATACTCACTTCCCGCTCTTGCCGGACATGGCCAAGTTGGGCCATCCTGCGCTCGTTGGCGCGGCGCCCGCACGCATTGGCGGCGAAATCTACTTCGACGATGGAACCACTCCAGGTGTGTGGGTCTTGACCAACAAGTCCGGGCGGTATGGGATCAATCTCCGGCGCAAGCACTCCCACCTGGAGAGTGTCGCTGCGGTGCTGAAGCGACACAATCTTAACGTCGACGTGCAAATGTTCTGACACGGAGAGACGCCATGGTGAACCTGGAAATCTCGTGGAGGCGGTTGCGAAGGAGTGACCTTCAGGATCTCTCGACGCGTATTTCGAGTGCATCCGGACGTCGCGACGTGTTGGGCAAGATCGATTCGATTCTTTACTCGGTCCAGCCCGAAACGATCGCCGATCTGGACGACGTCTTCGCCCTTGGCGCCCAATTCCGCTCGATTTGGCCTGATCTACCGGTCAATCGGATAAGTGCGGCCGGGACAACGGCCAAGGTGTTCCAGGCGGGCTTCGAAGGAATTCCATTCGCCGAAGCCATTGCGCTTGTCGAGACCGCGCAGCATCGCTTTGTGCCCGCAGCAGAATAAGACCAACCATCGATCGAAATTGCCGAACGGCGTTCACTTCCCCACCCCCTATGACGGCGCCTCGCTGCCGTTCACAATCGGCCTGAAGCCGATCGATCCTGCCGGCTGGATCACGCCGACCGATGATCTCATGGACATGCTCGCCGAGAAGGATCGGCTCAACCGCGAGAGTCCCGATCTTGTCTTCGTCGAGGAACCGGACACGCGCGAGGCACAGACCGAACTCGCCACGCTTCTGGCGGACCATCTCGTCGCCACCCAGCCGCGAACCTATTGGCGCGAGGGCGACCGCGTGACGGTCCGCGGAACCCGCACTGTCGACCTCGCCGCGCCGGATCGAGCTCCCCTGCTTTCCGCCGCCGACCTTGTCGCCGACGACCTCGTCCTGATGCGCAGGGACGCGAGCGGGTGGCGACTCGTCGCCGCGTCGCTCTGCTTCCCCTCCTCATGGACACTTTCGGAGAAGTTCGGCCGCCCGCTACAGGAAATCCACAATCCGGTCCCCGGTTTCGGCGAGGGGACACGCCCGGCCGAACTGATCCAGAGGATATTCGACAATCTCCAGCCCGGGCGGCCGGTGGTCCGCTGGAACTGGTCGCTCCAGTCCGACCGGACGCTCTACAAGCCGCTCTCTTCGATCCAGCGTGACGAGCGCGCGGCGACCAAACCGCCGCGATTCGCCGACGGCGCCGCATCCGCCTTCATAAGGGTCGAGCGGCAGACGCTGCGCAAACTCCCCACGTCGGGCGATGTCGTGTTCACCATCCGCATTCATCTCGACCCCATGCAGGCGTTGAGAACCCATCCCGATGGCAGGCGCCTCGCCGCCGGTCTCGCCACCCAGCTCTCGGGGCTCGACGCCGCGCAGCTCGATTATAAGGGTCTCAATGCCGACCGCGACCGCCTGGTCCGGGATCTGATGGGCATCGCGGCGCGGCAACCATAGCCTGCGGCGCCGGTTTCCTATTTATTGTGACAGGCTATTGTGGTCTTAGCGCCCCGACGGGCGTTTCATGTCGTGTGAGAAGGAGTTTTCGGGAAATGGCGCAATCTTCCTGGCCAGTCCACGGTGAAATTACCGGACCGATCGTCATGATTGGGTTTGGATCTATCGGCCGCGGCACACTGCCTCTCATCGAGCGCCATTTCAAATTCGACAAGTCGCGTGTGACGGTGATCGATCCGTCCGAGGACAATCGCAAACTGCTCGACGAGCGAGGCATCGCCTTTATCAGGGAGCACGTGACCAAGGACAACTACAAGAAGCTGCTGACGCCGCTGCTGACAAAGGGTGGCGGTCAAGGCTTCTGTGTCAACCTATCCGTCGATACCGGCTCGGTCGACATCATGCGGCTCTGCCGCAAGCTCGGCGCGCTCTACGTCGATACGGTCGTAGAGCCGTGGCTAGGCTTCTACTTCGATACCGAAGCCGACAATGCGAGCCGCACCAACTATGCTCTGCGCGAGACGCTTCTGGAGGAAAAGCGCAAGCATCCGGGCGGACCCACGGCCGTCTCCACCTGCGGGGCCAATCCCGGGATGGTGTCCTGGTTCGTCAAGCAGGCACTCGTGGATCTCGCGAAAGACCTCGGCATGAAGATCGAGACGCCTGCGGTCGACGACCGCGAAGGCTGGGCGAAGATGATGAAGAAGGTCGGCGTCAAGGGAATCCATATCGCCGAGCGCGACACCCAGCGCACGAAGAAGCCGAAGCCTCTTGACGTGTTCTGGAACACCTGGTCGGTAGAAGGCTTCATTTCCGAAGGCTTGCAGCCCGCCGAACTCGGCTGGGGCACCCACGAGACGTGGATGCCCAAGAACGCCCGCCAGCACAAGCACGGCTCACAGGCGGCGATTTTCCTCGAACAGCCGGGCGCGAACACGCGGGTTCGCACTTGGTGCCCGACACCGGGACCGCAATACGGTTTTCTCGTGACCCACAACGAGGCGATCTCGATCGCCGATTTCTTCACCGTGACCGGCAAGAAGGGCAAGGTGACGTACCGGCCGACTTGCCACTATGCCTACCATCCCTGCAACGACGCCATCCTCTCGCTCCACGAGATGTTCGGCGCCGCCGGCAAGCCACAGCCTGTCCACCACGTGCTGGACGAGAACGAGCTGGTAGACGGCGTCGACGAACTCGGCGTTCTGCTCTATGGCCATGCCCTCAACGCCTATTGGTACGGTTCGCAACTGTCGCTGGCGGAGGCGCGCAAGCTCGCGCCCTACCAGAATGCGACCGGCCTGCAGGTCACGTCGGCAGTGCTTGCCGGCATGGTGTGGGCGCTCGAAAATCCGGAGGCAGGCATCGTCGAAGCGGACGAGATGGATTTTCGTCGTTGCCTGGAAGTCCAGATGCCCTATCTCGGGCCGGTGAAGGGGTACTATACGGACTGGACTCCGCTCGAGAACCGCCCGGGGCTCTTCCCCGAAGACATCGACACGAAGGATCCCTGGCAGTTCCGCAACATCCTCGTGCGATGAGGCATTCCACAAGGTCTTGCTTTCGCCGGGATAAAGCGCGATGCAGACCGCACAGGGGGGACTCACTACAGGGAGAATCGCCGATGCTGAACGCGCGTACGCTCTTCTCGGCAACGCCGCTTGTCGCGCTGCTGGCGCTTGCCGGATGCCAGACGGGGCCCGGGCCGGGTGTCTCAGGACCGTCCGTTGCGCGCCAGACCGGGGTCGAAGGCGATTGGCTGAGCACCGACGGCGTCGCCATGTCGCGCTTCACCGGCGGCTCCTTCGAGACGCTGGCGGTCGATACAGGCAACAAGCTGGCGACCGGCTCCTACCGCTATGCCGACGCCCGTACGATCGAGATTTCGGTTACGTCGATCATTCGTCAGACGACATCCAGCGTGAACTGCGCCCTGGTCAGCCCTCAGCAGTTGAACTGCACGAGTTCGAGCGGTCAGCAGTTCGTGCTGGTGCGCCGTCAGGCCGGCGCGTGAACGCCGCCATGGCCTGACGCGATCGAAGGGGCGGCCGTTGGTAATCACCCTCGCCGCCATTGCCTTTCTGACGGTTGCCATCCTTCCGCAGGTGTGGGTCGGATGGACCATCAGGCGGCACGGAGCCGCTCGACCAGATCTTCCAGGCACCGGCGGCGAGCTCGCTCGTCACCTCCTGAACCGCTTCGACCTGGCGCATGTGAAGGTCGAGATCACCGACAAGGGCGATCATTACGATCCTGACGACAAGGCTGTCCGGCTGCTGAAACAGCACCATGACGGACGCTCCTTGTCCGCCGTCGCGATCGCCGCTCATGAGGTCGGGCACGCAATCCAGCACGGGCGGGACGAACGCGGGCTGCAGACCCGCCAATCGCTGGCGCGGCTTGCCGCGCAGACGGATCGGATCGCATTCTGGTTCTTCCTCGCAGCACCCGTGCTCGGCATTCTCGCGCGAACGCCACTTGCCTTCGCGGCCGTTCTCGGTCTCGGCGTGGCGCTGCTGGGCGTGCGGGTTCTCGTCAACCTCGTCACGCTTCCGGTCGAGTTTGACGCCAGCTTCCGCAAGGCGTTGCCGATCCTCAAGGAGGGGCGCTATCTGGCCGAGGCCGACATGCCCGCCGTCCGCGGCCTGCTCAGGGCCGCCGCCCTCACCTATGTCGCGGGCGCGTTAATCTCGATGGTCAATCTTGCGCGCTGGATAAGCCTCCTGCGATAGTGAGAAAAACTACGGGAGGAGACATGCCGGACCATTTCGACGCGCTGGAAACCCGCGCGCCCGCCGAACGCGAAGCCGATCTGTTTTCGCGTCTTCCGGCCTTTCTCCTGGAGGCGTGCGCGAAGGCGCCTGGGCTGGCGAAATGGCTGAACGGCCACGACCTTTCGTCCGTCAGCGACCGCGCGGCGCTGGCGCGTCTCCCGGTGCTACGCAAATCGGAACTGATGGAATTCCAGCAGGCGGATCCGCCCTTCGGCGGCTTCGCCGACATCTCGCAATTGCAAGGAAGCCGGGTCTTCCTCTCGCCCGGCCCGCTGTGGGAACCGCAGGCCGCGGGCACCGACCCGTGGCAGGCCGCACGCGCCTTCCACGCAGCAGGCGTCCGCCCCGGCGAGATCGTCCACAACGCCTTCGCCTATCACATGACGCCGGGCGGTTTCATTCTCGACGAGGGCGCCCGCGCGATGGGCTGCACGGTGTTCGCCGCCGGCACGGGCAATACCGAAATGCAGGTCGACGCTGCGGCCAGTCTCAAGCCATCTGTCTATTCGGGCACGCCGGATTTTCTCAAGGTGATGCTCGACAAGGCCGCCGAGATGGGTCGCGACCTCTCCTCGATCCGCAAGGGACTGGTCTCCGGCGGCGCGTTGTTTCCGTCTTTGCGCGAGGAATACCGCTCGCGTGGTGTCGCCGTGCTGCAATGTTATGCCACTGCCGAATTCGGCGTGATCGCCTATGAGACCGCACAGGCCGACGGAACGCCGCTGCCCGGTATGGTGGTAAGCGAAGGGCTCATCCTCGAGATCGTTCGCCCGGGCACCGGAGATCCGGTCCCGGAAGGCGAGGTCGGCGAAGTCGTCGTCACTTCCTTCAACTCGGCTTATCCGATGGTCCGGCTCGGTACCGGCGACCTTTCGGCGATCATCAGCGAGCCGTCGCCGTGCGGGCGCACGAATACGCGCATCCGCGGCTGGCTCGGCCGCGCCGACCAGCGCACCAAGGTCAAGGGCATGTTCGTCGATCCAAAGCAGGTCGCCGCGGTCCTCGCCCGCCATCCCGAGGTCGCCAGAGGCAGATTGGTGGTCACCCGGGACGGCGAGCGCGATGCGATGGCGCTGCATGTCGAGGCCGCAGCCGGCAGGCAGGCGGACGCTGCCGCCATCGAGGCGTCTTTGCGCGAGGTGACCAAGCTCGGCGGCGCGGTATGCGTCGCGCCCGCCGGCAGCCTTCCGAACGATGGCAAGGTGATCGCGGACGAGCGCGACTATCGCGCGTGATCGCGGCTGGAATCCGCTTGCATCGCGCATTTGCCGGTGTGACATTGCCGGCTCTGGGTTCTGCAATATCGCTGACACTTGACCCCGCTAGAAGGTGGTCCGGCGACCAACGGGAGACGAAAAATGCGAAAAACAGCACTGATCGGAATGCTTTCTGCGTCGGTACTGGCGATGTCCACGGCGGCGTCCTTCGCCGACTACACGCTGAACATCCTGCATATCAACGATTGGCACAGCCGGATCGAGAGCAATAACAAATATGAGTCGACCTGTTCGGCCGAGGAAGAGGGCAAGGGCGAATGCATCGGCGGCGCCGCGCGCCTGGTCACGGCCATTGCCGACCGCCGCAAGGCGCTCGAGGGCCAGAACGTGTTGCTGCTCAACGGCGGCGACAATTTCCAGGGGTCGCTCTTCTACGCGACCTACAAGGGCGCGGTCGAGGCCGAGTTCCTCAACCTGATGAAGTTCGACGCCATGACCGTCGGCAACCATGAGTTTGACGACGGCGAGCCCGCGCTCAAGGGCTTCCTCGACGTCGTCAAGTTCCCCGTGCTCAGCGCCAACGTGAAGGCGGCATCCGCCTCGACCATCGTCGACCGCATCAAGCCTTCGCTGGTGCTCGAGGTCGGCGGCCAGAAGATCGGCATCGTCGGCGCCGTCACCACCGATACGCCCGAAATCGCCTCGCCCGGGCCCAACATCTCGATCGAGGACGACATCGCCACCATCACCGCCGAGGTGAAGAAGCTGGAAGCCGAGGGCGTCAACAAGATCATCGCGCTGACCCATGTCGGCTATCCGCGCGACAAGGAACTGATCGCCAAGATCCCGGGCGTCGACGTGGTCGTCGGCGGCCATTCCCACTCGCTGCTGTCGAACACCGACGCGAAGGCCGAAGGGCCGTATCCGACGATGATCGACAATCCCGGCGGCTACAAGGTGCCGGTAACGCAGGCCGCGTCCTACTCCAAGTATCTCGGCGAGTTCATGGTCACCTTCGACGACAACGGCGTCGTCAAGGAGGCCAAGGGCGATCCGCTCTTCCTCGACAATTCGATCAAGGCCGACGAGGCCGTGCTCGCCCGCATCAAGGAACTCGGCGCGCCGATCGAGGAGCTGAAGAACAAGGAAGTCGCCGAAACGACCGCCTTGATCGACGGCGACCGCAAGTCCTGCCGCGCGGTCGAATGCACGATGGGCAATCTGATCGCCGACGCGATGCTCGACCGCACCAAGGCCCAGGGCGTTACCATCGCCATCCAGAACGGCGGCGGCATCCGCGCCTCGATCGACCAGGGTGTCATCACCATGGGCGAGGTGCTCACCGTCCTGCCGTTCCAGAACACGCTCGCCACCTTCCAGCTTACCGGCAAGGACCTCAAGGACTCCATCGAGGCGGGCCTCTCGGAGATCGAGGAAGGCAAGGGCAAGTTCCCCCAGGTCGCCGGCCTGAAATACACCTTCGACAAGTCGGTCGCGCCGAACGGCGGCCGGCTGAAGTCGCTGGAAGTGATGGACGGCGGCGCCTGGAAGCCGATCGACGAGGCCAAGGTCTATACGATCGCGACCAACAACTTCGTCCGCGCCGGCGGCGACGGCTACAAGCTGTTCGCCTCCAATGCCCAGAACGCGTACGATTTCGGCCCGAGCCTCGAGCAGGTGGTCGCTGACTACCTCGCCGCGAACCGGCCCTACACGCCGAAGCTCGACGGTCGCATCACCGACGCGACGCCTGCCGCTGCACCTGCCGCCGAACCCGCTCCCGCGGCAACTCCCGCACCTGCGGCAACCCCGGCACCCGCCGCGACCCCCGCTCCGGCGGCAACTGCCGAGCCGGCAAAGGTGCCTGAGTTGCCGGCTGCCGCCACCGACATCGCGACCCAGCCGCCGAAGGTAGAGGCAGCGCCTGCCGCGGCACCGGCCGCGACCACCGCTGCCCCGGCGGCTCCGGCCGCGACGGCACCTGCCGCGGCTGCCGCGCCGGGCACGCACACGATCGTCGCCGGCGACAACTACTGGAACCTCGCCAAGGAATTCTACGGCGACGGCTTCATGTGGAAGAAGATCTCCGAAGCCAATCCGGGCTTCAGTCCGAACAAGCTGCCGATCGGCGGCACGCTGACCATCCCGCCCAAGGGCTGACGCATCGCAAGCGAGATCGAGCCGGGCCGTCCGAACCCTCGGGCGGCCCGGTTTCCTTTTGCCGCAGCCGTATCCGGTGCGCTCGCATTGAATTCGGGACGGCACGGGCTAAGTGTGACGCAACACGGAGCAGGCGATGGAAACGAGCGATCTGACGAGACAGGCCGAGTACAAGGCGACCGGTCCGCTGCCGGAGAATCATCCGCCCGTGCGCAACGGGCGCATCGGGGTGCTGCTGGTCAATTTGGGAACGCCAGACGGAACGGACTATGCGTCGGTCCGGCGTTACCTGAAGGAGTTTCTCTCCGACAGACGCGTCATCGAGATACCTCCTCTCGTCTGGCAGCCGATCCTCAATCTATTTATCCTGACCACGCGCCCGCAGAAGACGGGAGCCAACTACCGCAAGATCTGGAACACGGAACTCGACGAGTCACCGCTGCGCACCTTCACGCGCGGACAGGCGGAAAAGCTCGCCGCCCGCCTCGCCGGACATTCCGACATCTCGGTCGAGTGGGGCATGCGCTACGGCAATCCGTCCACCGCCAGCGCGCTCGACCGCCTCATCGTCCAGGGCTGCGACCGAATCCTGACCTTCCCGCTCTATCCGCAATATTCCGCGACCACGACGGCCACGGCCAACGACCAGCTGTTTCGCGCCCTGATGAAGATCCGCAATGCGCCGGCCGTCCGCACCGTGCCGCCCTACCACGACGAGCCGGTCTATATCGACGCTCTGGCCGACTCGCTGCGCGGTCACCTCGCGGCGCTCGATTTCGAGCCGGAGGTGGTGCTCGCCTCCTATCACGGCCTGCCAAAGGTCAATCTTGAGAAAGGCGACCCCTATCATTGCCACTGCCTGAAGACGACGCGCCTGCTGCGCGAGCGGCTGGGTTGGGACAAGGACAGGCTGCAGACTACGTTCCAGTCGCGCTTCGGCGCCCAGGAATGGCTGCAGCCTTATACCGACAAGACCGTCGAGAAGCTCGCCAGGGATGGTGTGAAGCGCATCGCCATCGTCAATCCCGGCTTCTCCGCCGACTGCATCGAGACGCTGGAGGAAATCGACGGCGAAGTGCGCGAGATATTCCTTCACGCCGGCGGCGAGAAGTTCGCCCACATTCCCTGCCTCAACGACAGTGACGAAGGCATGGCTGTCATCGAAGCGATGGTCAGGCGCGAGTTGCAGGGCTGGGTCTGACACCTCTGCGCGATCTGGAACATCTCTCGCTTCGGTGCGTTCTGACGCGTCGCTGAGCGGGGTAGTCTCATGAACCGGAAACTCGATCTGCGGACCGGAAGGCCGGTCTGGATGGCCTACCGCGCGCCGCGCGTGGAGACCTCGAAGCTGGTACGCGACATCAAGACCGACGTCCTCGTGGTCGGGATGGGGATTTCGGGCGGGATGATCGCCGAGGCGCTCACGGCCGATGGCCGGGACGTCATCGTCGTCGATCGACGGGGCGCAATCATCGGCTCCACGCCTGCAACCACGGCGCTCGTCCAGTACGAGATCGACCAGCCCTTGACGGTGCTCGCCGGAAAAATCGGCAAAGCGAAAGCCGAGGCCGCCTGGCGGCGCTCCCGGCTGGCGGTGGCAAACCTTTCGGCGAAGGTCGACGAAGTCGGCATCGCCTGTGCGAAGTTGCCGCGCCCGTCGCTGCTGCTGGCCGGCAACGTGCTCGGTCCCGGCGCCTTGCGCGAGGAAGCCGAAGCGCGCCGGGCGGCCGGTCTCGCTGCCGAATACCTCACCTCCGGCCGTTTGCGCGACCGCTTCGGCATCGATCGCGAGGCGGCCCTCGTCAGTCCCGACAACCTCGCCGTCGATCCGCGCAAGCTTGCGGCCGGGCTGCACGGGGCGGCCATAGCGCGCGGTGCGCGCTATTATGCACCTGTCGAAGCGACGACATTCTCGTCGACCGCGTCCGGAATCGAGGTCGGCACCCGCAACGGTCCTGCGATATCGGCGAAACATGTCGTGCTTGCCACCGGCTATGAACTCGCTTCCATCGTTCCGCCGAAGGGCCACTCCATTGTCTCGACATGGGCCATTGCGACGCGACCACAGAAATCCGCGCTCTGGCCGCAGGAGGCCTTCGTCTGGGAAGCATCCGACCCCTATCTCTACCTGCGCGCCACCGCCGACGGCCGCGTCATCTGCGGCGGCGAGGACGAGGAGTTTCACGACGAAGGCGCGCGCGATGCGCTGATCGGCCAGAAGTCCGCCCGCATCTCGGAAAAGCTGAAGAAGCTCATGCCGGCCATCGACCCCACGCCCGAGTTCGCCTGGGCCGGGTCGTTCGGGACCACCTCGACCGGGCTACCCATCATCGCCAAGGCACCGCGCCATCCGCGCATACATGCCGTCATGGGCTATGGCGGCAACGGCATCACCTTCTCGCGGATCGCATCCGAGATCGTGCGGACCGAGCTCAGTGGCGGCACGGACGCCGACGCCGGCCTTTTCCGGTTTCCGGAATAAGCCTTTCCGCTGGGGAATGTTTTCGCCTGAGATTGTAAGGCGAGCGGAAGGCGACTACATCCCTTGGACGCGAGCCTATGGCGCACCGCTTGGCGCCGGGCCGAACGAACAGGGGGTGAGCATGGGTTTTTCTGGTTTCGACGTCGTGATACCGGTCCTCGTCGTCCTCGTGCTCCTGCTGATCTTCGCAGGCATCAAGACCGTTCCGCAGGGCTACAACTACACGGTCGAGCGTTTCGGCCGCTACACACGCACGCTGTCGCCCGGCCTCAACCTGATCATTCCGTTCATCGACCGGCTCGGCGCGAAGATGAACATGATGGAGCAGGTGCTCGACGTCCCCACCCAGGAAGTCATCACCCGCGACAACGCGATCGTCGCCGTCGACGGCGTCGCCTTCTACCAGGTGCTGAATGCGCCGCAGGCGGCCTACCAGGTCTCCGGCCTGGAGAACGCGATCCTCAACCTCACCATGACCAACATTCGCTCGGTCATGGGTTCGATGGATCTCGACGAACTCCTCTCCAACCGCGACGCGATCAACGAGCGCCTGCTCAAGATCGTCGACGACGCGGCAAGTCCCTGGGGCATCAAGATGACCCGCGTCGAGATCAAGGATATCAATCCGCCCGCCAACCTGGTCGAATCCATGGCCCGCCAGATGATGGCCGAACGCAACAAGCGTGCGCAGATTCTCGAGGCGGAGGGATTGAAGCAGGCTCAGGTGCTGGAAGCCGAGGGCCGCAGGGAAGCCGCCTTCCGCGACGCCGAGGCGCGCGAGCGGGCCGCCGAGGCCGAGGCCCGCGCCACGCAGGTCGTGTCCGAGGCGATTGCCAAGGGAGACGTTCAGGCCATCAACTACTTCGTCGCGCAGAAATACACCGAGGCATTGGCCAAGATCGGCTCCGCGCCCAACAGCAAGGTCGTGCTGATGCCGATGGAGGCGTCGTCGCTGATCGGGACGCTTGGCGGCATCGGCGAGATCGCCAAGGAAGTCTTCCGCGCCGAGGGCACCGCGGGTGCGCAGCGTCTCGCCGGCCGCACCCCGCGTATTCCGCCGGAAGGCGGCAGCTGAGGCCGGTTCTCGCGTCTGAGGGAGGTGACGGATGCTCGAACGAATTTTCGCCGAACTGGGCCCCTGGAACTGGATGGTTCTGGGTTTCGTGCTGCTCGCTCTCGAGATTCTCGTTCCGGGCGTCTTCCTGCTCTGGATCGGTATCGCTGCGATCCTCGTCGGCACGCTGTCGCTGCAGTTCTGGGATTGGGCCATCTGGACGTGGCAGGTGCAGACCCTCGTCTTCCTCGCGCTGTCGCTCGTCTCGGCCTATCTCGGCCACCGCATCAACAAGTCGCGCGAGATCGACAGCGACGAACCACTGCTCAACCGCCGCGACGCCCAGCTCGTCGGACGCACCGCGACTCTCGAGGAGCCGATCCGCGAAGGCCGGGGCCGCATCAAGCTGGATGACACAGTGTGGAAGGTCGTGGGGCCCGACGCCCTGCCGGGCACCCGGGTGCGCGTCGTCAGCGCCGCCCAGGGCGAACTGACCGTCGAAACGATCTGACGATCCGGATCAGGCCGCCCCGATCCGCAGCAGGTCGTGGAAATGGACGACGCCGACGGGACGATCGTTCTCCATCACGATCAGGGCGCCTACCTTGTTCTCGTTGAGATAGGCGATCGCGGCGCCTGCCGACATGTCGGGAGCAACGGTCTTCGGTGTACGCGTCATGACCTCCTCGACGACCACGTCCCCGAGGTTGCGGTGCAGGTTGCGGGCCACGTCACCGTCGGTGATGATACCGACCAGCCGGTCGTCTCCATCGACGATGATCACGCAGCCGACCTTCTTGTTCGAGAGCCGCATCACCGCCTCAGGCATCTTTGTCCCGAGACGAACCAGTGGCAGGTCGTCGCCGGTGCGCATGATCTCCGACAGGTGGGTCAGCGATGCGCCGAGCTTGCCGCCGGGGTGGAAGCCACGGAAATCGTCCCGGGTGAAGCCCCTTGCCTCGAGCAGCGCGATTGACAATGCGTCGCCCAGAGCGAGTTGAAGCAACGTCGACGTCGTCGGTGCGAGCCCGTGGGGGCAAGCTTCCGTCACCTTCGGCAACACCAGTGCGATATCCGCCTCGCGCGCCAGAGACGAGTTCTCGCCCGCCGTCAGCGCGATGAGAGGAATGGAGAAGCGCCGCGAATAGCCGACGATGCCCTGAAGCTCCTGGCTCTCCCCGGACCACGACATGGCGACGATGGCGTCGTCCCTGGTGATCATACCCAGGTCGCCATGGTTTGCCTCGGCCGGATGCACGAAGAAGGCGGGCGTTCCCGTCGAGGCGAGCGTCGCCGCGATCTTGGAGCCGATATGTCCGCTCTTGCCGACGCCGGTGACGATGACGCGGCCGGTTCGACCCGAAATCATCTCGACCGCTTCCGCGAAGGGCTCCGCCAGCCCGTTGTCGAGCGCGGCTGCCAGCGCCGCCATTCCGGCCTGCTCGGTCGCAATTGTCCGCACCGCCGATCGGATCGCGGCGGAACGGTCGACGGATTGGCGTTTCAGGCCTGCATGCATGGCGCACGGATTAGCGCGTCGCCCCGATGCTGTCCAACGCTCTTTGAACGTCGGCAGCGGCCTTCAACCGTCCATTAACCATCGCCGTTTACGGTTCGGTAAGCATGGCGCAAGCAGCGCCGTGGCAATTTCGAGTGGTCATGCCGCGTCTTCGAACCCTATCGTCGCGCCTGTTGCGCAGCCGGGCTTTGCTGCTCTCGGCCAGCGCCGTACTGGTGGCGCTCGCCCCGGCACTCTCCCAGGAGGCCGGTCTGCGCGGAGAGGTGACCGAGGCGGACATCAAGCGGGACCTCGTTTCCCGCCCCTCGCCGCTCTATCCCGTGACACCGCCGACGCCCGAACAGCAGCGCGCCGCCAATCCCGCCTATGTTCCCGAAGGCCCCAGGACGGGCGAGGACGAGGCCGCTTCCGCCGAAACGCTTTCGACATTGTTTCCGGATCCGGCGGGCGACGCCGCAGCGCTGGGAGAACCGGAAGAGGCGGAGCGACCCGTGGGCGTCCGCGAGCGCCCGGCAGAGCCAGAAGCGGCACCTGAGGTATCCGTCGCGGAGGAAGAAGAGCCAACATCCGCCAATCCGCGTGCAGAGAAGATCGATTCCGACGACGAAGAGCGCAACATCCGGGTCGAGCCAGAGAACGTCCGCACTGCTGGCATCGAGAGCCCCGAACCGGAGGTGGAGGACAATCCCTACGCCCCGCTCGGCCTGCGCCTCGGCACGTTCAATGTGATCACGACCCTGGAACAGGGCCTGACCTGGACGTCCAACGCGACCTACAGTCCGGTTCCGAAAGCGGCTGTCCTCTCGGAGACCACCTTGCGCCTCAACGCGGTGTCGGATTGGTCGCGCCATTCGGCGAACATCAACGCCTACGGCACCTACCGGAAATCGATCGACGGCGAACCGGTCACGGACCCGTCCCTCGGTCTCGACGCGACCCTCAACCTCGACTTCGCGGACGATCTTCGCGGAATCGGCAAGCTCGGCTATGCACTCAAGCGCGAGGAAGCGGATTCGCCCGTCGAACTCCCGGCAACAGTCACGTCGCGGCCGATCCGCCAGGAAATCACCGGTAGCCTCGGGCTGGAAAAGGACGTCGGCAAGTTCCGCTTCGCTGCCAGCGGGAACCTTCTGCGGCTCGACTACGGCGATGCTGAACTCAGCAACGGCAACACGCTCTCGCAGCGCGAGCGCAACTCGACGCTGGTCACCGGCGTTCTGCGCGCCGGCTACGAGATTTCTCCAGCGATCACGCCCTTCGTTGAGTTCGAATACGGCCGCCGCGTCTACGATCAGAAGATCGACAGCGGCGGCTCTCAGCGCTCGTCGGACCGCATGGCCGCGCGACTCGGCGCCGAAATCGACCTTGGCGAGAAGCTGACCGGCGAACTGGCGCTCGGCTACGTGACCGAACAGTTCGATGACGCCGCGCTAATCGATATCTCGGGTCTTTCGACCAGCGCCGAACTGTCATGGTCGCCGGAGCGCGGCACGACCGTCGGCTTCAACGCCTCGACCGAGGTGGAGGGCACCACGACTGCCGGAGAAAGCGGCTCGGTCCTCTATTCGGGAACCGTCTCGCTGCAGCGCGAGATCCGCGCCAACCTGTCGGCAAACGCCTCGCTCGGCCTGTCCTGGCGTGATTATGCCTCTACGCCCGATCACGATCTGACCTGGCGCGGCGAGACGTCTCTGACCTGGTGGCTCAACCGCTATGCCCGGGTGACTGGACGATACCGGTTCGAGCACCTGACCAGCAGCAAGTCGGCCGACGGCACGACGGTCCACAACGTCTTCCTGGGCGTCACGCTGCAGCGCTAGAGCAATATCCGATCAGGTTGAACCGTTCTGCCGGAGGGAATTCGGGTCAAGGTCGAGGTCTTCGGCGCGGTCGTGCTGGTGGCACGGCCAAGTCCGAAGACCGACGGATTTGGCCCGAATTCACCCGGCCCAAAGGGTTTCCCGCTGGCGGGCGCCCGCGGCGTCAGGCGGATTTGGCCGTGCCGCCAGCACGGCCGGCACCGCCTTCCTGGCGGATCGCCTCGCCATCGGAGAAACAGAACTGGTTCAACCTGGTCGGACATTGCTCTAGCCGACTGCTTCCACCGCCCGAAGCTTCACTGCGTCGGGGCGATCTCAGTCGAAAGCCGTTCGATCGCCGACATCACATGCGCGCGCATGTCGGGACGCCACAGGCCGAAGGCGATGTTTGCCTCGATGAAGCCCTCGGGCGAACCGCAATCGAACGTCCGGCCGCGATAGTGGACGCCGTGGAAAGGCTGGGATTTCGCAAGCGTCAGCATCGCGTCGGTGAGCTGGATCTCGTTGCCGGTACCGCGTTCCTGCGTCGCCAGAATGTCGAAGATCTCGGGTTGAAGGATGTAACGGCCGTTGATATAGAGATTGGAGGGAGCCGTGCCCGGCTTCGGCTTCTCGATCATTTGCGTAATCTCGAAACCGGTGTGGACGTCTCGGCCTTTGCCGACGATGCCGTATTTATGCGCTTCGGCCGGATCGCATTCCTGCAGCGCGATGACGTTGCCGCCGGTGTGCTCGTAGAGTTCCGTCATCTCCGCCGTACAGCTTTTGCGCGACTGCATGATCATGTCGGGCAGGAGCAGCGCAAAAGGCTCGTCCCCGACCAGCTCACGCGCGCACCACACCGCGTGGCCAAGGCCGAGAGGTTCCTGCTGTCGGGTGAAGCTGGTCGTGCCCGCCGGAGGCTGCATCGCCGCCAGCCGCTCCAGCGGCTCGCTCTTGCCGCGCTCGCGCAGCGTTGCATTCAACTCGAACTGGATGTCGAAATGATCCTCGATCACCGCCTTGTTGCGGCCTGTGACGAAGATGAAATGCTCGATGCCGGCCTCGCGCGCCTCGTCCACCACGTACTGGATCACCGGCTTGTCGACGACCGTGAGCATCTCCTTCGGGATCGCCTTCGTCGCCGGAAGGAACCGCGTGCCAAGGCCAGCGACCGGAAACACGGCCTTGCGAATCTTCCTGGTCGTCACTCTTTCCTCCGCGATGTCGGCTATGGCAGGGACACTTTCATGCCGGAATTGAAAAATACTGAATGCCTCGGC
This sequence comes from Mesorhizobium sp., assembly GCF_023954305.1. Lineage (NCBI taxonomy): Bacteria > Pseudomonadati > Pseudomonadota > Alphaproteobacteria > Hyphomicrobiales > Phyllobacteriaceae > Mesorhizobium > Mesorhizobium sp. Next base: position 3,051,714 of record NZ_JAMLIG010000001.1, on the reverse strand, counting down.
GGTGACTAACTTCAGACGGCGCTTGACGTTCCATTCTCGAGACGCCCCTATGGTAAACTGAATCCTAACCCAATTCTCCGATGAATCGGCATCCTGGATGACGATGGAGGCAAGGATGTTCTTTCGCACAACGACGATCCGCGCGGGAGTTGCCGCTCTCGCCTTGGTGTTCGGCGGGATGGTCTCGGCGGCACCCGCATTCGCCGATGCCGGCTTCAAGCGCTGGATCGCCGATTTCCGTGGCACTGCGGCCGGCGCCGGAATTTCCGGAAGCACATTCGACAGGGCCTTTCGCGGCGTAAGCGAGCCGGATGCCGAGGTTCTGGAGAAGGCCCGCTATCAGCCCGAGTTCACCGCGCCGGTGTGGGACTATTTCGACAACCGCGTCAACGAGGATTCGGTGCGGGTCGGGCGCGAAATGGCGCGCAAGTACAGGTCGACGCTGGACAAGATCGAGGCGCGCTTCGGCGTCGATCGCCATGTCCTCCTGGCGATATGGTCGATGGAATCGAACTACGGCGAGATCCTCAAGAACGACAAGGTGATGCGCAATGTCGTGCGCTCGCTGGCGACGCTCGCCTATGGCGACAAGCGGCGCGCCAAATTCGCCCGCACCCAACTCATCGCGGCGCTCAAGATCCTGCAGCGCGGCGACATCGACGAAAGCCACCTCACCGGCTCCTGGGCGGGCGCCATGGGCCACACCCAGTTCATCCCGACGAGCTTCATCGCCTATGGCGTCGATTTCGACGGCAACGGCCGCCGCGACATCTGGACCTCCGTGCCGGACGCGCTCGCGACCGCGGCGAACCTGCTTGCCAAGAACGGGTGGCGGTCCGGCCAGACCTGGGGGTACGAGGTCGTCCTGCCGCAGGGCCGAAAATTCCCCGGCGGCAAGATGTCGATCGGCAAATGGGCCGAGATCGGCGTCACCCGTGCGAGCGGCAAACCGTTTCGCGACACGGGCCAGTCGGCCGAGCTCAAGGTTCCCGACGGCCGCTCCGGCCCGGCATTCCTGGCGACGAAGAATTTCTTCGTGCTGAAGGCCTATAACAATGCCGACAAATACGCCCTTGCCGTCGGCCTTCTTGCCGACCAGATCGCCGGCTACGGAGAACTTGTGAACGACTGGAACCGGCCGTTCACGAAGCTGACCTTCGCGGAGAAGCAGGAGTTGCAGAAGCGCCTCCTGACCCTCGGCTACTATGACGGCGAACTGGACGGCAAGATCGGCTCGGGTTCGCGCGAGGCGATCAAGGCGTTCCAGGAACGCGCTGGTCTCGCCGCAGACGGTCACCCGAGCAAGGAAGTGCTGACGACGCTTCGTCAGAGGTAGGAGTGGGTTTGCGGCGCAGTGCATTCCGGAAGACCTCCGTCAACACCATTGCGATCTTCTTCACGATCGCGATGGCCACGGCTTTTCTCGGTTCGGCCCTGGCGCCCGCATTCGCCCAGGAGCGCCCGCGCTCACTCTTCGACCTGCTGTTCCGCCCGGGCAAACAGCGCGAGGTCCAGGTCCCCCAGAAGCAGCCGCGTGCCACGATCAAGCGGCGAAAACCCGCGAGTGCCCCTGCCGAGGCGGGCGCCTCGGCTCCCAAGGTCGCGGCCAAGTCCGAGGACGCTCGCGTCGTGCTCGTCATCGGCGACTTCCTGGCGAGTGGTTTGGCGGAGGGATTGGAGAGCGCCTACCTCGCCGTTTCGGGCGTCAGGGTCGTCGCCCGGGCCAGCGGTTCCTCAGGCATCGTCCGCGACGACCACTATGACTGGCCAGCCGAGATCGGACCGATCATCGAAGCCGAGAAGCCGGCAGCGGTGGTTGTCATGCTCGGCGCCAACGATCGCCAGGAGATGCGCATCGGCGACGTGCGCGAACCGAAGCGTTCGGAGCCGTGGATGAAGGAATACGAGCGACGCGCCACGAATCTCGCCAGGGCGGTGACGGATCGCGGCGTTCCGCTGGTCTGGGTCGGCATGCCGTCGTTCAAGAATTCGACGATGGCATCCGACATGCTCGCCTACAACGACGTCTACCGATCGGTTTCGGAATCGGTCGGCGGCAGCTTCGTCGACATCTGGGACGGATTTGTCGACGAGAACGGCGCCTTCGTGACAACCGGGCCGGACATCAACGGCAATCCCGTCAAACTGCGCTCCGGCGAGAACGGCATCAACCTGACCCGCCCCGGCAAGCGCAAGGTCGCTTTCTATGCCGAGAAGCCGCTGGAGAAAATCCTAGGGACCGCCCGGCCGTCGCAGATCGGCATGCCGGGGCCGAATGGCCTCGCTCCCCACCTCCCTGGAAATCTCACGTCTCCGGCGGACATCGAGCGCACTGCTCCGATCTCGCTCACCGATCCCGAACTGAGCGGAGGCCAGGAACTTTTAGGCGCGACGTTCGCGCCTGGCGCGGCCAAGCCTGAGACGGCTGCGGAAAAGCTCGCAAAAGAGGGCATCGCACCTCGTCCGGTCGCCGGGCGGGCAGACGATTTCGGCGATGGGATCGCCGAGAAGCCGACGGCCGAGATTCCTCCCGGCGCCGAAAAGACGACCGCAATTGCCAACTGACAGACGCCGTCCTTGCCTATCGTGGCAGGACCGAGGATCCCATAAGGAACTCGTCGATCGCCCGCGCCGCCTGCCGGCCCTCGCGGATCGCCCAGACAACGAGTGACTGGCCGCGCCGCACGTCGCCGGCTGCGAACAGCTTGTCGATGCTGGTTCGGTAGTCTTTGTCGTTGGCAACGACGTTGGTCGAACCGCGCGCGTCACGCGTCAGGCCAAGCCCTTCTGTCTTGAACGCGAGACCGTTCTCGATCGGTCCGGCAAAGCCGATCGCGATGAAGGCAAGGTCGGCGCGGATGACGAACTCGGTGCCGGCGATCGGCTTGCGTTTCTCGTCGACCTCGCAGCACTTCACGCCGGTAAGCATTCCGTCCTCGCCGATGAACTCCAGCGTCGCGACCTGGAATTCGCGCTCGGCGCCCTCGGCCTGGCTGGACGAGGTGCGCATCTTGGTCGCCCAGTAGGGCCAGACGGTCAGCTTGTCCTCCTTCGCCGGCGGCTGCGGGCGGATGTCGAGCTGGGTGACGCGCACGGCGCCCTGGCGGAACGCCGTGCCGACGCAGTCGGAGGCCGTGTCGCCGCCGCCCACCACAACGACGTGCTTGCCGTTGGCCAGGATCGGATCGGCTGCCCAGGCCGCCGACTGGATCGGCTCGCCGCCGACCCGCTTGTTCTGTTGCACGAGGTAGGGCATCGCGTCGTGCACTCCCGCAAACTCGATGCCGGGAATGCCCGCCGGCCGAGGCTTCTCCGAGCCGCCGCAGTAAAGCACCGCATCATAGTCCGCCGTCAGTTCGTCCAGCGACTTGTCGACGCCGACGTTGACATTGCAGAAGAAGGTCACGCCCTCCCCCTGCATCTGCTCGACGCGGCGATCGACATAGCGCTTCTCGATCTTGAAGTCGGGAATGCCGAAGCGCATCAGCCCGCCGGGGCGGCTTTCGCGCTCGTAGACATGCACCTCGTGGCCGGTGCGGCCGAGCTGCTGCGCTGCGGCCATGCCCGCGGGCCCCGAGCCGATGATGGCGACCCGCTTGCCGGTCTTCGCGGCTGCCGGCTGCGGCACGATGTAACCGGTCTCATAGGCCTTGTCGGCGATCGCCTGCTCGATCGTCTTGATCGCGACCGGGATGTCCTCGAGATTGAGCGTGCAGGCTTCCTCGCACGGCGCCGGGCAGATTCGGCCCGTCCATTCGGGGAAATTGTTGGTCGAATGGAGGTTGCGGATCGCATTGTCCCAGTCGCCGTTGTAGACGAGGTCGTTCCAGTCCGGAATCTGGTTGTGCACCGGGCATCCCGTCGGACCGTGGCAATAGGGGACGCCGCAATCCATGCAGCGCGCGGCCTGTTTCTCGACCTCCTTGTCCGACATCGGCAGCGTGAATTCCCGGAAATGCCGGATGCGGTCGGAGGCCGGCTGGTACTTGTGCACCTGCCGGTCGATCTCAAGAAAGCCTGTTACCTTGCCCACGTCATATGCTCCGTACGGCTAGTTCATTTCTTCGTCGTTCCAGTCCTCGAAGGGTCCAAATCGATCCAGTGCCGCCAAACCCTCCGGACTGGTCGGGCAAATTGTGATTTCACCCCAGTCATCCTGCCGGATTTTGATCGCCTCTCCTACGAGGACGAGATCCTTTGGCAGAACGATCACTCGTTCATCGCCTCGCTTCTCGACCCTGCCTTTCCATTCGACCGATTGCTTCATTGCCGTATCCTCCTCGACTAGAAGATATCGCGATGTAGCGACCGTCGCGTTGAAAGGCTACTCCGCCGCGACCCCCATACGGCTGCGCTCCATCTCGATCAGCGCGCGGCGGTACTCGACAGGCATGACCTTCCTGAACTTCGGCCGGAACTCGGCCCAGTTGTCGAGGATGTGCTTGGCGCGGGTCGATCCCGTGTAGTGCAGGTGGTTGGAGATGAGCTGGTAGAGGCGCTCGTCATCATGCCGCGTCATGTCTCCGCTGACGTCGACGCGGCCCATATGGGCGATGTCGCCGCCGTGGTGATGCAGCTTCTCGAGCAGCTCGTCCTCCTCCGGCACCGGCTCCAGGTCGACCATCGCCATGTTGCAGCGCTCGGCAAAATCGCCCGCCTCGTCGAGTACATAGGCGATGCCGCCCGACATGCCGGCCGCGAAGTTGCGCCCGGTCTTGCCGATGACCACGACCACGCCACCCGTCATGTATTCGCAGCCGTGGTCGCCGACGCCCTCGACGACCGTGATGGCGCCTGAATTGCGCACGGCGAAACGTTCGCCGGCGACGCCGCGGAAATAGGCTTCGCCCTCGGTCGCACCGTAAAGCACCGTGTTGCCGACGATGATCGAGTCCTCGGCGACGATCCGCGCCTCGTCCGCCGGACGGATGACGATCCGTCCGCCGGAAAGACCCTTTCCGACATAGTCGTTGCCGTCGCCTACCAGTTCGAACGAGACGCCGCGCGCCAGGAAGGCGCCGAAAGACTGCCCGGCTGTGCCGGTCAGCCTGACGTTGATCGTGTCGGGCCTGAGCCCCTTGTGGCCGAAGCGCTTGGCGACCTCGCCCGACAGCATGGCACCCGCCGAGCGGTCGACATTGCGGATGGTCGTCTCGATCGTGACCGGCTGCCGCGCGACCAGCGCCGGCTCCGCCTCCTTGATCAGCTTGCGGTCGAGCACGTCGTCGATCGGATGCTTCTGGCTCTGCGTCCAGTAGGTCTCCTCCTTCGGCGCGTCCGGCTTGAAGAAGACGCGCGTGAAGTCGAGCCCCTTCGCCTTCCAGTGATCGATCACGCCCCGCTTCTCGAGCAGGTCCGACTGGCCGATGATCTGGTCGAGATGCGTATAGCCCATCTGGGCCAGCAGTTCGCGCACCTCTTCCGCCACGTAGAAGAAGAAATTGATGACGTCCTCCGGCGTGCCCTTGAAGCGCTTGCGCAGGACAGGGTCCTGCGTCGCCACGCCCACCGGACAGGTGTTGAGGTGGCACTTGCGCATCATGATGCAGCCGGCCGCGATAAGCGGTGCCGTCGAGAAGCCGAACTCGTCGGCTCCCAGCAGCGCGCCGATGATCACGTCGCGGCCTGTGCGCAATCCGCCATCGACCTGCAGCGCCACGCGGCTGCGCAGTCCGTTCAGCACCAGCGTCTGGTGCGTCTCGGCCAGACCCATCTCCCACGGCGAGCCGGCATGCTTCAGCGAGGTCAGCGGCGAGGCACCCGTCCCCCCGTCGTAGCCTGAAATCGTGATATGGTCGGCACGCGCCTTGGCGACACCTGCCGCGACAGTGCCGACGCCGACTTCCGAGACGAGCTTGACCGACACGCCCGCGTCCGGGTTGACGTTCTTCAGGTCGAAGATCAGCTGCGCCAGATCCTCGATCGAATAGATGTCGTGGTGCGGCGGCGGCGAGATCAGTCCGACGCCAGGCGTCGAATGCCGGGTCTTGGCGATCGTCGCATCGACCTTGTGGCCGGGCAGCTGGCCGCCCTCGCCGGGCTTGGCGCCTTGGGCGACCTTGATCTGCATCATGTCCGAGTTGACGAGATATTCCGCCGTCACGCCGAATCGTCCCGACGCGACCTGCTTGATCGCCGAACGCTCCGGATTGGCCGAGCCGTCCGGCAAGGGCTTGTAGCGGTCCGGCTCCTCGCCGCCCTCGCCCGTGTTCGACTTGCCGCCGATCCGGTTCATGGCGATCGCGAGCGTGGTATGCGCTTCGCGCGAGATCGAGCCGAACGACATCGCACCGGTCGAGAAGCGCTTGACGATCTCGGAGGCCGGCTCGACGCTGTCGAGCGGCACCGGCGCCCGGCCGGCATTCTCGGCGAGCCTGATGTTGAACAGGCCGCGGATGGTCTTTGCCCGCGCTGCGGCGCTATCGAGTTCTGACGAATACTGCTTGAACGTGTCCCAGGACTTCTTGCGCACCGCATGCTGCAACGTCGCCACCGCATCGGGCGACCACATATGCGCCTCGCCGCGCATGCGGAACATATATTCGCCGCCGACGTCGAGCGCGCTGCGCAGCACCGGGTTGTCCCCGAACGCATCGGCGTGACGGCGCGCCGTCTCCTCCGCGATTTCTTCAAGGCCGACGCCTTCGATCGTCGTCGCAGTACCCGCGAAATAGCGGTCGACGAACTCCGACTTGAGGCCCACCGCGTCGAAAATCTGCGCGCCGCAATAGGACTGGTAGGTCGAGATGCCCATCTTGGACATGACCTTCAGGATACCCTTGCCGATCGACTTGATGAAACGGCCGACGATCTCGCCCGCGTCCACTTCCGGCGGGAACTCGCCGCGCTTGTGCATGTCGAGCAAAGTGTCGAAGGCGAGATAGGGATTAATCGCCTCCGCGCCATAGCCGGCGAGGCAGCAGAAATGATGCACCTCGCGCGGCTCGCCGGTCTCGATGACGAGGCCGACCGACGTGCGCAGGCCCTTCCGGATCAGGTGATGATGCACCGCCGCCGTGGCGAGCAGGGACGGAATAGCGATACGGTCCGGCCCGACCTGCCGGTCAGACAGGATGATGATGTTGTAGCCGCCGGCGACCGCCGCCTCCGAGCGCTCGCACAGCCGCTCCAGCGCGCCGTGCATGCCCGCGGCACCCTCCGACGACGAATAGGTGATGTCGATCGTCTTGGTGTCGAACCGGTCCTCGGTGTGGCCGACCGAGCGCAGCTTTTCCAGGTCGCCATTGGTCAGGATCGGCTGCCGCACCTCGAGCCGCTTCCGGCGCGATGTGCCGATTAGGTCGAAGATGTTCGGCCTTGGCCCGATGAAGGACACCAGGCTCATCACCAGTTCTTCGCGGATCGGGTCGATCGGCGGGTTGGTCACCTGGGCGAAGTTCTGCTTGAAATAGGTGTAGAGCAGCTTCGACTTGTCCGACATCGCCGAAATCGGCGTGTCGGTGCCCATCGAGCCGACGGCCTCCTGGCCGGTGGTGGCCATCGGCGACATCAGGATCTTGGTGTCTTCCTGGGTGTAGCCGAAAGCCTGCTGGCGGTCGAGCAGCGTCACGTCGCGGCGCGGTTCGCGCGGCGCCACCGGCTTCAGATCCTCGAGGATGATCTGCGTGGTCTTGAGCCAATCCCGGTAAGGATGCTTGGCGGCGATCTGCGACTTCACCTCGTCGTCGGAGACGATGCGGCCTTCTTCCAGATCGATCAGCAGCATGCGGCCAGGCTGCAGCCGCCACTTCTTCACGATGTTCTTCTCGGGCACGGGCAGCACGCCGGCCTCAGAAGCCAGGATCACCCGGTCGTCATCGGTGACGATATAGCGCGCCGGGCGCAGCCCGTTGCGGTCGAGCGTCGCGCCGATCTGGCGCCCGTCGGTGAACGCCACGGCCGCCGGTCCGTCCCACGGCTCCATCAGGGCGGCATGATACTCGTAGAAGGCCTTCCGGTCGGCGCCCATCAGCTTGTTGCCGGCCCAGGCTTCCGGGATCAGCATCATCATCGCGTGCGCGAGGCTGTAGCCGCCCTGCGTCAGGAACTCGAGCGCGTTGTCGAAGCAGGCCGTATCCGACTGGCCTTCATAGGAGATCGGCCACAGCTTCGAGATGTCGTTGCCGAACAGCTCGGAATCGACCGAGGCCTGGCGCGCCGCCATCCAGTTGACGTTGCCGCGCACCGTGTTGATCTCGCCGTTGTGGGCGACCATGCGGTAGGGATGCGCCAGCTTCCACGACGGGAACGTGTTGGTCGAGAAACGCTGATGGACGAGGATCAGCGCGGTCTCGAAGTCCGGATCCGCCAGGTCCCTGTAGTAGGCGCCCACCTGGTAGGCCAGGAACATGCCCTTGTAGACGATGGTGCGCGACGACAACGAAACGCAGTAGGCGCCGATGTCCTTGTTGCCGTGCTCCGTGTAGAGGCGGCCGGACACCACCTTGCGCAGGATGTAGAGGCGCCGCTCATATTCGTCGTCGGACGCCACGTCGGTGGGTCGCCCGAAGAAGAACTGGCGGTGAACCGGCTCCGCCGCGGCGATCTCCGGGGCCTTGGACAGCGACGCATTGTCGACGGGAACGTCGCGAGCGCCGATCAGCGGCACGCCTTCGGAGTTAGCGCTCTCGCGGATCACATCCTCGACGTGACTGCGGGTCGCCTCGTCCTGCGGCATGAACCAATGGCCGACCGCGTATTCTCCGGCGGGAGGCAGAGCCACGCCTTGCGAAGCCATCTCGCGGCGGAAGAACTTGTCCGGCATCTGCACGAGCACGCCCGCGCCGTCACCCATCAGCGGGTCGGCGCCGACCGCGCCCCGATGCGTCAGGTTCTCGAGCATGAACAGCCCGTCCTTGACGATCTGGTGCGACTTGACGTTCTTCATCTGCGCGATGAAGCCGACGCCGCAGGCGTCGTGCTCGTTGCGCGGATCATAGAGGCCGACGCGGCCGGGCTGCGTTTTGACGGCGCGCGCATTGCCCTGCGTACGGGCAGCAAGCTCCGTCGTCAGAGATGGCGTCACGTCCGTCATCGCTTCATCCTCCTGTTCGATCGGGGATCATTTCCCCGCACCCATCGCGCGCGAGGCCGGAATGGCGCAATGATACGCCAATTCCGGCTGCGACGGCGACGATAATTAAGACAGCAGTGCTGTCCTAAATTTTTTATGGCAGAATTTCGGCCGGCACACAAGACCGAATTGCAAACGACGCAGGCGTCCTGCGTATTTTTAGTACATCCCCCGTCGCAACGGCGAAATTTAATTTCGCGCCAGCCTCCGGGCATGAACCGGCGGCGTTTCTGACAGGGCTCTGGAGGCACTGGACGCTTGCGCAATACCGCCGGAATGAACACTGTCCGCCCGCATCGAAAGAAGGGCCGACATGATCTTCTCCTCAGACAACTGGGCAGGCGCCCATCCCACCATTTCAGCCGCGCTGGCGGATGCCGCGGCGGGCCAGGATCCCGCCTACGGGTCGGGAGATTGGGACAGACGCGTCGCCGATCGTTTCAACGAAATCTTCGAGCGGGAGGTCGCGGTTTACTTCGCCGCGACCGGTACGGCGGCCAATGCGCTGTCGATGAGCGCCTGCAACCGTGTCGGCGGCGCCGCCTTCTGCCATTCCGAGGCGCATATGACAGTCGACGAATTCGGCGCGTTGGGGTTCTACACCGGCGGCGCGCGCACCTGGCCGGTCGCGGGCGCTCTGGGCCGGATCGATCCGCAGGCACTGGACGCTGCCATTGTCCGTTTTGAGCACGATCTCGCGCCGGCCGGCCAGCCGATGGCTGTGACCATCACGCAGGCGACCGAGGTCGGCACGGTCTACGCTCTGGACGAGATCGCGACGATCGCCGACGTCTGCCGTCGCCATCGTCTGCCCTTCCACATGGACGGCGCGCGCTTCGCCAACGCCCTGGTCGCGCTCGATACGACACCGGCCGATATGACATGGAGGCGCGGCATCGACATTCTCTCCTTCGGTGGGACGAAGAACGGCTGCTGGATGGCCGACGCGGTCGTCGTCTTCGATCTCGACCTTGCGCGGGATCTTGGCAAGTTACGGCATCGCGCCGGGCAGAACTTCTCCAAATCGCGGTTCATCGCCGCGCAGTTCGATGCTTACCTGTCGGACGACGTGTGGCTGTCGTCGGCTCGCCACGCCAACGCCATGGCTTCTCGGCTGGCCACGATGCTCGGGCAATCCAACCGGATCCGGCTGGCCTGGGAGCCTCAGGCGAACGAGGTCTTCGGCATCATGCAGACTGCCTTGAGGGAGGAACTGTCCTCCCGAGGCGCCCGCTTCCATGCCTGGGGCAAGCCGGCGTCTTTCGATGGCATGATCGGCGACGACGAGACGCTTTGCCGTTTCGTCACCAGCTTCGCAACGTCCGACGACGACATCGAGTCGTTTCGCAAGCTGCTCCTGGCGAGCGGCTCCTGACCCGGTTGCCGAAGGTCCCGACACGAAAGCGGCGCCCGAAGGCGCCGCCGTGATGTGCCGAGAAGGTCGAATTACGCGGCCGCCTTGGCCTCGATCTGCTTCGAAGGCTTGGTCGCGGTGGTGATCGCGATCTTGCGCGGTTTCATCTCCTCGGGAATGTTCCGCTTGAGATCGACGTGGAGCAGGCCGTTCTTCAGCGTCGCACCCGTCACTTCGACATGATCGGCGAGCTGGAAGCGACGCTCGAACGCGCGGGACGCAATGCCGCGATAGAGAAGCTCGGCGCCTTCATTGGCACTCTCCTCGGCCTTCTCGCCCTTGACGGTCAGAACGTTGCGATGCGCTTCGATGGAGATCTCGTTCTCGCCGAAGCCGGCGACTGCCATGGTAACGCGATAGGCGTCCTCACCGGTGCGCTCGATATTGTAGGGCGGGTAGGTCTGGCCGCTGTCCGGCTGGCCGATCTGGTCCAGCATCGAGAAAAGACGGTCGAAGCCGACCGTGGAACGATAGAGCGGCGAAAAATCAACGTGACGCATGGGTGTTCTCCCTTGAGCAACAGGTTTGCGTTGGTGACAGACGTCCGGAAACCCGTATCGGCGTCTCCTGCCTGCCAGCGGCCCCTTCAGCGGCGGCCACGCCAATGATTTGGGAATGCACCATTTTCATTTCAAGAGAAGGCAGGGTCACCTCGATGAACGGGGGATGAACCGCCGCTTCGGCTGCCGTTCAGGCCGGCACCGCTAGAGTGCGGACATGGATCGAAGGCCGGAGACGGTTGGAGATCCCGGTTCGGGTGTATCGTCCCTTCCACCCGGGCTCGAATAGGCCGGAGGCGGTTCGTCCGCTTCCGGCCACTTTTTTCCCGCCGTCCGCGGGACCGGCGCGGCGAATCCATCTCGCCCAAATCCTTTGCTTTTCCTGTCTGGCCTACCTATCAAGGATCGCCCGCCCGCTCCGCCCATCGGACATCCATGACCGAGCATCTGGTCGATATACCCGAAAATCCAGCACCCGAGTGGGGCGAGGTCTCGCGTTTCACGGCGCGGGACGGGCGTTCGATCCGCTACGCGCGTTTCCCGGCGCAAACGCGTCCCTTGAAGGGAACGGTCGTCATTCTGGCCGGCCGAAACGAATGTATCGAGAAATATTTCGAGACGATTCGCGATCTTTCGCAGCGCGGTTTCGGCGCCGCGATCATTGACCTGCGCGGCCAGGGGGGGTCGGAGCGGCTGATACGGGACCCGGCCCGGGGCTATGTTGTCACCTTCGACGACTACGTCGCCGACCTTGAAACCTTCTTCGACGAGGTCGTGCTGCCCGACTGCCGCGGCCCCTACTACCTGCTCGGCCATTCGACCGGCTCCCTGATCGCTCTCATGGCCACACCTAGGCTCTTCAACCGCGTCCGTCGCATGGTCCTCGTGGCACCGCTGATCGAATTCGCGGAATTGCCCGTCTCGATGACGACGCTGCGGCGGATGACGGCATTCCTCTACAGCCTCGGGTTCGGCACCATCTATGTGTCTGGCGGGCCGCGCCCGAAGGGCGGCCATCCCTTCGCCGCCAACAAGCTTACCTCCGATCTTTCCCGCTTCTCGCGCAACACCGCGCTTTTCGACCGGGCCCCACACCTGGCGATGGGCGGACCGACGGTGGCTTGGATCCATGCTGCCTGCGTCGCCGCTGAGCGGCTGCGCGACCCGGACTTCGCCGCGAGGCTTCATGTTCCCACGCTGCTCGTCGCCGCCGGCGCCGACGAAGTCGTCTCGACACAGGCGATCGAGAGCTTCGCGAGAACCCTGCGCTCAGGCTCCGTCGTCACCATCGACGGCGCCCGTCACGAGATACTGCAGGAGGCCGACATCTATCGCGAACAGTTCTGGGCGGCCTTCGACGCCTTCGTTCCTGGCGAGAATGCGGACAGCTGAACCTTTCAGCCGCCCACCAGACGCAGCGCCTTCTCGTGCAGGACCGGATTGGCGCTGGCGAGGATATCGCCGCCGTTCTCCGCCGGTGCGCCTGTCCAGGTCGTCACCACTCCACCGGCCTGTTCGATGATCGGGATCAGAGCGACGATGTCATAGGATTGGAGCCCCGCGTCCACGGCGATATCGGCATGACCGGCCGCCACCATCGCGAACGCATAGCAATCGGTTCCATAGCGCGCGAGCCGTACAGCTTTCTCCAGCCGGTCGTAGCGCTCGCGCATCGCGCCCTTGAAAAGGGCCGGAGTCGTCGTGAACAGCGTAGCATCCGAAAGGTCGGCCGTGGCGCGGGTCGCGAGCCGCCGCGGGCCGCCCGGCCCCTCGTAGTGGGATCCATCGCCGTCGGCGTAGAAAAGCTCGCCGGTGAACGGCTGCGACATCAGCCCCGCCTTGGCATCGCCGTCGACCGTCAGGCCCACCAGCGTGCCCCAGACCGGAAGGCCGGAGATGAAGGCGCGCGTTCCATCGATCGGGTCGATCACCCAGACGTGGCTGGACGATGTGTTCTCCGCCCCGTGTTCTTCGCCCAGAATGCCGTGGCCCGGGAACTCGGCGAGGATCAGGGCGCGCAGCGCGCGCTCCGCTTCGCGGTCGGCCTCGGTAACCGGGTCGAACCCGCCCGCCTCCTTGTTGGACACCGCTCCCGCAGCGCGGAACCTGGGCAGCGTCTCCGCCGCCGCGGCCTTGGCCAGTCTGCGCATGAATTCGGCGCCGACGATCATCCTGCCCCCTCTTTGACCTGGAATCCGGCACCGGGCCGGTAGACACATAAGTATGAATTATTTTTAACGGCCGCGTCTTGACATTTGTGCAACGCAACATGATTGTAGCGGCAGACGGGTTCGCCCGTCTATGCCCTCCTTGGGCGTTTCCTCCCTAGACTTGACCGCGTCGTGCGAACGATGCGGTCTTTTTTTGCCCTGTGCGGCGGATTCGGCCCCTATTCGGCCGCCAGCGCGGGACGATCGAAGAATTCGTCGGCGAAGGCCATCAAACGGCGCGAGAATTCGGTCAGATCCTCGGCGAGACCCTCGAAGCCGGCGGATTTCTCATAGGACCGCTCGTCCATGTAGAGCCCGCGGTTGATCTCGACCTGCATCGCGTGCAGGCCCCGTCCCGGCCGCCCGTAATGCTCGGTGATGAAGCCGCCGGCATAGGGTTTGTTGTGGGCGACGGTGTAGCCCATTCCGGTCAGGATCGCGATGGCCTGCTCGGAGAGCGCGGAGGCTGCGGATGCGCCAAAGCGGTCACCCAGGATGAAGTCGGGCCTGAGTCCGCTCTCGCCGACCCGGATCGAAGCGGGCATGGAATGGCAGTCGATCAGGATCGCGCGGCCGAAGCGTGAATGCGCCTGCATCAGGAGGCCGCGGAGACGCTGGTGATAGGGCTTGTACAAGGCGTCTATGCGCGAGATGGCTTCGGCCAGCGGCAGCTTTCCCGAATAGATGTCCTGTCCTTCGCCGACGATGCGCGGAATGGTGCCGAGCCCTCCCGCGACGCGCGCCGATCGCGCGTTGGCAAAAGGCGGCAATGGCTCGGCGAACATCCTCGGATCGAGTTCCCAGGGCTCGCGATTGAGGTCCAGATAGGCGCGCGGAAACTCGGCGGCGAGCAGCGGCGCGCCGAGCGATGCGGCGCCGGCGAAAAGTTCGTCCACATAGCAGTCTTCCGAGCGGCGGATTGCCGCCCGGTCGAGACGGATCATCTCCAGGAACCGCCGCGGATAGTGACGGCCGCTGTGAGGGGAATTGAAAACGAACGGCACGGTGATTTCCGCCGGCGACGTCTCTGAAAAGGGCGGTATCTCCGCGAAATCCGCGCCTGCATTCATCAAGGGCTGATCCGGTGGTGGGCGATGAAACGGTTCTGGTACCGTGCCATCCGGGCGCGTCCGTGTCCAGAGCGAGGGAGCCTTCGCCGCGCCCGAGCGTTCACTTGATCTTTACCGCGCCTCTTTCATATAGAGTTCATGGTTAACGGGCGGATTTCATTCGCCTGCCAACTGATTCGGACGGGACGATGGCACGAATTCTCCTTGCGGAAGACGATGACGACATGCGCCGCTTCCTGGTGAAGGCGCTTGAGCGGGCGGGCTACGACGTCTCCGACTTCGACAATGGTGCGTCCGCCTACGAGCGGTTGCGCGAGGAGCCGTTTTCGCTGCTCCTGACCGACATCGTGATGCCGGAGATGGACGGGATCGAACTCGCTCGCCGCGCCACCGAGATCGATCCGGACCTGAAGATAATGTTCATCACCGGCTTCGCCGCCGTTGCCCTCAATCCGGATTCGAAGGCTCCGAAGGACGCCAAGGTCCTGTCGAAACCGTTTCATCTGCGCGATCTCGTCAACGAGGTCGAGAAGATGCTGCAGGCGGCTTGAGCTGCCGATTTGAGCGCACCGGTACGCTTTCCGCGGCGTGTCCGCTTCGACGCATTTCGCTATTGACGCACGGCGTCTGGCATGATGTATGCGCGGCTTCGGATGGGCGTGTAGCTCAGCGGGAGAGCACTACGTTGACATCGTAGGGGTCACAGGTTCAATCCCTGTCACGCCCACCATCCAAATATCTGATTTTCCTAGGAAAATCAGCTTAGCCAAGATCCCAAAGACCTTGAATTCGCTGCTGGCCACACTCTGGCCACGGCAAAGGTCCGTCATGGCTTCAATTCGCAAACATCGCGACAAGTACCAGGTTCAAATTCGGAGGAAAGGCTCCCCTCCACTCTCTCGCTCGTTCCACAAGTAGGCCGATGCCAAGGCGCAGGCTCGGCTGATGGAGACACAAGCCGATAGGCAGGACCTCGCGCCTTCTCGGAAGGAACTCGGATCGATCACCCTTGGCGACCTCGTTCGCCGCTGTCGCGACGAGGTGTTCCGACCAAGAAGGACGCGAACATCGAGACGATCCTCCTCGACGCGTTCCTCAGGCAACGCATCTGCGAGAGGACAGTGTCCGACCTGACCACATCCGACTTCGCCAGCTATCAAGAGAGCCACGGCGACGATCCTCGAGGCGAAGAACGGCTATTCGCGGACCATTCCCCTGAAGGAGGAAGCATTGGCGGTTCTGCGGATCGCGCGGGAACTTGCGGTCGACGACCCTGCGAAAGGGGACGACCGGGTTTTCCCGATTGCCACGAACGCACTTCGGCTGAGTCGGGAGAGGACAATAGAGAGAGAGCCGAGCTTGACGACCTACATTTCCACGACCTCCGTCACGAGGCCATTTCGAGGCTGTTCAAGTTGGGCCTGACCGACCGTCCCCGAGGTCGCCTCGATCAGTGGAAGCACCACCTTCGGAAACCGGTTCGTTGCCCCGTGTGACGTTGACCCGTACATCTGTCGCATTGGCCTTTGGCCTGTCGATGGCAGCTCTCTCGTTCTCGATCCCGCTGACGGCGGACCTGAGCAGACGACGCGTCTCGGCGGACAATCCGCCGAGACGCTTTACCTGGAGGTGCCAGACAGCGGATCGGACCAGCAGGTCGCAGCGTGCGCCCTTGGGCGGCGGAGTGCCATATGCCTTGGTCCAGAGGGCCGTCAATTCGTCCCGCGCGAGGTCGCCGAGCGCGGCGACCTCCTGCTCCGGACTGCTGCGGCTCGCTCGCATGTTCAGCTCACCGCGCCATCTGCGATGCGTTAGCGCAGCACTGCGTCTTTGCCCCTCTTGCCGGTCAGATTGAGACTCATCTTCTTACGGACTACCGCGGCGAGGAAGCCGCGCACCGAGTGGGCCTGCCAGGAAGGGGCGCAGACGAGGCGATATCGAACCATCTGATATCCCCGATTTCAGACAAAGACATGCAGCAGTTGCCCGCCGGAACAGCTCCATCGCCACGTCCCCGGTTCATCTTTTTCACGCCGCCACTTCGAGCAAGGTCTTCGCCAGCAGCTCGGGCTGATCGATCATCAGATCATGGCCGGCGTCGACCTCGACCATGCGGAATTGTCCGTCGGCCTTCACATTCTCCAGAGATTTCTGGAAGATTGGCGCGATGGTGCTCTGCGTGCATCGGACGTAGGTGCGGCGCGGAAGCGGACCCGGACCGAACTTGGCGGGCTGCGTGTGAGTTGCAATCGGATGCGGCTTGAGGTGTCGGTCGACCCACGCCGCATCGTCCCCTTTGAGGCCAAAGGCGGCGGCTGGAAGCGGGGGGATGTTCCATGACAAGTCGGCCGCGGCCTTGGCGTTGAAGTCGTTGGCGAAATCGGGACCGAGATGGCCGAGCAGCGTCTCGCCCTCCTTCGGAAAAAAGGAATCGAGCAGGACGAGGTGGGACACCGCGTCAGGGCGCCGTGTCGCGGCAAGAGAGGCTGGGAAACCCGCATAGCTGTGTCCTACCAGGACCACGTCGGTGAGCTCCTCGCGGTCGATATGGCTGACGATGTCGTCGACATGGGTCTCGAGATTGACCCGCCTGTCGATCAGGTGGGCCCGCTCGCCGACGCCGGTCAGGGTTGGGGCGGTCACCCGCACGCCAGCCACCTCCAGCAGGGGTTTTACCCGCGACCAGCACCATCCTCCATGCCATGAGCCGTGCACGAGGACGAAGGTCGCTCCCTTCACTGCAGCCGTCGCGACCGAAAGCCCCTGGGCCGCCGCCAGCGGAAGCGCAGCGCCTGCCATCATGAATCCTCGCCTGTTCATCGAATTGTTCTCCTCTCAGTTGACGTTTCGCAATCCAGGACGGCTGCCGTTCGCGACCTCCGCCCGCTCATCCGCCGACGCGACGGACGACGTTCGGTTCGATCTGCGCCCGGATCGGGCGTTGGACGTGCCTCTCGACGCTCGGCTTCGCCGAGCCGCCGTCGGGCTCTCCCCAGGTGATGACGACCTCGCCGGGCGAACCGGCCGCCGCCTCGTCGATTACCGCCAGCGAAATCCACGCCCGTGCCGGCGCAGAGTAGACCGGCAGCAGGGAGAAGCCGACGCGCCTGCCATCTCGCGTGACCTCGTCCATGAGGAAATTCGCGTAGTTGGCGACGGGCATTTCCATGTATTTGTTGCGCTCATTTGCACCGTACATGCTGGCATGCACGGCAAGCACGTCCTCGGAATTCCAGACGAGGCGGACCTTCTTGCGCTGGGGCGCGCCGGCCGCCTTCTCAAGCGCCGCCCTGCCGCAGAATTCATGGTCGAACTTGGTCATGAAGCCGTAGCCGATTTCGGCTGGTCTCACGTACAGCTCCTCGAGATCCGCGATCGGGAAGCTGCCGCCAAGCGCGGCGCGGCCTTCGAACGTATCAGCGGGCAGCCATTCGCGAAAAGCGCGAGTCGCTTCGCCGGTGTAGATCGCCGGCAGCGCCGTCCCAACCCATCCGGACTCCGTGGCGGTGACGCGGAACACCTTCGCACCGATCTGCCTCAGTCCGTGCTTTCGCCCAGCGGCGAGGATCGCCTCCTTGACGTCCGGTCCGAATTCGGCAGGTCCCCAGAATTCGAAGCCCGGCGCACCGGACATGCGGTGATTGAGCGCGGTCACTTCGTATCCGGCCACCCTGAATCGGCCCATCTTGAAAAAGCCGATGTCGGGCAGAGGCCCGCCGTTCACCTCCTCCAGGATCGGAAGCGCGGTCGTCCCCTGGACCTGGTAGCGAAACAGCCTGCGGTCGGCGAGGCGCGGCGACGGTTCATCGAAGTGGACGATCCTGGCGTCATAGCGGCCGCGTTCCAGCTGGAAGCGGATCCAGTGCAGCGCCGCCGACTTGCCGACAAGGCAGATCCTTCCTGCCTCCTCGCAGGTCAGGATCGCGTCGCCGATGTAGTAGCCGTCGCTGTTGCAGACCACGTACTGTTTGGCCTGCATCGGGCCGAAGGTGGCGAAGCTGTTGATGCCAAAGTCGGACAGGAGGCGGACCGTGTCCGGTCCCTCAATGACCAACTCGTACATGTGGAACGACATATCCTGGAAGGCCGCCGCCGTGTGCCAGGCGTCCTGCTCGTCGCGCCAGTTGGTGAATTCCGGCGCTAGGGGGAAGGTCACGGTCTGGTCCTGGCTGCCGTAGAGCATGGCGGCAGCCGATCCAGCTTCGGCGATGCGGTTCTCGAGTGTCTGCACGGCAGTCGTCTCCTTGTGCAATTCCAATGGTCGTTCCGATCACGCCAAGGCGGCTCGGAGCGGCGGGTCAGGCTCCCAGAAGCGCCCGCGCAGCGCCGGCGAAGGTGGTCGGCCGCCGGCCGAGGAGCATCTCCAGGGTGAGGCCGTTGCCGGGCAGACCAAATCGGTCGTAGTAGGCAAGCATCGCCCGGTACTCGGCTTGCTGGGGTTCGGACCATCCGCGCCTGGCGGCGCGTGTCGCGACCTGCGTTTCCAGGTCGGCCATCCCGATACCAATCGACCGACCCAGTACCGTACCTAGCTCTGCCGCCATTTCCCGGATGGACAGGCGCTCGCCGCCGGCGATCTCGAAGGTGCCGTAGGTCGTCGCCGGGTCGCGGAGCACGCGCGCGACGGCGCCGACGAGATCCGCCGGCGCAATCACGTTGAAGGGCCGGTCCGGGTTGAACGGTGGGCGCAGCGCCGCCCGATCTTCCGACAGGAAGGACAGCACCGTCTGCACGTACATCGCCGGCTGCAGGATCGTCCAGGCGAGTTCACTTTCACGGATCGACAGCTCGACCCGCGACTTGCGTTCGTGGTGCGGCATGCCGGGCGTGTGAGCGTGAAGGACCGAATGATAGACGAGACGCTCGACGCCGGCCCGCGTCATTGCCGCCATGGTGTTCCTGGCGAAACGCTCCTCACCGGGATTGAAGGACGGCGGTATCAAGTAGACCGACGCGCAGCCTCGGATCGCCGCCACAAGCGCTTCGGGATCGTCGAGATCCGCCATCGCGACATCCGTCCCTTCCGGCAGCTTGGAGCTATAATCCGGTCGCCGCACGACGGCGCGCACCGCGATCCCGAGTTGCCTGAGAGCCCCAACCAGGAACTGTCCGGTCAGACCGGCAGCGCCGAGTATCGCGACAGGTGCATGCGATGCTCCGGCATTTTCAACCATCTCAACCTCCCGCTCGCTCACAGGCGTATGGCGCGATTGCGCAGCGTGCCGATCTTCTCGACGGTCATCTCGATCAGGTCGCCATGCTCGAGGTAGGTGTCGTGCTCGACGCCCGACCCGTCGCCGACCGTGCCCGATGCAATGAACTCGCCCGTATGAAGCGTCTCGTGGTCGCTCATCCGCTCGATCATCGCCTCGAAGGAATGGTACATGTCGCGCGAGTTCCCCGAGCCGCGGAGCTCGCCATTCACGTAGACTTCCATTTCGAGCGCATAGGGGTCGGGGATCTCGTCGGCTGTCACCAGACAGGGGCCCATGACGTTTCCCGTGTCGAAATCCTTGCTCTTTGCCGGCCCCATGCCGCAGGGCACCTCGATCGACTGAATGTCGCGCGCGGACATGTCGTTGAAGATCGTGTAGCCAAAAATGTGTTCTCGGGCGCGCTCAGCCTTCACGGACTTGAGGGGTCCCTTCAGGAAGACTCCGAATTCGAGCTCGTAGTCCATCTCCTTCGAGTAGGATGGCATGATGAGATCGGTGCCGGTGCCGACGACGGAGAAGCGGTTGGCTTTGTAATAGAGGGGTAGTTCGTACCACGTTTTCGGGATTTCGAAGCGTCCCGACGCGCGCAACTCGGCCTCCGCAGCCACCGGATCCTTGGCCTTTGCCACGAGCGCTCGCATCCTCCCCTCGCGCGCCTGGCGAAAGTGCTTCTCGAAGCTCAGGCAGTCGCGGATGCTGCGGGGAACGGGCACCGGCGCCATCAACTCGACGGTGCTCGTCTCGACGAGCGGACCCAGCTCACCGCGTACGGCACACTCAACAAGCGTGCGTGCCGCGTCCAGGGCTGCATCGCCACCGTCCATCAGAGCAAGCATATCGCCGAACCACCTGGCGGGACCGGCTCCGGTTCGGGCATGGGCTTCGGCGAAATCGACAATCGACCGGTCGGCGTCACACAGTGCACCGATGGCGGTCTCGCCGTTCCTCCTGCGGAACGTCACCAGCCTCATGACACCACCTCCTCGATCAGAGCAACAGGTCTCACCCAGGCAGCCGACGCTCCACGGATCTTGATCGGGAAACAGATGACCCTGAATCCCTTCGGCGGCAGCTGGTCGAGATTGATCAGCTTTTCCATCTGGAAGTAGCCGATCTCGATTCCGGCCTTGTGGCCCTCCCAGAGAACCGACTTGTCGCTAGTCCTGCGGTAGTTCTCGGTCATCGACGCGAAGGGCGCGTCCCAGCCGAAGCCGTCAGTGCCGACTACGCGAATGCCGCGCTGGGTCAGGTAGAGGGTCGCCTCGCGGCCCATGCCACAATGGGCATCGCCGTAGTCGACTTCGCCATAGCGCGATGCGCCGCGTGTGTGGACCAGCACGATGTCGAGTGGCTGCAGCTCATGCCCTATGGCGGAGAGTTGTTCCTCGACGTCCTTCGCTGTCACGACATAGCCGGCCGGAAAGCGGCTGAAATCGAGTTTGACCGCTGGGCGATAGCACCAATCCAGTGGCACTTCGTCGATCCCGGGAGACTTGCGCGGGCCGTCTTTCGTCGCATGGTCGGTTGTCGGATGATAGTGCCACGGGGAGTCCATATGGGTCCCGGTATGCGTGCCGAGATGCACCCGCTCTGTTGCCCAGGATTGGCCTTCGGGAAGCGCTTCGGCGGCGACGCCCGGGAACGCCGCCTCCCATGCGCCATTGTGGAAAGGCGCCTCGTGATCGAAGTAGTCGATCCTGGGGCGATGGTTCTCGGGATAGATCGGGCTGTTGTCGAGCGTCACAGCCAAGTCGATGAATCTCATGATGCTATTCCTGTCAGTCGGTCGGAACGGGTTGCGAGCGGCTCGGTGGCGCGATCGATCACGACCGCCGCTGGCAACGTCAGGATTTCGCCCAGAACCGCGTAGTTCGGACCACCCAGGCGGGCGATGGGATTCAGCTCTCTCGTGTCGACCTTGCCGTTGCGCAGCAGATGGTCGGCCACCTGGAACATCTGGACCCGCCCGATCATGATGCGGTCGCCCTCTTCTCCAAGTTCCATCGTGGAATGCAGCCGGCATTCGAGCGCCGCCGGCGCATCGGCGAGGCGCGGAGTCTGGATGGTGGCGCTCTCGGCCGTTGCGAGTTCCAGCGCGTCGGCCTCGCTGAGATCAGGCGGGTAGACGGCCGAACTCGCATGCAGCGCGGCGAGCAAAGACTGGTTGGCGATGTTGACGACGAATTCGCGGTTGCGGAGGATGTTGAGCACCGTGTCCTTCATCTGCCCCTTGCGATCATGCTCGTGCAGGCCACAGGTGATCGTGATCATCGGCGGCTTGTGGCAGCAGAAGGTGAAGGCCGAAAACGGCGCCAGATTCACCTTGCCGTTCGGCGACAGGGTTGACACCCACGCGATCGGCCTCGGCACCACCAGGCCGGTCATCAGCTTGTAGTTTTCCTGGTGTGTCTGGGGATCTGGATCGATCTTGAGCATTCTGGTTAGTCCCTGTCATTCACGGAAGTGAGGCGAGCGGCGGCAAGCGGGGGACGGCCTTGCTGGACTTTCAGCCCATCATCCCCGGAAGAGATGTCACGACCTCCGGCGCAAAGATGATGATGAGGATCACGGCGACGAGCGCAGCGATGAAGGGGATCAGCCCGCGACTGATTGTTGCTACCGAGATATCCCTGGCCGTTGCCCGGAAGACGAAGAGGTTCAGTCCGACGGGCGGCGTAATGAGACCCACCTCGCAGACGAGTACGACAAAGATGCCGAACCAGACCGGATCGTAGCCGATAGCCAGGACCATCGGCAGGAACAGCGGCACGGTGAGGAGCATCATCGAGAGGATCTCGAGCACCATTCCCATGACGATGTAGATGCCGGTGATCATGAAGATCAGTGCGAGCGGCGAAAGGTTCGTTTCGGAAACCCACGTGTTCAGTTCGGCAGGCAAACCGGAGACCTCGACGAAGTTCGCGAAGATCAAGGCACCGAAAAGAATCACGAAGATCATCGCCGTGGTGCGCGCCGCGTCGCTGAGCGCATCGATGAAAACGCGCCAGTTCAACCCGCCGCGCATGATGACGAACAGGAACGACCCCGTAGCACCGATGCCCGCCGCTTCGGTCACGGTGAAGACGCCGAAGTAGATTCCGCCCATCATGCCGGCAAAAAGGGCGATGACCGCGCCCGTCCGCCGGACATAGTAGAACCTCTCCTTCCAGCCGCGGCGCTCGCTGCGCGGTCCGTTTTCCGGATAGATCATGACAGTGACGAAGACCGCCAGCATCAGAAGGATCACGGCGAGCAGGCCGGGAACCACGGCCGCCATGAACAGCTTGCCGATGTTGGTCTCGGTAATGATGCCATAGATGACGAGCGTCGTGCTGGGTGGAATGAGAATCCCGAGCGTGCCGCCAGAAACGATGGAAGCCGAGGCCAAGGAGCCCGCATAGGCCCGCTTCTGCATCGACGGAAGCGCGACTTTCGCCATCGTCGCCACCGTTGCCATGCTCGACCCGCACACGCAGGAGAAGCCGCCACAGGCCACGACCGTCGACATCGCCAGGCCGCCGCGACGATGACCGAGGAACGCCTCCGCCGCGCCGAAGAGATCTTCCGCCAGACCGGATCTGGCGATGAAGCTGCCCATCAGGATGAACAGCGGCAGCACCGAGAGGTCGAAACTCATGACGTTGTCAAACACGATCTGCCCCGCCGTGTAGACCGCCGCATCGAAGCTGACCAAGAGGGCGAAGCCGACGAAGCCGACGAGCGCCATGGAGTAGCCGAGTGGAACCCCGAGCGCGAACAGCACGAAGAGGGCCGCCAGACCGAGCGCGGTCAAAGTCATTTGCCGGTCTCCGTCTCGCGGAGGTGCTTCGGATACTTGACGAACTGCAGGATCATGACGGCCAGGCAGATCGCCCACATGGCAAAGATGAAGTAAGCGACGGGGTAAAGCGGTGCGGGAAGCAGAACGAACCGCTCACCGCTTTCGTGAAAGCTCGCCGCTCGCTTGAATGCGACCCAGACCAGGCCCGAAACGATCGCCAGTGTCAGCGCGAAACCCAGGATTCGCGTGTAGCGCCGGATCGCTCGCGGGATGAACACCTCGAAGACCTCGACCTGGACGGTCTCTTCCCGGGCAGCGACCACCGGCAGTGCGAGGAACACGATCATGGCCATGCAGATCTGGACATATTCGAAGCTGCCGCTCAGGGGCGAGGAGAAGAGGTAACGACCGATGACGTCGACCGTCACGACGGTCATCAGCACGAACAAAAGGCATCCCGCCGCGGCACCGAACGTTTTGTCCATGCGCCCCACGAAGCTCCGCCGGAGAATCGTCTTCTTGTCCGCATCCAGACCTGGTTCTTCGCTCACGACGGCCTCACTGGCACCTGCAGTCGGGGAGTCCGCGGGCCGGACCGGCCTGCGGACTTGTCGGGAAATGGCTTGCGCAGGGGCATGGTCGGCGCACCGCCGCCAATCGCTGCCCTCAATCCACCTTCAGCGGCTCTCTCTTGGCTTCCGCGTCGGCCGCCTCGGCCCGCATCATCTGCAGCGCGGCAACGCCGTCCACGCCCCGCTCTTTGGCCAGCGCGACCCAAGCGTCCTCGAGTGGCTTCAGCCGATCCTTGAGGTCAGCGAGGAGCTTGTCGTCCGCGACGGCGAGATCGGCGCCCGTCGCGCCCATCTGCTTGAGGCCCTTGGCTGCGCTGATGTCGGCCAGTCGACCGATTTTTCCAGCCAGCCGCTCTCCTGCCAGATCCATGATCGCCTTCTGGTCCTCCGGCGAGATTTGAGCCCACTTGCCTTCGTTGATGACAACATAGAGGGGCGCGCCCAGGATACCGCCTGGCACCTCAAGGCGATGCTTGACGAATTCGACCACGCCGAAGACGCGCATCTGATCGTCGTTGTTGAGGGCGCCGTCGAGGATCTTCTTGGACAACCCGTCGTACATGCCCGTGATGTCGATCGGAACCGGCACGGCGCCGATCGCCTCGGCGACCTTCGGTGCGATCGCGCCGGTAGCGCGCAGCTTCATCCCCGCGAAATCATCAATCGAACTTATCTTCCGGTCGATCGAATAGACGTGATAGGGAGCAACGGCCACGAGGGATAACAAATGGACGCCCTTGTAAGGCTCCGCTTCGGCGAAGAACTTCTGGTGCGTCCGCCAGAACGCGACCGAGATCGCCTCCGCCGATGCGCCGATGAATGGCAGAGCGACGACATCGGCGAGCGGGAAAAGACCCGGCGTGAGCGACTGACCTCCGTAGGCGATGTCGACGACACCGTTCTGTACTGCCTCCATCTGGCGCGGCGGAGGCGCCAGCGATGCAGTCGACGGCTCGACGCGGACCCGCCCCTCGGTAACGCGCTCTATGTCCTTGAAGAACGGAAGCATGCCTTCGACGTCCTGCGGATGCGTCTGCGGCAGCCATTTATTGTATCTCAGGACGAGGGCCTCTGCATTGGCGATACCAATTTGCATACTTGCGCTGACAGCCAAGGCCAGCGCGCCCACTCCGGCGCCGAGCAGGAACCGCCGGCGGACGGTGTTGATGACATGTTCGAACATGATTGCTCCTCCCAGAGCCGCTGCGGATTCTAGCTACCCCGCCCCGCGTTGACCTCACGGCCACTCGCCATTTTTTTGGGCATTTGACCTATATTTCATGAAGCAATCTCTTTCAACAGAAAACTTGGACGAATGCCCTAAAAATGTGTATTGCACGGGAGATCGGTCCGATGGGGCGGCCGACTTGCGAGGCGGTTTGCCGAGCGTCGGGCCTCAGACCTTGCATGGGTTTCTAGGGAGCAAAGAGGACATGGCGTCTGCCGAGACTCGCCAGAAGATTCTGGACGCCGCCGAGAGCCTGTTCACACAGCACGGCATTAACGGTGTGTCGCTGCGGGAGATAGCGACCAGCGCCGACATCCGGATCTCTCACCTGCAGTATCACTTCAAAACCCGCGAGGATTTGTACTACGCGGTCTTCGAGCGACGCATTAGGGCGATCAATGAAGATCGGCTTGCGCGCCTCGCGAGCATCGAGCGCGATTCCGGGTATGACGACGCCCATCTGGAGGACGTGGTGCGAGCTCTTGTCGAACCTATGGTGATGCGGTCGGGTGATACGAAGTCAGGCGGCGCGAACTACGCAACCCTGCTGAACCAGGTTACCAACGAGCCAGCCGATTACGCGCGTCGCATATCGCGCGAATTCTTCGATCCCATCGCCCGGATCACGATCCAGGCCTTCGCCAAGGCGCTGCCCGAACTGGACATGAAGAGTCTGCCGTGGATCTACATCTTCGCAGTAGGAGCCATGACGGCTTCAATCTCGCGAACGGATCGCGTCAAACTGCTTTCGGATAACGCATGCGACCCCCTCGATGTCGCCAGGACGGTATCCTTGCTGGTGCCGTTTGTGACCGGCGGCATGCGGGCAGTTGACGCTGCCGAAAAGGCCCGCAACGCAGTCGCAGGCGGGCAAGAGATCCAGGCACCGAAGGCAAGCTCGAAATCGGCTCCGGCACTCTCCGCACCAGCAGGAGCCCGCGCTGTCCGGTCGACCGCGTCGAAAGCCGTTCGCAAACGCTGAAGGGGGTGGATCGAGACCTCACGCCTCGGACTGGATAAACTCGGAAGCCTTCTCGGCGATCACCATCGTCGGCGAATTCGTGTTTCCCGACGTGATCGTCGGCATGACCGAGGCGTCTGCCACGCGCAAACCTTCAACGTTGCGCACTTTCAGCCTGGCGTCGACGACCGCGCCGGTGTCGTTCTCGGGCCCCATGCGGGCGGTGCCTACGGGATGGAAGATCGTGGTGGCGATGTTCCCCGCGATCGCGGCGAGTTCTGCGTCGGTCTGGTATTGAGTGCCCGGCAGATGCTCCGAGGGCGAATAATGCCCGAGAGCTTCTGCCTGCATGATCTCGCGCGCCTTCCGGATGGATTCGGCTGCGACAAGCCGATCTTCTTCAGTCGACAGGTAGTTGGGGTCGATAGCGGGAGCAGCGGCGGGATCGGCGGAGAGGATATGTATCGAGCCCCGACTGGTGGGGCGCAAGTTGCAAACGCTTACGGTGATAGCGCCGAAATCGTGCAGTGCGTCGCCGAACTTGTCGAGCGACAGTGGCTGGACGTGGAACTGGATGTTCGGCCTGTCGTGTCGCCGATCCGACCGAGTGAAGGCGCCCAGTTGCGACGGCGCCATCGTCAGCGCCCCGCGGCGCAGGAACGCGTATTGCAATCCCATCACGCCGCGACGGATGAGCGATCTGTAAATGGTGTTCATTGTCGGGACGTCCTCGACCTTGAAGACCGGCCGTATCTGCAGGTGATCCTGAAGGTTTTCGCCAACGCCGGGCAGGTCCGCAGTCACCTCTATCCCCAGCGCGCGAAGACGTCGCCCGTTGCCGATCCCCGACCGTTCGAGGATGGCCGGGCTGCCGACAGCGCCGGCGGCGAGCACGATTTCGCGACGAGCGCGGATGGTCCTTTCGCCGCCCGGACCTCTGATGACGACACCTGTGGCAAGCCGGCCGTCAAAGACGATACGATCGATGAGACTTTCGCTGATGAGATGCAGGTTCGGCCGCTTTAGCGCCGGTTTGAGGAACCCCCTTGCCGCGCTCCAGCGACGGCCCCTTTTCTGATTGACGTCGAAATATCCGCAGCCCTCGTTGGAGCCCGTGTTGAAATCGTCGGTTGGCGGGATCTCGCACTGCGCCGCCGCCTCGCGAAACGCGTCGAGGATCTCCCAGCGCAGACGCGGGGGCTCAACCCGCCATTCGCCGCCCGCGCCATGAAACGGCCCTCGCCCGCGCCAGTTGTCCTCGTGGCGGATGAAGGTCGGCAGCACGTCCTCCCATCCCCAGCCGTCAAGCCCGCGGTCCCGCCAGGAATCGTAATCCTCGCGCTGGCCGCGCATGTAGATCATGGCGTTGATCGCCGACGACCCGCCAAGCACCTTCCCGCGTGGGTAAGCCAGATCCCGCCCGTTCAGACCGGCGATCTTCTCGGTCCGGAAGAGCCAGTCGGCCCTCGGATTGCCGATGGCAAACAGGTAGCCGGCCGGGATGTGGAACCAGATCCAGTTGTCTCTGCCGCCCGCTTCGATCAGTGCAACCTGATAGCGGCCGTTATCGCTCAGGCGATTGGCCAGGACGCAGCCGGCCGAGCCGGCGCCGCAGACAACGTAGTCGAAAACCTCCGGAGCTTCGGCGATCTGCGTCATGAAAAAACCCTCAAGTCCACGGAGGCCCAGCGCGGATGACGATCTTTGTCGACGAGCAGCGCGCGTACGCCTTCGGCGAAGTCGCGACCACGGGTGACCCGGAGGGCCAGATCGAGCTCGATCGCAAGACATTGCCCAAGCGCCAGTCCTCTCGTGCGCTTCAGCAGGCCGAGTGTCGCGTCGAGGCTTGACGGTGCCGCCCGCAACAGTCTCTCCAGCGCCTCGGCGGCAAAGCCGCCGCGCTCGCGGCGAAGCGCGCCCACTATTGAGGAGATGTCGTCATCGGCAAAGCATCGGTCGAGGACATCGATGTTCTGGGCGAGCCGGCTCTCCAACGGCGCCGACACGCCAAGGATCATTTCGATCGGTTCGCCGTCCGCCAGGCGCGGTTCGACCTCACCGTGGTGGACGCCGGCGACGAAGTGTGTTGCCAAGCCGGTGAAAAGCGCATCGGCGGGGGAAAGGACATATCCGGTCAAGCCGAGGAAGCGGGCGATTGGCAGAGGCAACCGGTTCAGAAAGTGGCTTGCTCCCACATCCGGAAAGTAGCCGATGGCGGTCTCCGGCATGGCGAGGAGAGCCCTCTCGCCCACCACCCGGTGAGAGCCGTGAACCGATATGCCCATGCCGCCGCCGAAGCAGACGCCATCGATCAGGGCGACGTAGGGCTTTTCGAAGCCGGCGATACGCTCGTTCAGCGCGAACTCCCGCGCGAAGAACCTGTCTGCCTCCGCATGCCTGCCGTCGTTGCGCGCCTGGCATATCGCGCGTACGTCTCCACCTGCGCAGAAGATACCTTCGCCCGTGCTCTTGACGACCACAGCCTTGACGCAACTATCGCTGCCGAAATCCTCCAGCGCCGCCTGGAACGCTTCGACCATGTCCAGCGTCAGAGCGTTGCGGGCGTTCGGTCGGTTCAGCGCGATGACGCCCACATGTCCGATCCGGGTCGCGATGAGGTCAAGGTCCACCTGACGGTTCCACTGCGTTGAGGTTCAGGAGAGCGAGAAGGCCGGGCCTGTCCCGCGAGCGGCCCTGTCCGGCCTATTGGCGGGCGTCCGCCGCTATGCCTCCAGGGGCTGTCGCTGTTCCACAAGCTTGCGCAGCTCGGTCTTGAGGACTTTTCCATAGGCGTTCTTCGGAAGGTCGCTCAAATACAGGTACCGCTTCGGGCGCTTGAACCGCGCTATGTTGGCAATGCAGTGCCGATCAAGCGCATCGCTGTCTTCCAAATGCCCGGGCTCAAGAACGACAAAGGCGATGACAACCTCGCCCCATTCCCGGTCAGGCTGGCCTACGACCGAGACCTGAGCGACGGACGGGTGCGCCAGCAGCACCTCTTCGACCTCGCGGGGATAGATGTTCGACCCACCGGAGATGATCATATCCTTGGATCGGTCACGAAGAGTAACGAACCCGTCGTCGTCCATCGAGCCGAGGTCGCCAGTCCACAGCCAGCCATCGCGGATGGCGTCCGCGGTCGCACGCTCGTTCCGCCAATATCCGGCCATCACGGCGGATCCCGAGACGAGGATCTCGCCGATCTGCCCGCGCGGCATTTCGTTGCCCTCGGGGTCGGCGATCTTCACCTCGACGCAGGCGTGCGGCGCTCCGACAGAGCCGAGGCGTTCGCGCCAGCGGGGATGATCCCGGTCGGCTACACGGCTGCGGGAGAGCGCGGTGATCGTCATCGGACTTTCCGCCTGCCCGTAGATCTGCACGAAGCGCGGCCCGAATACGTCGACAGCCTCGAGAATGTCGGCGACATACATCGGCCCCCCGCCATAGACGACGGTCTTCAGCCCGTCTCCGTCGAAGCCGGTCCCGCGGGCGTGGGACACCATGCGCCGGACCATGGTGGGCGCGGCAAACATGCAGACGTTGCGCAGCTTCGCTGCGAGCTCCTGGATTTCCGCCGGATCGAAACCTCCGGATGCGGGAACAGCATGACGGGCCGCGCGCAGAGTGAAGACGAAATTGTAGCTGCCCGCCCCGTGCGACATCGGCGCCGCGTAGAGTGCGCAGTCGGATCTCTCGGCCGCGTCGACGTCAGCGAGATAGGATAGACTGGTCGCCTGCAGATTCCCGTGCGTCTGCATCACCCCCTTCGGGCGGCCGGTCGTTCCCGAGGTGTAGAAGATCCACGCGACATCGTCGCGGCCGCGGCGGACCGGACCCTCGATCGGTGAGGTGTCGTAAAGCGCCTTCCATCCGCTGCCGGCGGCGTCGATCATGGGAATCGCCGCGGCCTCCCGCTGCGAAAGTAAGCCCACCCGTTCCTCGCCGCTGCTGACGATCAGGCCCGATGCCGAGTCCTGAACGATCCAGGCGGCTTCCCTGGGATGCAGCTTGACGTTGATGGGGACGATCGCTGCGCCGAGGAGAAGCGTCGCGTAGATAGCCTCGAGGTATTCGGTCGCGTTGTGCATGAAGATCGCGACACTGTCTCCTGCGGCGATCCCGTATTTCGTCCGCAAAGCGCCGGCGATCGCCCTCGACCGGCGATAGAACTCGGCA
Organism: Mesorhizobium sp.; assembly: GCF_023954305.1. NCBI lineage: Bacteria > Pseudomonadati > Pseudomonadota > Alphaproteobacteria > Hyphomicrobiales > Phyllobacteriaceae > Mesorhizobium > Mesorhizobium sp. The sequence goes on along the minus strand of NZ_JAMLIG010000001.1, from coordinate 3,021,513 downwards.
TAGTCGGCCACAACGGATGTGCCTTGCAGAAGAGCCGGCGCTTCGGGATGAAGATGCGCGGCCCGTTCCAACCAGGTTGACAGGTTCATTGGGCAGCCCTGACCGGTTCGAGCACCGAGCAATAGTTTGCTACCGCCGAACCGCCCATATTGAAGACACAGCCCAATGCCGCATCCTTCTTCTGCATGCCTCCGGCCTGGTTGACGAGTTGCATGGCCGCCAGCACATGCATCGAGACTCCCGTCGCGCCGATCGGGTGTCCCTTCGCCTTGAGCCCGCCCGAGAGATTGATCGGTAATCTTCCGTCCGGCATGACCACGCCGTCGTCCACTGCCTGCCGGCCGCGCCCTTTCGGTGCCAGGCCCATCGCCTCGTAGATCATCAGCTCGGCGATCGTGAAGCAGTCGTGCACCTCCGCGAAATCGAGATCGCCGACGGCAATCCCAGCCTCCTTGAAAGCACGGCGGAACGCTTCGGCAGGTCCCTCGAACGCCAGGATGTCGCGCCGGGACATCGGCAGGTAGTCGTTCACCTGAACCGCTGAGCGGAAGGCGACCGCATTGGGATGGTCGCTGGAGGCGTCCTCGCAGACCATGATCATCGCCGCCGCGCCGTCCGAGATCAGCGAGCAGTCCGACATTCGCAGCGGGGCAGCGATCATCGGGTTTTTTTCGCTGACGGTGTTGCAGAACGTCTCGTCGAGAGGCTTCTGCAAATGCGCCAACGGGTTCTGCATCGCGTTGCGGTGATTTTTTGCAGCGATCTGAGCCAAGGTCCGTGAGTGGTCGCCGTTGGCCTGGAAGTAGGTTTGGGCGAAACGCGCGAAAACCTGGGGAAACGAAACGCCGCCTTCTTCCGCCTGATAGGACGCGTTGGCGAGCGATGCCGTGACGCCGGCGGTGTCGCGAAGGGTCATTTTCTCCGCCCCGACGACAAGCACTGTCCGGGCCGACCCTGCGCGGATCGCGTCCCGTGCCGCGTAGACGGCAGCCGAGCCGGACGCGCAGGCATTCTCCAGCCGGGTCGCCGGTTTGAACCGCAGCGCGTCGTCGATCGACAGCGACATGGACGAGATGAAGCCGTCCGGGATCAGCCCACTATTGAAGTTGCCCACAAAAATGGCGTCGACATCTTCCGCCTTGATTCCGGCATGAGAGATTGCTTCGCGCGCGGCATCGGCGATGAGATCCTCGATGGACCTGCCGTCGAGGCGGCCGAATTTGGTGTGGCCCCAGCCAACGATATGTGCATCGGTCATAAATACTCTCCTCGGCTGCTGCACGAAGTGTGATCATGTGCGCTGAAACGTATAGTGGTGGGAGCACGCTATTTGTGCCGCCCCGATCCGGGCGACAGTGCCGGCGATGAATTCCTGGCGAAGTTCCGAGATGGCGATTTTCCTCTTCGTGCATGGGGCCTGGCATTCCGGCTGGTGTTTCGAACCTTTGAGCGAAATCTTGCGGGGCGAAGGCCATCAGGTCATCGCACCGGATCTGCCCGGCATGGGCGGCGACGAGACGACACTCTCGGCGGTGACGCTCGAAGCCTGGGGCAAATTCGTCGCCGAATTGGCGTCCGCCCAGGCCGAACCGGTGATGCTCTGCGGGCACAGCCGTGGCGGCGCTGTGATCAGCACTGCGGCGGAGATGGCGCCGGAGGCGTTGAGGGCGCTCGTCTTCATCGCCGCGTTCTTGCTGCCCGACGGGGATTGCCCGGCGGCGTTCAAGGCGCGGATGCCCAGGGCGAACGGTTTCGCCGACTTGATCGAGGTCATCGGCGAGGGCGCGGGGACCCGGGTGCCGCCTGAGGCAGCAGCGACCTACTTCTACAACACCACCAGTGCGAAGGCCCGATTGGCGGCGACGCAATGCCTGCTGGCCGATCCATTCAAGCCCTCGCGAACGCCGCTTCGACTCTCCGAGGAGCGATTTGGCAGCATCCCGCGCTACTACGTAGAATGCACGAAAGACCTGATCATCCCCCTTGCTGAACAGCGGCTCATGCGGGAGATGCTCCGAGTCGAGGCGGTCGAGACACTCGATTGCGACCACTCGCCATTCCTCTCCGACAGCGGCGGACTTGGCCGGGCATTGCTGCGCTTCGAGAAGCACGCGAGCGCTTCAAGCCAATAGAGAATTCGTCCTGAGCCTTCCAAGCAGCGGGGAAAATAGCGTGCTCGCACGACTACCCGACACCGGTGGCACCGCCCAGACTTGATCCCACGTGGCGACATCCGCGCGGCGTGCGCCCTTGGGGGTTTCCGGTCTCCAGGCACAAGACGCTGTCGGCAATTGGGAACGCCATGGGGCAAGGTCTCGTCGGGAGGACGAAATGAGACACAGACTTTCCAATACACTTGCAGCTGCGGTCGCCTTCGCGACAGCTTCTCTCATCCAGCCAGCCGCCGCCGAATCGCTTCGGTCTATCCGGGCGTTTCCGCAGAATCTGAAGCAGATCTCGGTGCTCTACGCCGGCTTCCAAAAGGCCGTCACCGACGCAACCAAGGGCGAGATCACCTTCCAGGACAATGGTCCGGAGACCGTCCCGCCGTTCGAACAGTTCGAGCCGCTGACGCAGGGCGTCTTCGACGTGATGTATACGGCGCCGTCCTATCATCAGGCGCAAACGGGGATAGGCGTCGGCATCTCCGCCATTCCCCAGACATCGGATCCTGATCTCTTGACCTCGTCCGGCGTGAGGACCTGGCTCACCGACTACTACCGTAAGAATTTCGGCGTCCTACCGATCGCCGTGTTCACGATCGGCGAGACGATCTTCGTCTTCCGCGACCCGCTCACCGGCGACACCCGGCTGGATGGACGCAAGGTCCGCTCGAACGCGAGCTACGAGGGTATTGTCCGCGCGCTCGGCGGCGCGCCGGTGTCGATGGGGCCCGCCGACGCTTATGCGGCGCTGGAAAAGGGCACGCTCGACGGCGTGGTGTGGCCGGAGATCGCAACGGCCGAGTTCAAGCTCTACGAGGTGACGAAGTTCCTCGCCAAACCGACCTTCGGCAAGAGCCACAACGCGATTTTCATGAACGCGGCGAAGTTCGATTCCCTCCCCAAGGACCAGCAGGACGCGATCGTCCAGGCCGGCCTGAAGCTTGAACACGACGCGAAGGCGTTCTTCGCCAAGCAGGCGGAAGACGAGGAGAAGGCCATGATCGAGAACGGCGTCGGCTTCACCGAGTTCAGCGCCGAAGTGGCGCCGCAGCTTGAAAAACTCTACGTCGAGGGCCAGCGCGAGATCGCCATGCGGTCGCGTCCCGATGACGTCAAGGCGCTCTTCGAACTGGCTGACAAGACCGCCAACTAGCGCATGGCGCTTGCCGGCGGCCTCGTGCCGCCGGCGATATGACCGGACAACCGGCACCTAAACGGCGCAGGCCCAGTGAGGGTCCGCAGCCGATCCGCGCCTCGACGGCAGCGGACATTCGACGGGAGGTATCATGCACGTCGTCAACTCGGCCCTGCGAGCCGTCTCGCGGGCCAGCGCTGTCCTCGCCGCGGTCGCCGTCGGCATCGCGGCGCTGGTCTACGTCGCCGAGGTCGTTGCCCGATACGGGTTCAACGATCCGCTCAACTGGTCGGGGGACGCAGGCAGCTACATGCTCTGCGCGATGGTCTTCCTGGCGCTGCCGATGATCACCCGCCAGCGAGGGCACATCGCCGTCACGGTCGTTGTCGAGACACTGCCGCGGGCCCATATCGGCAGGGTGACGCGACTGCTGGAGCTGCTTTCGGCGGCCGTCCTGCTGATCGTCGCCTTCTTCGTCATTGAACTCTCCGTCCGCCAGCACGACCAGGGCGTGCTGACGACGATGGCCAACCAGATCCCGCGCTGGTGGCTGACCGCGGTCATGGCCTTCGGCATCGTCCTCTCCGCCCTCAACTTCATTGCCCCGGCCGACGAACGCCCGGCCGAAGTCGTGGAGCTCTGATCATGTGGTGGTTGACCCTGCTCGTCATGTTCGCGGCCATGCTGGCGATGTTCGCCTCCGGCCTGCCGCTCTTCGCCTGCTTCATGGTGCTGAACGTCGTCTCGGTGATCTACTTCATCGGCACGAACGGGCTCGGCCTGTTCGTCAATTCGATGCTCGAGACCAGCACCGTCGAAGCCTTTGTGGCAGTACCGATGTTCATCCTGCTCGGCGAACTGATGTTCCGGACCGGCGGCGTCACGCTTCTGTTCAAGGCGTTCGACACGCTCATCGGCGTGATCCGGGGCCGGCTCTATTTCATCGCAGTGGCCGTCGCCGCGTTCATCAGCGCGATTTCCGGATCGACGATGGCTTCGGTCTCGGTGCTTGGCCGTTTCGTCTACCCCACCATGATCGAACGCGGCTGCGACAGGCGTCTGGCGATCGGGACGATCCTCGCCGGAGCAACGCTCGACGCGATCATCCCGCCGAGCGTCGTCGGCATCATCCTGGCAACGCTCGCCAATCTGTCGATTCAGAAATTTCTGCTGGCCGGCGTCGGACCGGGCCTGCTCCTTGCCGGATGCTACATCGCCTACGCGGTGACCCGGGTCATCATCAATCCGAAGCTTGACTCGCGCGGCGCTGTCGACGTCGCCGAAGAGCCGATGGACGCCAAAGCCCGGTTCATGGCCATCCTGCCGATCATCCCGCTGAGCGGCATCATCTTCCTGACTCTCGGCCTGGTCATGCTGGGGATTGCGCAGCCGACGGAGGCGGCCGCAGTTGGCGTGGTCGGCGCGATCGCCATGAGCTTCGTCTTCGGCACGTTCTCGTTCCGGATGATTGGCGAAACGCTCTACGGTGCTGCGATAACCACCGGCACCGTACTCTTCATCATCGCGAGTTCGCGGCTGTTCACTCAACTGCTCGCCTACACCGGCGCGACCCAGGGTCTGATCGAGTTTGCCAGCGGCCTCACCGTGGACCCGTGGATGGTGTTCGTCGTCATGATGGTGATGGTGTTCGTGCTGTGCATGTTCATCGACCAGCTCGCGGTCATGCTGATCCTGGTTCCGGTGTACCTTCCGATCGTCGACCAACTCGGCTTCGACCCGCTCTGGTTCTGGATGATGGTTCTGATCAACCTCATGTTCGGCGGCATCACCCCGCCGCTTGGCTACACGATGTTCGTGTTCAAGTCGGCCGCCCCGGAAGTCCCCATGGGTGAGATCTACCGCTCGGTGGTGCCCATGATCGCGGTCGCTTTCGCAGGCGTGGTCTTGCTGACCCTGTTCCCGCAGATCGTGACCTTCCTCCCCAATCTCGCCCGCTGATCTTTCCGGACCACGCGGTCGCCTCGCTCAGGTACCAACACGATGGCAAAATCAATGACGGGTCACCTCGGAACCGCGCCGCGCTGGCCATATGAACGTGGCCTGCACGATCTCGGCGGAGGCTGCTTCGCCTACCTTCAGCCCGACAGGCCCCCTCACGCGGGCTGGAGCAATTCCGGTTTCATTCACAGCGCCGGCGATGCGCTGCTGATCGACACACTGCGCGACGAGCGCCTGACGGCCGCGATGCTGCGCGAGATCGAGGCCAAGACCGGCGTCGCGGCTCGAGACATCGGCAGGCTGCTCAATACGCATCGCGACGCCGACCATACGTTCGGCAACGGCCTGCTGAAACACGCGGAGATCATCGCCACGGATTTCACCGCGGCCAACATGCGCGAGCGCGCTCCGGCCGTGGCGCGCATGAACGACTACGTCAAGAACAGGCCGCCGGGGATCGTCGGCGATTACATTCTCTACACGTGGGGCGCGCCCTTCTACATCGAAGGATTCGAGCCGGCGTTGCCGACGAGCACGTTTTCCGGACAGAAGAGCCTGCGCGTCGGCGAGCTTGACGTCCATTTCGTCGAGTTCGGGCCGGCGCACACGCCCAGCGACACGATCGTCCATGTTCCGGCCCGACGCATCGTCTACGCCGCAGACATCGTCTTCCTCGGCAACACACCGGCGATCTGGGCGGGGCCAGTCAGCAACTGGCTGGCGGCCCTCGACTACCTGGAGAGCCTCGACGTCGATGTCATCGTGCCGGGCCACGGACCGATCACCGACAAATCCGGCCTCGCCCCGACGCGCCGCTACCTGACGATGGTCGAGCGCGAGGCCCGGCTGCGCTTCGAACGGGGCATGTCCGTGCCCGAGGCAGCGCGCGATATCGACCTCGGCGAATTCCGCAGCTGGGGCGCGCCGGAGCGCATCCTGATCAACGTCGACACCTGCTACCGCCATTTCCGCGGCGAACGTCAGCCCACACCCCGCCACGAGCTGGACAAGCTGGTTGCACCTCTCGCCGTCGAGCTGGGGTCTTTCAAACCCTGACAGAACGATGGCTAGGGGCGGCCGCTGAAACGCGATCCCCATGCTCCCCTTCGACCTGCCAGATGCCCTCGGTGGGCTCGGTTCGGAATTTCCGTCCGCGTCCGCCTCAGCCCGCCGCTTTCGATAGCGCGGCATTCTTATGCTGCTGCGCCGCCTTGGCATAGGGATTCGGCGCGACGGTCGCGCGCACGGTCGTCTGCCGGTGCCGCTCGACCATAGGCTTGCGCGATCCGCCGTCAGGTTCGCCCCACGTCACCAGAACTTCGGTGCCGGGCGCGGCGAATTCGGGCGAAACGATCGCCACCGACAGGAACTTGGCCTCGTTGACCGTATAGCCGACAAATTTCGACAGCCCGACCAGGTCGCCGCGCGCGCTGCGCACCTCGTCGTTCTGGTGGAAGCTGTACGACGCCTTTGGCAAGTCCAAGTATTTGTAGGGGAGCTCCTCCCCGAGGAGGGAGGCAAAGATCCGCGCCACGTCCTCGGCGTTCCAGACAAGCGTGACCTTCTTGCGGTGATCGGTGCGTTTCGCCATTTCCTCGAGCGCTGCCCGGCCGACGAAGTCGTGGTCGAACTTGAGCAGCCTGTCGGCGCCGAGGTCCCATGGCGTCACGTAGTACTGTTCGATGCGCGGCAGAACCAGGCTGCCGCCGAGTTGCGAGCGTCCTTCCCAGGAATCCGCCGGCAGCCATCTGCGGTAGTCCGCCAGCAAAGGATCGGTATAGACGGCCGGCATCGGATAGCCGAACCATCCGGATTCGCCGAGCGCGCTGTACTGCGCCTTCGTGCCCGACCGCCTGATGCCGTATGCCGCGCCGATCTCGAGCAGCCGGTCGCGGACGCGCCCGATCTCGGCGAACGGACCCGACAGCTCGACGCCCAGATGGCCGGCCATGCCGTGGCGAAGGACATGGACCTCGCATCCGGCGATACGCACCTTGGCCATCCGGAAGAAGGGAATGTCAGGCATCTCACCGTCGATCGCTTCGGCGAAAACGTCTCGGGCATTGGGCCCTTCCAACTGCATGTGGTACATTCGTCTGCCGGCCGCCGCTGGCGGGTCGCGCTCAAGCGTCACGTCGTAACCGCCGACCAAGGCGTTGTACTCGACCCAATTCTGCACATACGTGCCGCTGATCAGCTCGAACGTTCCGTCGTCGAGATGCTGCAGGACGCATTCGCCGATGACGTAGCCCTCGTGGTTGCAGCAGAAATACTGCTTGGCGCGCAGGGGACCGAATTTGGCGAAGCTGTTGATGCCGAGATCGGCGAGCAGTTTCAGCGCGTCCGGGCCGCGCAGGAAGGTCTCGGGCATGTGGTAGGACTGGTCGAAGAGCAGAACCGATTCCCGCCACGCGCGCTGCTCCTCCCTCCAATTGGTAAATTCCGCCGGGATCGGCGCGGCGCCGGCGTTTGCCATGGCGTGAGGCGAGCGGGTGTCATTGTAGAAATAGCCGACGAGATCCGGCGTCGCGTCCAGAAGGTCCTGCAGGGATTTGTGCTGTATTTGGCCCATCGTCCTGTCAATCATCTCCCTTCCCCGCCCCCAGCAGCTCCGTCGTGACGCCAAGGCTTCGCCTTGCCGCGTCGACGAAGCCCGTGGGCTCGCGGCCGAGGATCATGCGCAGCACGCTGCCATTTCCGAGAAGCCCGTGGCGGTCGTAGTAGTCGAACATCAGCCGGCGCTCGCGGGCCTGGCCGGCGCTCAGGCCGCGCTTCGCCGCGAAGCGGGCGACGTATTCTCCGGTATCGACCGCGCGAACGCCGATCGGCCGGCCGAGGACCGCGCCCAGTCGCTCGCCCATGGCGACAAAATCCAGCTGCTCGCTTCCCGCCAGTTCGTAGGTGGCGAAGGCGTGGTCGTCGGTCGTGTGGACGATGGCGGCGGCTGAGGCGAGGTCCGCCTCGTCGACCAGCGTGAACGGCCTGGTTGCATCGTAAGGGGGCGACAGCACGCCCGCCTCGGCGTCGAGATAGGCAAGCGCCGTCTGCACGTACATGGCCGGCTGGAGGATGGTCCAGGCCAGGTTCGAATGACGGAACAGCCGCTCGCAGCCAGCCTTCCGGATGTGGTGCGGCATCTCCGGCGTATTCGAATGCAGAACCGAATGATAGACGATGCGCGCGACGCCAGCCCTCCTCGCCGCTTCGATGATGTTCGCCACATAGTCCGGGTCGCGCTCGTCGAGCGACGGCGGGATATAGTGGATGGAATCGGCGCCCCGAAACGCAGGAGCCAGGGTGTCGACGTTGTGCAGGTCGCCGGTTCGCCACTCGACCTCGCCGTTGAAGAGGTTCGCCTGCTCCGGCCGGCGCGACAGGCAGCGGACGCGGACGCCGCGCCGCTGAAGCTCACGCACAAGCGGGCGCCCCGTGCGACCGGTGGCGCCGATCACGGCGATCGTCCTGCCCGTCATCAGATCCTCCCAAACGACAGCGCGCATTTTTTGTGCAATTGACCTAAAAACATTTGCGCATCTGACCTAAAATTGGTATTGGTGGGAGCACGCTATTTGTGCGGTAGCAACATGGACGAGATCACTGAATTCATGGTTCAGCACGCGCCGGTTGGTCTGGTGGCCTCACGCCACCGGCTGATCGAGAAGTGTTCGCCGCAATTTGCGCAGATGTTCGGCTATGCGCCCGAGGAGCTCGCCGGCAAGTCGCTGGCCCTTCTCTATCCGTCGACCAAGGAATTCATCGACATCGGCCAGCTCGGCTGGGGGCAGATGAAGCAAACCCGCCGCTACAGCGACAGGCGCATCATGAAGCGCCGGGACGGAACCCAATTCTGGTGCCAGGTCCATGGCCTGTCGACGACGAAGGAGGATCCTTTCGCTCACTGCGTCTGGTCCTTCATCGATCTTTCCCACCAGCGGCCGGTCGTGAAGCTGACGCGCCGCGAGCGCGAGATCGCCATGCTGATCGCCGAAGGCCTCACCAACAAGCAGATCGGTCAGAGGCTCGGTATCTCCCACCGCACCATCGAGGCCCATCGCTCGCGCATGATGGAAAAGGTCGGCGCGAAGACGACCGCCGAACTGTTCTTCATGGTCGCCGGTCTGTCGAGTTAAGCGGCGACCCGGCCCGAGCGCTCAGCGTGCCGCAGAGGCAGGTGACAGGGTCCGTTCGTCATCCCAGGAGCCTCTCGCGACAAGCCATTGGGCGGCCTTTCCGATGCCGCCGAAGGGAAAGACGTGGACTTGCTCGATCGGCGTGGACGGGTTGCCGCGCCATTGAGCCTCGATAGGAGCGACGATCGTCTCGGGTGACTGATTGGACGCCAAGGCGCCTAGCGAAAGCGCCCGCTTTTTCAGGAAGCCGATAGAATTGCCGATGCCGCACATCGCCGCATACTTCAAAAGCGTCGTGAGCTTGGCCGGCCCGGCCACGCCGAGGTGGACCGGCAGATCGACGCCGTGTTCGCGGAGTTCGTTGGCCCAGGCGATCGCCCGGTCGGGATCGAACCCGAACTGGGTGACGATCCGCACCTCTGCGCCGGTACGCTCGCCGAAAGCCTGCTTCAGACGAAGGGCTTCGATGGCGACACGCTCACTGAAATCCGGACTGCCTTCGGGATGTCCGGCGACGCCGACCTTCCTGATGCCGTAGCGCTCGAGCAGTCCTGTCTCAAGCACGGAAAGCGAGCTGGCGAAGGACCCGACGGGCCGCGCCAGACCGCCACCGACAACAAGTATGTCGGCAACCCCCGCCTCCCCCCTGAGGGCGGCGAGGCGTTCTTCGAGCGCGGCTACACTTGCGATCCGCCGTGCTGCGAGATGTGGCACGGGTTCGTAGCCGAGGCCTCGCAGCCGGCGCGCCGCCGCGACCTGTATCAGATCAGGGCCGCCGAGGTCGGCCAGATAGACACGCGCTCCAGCGGGAAACAGCTCCGGCAGATCGGGTGCGTCGATCGCCTGTTTCGGAGCCATCTCAATCGACGCAGCGATCTGGCAGCGATCCGGCTCGTCCCGGCTACGCGGTACGTTCATCGGTTCATCCGCTCTCAGGAAAAGACGACGGTCTTCGCGCCGTTGACCATCACGCGCCCTTCCAGGTGCAGCGTGACTGCGCGAGCCAGGACGCGGCGTTCAATGTCGCGCCCCTTGCGGATCAGGTCGTCGGGCCCATCGGCGTGGGTGACCTGTTCGACGTCCTGGGCAATGATCGGCCCCTCGTCGAGGTCGCTCGTCACGTAATGGGCCGTGGCGCCGATCATCTTCACGCCGCGCTCGTAGGCCTGGTGATAAGGCTTTGCGCCCTTGAAGCCGGGTAAGAACGAGTGGTGGATGTTGATGCAGCGGCCGGAAAGGAACGCCGCCATGTCGTCCGAAAGGACCTGCATATAGCGCGCCAGGACAACGAGGTCGGCCCCCCGTTCGGTGACGATCGCCCTGATGCGTGCCTCCTGGGCGGATTTGGTGTCCCGGGCTACCGGACAATAGTCGAACGGGACGCCGTTTGGCGGAGTTAGCTCGAGGGCTTGCCGGGGATGATTGGAAACGATCCCCACACACTCCATGTTCAATTCGCCGATCCGCATCCGGTAGAGCAAGTCGACGAGGCAGTGATCGAATTTCGATACGAGGATCAGCGTCTTCATCGGCTGCCTCGCCGGCCGGATCGTCCAGCGCATCGCGAATCTTTGCGCGGTGTCTTCGAAAGACAGCCGAAACAGCTCCGGCGAACCGGGAAGCTCGAAGACCACGCGCATGAAGAACAATCCAGTCAGGCGGTCATCGAACTGGCTGGCTTCGGTTATGTTGCCGTCATGAGCGGCAATCTCGCCGGAAACGCCGGCTACGATCCCGCGGCGGTTCTCGCAGCATATCGTCAGAACGTACTCTTCCAAGGAAGTCTCCGTAGCGACCACCAGCACCCCGCAAGGTGACAGGTCGGATAGGTACTTTCGCGGCCACGGGCGGCGCCGCATCGCTGCACTCTGTCCGCTCGGAAGGTTCGTGCCAATCGGTGCAAGCACGCTGTTTTGGCTGACCATGGACAAATGGACCGGCGCAGCAGCGCCACCCCGGCGCGGCCAGATTCCTTCTATCGGTTGGAGCGTGTCGCGGCGAAAGCGCCGTTCACCTACTCTTACCAGGCCGTCTCGCCGTTGGGCCCGACGAAACGTCCCGAAACCGCCCCATCGTCGAGCAGCGCATATTTTACCGGCATGCGCGCTCCCTCGGCCGGTGTCATGAACCCGGTGTGTCCGGTCAGATCGGTCTTGACGTAGCCGGGGCTCACCGAATTGACCACGATCGGGGTGTCGCGCAGCTCGGCGCAGAGCTGGGCCGTCAGCATGTTGACCGCCGCCTTCGAGGCATTGTAGCCGATCAGGCGCGCCGCATAGAAAGGCGACGACGGGTCGCTGTTCACCGAGATCGAGCCGAGCGCGCTGGACAGGTTGACGATTCGCCCGGCCTGCGATTTGCGTAGCAGCGGCAGCATCGCCTGGGTGACCGCCAGGGTACCGATGAAGTTCGTCTCCATGATCCGCCGCACCGCCGCCGTCGAGGAACGAGTCGGCGGTCCATCCGCGGCATCGACGATTCCGGCATTGTTGATCAGGACGTCGAGCCTTCCATGCCTTTCCGAAATGCGGTCCGCTGCCTCGGAGAGGCTTGCCTCGTCGTTGACGTCGACGCGAACGACGTCGACCAAAGCGCCGCTCGCGGCCAATTCCGCTGCGGCAGCCCTGCCCCGCTCGAGATCGCGGGACCCGATGATGACGGTGAGCCCCGCCTCCGACAGCTGCCGGGCTATCTCCAGCCCGATGCCCTTGTTTGCGCCCGTGACGAGCGCGATACGTCCTGCTTGCTCCATGACTGTCCCTTCATTTGGCTTGAAGCTGGAGCGAATATATGAAGCATCCTTCGGTTCGAGTATTCGCATATCGCCCACGCGCGAGCGTCGGAGGCGACGCCGGGGAGTCTACCGGCTCGGCGGCGGCTTTCCGGCAGCAGCACACCGTCTGGCATGCAGGGTATTCAGGTTTTGGCGAGCGACTTGGCTGCCGCCGGGCGTGCCTCGCGGTAGACCGCTTGGCCGTTCGATCCGGCCGAAGGGAGCTTGGCGGCTTCGAGATAGGCTTTGCACATCAGGATCAGCTGGGTATGCACCGCACGGCCTTCGAGGGCGGGCAGACTGCGCTCGAAGACGCTACGGACGGTCCCGAAGATCGAGGTGAGCAATGTCAGGTTGACGATCGGCAGATCGGCAAAAGCGGCATCGGGCGCGCTGGCGAACATCGCCGCGGTGGCGGCGTCGACGCGGTGGACGAACGCCTCGAGCAGCGGTCCGTTGTCGATCTCGACGACGGATCGGTAGAGCGCGCGCGTGACGTCCGGTCGTTCCGTCTTGGCGTTCCAGTAGGTCGTCACCAGTGCATCGACCATTTCGGCAATAGGAGCGCCGTGCTGGGCCCGGCAGGCAAGCTCGATCTTGCCGGCCAGCACGTCGAGATATCGCTCGTTCACCGCGTAGAACAGGGCCTGCTTGTGCGGGAAATACTGATACATGGTACCCACGGACACGCCCGCCCGCTCCGCCACGCGGGTCGTCGTCAGCCGGGCCGGTCCTTGCAGGACAAGGATCTGGATGGTGGCCTCGAAAATGGCGTCCAAAGTCGCGGCCGCGCGCTCCTGCCGCGGCAATTTCCTCGGTTTCAGATGTGCGGGCGCCGTCGTCATTTTGCGGTGAGCTTCCCTGTTCGGCGTTCCCATCAGACTTGGATTCCCCAGCGGAGGCAATTACCGGCTGCGAAGGCATACCACCGGGCGGCGTCCGGCGGCATTGTGCTTTCGAGCAACGAGCCGGCTGTCTCGCGCACCGCTAGTGGCAGGCTGATTTGGGAACTTTCGCCCAACTGGCGGACGATTTCTAGCGTCATGGCGGGCATTGAGGAACCTGAAGGTGCGCCGTGGCGGCCGCATCGTGTCCGTCGCCGTCATCATCGCCGTCGGCGTCAACACGGACGGCCGACGCGAGGTGCTGGGCATGGGGATCGGCACGTCCGAAACCGAGCCGGTCTGGACGGAATTCCTGCGCAAGCTGGCCCGTCGCGCTCGATTTTCTCCTCGGCCCAGCCGGTCAGGCGGAGATATTTGCCGGACCATTTGGCCAGCCATGCGGCGAGATCGGCCCTGGCTCGGCGGGGTCTCCTCGGTCAGTCCGTCATTGCTCTCGCGCTACGGCTCAAGTCACCCGCCAGCCGCAACGCCAGACCGAGCGCACGGTTGGCAGTCCGTGATGATGGCGGATACGGACGAGATCGGCGCGCTTGCCCGTTGCGATCTCGCCTCGATCGTCGAGACCGACGGTGCGCGCCGGCGTCGCGGTGACGAGCGCGACTGCGTCGGGCAGCGAGAGGCCCCTCTCGCCGTCCGCCAGCAGAAACGCCGCGTGGACCAGCGACGATGGGATGTAGTCCGAAGAGAGAACGTCGAGGATGCCCGCATCGGCCAGGTCGCGCGCCGCGATATTGCCCGAATGCGAGCCGCCGCGGACGATGTTGGGCGCTCCCATCAGCACGCTCATGCCGGCCTCGTGCGACGCCCGCGCCGCCTCCAGCGAGGTCGGGAACTCGGCCAGACGGACGCCGTCGGTGATCGCTTCGTCGACATGGGCCAGTGTCGCGTCGTCATGGCTGGCAAGCGTCACGCCGGCGTCGCGGCAGTGCTCCGCGATCGCCTTGCGGTGAACGCCCGAATAGCGCGCCGACTGCTCCTTGCGGGTGGCGACGTAGCGCTCGAAGGCCTCGTCCGACATGCCGCGCTTGGTCTTGTAGTAGAGCGTGTACTGCTCCATCGTCTGGAACTGGCGCTGGCCGGGCGCGTGGTCCATCAGCGAGGCCAGCCGCACGCTTCGGTCGTCCCTGAACCGCTCCAGCGCCTCGAGCACGTCGGGCGACGAGACCTCGCAACGCAGATGCAGCAGGTGCTCGGCGCGCAGCCTGCCCTGAGCTTGCGCCGTCTCGATCGCGTCGGCAAGCATCCGCATCTCCTGCGGATCGAAGCCGCCGTCCTCGTCCGAGCCCATGCGCAGGCAGTCGAACACGGTCGTGATGCCCGACGCAGCGATCTGCGCGTCATGTGCCTGGACCGCACCAATCGCGTTCCAGCGCACGCCAGGGCGCGGAGAAAAATGGCCTTCGAGATGGTCGGTATGCAGCTCGACCAGCCCCGGGATCAGATAGTCGCCGTCCAGATCCTCGCCGACGGCGCTGGAGGACGACACGTCCGCGATAAGCCCGTCGCGGATCAGCACCGCCCCGGTCTTCACCTCGTCGCGAAGGACGATTGTGGCGTTGCGGAGCACGGCTTCCTGCGGCATGCGGACGACTTTCCATTGATGAGCGGTCCGCCGGTTTCGAGATGGCGGACGTAAGATGGTCGCTTAGGGGATTTGCATGACAGTTTGACGAAGGCCGGTGGGGACGGGTCCGGGTCTTTCTTCTTCGGTCACAAGTGTTGGACTGGCGCCTTGCCGATCAGCCGGGCGCGAAGCCAGCCGGACAGCATGTCCATAGCCATCACCATCAAAAGGGTGAGGACGATGTAGTAGCTGACCTCTTCCCAGTCCTTCTGCGTCTGGATCGCCTGCGTCAGCAGCAAGCCGATACCGCCCCCCACGATCGCGCCGATGACGGTAGCGCTGCGCGTGTTGGATTCCAGATAATAGAGGACCTGGCTGAGGATCACCGGAGCTACCTGCGGGATGACGCCGAAGCGGCTGCGCTGCAGTGCGTTGGCGCCGGTCGAGCGCAGACCTTCGACCTGTTTCTCGTCGACGTTTTCCAGCGCCTCCGAGAACAGCTTGCCGAACGTGCCCGTGTCGGTAAGCAGCATTGCCAGCGAACCGGTGAGCGGACCGGGTCCGAAGGCGCGGCTCAGCACAATGGTCCAGATCAGCCCGTCAACGCCGCGCAGGAAGTCGAAGACCCTGCGCACGCCGAAGCGCACAGCCCTTCCCGGCGCGAAGCGGCGCGCCGAAAGGAAGGCCAGAGGAAACGCGACGATCGCAGCGCCCATCGTGCCGAGGAAGGCCATCAACACGGTCTCGAACATCGCCCAGGCGACGTCGCCGTGGCGCCACATCGCGTTGTTCCAGAAATCGGAAGCTATCGCAGAGAAGTTCGACGTTCCGGGTCGAACGGGATCGCCCGAGACCGTCAGGGCGAGAAGCTCGCCCACCGACTTGCCATAGAAGGGGCTGTCCAGCGTGAACCAGAACAGCTCCCAGCCGAAGGAATAGCGGAAGACTTCGGCACGGGTGCGGGTTACGGTCAGGCGACCGGCCGGAGTCGTGACCGCGACGCGCGTGTCGGATGCGTTGATCCAGTCCGGCAGCTTCCCGGACGGCGCATCGAGCGAGACGCCATCCCGTCGCTGCACGAGGGTCAACAGGCCGTAGTCAGGGATATTGTATCGGATCGCGTCGGGATCGAAACGCACGATATGGCCTCTGCCGAGATCGATGATCGTGGCCTCCCTCTCCTGGTGCACCCAGTCGGGATAGCTGCCCTTGGCATAGGTGCCCTTGGCCTCTCCCTCGATCGCTACTTTGAGACCCTGGCGGCGGTTGTCACGTTCGACATGGGTCTTGTAGCTGTAGATGTCGGCGAGCAGGATACGTGCGTTTTCGAGCTTTGCGCGGGCCGCGATGCCCGCGATGTCGAAGGCAAGAAAGACATAGACAAGATAGGCCAGGACCAGGGCCGGCATGCCGAACGCGAGCAGGCGCTTGCGGGCGAATTCCCTGTCGGCGGACGCCTTGCCGGCGGCAAGGCCGAGGGGAGCGTCGAGAATCGCCATCAGCGTCCCCTGATCAGGCGGTTGCGGACGTGCCCCGAAAACTGGTCGATCGCAACGATGGTAAGGAAAAGGAGCAGGAAGATCGCCGCCGCAGCGTCGTAGCGGCCCTGGCCCCAGCTGATAGCAACGCGCATCTCCGCGCCGATGCCGCCGGCGCCGACGAAGCCGAGAATGGCCGATGCCCGAACGTTGATCTCGAAACGCAGCAGTGCGTAGGAAAGATAATTTGGCATGACTTGCGGCAGGACGCCCAGCCACATGCGCTGCATCCACGACGCGCCCACCGAGGCGAGCCCCTCGACTGGCTTCAGGTCGGCATTTTCGTTGACCTCGGAGAACAGCTTTCCGAGCGCACCAGCGGTGTGGAAGGCGATAGCGATCATGGCCGGAATCGGGCCGCCGCCGAGGATGAAGATCAGCACCAGCGCGATGACAATTTCGGGCAGCGCCCTCATGATATCCATCATCCGCCGGAAGACCGGGATCATGCGCGGCCAGCGCGCCAGACCGCGAGTCGAAAGAAGCGACAGAACAATCGCTACCATCGCCCCGATCAGCGTCGACACGGCAGCGATGTTGAGCGTTTCTATGAGTGCCGGGAAATAATGCAGCACGTGGCCCGGCAGGGCCGGTGCCTTATCGATCGCCTCGCTGATCAGCTCGAGGGGAAAGTCGAGCATCTTGTGGAGGCCGTCCCAGAAACCGCCCGCATTGCGCCGGTCGGCCATGTTGAAACCGGCAGCAAGCAGCGCCACGAAAACGATGAGCAGAACGCCGGAATACAGGCGCTTGCGCTGGATCATCGCCGAATAGTCGGCTTTGATCGCAGCCGTTCCGGCGGTGTGGGTGAGGGTCATCCAGGTATCCATACCGGCCGGCGGACGCCGCGCGGCGCCCGCCTACCGATTGCTCGTCAGTTGGTCTGCGCCTGGCGCACGGCGATGATCGACTCGTAGGCTTCATGCTTGACCGGCTTGAAGCCCGCGGTTTCGCCCGCCGCAATCTTGTAGAGGCAGTCCTTATCCTTCTCGGGCATGGCTTCGATCATGGCGACGAACTTGGTCTTGACGTCTTCCGGCAGCGTCTTGCGCAGGACGATCGGGCCTTCCGGGATCGGCTTGGACTTCCAAATCTCGACGATGTCGTTCATGTCGACGAGGCCGGCATCGACCGCTTTGCGAAGCGCGCCGGAATTGTAGCCGTCCTCCCAGTTGCCCTGGCCGTCGGCCCAGGTCACGCCGGCATCGACTTCGCCGTTCTTGACGGCGACGATGGTCTGCTCGTGGCCGCCGGTGAAGACGACTTCGCCGAAATAGTCGCCCGACTTCATTGACGAACCGGTGATTTGCGGGATCTCGATCGACGGAATCAGGTAGCCCGAGGTCGAGTTCGCATCGCCGAAGCCGAACTTCTTGCCCTTTACGCCTTCGAGCGAGGTGATGCCGCTGTCCTTACGCGCAAAGCCGATCGAGTGGTACGTATAGCTGCCGTCGAGGTTGGTCTTGACGAGGTAGGGCTCAACCGCTTCGGGGTCGGTGAGATAGGCCTTCGCATAGGCGGAAGCGCCGAGCCAGGCCATGTCCAGCGACCCGCCGAGCAGGCCCTGGATGACGCCGTCGTAGTCGGCCGGGGTGAAGAGCTTGGTCGGCACGCCGAGCAGTTCCTCGGTGTAGGCGCGCAGGCACTCGTTGGAGTTCAGTCGGTCCTGGGCGTTTTCGCCGCCGAGCAGGCCGATACGGAACTCCGTGACGTCGCCGGCGGTCGCCGGGGCGGCCAGGATTGTGGTCGCCACCAGGGTGGCAAGCAGCTTCTTCATGGTCAGTCTCCTGTGGGTAATATCCGGACGACCGTCCGGCGTTCGGGTCAAAGGGCGAAGGCGGGTGCGCGAACGAAATCGCGGACCGGTTCCGGGGTCTCGATCGCCGTCGAGGTTGCGGCTTCGGAGAAATCCTCACCTGCGCCGTAGACTTCGCGCGCGGCAGTGGTCGTGAGTTCCTCCGGAAAGCCGTCGAAGACGACGCGGCCGTCGCGCATGCCGATCACCCGGTCGCAGTAGCGGCGGGCGGTATCGAGCGTGTGCAGGTTACAGACGACAGTCCGGCCGTCTTCCTCGTTGATGCGGCGCAGCGCATCCATGACCACCTGAGCGTTCATCGGATCGAGCGACGCGATCGGTTCGTCGGCCAGGATGATCTTCGGGTCCTGCATCAGCGCACGGGCGATCGCGACGCGCTGCTGCTGGCCGCCCGAAAGCGCCTCGACTCGCTTGGGCGCATGGTCGGCGATGCCGAGGCGGTCTAGAATGTCTATCGCCTTGTGGATATCGGCCTGCGGATAGAGGTTGAACATCGTCGACAGGGTGGACCGCCGGTTCAGCGTGCCGTGCAGCACGTTCGAGACGACATCGAGGCGCGGGACGAGATTGAACTGCTGGAAGATCATCGCGCAGTCGCGCTGCCAGTTGCGCAATGATGTGCCGCGCAGGGTCGAGACCTCCTTGCCGTCGATATGGATCGACCCGACGGAGGGGTCGACCAGACGGTTGATCATGCGCAGCAGCGTCGACTTGCCGGCGCCCGAGCGGCCGATCACGCCGACCATCTGGCCTTCCGCGATCTCGATCGTGACATTGTCAACGGCGGTGTTCTTGCCGAACCGGCGTGTCAGATTGGTAATCTTCAGCATCCGCGACATCTCCCGGGCGAGGGCTTCTGCTCCCTTCGCACCTGCGAGAGCGCTAGGGGATCAACGTGAAGCCGGAATGTCCGTTGGATGACGGTTTTGTTACGATTCACAGCGCTGGCGACGACGCCGCGCCGGAGAAGCGCCTTAGCCGCCGTGCTTTTCGAGGAACGCCTCGGCGCTCAGCTGCCTGAAGTCTTCGAGCGCGTCGCGCAGCCGCGCATGATCCCAGTCCCACCACGCGAGCGCTTGATAGCGCTCGGCGATCCCGCGGTCGAAACGCTCGCGGATCGGACGGGCCGGAACGCCGGCAACGATCGTATAGGGCGCGACGTCCTTCGAAACGACCGCCCCGGCTCCCACCACCGCACCATCGGCGACGGTAACGCCGGGCAGCACCGTCGAGCCATGGCCGAGCCAGGTGTCGTGGCCGATGATCACCTTGCGTGCCCGGCGCGCGGCGAAGAAGTCGGCCTCGTGCTCGGCATCCGGCCAATAGTCTGAGGCGCGGTAGGTGAAGTGGTGCAGCGTCGGCCGGTCGACCGGATGGTTCGTCGCGTTGAGCCGCACGGAGGCGGCGACATTGGCGAATTTGCCGATCGCCGCGCACCAGACGTGGCAGTCCTGCATGAGATAGGAATAATCTCCGATCTCCGCCTCCGCGACGCGGCAGCCTTCCGCGATTTCGGTGTAGCGGCCGAGCGTCGTATCGGTCACCTGCGCCGAGGGATGGATCTGCGGCGTTTCGGACAGTCCCTTGGGCATCAGGCGGCCTTCCCCGGCGCGAACGTGGTGACGTCGACGACGCGGTCGGCAACCGCTTCGCGCACGTCCTGGTCGTGGAAGATACCGAGCATCGCGACGCCGTCGCGCTTCTTCTCGGCGATCATGCCGATGACGATTTCGCGGTTCGCCGCGTCGAGCGAGGCGGTGGGCTCGTCGAGCAGGAGGATCGGATGGTCGGTGATGAACCCGCGCGCGATGTTGACGCGCTGCTGCTCGCCGCCGGAGAAGGTCGCCGGTGGCATCTGCCACAGCCGCGCCGGCAGGTTGAGCCGTTCGAGCAGGGCGCTGGCCCTTTCCCGCGCCGCGTTCCGGTCCTCGCCGCGCGCCAGCAGCGGCTCGGCCACGACGTCGACCGCGGAGACGCGCGGCACCGCCCGCAGGAACTGGCTGACATAGCCGATCGTGTCGCGACGGATCGCGAGCACCGTGCGCGGGCTCGCCGTCGCGAGATCGACCAGGTGCCCCTTGTGCGCGACGATCACCTGGCCGGCGTCGACACCGTAATTGCCGTAGAGCATCTTCAGGATCGAGCTCTTGCCGGCTCCGGACGGGCCGCCGAGCACGGCGCACTCACCCGATCTGAGTGCAAAGGAGACGCCGCGCACGACCGGCAGCTCCACGCCGCCGCGCAGATGCATGACGAAGCTCTTGGCGACGTCGGAGACGACGAGCGGAGTGGGCATGTCACACCTGCAGGATCGAGGAAACGAGGAGTTGGGTATAGGGCGCGCGCGGATCGTCGAGCACGCGGTCGGTGAGACCGTGTTCGACCACTCCGCCGTCCTTCATTACCATCATCCGGTGGGAAAGGAACCGCGCCACGGCGAGGTCGTGCGTGACGACGATCGCCGCCAGGCCGAGGTCGCCGACCAGCCCGCGCAGCAGATCGAGCAGGCGCGCCTGGACGGAAACGTCGAGACCGCCCGTCGGCTCGTCCATGAAGACGAGGCGCGGCCCGGTGACGAGGTTGCGCGCGATCTGCAGCCGCTGGCGCATGCCGCCCGAAAACGCGCGCGGCTGGTCGTCGATGCGGTCTTCGGCGATCTCGACGCGGTCGAGCCAGTCGATCGCCGTCTCGCGGATACGCCGGTAATGGCGGTCGCCGATGGCCATCAGCCGCTCGCCGACATTGGCGCCGGCCGAGACGGACATGCGCAACCCGTCGGCCGGATTCTGGTGGACGAAGCCCCAGTCGGTGCGCATCAGGAAGCGGCGCTCCGCCTCGCTCATCCGGTAGAGATCGCGCCACTGGCCGTCGCGCATGCGGTAGGAGACGAGGCCCGCGCTCGGCGGCAGCCGCGTCGAGACGCAATTGAGCAGGGTCGTCTTGCCGGAACCGGACTCGCCGACGACGGCCAGCACCTCGCCGGGCCACAGGTCGAACGACACGTTCTCGCAGCCACGGCGGGCGCCGTAGGACTTGGACAGCGATGTGACGCGCAGCAGCGGTTCGTCGGTCATCGGCAGGCTCCCACTACTGCAAAGGTCAGCGCTCTACGGCGCCCCCCTCTGTCCTGCCGGACATCTCCCCCACAAGGGGGGAGATCGGCTGTCGAAACGGCTTTCGCTAACCGCCAATGTCTCAAGGCGAGCGATGAGTGGGAAGCTGCCAATCTCCCCCCTCGTGGGGGAGATGTCCGGCAGGACAGAGGGGGGCGCGAAGGAACGAGATCTCTCATCATACGGGCTCCGCAGCCGGACGGCCCAGCTCTCCCACATGCCCTTCTGCGCGCCGCGTTTCGCAATGGTCCGTGTCCGAGCAGACGAACATCCGCCCGCCGCGGTCGTCGAGGATCACCTCGTCGAGATAGACGTGCTCCGCGCCGCAGAGCGCGCAGGGTCGGTCGAAGGTCTGGACCTCGAACGGATGGTCTTCGAAGTCGAGGCTGACAACCTGGGTGAAGGGCGGCACGGCATAGATGCGCTTCTCGCGCCCCGCGCCGAAGAGCTGCAGCGCCGGCGACATGTGCATCTTCGGATTGTCGAATTTGGGCGTCGGCGACGGGTCCATCACGTAGCGCCCCTCGACCTTGACCGGATAGGCGTACGTGGTGGCGATGCGGCCGTGCCGCGCAATGTCCTCGTAGAGCTTGACGTGCATCAGCCCGTATTCCTCGAGCGCATGCATCTTGCGCGTCTCGGTCTCGCGCGGTTCGAGGAAGCGCAGCGGCTCCGGGATCGGCACCTGGTAGACAAGCACCTGACCTTCCGTCAGCGGATGCTCCGGGATGCGGTGCCGGGTCTGGATGATCGTCGCCGCCGCCGTCGACGTCGTCACCGCCACGTTGGCGACCTTCCGGAAGAAGGCGCGGATCGACACCGCATTGGTCGTGTCGTCGGCGCCCTGGTCGATGACTTTCAGCGTGTCGTCCGGCCCGATGATGGAGGCCGTGACCTGCACGCCGCCGGTGCCCCAGCCATAGGGCATCGGCATTTCCCTGGAGGCGAACGGCACCTGGTAGCCTGGGATCGCGATGCCTTTCAGGATCGCCCGGCGGATCATCCGTTTCGTCTGTTCGTCGAGATAGGCGAAGTTGTAGGTGGCGATGTCGGTCACTTGAGTGTTCATTCCGCTGCCTCCCTGCGCTCGTCCTCGCCCAGCCCTGCCTCGAATTCCGCCTGCATGCGCCTGACGAGGTCGAGTTCGGCCTGGAAGTCGACATAGTGCGGCAGTTTCAGATGCTCGACGAAGCCCGTCGCCTGGACGTTGTCGGAATGCGAGATGACGAATTCCTCGTCCTGCGCCGGCGCGACGATGTCCTCGCCGAACTCCGAGGCGCGCAGCGCCCGGTCGCACAACGCCATCGCCATCGCCTTGCGCTCCGACTGGCCGAAGACGAGGCCGTAGCCGCGCGTGAACTGCGGCGGCAGCTTCGCCGAACCCTTGAACTGGTTGACCATCTGGCACTCGGTCACCCGAATCGTGCCGAGCGGCACGGGAAAGTCGAGTTCCGGCACGTCGAGCTCCAGCTCGGCCTCGCCGATCCTGATCTCGCCGACGAAGGGGTGGGTGCGCGCATAGCCGCGCTGGGTGGAATAGGCGAGCGCGAGCAGGAATCCTTCGTCGCCGCGCGCCAGCGCCTGCAGGCGCCCATCGCGCTCAAGCGGAAACTCCAGCGGCTCACGGGTGATATCGGCGGCGGGCTTGCCGGCCGGCACGGCGCCATCCGCCTCGATCAGTCCCTCGTCGTCGAGCAGGTCCGAGACGCGCGGCATCGGCGCCGGATCAACCTGGCGCTGCGCCGGGGCTTTGGCCAATTCGTCACCGGCCAGCGCCGGATCGAGCAGGCGATGCGTATAGTCGAAAGTCGGTCCCAAAAGCTGGCCGCCCGGCAAGTCCTTGTAGGTCGCCGAGACGCGCCGCTCGATCGCCATCGCCGCCATATCCAGCGGGCGCGTGTAGCCGAAGCGGGGCAACGTGGTGCGGTAGGCGCGCACCAGGAAAATCGCCTCGATCATGTCGCCCCGCGACTGCTTGAGTGCAAGCCCGGCGAGTTCGCGATCGTAAAGCGAGCCTTCCGCCATGATCCGGTCCACCCCGAGCGCCAGCTGCTCGACGATCTGGTCGAGCCTGAGTGCGGGAACGGCGCGGTCGCCGCGCCTGCGGTCGGCCAAGAGCGAATGGGCGTTCTCGATGGCGGCCTCGCCGCCTTTCACCGCGACATACATCCTTCAGCCTCCAACCTGTTCGCCGTCGATGCGCGTTGTTCGCGGCAGGCAGACGATCTCGTCGCGCGACACCAGGATAAGGTCGACGCCGCGGGGAAACCGTTCGTGGTTCTGCCGCCACTGCGCGATGAAATGGCGCGGCATCGGCGACGGCGCGATGGACGCGGTCCGCTCGATCCCCGGCCCGGCGAGGGTCAGCGACGGCCCGCTATCGAAGCTGTCCACCTGGAGCACGATCGTGGTCGACCGGTCCGGATACTCGTGCGACCCTTGAGCAAAGCTCTCGAGTGCCGGCAATGCGTCGGCGAAAGCTGCGAAGGCGAAATGCGCTTCCGTCGCGATCGGCGTCACCGCCGCGCCGCTGTGGAAGCCCAGCCATTCGCGAACGAGCGGTGTCGCCAACCGGCGGTCGAGCCAGACGGGCGTGTCGTGGTCGCAGAGCGCCAGCGCGACGGCGCCCGCCAGATGCGACATCGGTGCAGGCGGCGCGGTCAGTGCTGCCCCGCGACGTCGGCTCCCGGGCCGGGCCATCGCGTCCATGACGGCGCGGAACACGGACTGGGCATCGAAGACTGGGCTTCGAAAGCCGCCCTGGATTGCCGTTGACGTCTGCATCAATCCTCTCCCCTGACCATCGTGAAGAAGTCGACTTTCGTCGCCGCGACCTCGGCCGCGCGGCGGACGGCGTTTGCATCGTGCTCTCTGCGCAGCGGCGCGAGGATCAGATCTTCGAGGCGCGGCCGCAGTTCCGGCTTTTGCCAGAGCGCGTCGATCGTCGCCGCGATCCGCGCCTTGTCCGCGTCACGGCCAAGCGCATAGGAGTGGCCGACTTCGCCGCCCGCGAGCCGCACGGTGGCGCGGGTCACGGTCGCCTCGCCGACGTTGAAGGGAGCACCGCCGCCGCCGATGCGGCCCCGCACGGTGACGAGCCCCGTCTCAGGCCCGCGCACAGGTTCGGCCGCGGCGTCGAAACCGGCGTCGCGCCACAGCCCCGCAAGTCGGGACGACGGCGCATGGGCAAGCACCGCCATCATCTCCCGACGGGCGTCGCTGTCCGGCCTGGTGCCTATGCGGGTGCCCTGCATTCCTGGACCTACTTGTATAGTGATGTAGACAACTATATAAACAGGCTTCTCGATAGACACGGTCGATGACGATCTGATGACAGCCAAAGGCGTTGAAGCCGCCCGGGACATGCCGATCCGCCGCAACAGCGGCGTGGCGTTGTGGCGCCAGATCTCGGACCGGATACGCCGGCTGGAGACCGACGGAGAGCTCGACTCCGACGGCCGCCTGCCGCCGGAATACGCGCTCGCAGAGGAGTTCGGCGTGAACCGCCACACCGTGCGCAGCGCGATCTCCCACCTCGTCCAAGAAGGCGTCCTGCGCACCGAGCAGGGCCGCGGCACCTTCTTCCGCAGCCGCCCGCGCCTGTCCTATCCGATCGGCATGCGTACGCGGTTTTCTGCCGGCCTTGAGGGCCAGGCATCTTCGCTGCAGATGGTGCTCGTGGAATCCGCGACGATCGATGCCGACGCACCGGTCGCCAGGGCGCTTGGCCTCGCGGTCGGAGCGCCGGTCGTCTGGCTGCGGACGATCGGGCTGGCCGACGGCGAACCGGTGTCGACCGCCGAGAGCTGGTTCCCTGCCGACCGACTGCCTGGAATTGCCGAGGCGTTCCGCCGCGCCGGGTCGGTTACGGCCGCGCTCGCATCGCTGGGCATAGCCGACTACACGCGCCGCACCACGAGGCTGTCGGCCACGCATGCAAGCGATGAGGACCTCGCCCGGCTGAAGCTGGCGCCCGGCGCGATCGTTCTGGTCGCGGTCGGCGTCAACGTCGATGCCCGCGGAAAGCCGATCCAGTATTCCGAGACCCGCTTCTCGGCCGACCGGATCGAGCTGACGATCGAGAGCGCCTGATCCGGCTCAGCCCTTCCGACCGACCGTCACGACAACATCGGCATCGGCATCGGCATCGAGCGGAATGTGTTCGGCGATCCGGCCGTTCACCGAAATGGTCCCCGCCGCGCCGGCTTCGGCGACGACCCGGATCCGGATCGTCCTGTCCGCGAGCCTCAGCGTTGCCGAATAGCCGTCCCATGCGGCGGGCAGCGCCGGGTTGACGATCAGCCTGTCGCCTTCCCGCCTCAGCCCGAGGATGCCTTCCACCGCCGTGCGGTAGAGCCATCCGGCGGACCCAGTGTACCATGTCCAGCCACCACGGCCGGCAAGCGGACCTTCCGAATAGATGTCGGCCGCCACGACGTATGGCTCGACCCGGTAGCGTTCGGCCGCGTCCGCGTCGAGCGCATGGTTGATCGGATTGAGCATGCGGAAACCGTCATAGGCGTCGTCGCCGAGGCCGAGTTCCGCCAGCGCCAGCACGAACCACGCGGCGGCGTGCGTATACTGGCCACCATTCTCGCGCACTCCGGGCGGATAGGCCTTGATGTAGCCGGGCTCCTTGTCCGTCTTGTCGAAGGGCGGCTTGAACAGGCGGATGATGTCGATGTCGCGCTCGATCAGCCGTTCGCGCGCCGAGGCCATCGCAAGGCGCGCCTTCTCCGGCTCGCCTTGGCCCGAGAGCACGCTCCACGACTGGGCGATGGAATCGATGCGGCATTCGTCGGAGAGATGTGAACCGAGCGGGGAACCGTCGTCGAAAGTGCCGCGACGGTACCAATCGCCGTCCCAGCCGGAGTTTTCCAGGGCCGCCTTCAGCCGTGCCGCGTGGCCGAGCCATCTTTCGGCACGCGCCGTATCGCCTCGCTGGCGGGCGAAAGGCGCGAAGTCGTTGAGCGTCTTGAGCAGGAACCAGCCGAGCCAGACGCTGTCGCCCTTACCGCCTTCGCCGACGCGGTTCATGCCGTCGTTCCAGTCGCCGCCGAGGATCAGCGGCAGGCCGGTGTCCGCCGTCCGCGCGATGGCGAGATCGAGCGCCCGCGCCGCATGCTCATAGACGCTCGCCTTCTCTTTCGACACTTCCGGCGTGAAGAAGGAATCGTGCTCGCCGGGCTTCAGGGGATCGCCGAGGATGAACGGCAGCTGCCGGTCGAGGATCGTCGCGTCGCCGGTCACCCTGGCGAAATGCGCGATGGCATAGCCGAGCCAGACGACGTCGTCCGAGATCATGGTGCGCACGCCCGCACCGGTGCGCGGCAGCCACCAGTGCTGCACGTCGCCTTCCGGGAACTGCCGCGACGCGGCGTTCAGAATCTGCGCCCGCGCCAGTTCGGGATCGTGCAGGAGCAGCGCCATCGTGTCCTGCAGCTGGTCGCGGAAGCCGAATGCGCCGCTTGCCTGATAGAAGCCGGCCCGGGCGCGGATGCGGCACGCGAGCGCCTGGTAAGGCAACCAGTGGTTGACCATCGCGTCGAGCGCCGGATCGGGCGTCTCAACCTGCACCGTGTCGAGGAAGCCGCGCCAGCTGGCCTCGTTCTCTGCGAGCCGCTCGTCGAAGCGCCGCGCGCGGTGCCGCTTGACCAGGCTCACCGCCTCCTCGGCCGAGGCCGCATCGCCCATCAGCCAGAGCATGTCGACCGACATGCCGGGCGCCAGCTCGACGTCGCGGGCAAGGGCAGCACAGACGTCATGTCCCGGCTCGACCTTGCCCGACAGCGATGCGCCCGAGACGACAGCTTCGGGCAGCGTCACCGAGCCGGCTTCTCCCAGAAATTCCAACCGGTCCGAAGTACGGCCGGACGCGTTTGCATCGGAAGCCAGGAACGCGACGCGATCGCCATAGTCGAGACTGTAGGCGTTGCGCGCCAGCAGCGCGCCCGTTTCGGCGTCGTGCGACGGCACGATCATCGGCGCGGACCGGCCGCGATTGGTGCCGAGCACCCACTCCGCATAGGCATAGACCCGCAATCGCTTCGTCGTGTCCGCCCGGTTGGTCAGTCGCAGCCGCGTCACCTTGGTCGGATCGGCAGGATCGACCAGCAGTTCGGCGCGAAGGGACAGCTCGTCCGTCCTCGCCGAAAACACGCTCACGCCCTGTCCGTGCCGCGCCTCGTAACGTGCGCCGGCATCCGGCGCCAGGCAGGCGAAGGGCGACAACACCGCGCCGCTGTCGAGATCGCGGATGTAGAGCCCCTCGCCCGGCCGGTTCGTCACCGGATCGTTGGTCCACGGAGTGAGCTGGAAGTCACGGCTGTTGCGACTCCAGGTGAAGGTCGAGCCTTCGGCCGACACGTGGAAGCCGAAACCCGGATTGGCGACGACATTGACCCAGGGCTGCGGCGTCGCCCGGCCGGCAGTGAGCCGCACCACGTAGGAACGCCCGCCGTCAGCGAACCCGCCGAAGCCGTTCCAGAATGCCAGACCTTCGCCGGACACCGTGACCGGACGCTTCGTCTCGACCGGCGGGGATATGATCGGCCGCACCGGTGCCGGCCTGAACGCGGCCAGCTGCTCGGCGTCGGCGCGGTCGATCTGGTCTTCGATCTTGCCGTTGCGGGTATGGAGCACGAT
Organism: Mesorhizobium sp.; assembly: GCF_023954305.1. Classification (NCBI taxonomy): domain Bacteria; kingdom Pseudomonadati; phylum Pseudomonadota; class Alphaproteobacteria; order Hyphomicrobiales; family Phyllobacteriaceae; genus Mesorhizobium; species Mesorhizobium sp. The sequence goes on along the minus strand of NZ_JAMLIG010000001.1, from coordinate 2,993,770 downwards.
GCGTGCGGAGGCGATCAGCGTGCGGTAGGAGCGCTCGTCCATCAAGTCGCGGCGTACCCCGAAGATGTGCTGGCGCGGGCCGAGCTCACGGCCGCGACTGCGCGCATTCTCGCACAGCCAGTCGATCGCATTCTGAAGATCCTGGACGTAGGACGAGGACTGCTCGTTGATGACGACGAGGTCGGCGAACAGGCCGCGCGCCCGCAAGTATTCCTGCATGCGCAGCGCCTTGCCGACGATTTCGATGTCGGCGACGTCGGCGATGCGCAGCGCAAAGATGGGGAAGTCGCCGGAGATGCTCATCGGCCAGAGCGCCGATTGCGGCCCCATTCCCGCGGCGATCGTCTCTGGCGCGGCACGAAGCGCCGGATGCGGGTAGAGCAGATAGCGGGCGAGCTTCTGCACGTTCGCGGCGTCTTCGAGGCCGAAGCCGAGATGCCGCGTCTGCACCTGGGAACGGGTCCAGGCATGCATCGATTGCCGGGCGAAGCTTTCGGCATGGTCGAGCCGCACGATCGCCTCCTCGAGCTGCGCGCGATCGGCCGCAGCAATCGTCCAGAAGGTGACGCTCACCTTCCGATGGGCGGGTATGCGAATCCGCCGCCGGAGCGAGAAGATCGGGTCGAGCACGAAGCCCTGCCCGCCGGCCAGGTGTGCGCCGCCATCGAAAGCGGCGGGGTCGCGGATGTCGCGACCGCGCCCGATGAAGGCGCGGCGGTCGGTCTCGGCCTCCGTCTCGCCGGGATGGCTTGCACCGATCGTCAGGAAATGTGCGGCCGCTATGCTCCTGTCCGACGGCGAGCGCTTGCGGCGTTCGGCGAAGATCACGCCGCGCCGCGCATCGATCTCCGTCTTCACGAACATCTTGGAGAAGGCCGGGTGAGCGCTGTCGGTCGCCTCCTGCGCCAGCGCCAGTTCGGCGAATGACGTCAGTTCGACCACGCGCTCGCTGCCGCTCTGGTTGAACACGGTGACGCGCCGGCCTTCGCCGTCCGCCTCGGAAGTAACGATGCACTCGACCTCGCTGCGCAGCGACCCGACCGTCTTGAGGAAAGTCGTCTTGTCGTCGGCGAAGATCACCTCGCTCGCCTCGCCGGGTGCCGCCTTCGGCTCCGCCGTCGCCGACCACCACTCGCCGCTGTCGAGGTCGCGCAGGAAGATGAAGGAGCCGGAGCGATCCTCGACCGGATCCGGCTGCCAGCGCGTGATCGACAGGTCTCCGAGACGCGAATAGCCGGCACCGGTCGACGACAGCATCACCGAGTAGCTGCCGTTGGACAGGACGTTGGTCGCCTTCGGCGAGCGAAGCGGATCGGCGACCTTGCGGATGTCGCGGGCTTCCTCGACGGCGTCGAGCTTGCTGCGCTCCGGTGCTTCGCTGCGCACGGTCGTGACGGGGATGTCGCGCGGCGCCTTCTCCTGCAGCAGCAGTTCCGCCGCCTCGATCACCGGGTCGGCATGGAAGCGCTCCCGCATGCGCCCTTCGTGGATCACGTTGGAAACCGCGACGATGCACATGCCCTGATGATGCGCGTAGAAATTGCGGACGACAGCGCACTCGTGACCTTCCGGCACCCGGGTCGGCGTGTAGTCGACAGCATCGTAGAAACCGTAGCGTCCCACCGCGCCGATCGCCGCCAGACGGTCGAGATTGTCGACCGCCGCGTGCGGCATGAACTGGCTCGCCAGGATGGACGCATAGGGCGCGATGACCGTGTTCTGCGCGAGGCCGCGCTTCAGACCGAGGCCCGGCACGCCGAAATTGGTGTACTGGTAGGTCATCTCGCGATCGCGAGCATTGTAGGCGGCTTCCGATACGCCCCACGGAATGCCCTTCGAACGTCCGTAGGCGATCTGCCGCCGGATGATCTGGCGGCTGGTCTGTTCGAGGATGCTGCCGGGCGGTTCGTTCATCACCAGCGGCGGCATCAGATATTCGAACATCGACCCCGACCACGAGATCAGCGCGCCCTTGAAGCCGATTTCAGCGATGGGGCGGCCGAGCCGGAACCAGTGCTCCGTCGGCACGTCGCCCTTGGCAATCGCGAACAGGCTCGCAAGCCGGGCTTCCGAGGCCAGCAGGTCGTAGCAGCTCTCGTCGAGCTGGCGGTCGTCGACCCGGTAGCCGATCGACAAGAGCTTGCGGTCCCGCCGGAGGAGGAAGGAGAAATCCATCTCGAAGGCGATGGTCCGCGCCCGGCGCGAGATCTCGGCCAGCCGTTCGCGCATCGCCTTGAGCCGCGATTCCTCGAAATGCGAATCGGCGATATGCGCTTCGCACACCTTCTGCAGCTTGACTGCCCAGGTGACGAGCGTTTCCGAGCCGGTCGTCCCCGTCTCCTCGTGGAGCGCGCGCGCCAGCTTGAGGATTTCGCCGGCGTTGACGGCGAGGTTGAGGGTCCGGATGGCGGCTGTTTCCGGCTCGCTCTTGATCGACAGGACGGCGCGGCGCATGCCGGCCGTGCGTTCGACGAGGCGCTGGCGTACGGGCCGGATCTGGCGGCGGTCGTCGGGCAGCGCCGACAGCGCCATGTCGAAGACGCCGAGCGTGTCGAGGATGCCGTCCAGATCGCCCTGCAGATACGCGGCGGGTGCTTCCGCCCACTCCTCGAACGCCCGCGCCACCGCGATCAGGTGGCCGGCGAGATTGCCGCTGTCGACGCTGGAAATGTAGCGCGGCAGCAGCGGGTGCAGCGACCTCGTGTCGTACCAGTTGTAGATGTGCCCCCGGTACTTATCGAGCCGGTCGACCGTGTCGAGCGTGGCCGCGACGCGGTCGGCCGCCTCGCCGAGCGAGATCCAGCCGAAATCGCGCGCCGAGACGATCGACAGGAGATACATGCCGATATTGGTGGGCGAGGTGCGGGAGGCCTCCACCGGATACGGGGTTTCCTGGAAATTGTCCGGCGGCAGGTGATTGTGCTCCGCCGTGACGAAGGTCTCGAAATAGAGCCAGGTCCGCCGCGCCACGCGGCGCAGCTTCTCCCGGTCGGCGTCGGTGACGGCGATCTGGTCGTCGATCTCGGCCGAACGGCTGACCAGCCAGGCGGTCGCCGGCGCCGCGATCCACAGCGCGGCGTAGAGGAGGGCGAGCCAGAAGCCGGTGGTGCCGCCCGTCCAGGCGACGAGCGCGGCGAGAACGGCAACGATCACCGAGCCCCTCATCAGGCGGTAGTAGGGACCGAGCCCGTCCGACTGCGACTTCTGCACCTGCGAGGCGGTGCGCCACTCGAGCAGATGGCGCCTCGACACGAACATCCGGTGCAGCGTGCGCAGAATGGCGTCGCCCATCATCCAGGCCGAATGGCCGATGAAGACGATCTTCAGCGCGACCTGGGCCGAGGCGTAGGCGAAGTCGCGCACGAAGGCCGCGACATGGCCGCGCAACGTGTTCTCGGTGCTCTTGGGGGTCAGGTTGTGGATGATGTCGAAAGTGGGCCCTATGAACAGCGCCAGAACAAGCAGCACCATCCATTGCGACGCGAAGGTGAAGGGCATCAGCGACCACGCAGCGACCGCCGCGAGGATCCAGAAGATCGGCGTGAGCGATCGGCGCAGGTTGTCGATCATCTTCCACCGCGACACGCCGCTCATCCCCGGACGGAGGTCGAAGATATAGGGCAGCAGCTGCCAGTCGCCGCGGGCCCAGCGGTGGTGCCGCGACGCGTCGACCGGGTAGTGCGCTGGATAGTCCTCGACCACCTCGACATCCGTCGCCAGAGCGGCCCGGGCGAAGGCGCCCTCCAGCAGGTCGTGGCTGAGCACCGCGTTCTCGACGATCCGGTCCTTCAGCGCCGCGTCCATCGCGTCGATGTGGTAGAGCCCTTTGCCGGTAAACGTGCCTTCGCCGAAGACGTCCTGATAGAGATCGGACACGGCGAAGACGTAAGGGTCGAGGCCGCGATTGGCCGAGAACACCCGCTGGAAGAAGGACGATTCCTCGCCGGTGGTGAGCGACGGCGTCACGCGCGGCTGGAGGATGCCGTAGCCGCGCACGACGCGGCGCCCTTCCCGGTCGATGACCGGACGGTTGAGCGGATGCGCGATCTTGCCGGCCAGCTTGATCGCCGCGTCGCGCGTCATGCGCGTGTCCGAATCGAGCGTCAGCACATGGACGACGTCCGGCGGCAGCGGCGAGTCGAGCGCCAGGAAGGTCGTGTCCGGATCGCCGCGCAGCAGGAGGTTGAGCTCGTCCAGCTTGCCGCGCTTGCGCTCCCACCCCATCCAGACGCCTTCCGCTTCGTTGTAGAGGCGACGCCGGTGCAGGAGATGGAAGCGTTTCGCGACGCCGGGCGGGTGGCGTTCATTGAGCAGCGCGATCTGCGAGCGCGCGTAGGCAAGAAACTCGAGGTCCGGCTCCGTCTGCTCCTCGCGACTGTCGGGCCAGTCGGTCAGAAGCGCGTAGTAGAGTTCGCCGCGCATGTTGGCGAGGTGATGGACCTCGAGCCGGTGCGCCAGTTCCTCGACGTCGGCGCGCGAGCCGATCAGCGCCGGCACGACCACCAGCGTGCGCGCCTCCGCCGGCACGCCGTCGCGATACTCGTACCCGATCAGTCTGGTCGGCCGCATGAAGAGCAGCATCAGCGTGTTGAACAGGGCGACGGACCCTTCCATGGCCGGGAAGGCGAACAACGCCAGAAGCAGCACCGTCCACCCGGCCTGCAGATCCGCAGCCTTCGTCACCGTCCAGGCGGTGAGGATGAAGAGCGCGGTCAAGACCGCCACGGGCACCGCGAGCGATACCCAGCCGCCGCGCCGCAGCAGCCGCACCAGGCGTTCGCTCGGCTTCGGGCGGTAGTTGACGGCGAGCTCGAGTTCGCCGCGCCGCTCACCGACGAGGAAGAAGCCTATGTCGGACTGGCCCGAACCGTTCGCGGCGGCCGCCAGCTGCAAGGCATGCTCGGCGACGTCGTGCTCGCTTAGATGCGAGCGCCGGGCAATGTCCTCGATGGCGGTGCGGTACTGGTCGCGGGAGGCGAAATCGAGCTCGGCGAAGTTCGAGCGTTCCCGCAGCATCACGTCGATCAGGCTGACGCTCTCGAACCATCCGGTCCAGTCGACGTCGTTGACCGTCCTGAATCCGCGGACGATGTTTCCGGTGGTGACGTTGCCGCTGGCCAGCGTCCTATGCTCGGTGAGCGTGATCTCCTCGGCGTCGGATCCGTGCTTCTCGAGTTCGCGCTCCAGCCATTGCAGCGCCGCGCCGGCGCTGCGCGAGCCGTCGCGGAGGCGGTGGAGGAGTTGCGTTGCGAAAGAGGCGTCGCTCGCATGCGCGGCATAGCCAGCGAGGATCGCCTCCTGCGCGGCCGGATCGGCCTGCTGCGCCAGTTCGCTCGCGACCTGGTTGGCGGTCCGCCGCATCAGCCGGGCGCGGTCGACACGCACCGCGAGCCGGCGAAGGTTCTCCGCGAGCACGAAGCGGACGAAGGACGGCAGCGCCCAGATCTCGCCGATCCTCAGCGGCGCGACGGACTGGTAGCCCTCGACCAGCACGTGCAGCAGGTCCGGCGAGATCATCGAATCGGTGTGGCCGACATAGGCCCACGCGATGAGCAGCGTCCGTGGTACGGAAGCGCCGTTGGGCAGCGTGACGGTCGGCAGTTCCCGGTAGAAGCGCTTCGGCAGATCGCGGCGGATCTGCACGATGCTCTCCTCGATGAGATAGTTGTTGTCGAGCAGCCACTGCGCCGCCGGCGTGATCGTCTCGCCGCGCGCCTGGGCCGCGTTCGTATCGTTGTAGACGGCGAGAATGCGCGCCGCGTTCTCCTTGATGCGGGCGTGGAAATCCCCCTCGCCAAGGCCCGGGAGATTCGGAATGCGGTTCGATGCGAGGTCGACCCCGAGCCTGCGCAGCCGCTCTTCCTGGAAGAAGTCGTAGCGGATCGGCTGTTCGGCTTTCGGCGGCAAGGGATGCACGTCCGGATCTTTCCGGAGTGACTTGAATGGGGCGTTCATTGACAAAGATCCAAGCAGTGAACGTCACATCGGCGGGCACGGGCCGCACCTGCCGGGCGCGCGGTAAATCGTTTAGAAAGCGATTGGTTGCGTTGCAATACGCCAGCCCTCACAAATGGAGCGTCTTTGTTTCAGCCGACCACCGTGCCGGGCCAAGGCGTACGGTATTGGTTGACGTGGACTTTCCGCCCATGCGGGCCCGGCCCGCACGGGTGCTGCGGCATCATGTCCAACACCTTCAATTTCCTCGGAAATAGTGGACAAGGGCGACGCCCGGGGGCAGGACGGCCGAGCATTCGCCGTCGCGGCCGGGGCGGCGGTCCGATCACGGCTGCGTGATCACGCAGCGTTACAATCGCAGCACGAGATTTGTAGTCGAAATCGGAACGTCTGCCATGTTCAGCACATTGTCTCCGGACATGCGTCTCGACATGGTGCATTGCACAAGGAAGCGGGCGGAGTAGGCGAGTGACACTGCTGGAAGTTTATTGGCGGGCGTTGAACTACCTTGCCCCCAAGGCCCGGAGCGTGCTGATCGTCTGCTGCTCCAACATCGTGCTGGCCATGGTGATGATCGCCGAACCGATCCTCTTCGGCCGGATCATCGATTCGATCGCCGACAAGGCCGACGTGGTGCCGACGCTGATGCTGTGGGCGGGGCTCGGCCTGTTCAACATCGTCGCCTTCGTCCTCGTCGCCCGACAGGCCGACCGGCTCGCGCACCGGATGCGCGTCGAAGTGCTGACGCGCTCCTTCTCGAACGTCATGTCGATGCCTTTGTCGTGGCACTACGAGCGCGGAACCTCCAACGTACTCCACACGCTGATCCGTGCCGTCGACACGCTGTTCGGGCTGTGGCTCGAATTCATGCGCCAGCACCTGACCACCGCGGTCTCGCTGATCCTTCTCGTCCCGACGGCCATCGCCGTCGACTATCGGCTGTCGCTGGTGCTGATGGTGCTGGGCGTCTCCTATTTCGCCATAGGCCGCTTCGTCATGCGCCGCACCGAACAGAACCAGAAGGCGGTCGAGGCGCATCACCACAAGGTCTTCGCCCATGTCAGCGATTCCGTCAGCAACGTCGCCCTGCTGCAGAGCTACAACCGGGTCCACCAGGAAACACAGTCGCTGCGCGTCTTCGTCGACCGGCTGATCAAGGCGCAGTACCCGGTGCTCGACTGGTGGGCGCTGGCCAGCGCCATGCATCGCGTCGCCTCGACCATCTCGATGATGGTGGTGATGATCATCGGCGCGCTCCTGGTGTCGTGGGGCCAGTTGCGCGTCGGCGATATCGTCGCCTTTACCGGCTTCGCCTCGCTGCTGATCAGCCGCCTCGACCAGATCTCCGCCTTCGTCAACCAGATCTTCGAGAGCCGCGTGCGGCTGGAGGAGTTCTACCGCCTCGAGGACGCGACCGAGATGCGCAAGGAGCCGGACGGGGTCGACGCGCTCGGCCACGTCTCGGGCCATGTCCGGTTCGACAAGGTCAGCTTCGCGTTCGCCAATGCCGCCCGCGGCGTCTCCGACGTCTCCTTCGCGGTCGAGCCGGGCAAGACGGTGGCGATCGTCGGCCCGACCGGCGCCGGCAAGACGACGCTGATCAACCTTTTGCAGCGGGTCTACGATCCGCAGGAGGGCGCGATCTATATCGACGGGGTGGACACCCGGCGCGTCACCCGCGCCTCGCTGCGCAATTCCATCGCAACCGTTTTCCAGGATTCCGCCCTGCTCAACCGGACGATCGAGGACAACATCCGCGTCGGCTCCGCCCACGCGTCGAACGACGATATCCATGGGGCCGCGCGTGCCGCGGCCGCCCACGACTTCATCCTGGCCAAGTCGGACGGCTACGACACCCTCGTCGGCGAGCGCGGCGGCCAGCTCTCGGGCGGCGAACGCCAGCGCATCGCGATCGCCCGCGCCATCCTCAAGGACGCACCGATCCTCGTGCTCGACGAGGCAACCAGCGCCCTGGATGTCGAGACCGAGGAGCGGGTGCGCGCGGCGGTCGACGAACTGCGCCAAAACCGCACGACCTTCATCATCGCCCACCGCCTGTCGACCGTGCGCGATGCCGATCTCGTCCTGTTCATGGACGAAGGCCGCATCGTCGAACAGGGCTCGTTCGACGAGCTCGCCGCGCGCGGCGGACGCTTCGCCGCGCTTCTGCAGGCCGGCAGCCTGATCTCCGACCGCAAGCCTTCCGGCGTGGTGGTTCCCTTCGAGTTCCAGGCAGCGTAGTCGCACGGCAGCCGCTGCCCGAGGATGACGGCGGAAGAGGGTAAGTGCCGGGGACAGTTTACTTTTTCCGCACGAAGGCGTCGCCCGTGCAAGGCTTGCGCGGGCGGAAACAAAGTAAACTGTCCCCTGAGGATCTCTACGACGTGTCGCGGAATTCGACCGGCGAGAAGACTGCGTTTCGAAGCCTACGGGCCAATGCGTCGAGGCCGTGGAGCGGGTTGACCTCGTCGCCGGCCTCGGATGCCTGATCCTTCCGCCAGGCCGACACGCGCCGGAGATAGGCGGCGATGCCGCTGATGACCACCGCCAGCGCGCGCAGCGAGGCGGCGATGTCGAGCGCGTCGGCGGGTTCGGTGCCGTAGCGCACGTTGGGCAAGGCGGGCGACCACAGCCGGCCGGCCGCGTTCCATGACGAGCCCGCGACGAACTCCCGGGCGATCAGGTCGGCCTGCCGGGCGGCCCACAGCACGCTGAAGCGGACCCAGGGGCTGTCGCCGGCAGCCCGCTCTGCGAGGGCGGCGAGCGCAAGCAGGGTCGAGACGATGCTGTAAAGCACCTCCTGTCCCCTCCCTGTCTTCGCCTTTCCCCTCATCGCCGGCTCCTTCCCGTCGCACCGGGACCAATGATGCGGCAAGGCGGAAAGGGCGTGGATAAAAAAAGTGAATGGTGAATGGCGAATGGTGAATGGGAACAGGAGGTTGGCGGCGAAAGGCAATTTTTTCCGGGGGCGATCGATGCACGGGGGAAGGGCGTTCGAGGCCGTCCCCCGACCCCATGCGCCGCACGCCCTCGACTATGCCGCGCCGGCAGGCCGCGATCGCCCGTGTGCCCGTCTACGCGTCCAGCACCAAAAGGTCGGCGGGGGAGAAATGCACGGTCGTCCTGTCGCCCGGCGCCGGCGGTGGGGCAGCCGGGTTGTTGAACGTGTCGAAGGACAGGCTGTTGCCGTTGGCATCGGCGCTGATGCGGATCACCGCGCCGAGGAAGTTCACCGCCGTGATCGTGCACGGGATGGCGACACTGCGGGCCTCCTCCCTGGTCATGGAAATCGTCTCGGGACGCAACGCCAGCGAAATCCTGTCGCCGCCCTTCGCACCGCCGACCGGCCGCGCCAGCGCGACCGGCACTCCGCCGATCTCGACCGCGCCGGCCGCCGGATCCTTCACCATCGCGTCGAGCACGTTGAGCGTGCCGACGAAGCCGGCGACGAAACGGGTGGCCGGGCGGTTATAGACTTCGAACGGCGTGCCGACCTGGTCGGCGCGGCCCGCATTCATGACGACGATGCGGTCGGACATCGACATCGCCTCTTCCTGGTCGTGCGTGACGAAAATGGTGGTGATGCCGAGTTCACGCTGGATGGCGCGAATCTCGTCGCGCAGCGACACGCGGACCTTGGCGTCGAGCGCCGACAGCGGCTCGTCGAGCAAAAGCAGCCGCGGCTTGGGCGCCAGCGCCCGCGCCAGGGCGACGCGCTGCTGCTGGCCGCCGGAGAGCTGGTAAGGGTAGCGCGAGCCGAAATCGCCGAGCTTGATCAGCGCCAGCATCTCGGCGACGCGGGCGTCGATCTCCGCCTTCGGCCGGCCCGCGACCTTGAGGCCGAAGCCGATGTTCTGCGCCACCGTCAGGTTGGGAAACAGCGCATAGGCCTGGAACACCATGCCGATGTTGCGCTGGTTGGGCTTGAGCCCCGTCACGTCCTTGCCGCCGACGACGATGCGGCCGGCGCTCGGCTGCTCGAAGCCGGCGACGATGCGCAGCATCGTCGTCTTGCCGCAGCCGGAGGGTCCGAGGAAGGAGATGAACTCGCCGGCATCCACGTCGAGATTGAAATCCTGGACTACGGTCGTCGCCCCGAAGGACTTGCGGACATGCTGGATGGAAAGGAACGGTTCCGACATCGGTTGTGGTTCTTTCCCGTTAGTGGAGTTGCGCCGGCGCCCGGGGGGCGAACCGCGCCACGATCTGGATCAGGCCCATGCAGAGCCAGGTGATGGCAAAGGAGATCACGGCCAGCGCCGATGGCTCATAGGCCTTGTTGGCACCGACGAGCTGGAGATAGGGGCCGAAGGCAGGGCGGTTGAGCAGCGCGGCAAGCGTAAATTCGCCGATCACGATCGCAAACGTGAGAAACGCGCCGGACAGCACCGCGACGAAAACGTTGGGCAGGATCACGCGGGCGAAGATCGTGGTCCATCCCGCACCCAGCGACTGCGCGGCCTCGGTCAATGTCGCGATGTCGATGCTGCGCAGGCCGGTGTCCACCGCCCGATACATGTAGGGCAGCGCCAGCGCCGTGTAGCCGAACATCAGCAGGATGTTGGTGCCCATCGCCGAACCGGTCAGCGGCAGCCAGCTCGAGGTGTTGTAGAGGCGGATATAGCCGAAGACGATGACGATCGCGGGGATGACCAGCGGCATCAGGGTGATGAACTCGACCACGGGTCTGAGCCCGGGCATCTTGAGCCGCACCCAGTAGGCCGTGGGCACGACAAGGAGGATGCCGAAGACGATCGTGAACAGCGCCATCACCACCGAATAGGTGAACGTCTCCCGGAACTGCGGGTCAGCGAGCACCGAAGCATAGGCGTCGAAGGAATACTCGCCGCGCCGCATCGACAGCGAGAATTCGGTCATGCCGAAGAGCGGGAGGATGAAGATCAGCGACCCCAGCAGGAAGGCGGTCCAGGCGACGAAGCGCTTCATTTCTGCCACCTCTCGGTGCGCGCGCGCAGCCAAAGATAGAGCGCGTTGGCAAGTCCGGTGATCACGATCATGCCGAAGGCCAGCGCGTAGCCGAGCCCGGGACTGCCGAGCACGTCGCCGCGGATCTGCGAGAAGAGCAGGATGGGCGCGATGTTGAGCTGCGGCCCGGCGAGCGCGAACGCGGTGGCGACCGCCCCGAAGGCATTGGCGAACAGGAGCGCGAACGTGCCCATGAGCGAGGGCAGGAGGATCGGAAATGCCACCATGCGCCAGTATTGCGCGCCGGTCGCACCGAGGATCTCGGCCGCCTCGCGCCATTCTCGGCGCAGACCGTCCAGCGCGGGCGTGATGATCAGGATCATCAGCGGCACCTGGAAGAACAGATAGGTGACGATAAGGCCGGTGGTGCTGAACAGGTTGAACCCGGTCGCGCCGCGCAGGTTGATGCCGAATTCGGTCCTCAGCCAGACGGTAATCAGGCCGGCCGGGCCGATCGTGGCGATGAAGGCGAAAGCCAGCGGCAGGCCCGCGAAATTGGAGGCAACGCCGGAGAACGTCAGCAGCGGCGAGCGGATGAAGCGCGGCATGGCCCCCATCGTGGCCGCCGCGGCCATAGCGAAGCCGATCGTGCAGCCGAGCAGGGCCGACCAGAAGCTGACGCGGATGGAGACCCAGTAGGCGTTGCGGATGGTCGGCGTATTCAGCCCGACAATGTTGTCGAGCGTGAAGCCGCCATCGGCTCCGCGGAAGGCGCCGATCACGATCGTCAGAGCCGGCAGGATGAGAAACAGGAACGCGAACAGGAAGAACGGCGCGACGCCGAACCATTGGGGCGATAGCCAGCGTCCCAAAGTCGATGTTTGCGACATGCGTTCGGTCGTCCCACCCAAAAAAGCGCGGGCGCGGGCCCGTATGGCCCGCGCCCGCTCGTCTGTCTTACTTCACCACGTCGGCGCCGACGACCTTGTCCCAGCCTTCCTTGACGGCGGCCGAGTTGGCGTTGACGGCGTCGAGGCTCGGGAACACGGCCTTGGCGTAGCCTTCAGCCGGCGGCAGCTTGTCGAGCATGTCCTGCGGCACCTTGCCGTTCGCGACGAGGTCGTTGAAGCGGATCGGGTGGCAGTAGCCCTTCAGCCATCCGAGCTGGCCTTCATCGCTGTAGAGATACTCCATCCACAGCTTCGCCGCGTTCGGCTGCGGCGCATAGGCGCTGATCGCCTGGACGTAGACGCCGGCGAGGGACGCATCGGACGGAACGACGACCTCGACCGGCGGATTGCCGTTGAGCGAGTCGCGCCAGGCGAGCGCGTTGTAGTCCCACGCGATGATGATCGGCGTCGTGCCCTGGGCCAGCGTGCCGGCCTTGCCGATGACCGGGACGAAATTGCCCGCGTCGTTGAGCTTCTTGAAGAACTCGAGACCGGCCTTCGCCGCCGCCTCGCCCGGCTCGGCGCCCTGCGCCATTCCGGCCGCGAGAACGCCGAGGATCGCCTGGTTCGACGCCCGCGGATCGCCGGCGAGCGCCACCTGACCGGCATATTCGGGCTTCAGCAGGTCGGCGAAGGACTTCGGCACGTTCGGCACGAGGTCCTTGTTCACCATGAACGACATGACGCCGTAATAGTCGCCGTACCAGTGGCCGTCGGCATCCTTGGCATCGGCCGGGATCGTCTCCCAGGTCGCCACCTTATGCGGCTGGAGCAGGCCTTCCTTCTGCGCGGCGGGGCCGAAAGACAGGCCGACGTCGAGCACGTCGGGCGCCTGCGGTCCCTTGTTGTCCTTGTTGGCGCGGACGGCTTCCAGTTCGTCGGCCGAGCCGGCGTCCGGATTGAGCTCGTTGACCTTGATCTCAGGATATTTCGCCTTGAAGCCCGCGATCACGTCGCCATAGCCGCACCAGCTGTGCGGAAGCGCGATCGTGGTCAGCATGCCTTCTTTCTTAGCCGCGGCTTCGATCGCCGCAAGATCCTGCGCCGTCGTGATCGCCGACGATGCCATCAACGTCGCCGCCGTGACGGCGAGAACCTTCCCCAATGTCCTGAACATATTCTTCTCCTTGAGACTGACGCCTACAGGCACCGGCAACGCGGTTATCGGCTTCCCATGACAACAGGATGAATGTCCTGCGAAGTCCGCGCCCTGCCGAAATTAAAGCGTTTTCCACCCTTCCCTGCAATTAGCCGGCGTGCCTAATTTTACCGGCTAACGACTGTTTTGGCATTCGCCGGGCAACCTTGGTCGAGGTTGCTTCGGAAATACCTCAAAGCTTGCCCTCGATCGCGTTTTCCAGAACCTCGAGCGCCGCTTTCCTGGTGAACTTCACCGGATTGCTTCCGGTCGAGGGGTCGGCCACCGCCATTTCGGCGATCATCGCCTTGCGCTTCTTGTCCATCGCCAGGCCCCTGACGAGGTCCGGCAGCGTATGCGGCACCTTCAATTGCTTGCGCAGCTTGAGCACCGCCTTGGCGAAGCCCTCGTAGCCGCCCTTGATACCGAGATAAGCCGCGGCGCGGGCCAGCCGCTCCTCTACCGCCGGCCGGTTGAAGGCGAGCACATAGGGCATGAACACCGCGTTGGTCATGCCGTGATGGGTGTCGTAGAGCGCGCCGATCGGATGCGACAGCGAATGGATGGCGCCGAGGCCTTTCTGGAAGGCGGTGGCGCCCATGGCGGCGGCGCTCATCATGTGGGCGCGGGCGGTCAGGTCGGTCGGGTTGGCGACCGCCTTGGGCAGGTTCTCGAAGACGAGCCGCATGCCTTCGAGCGCGATGCCATCGGCCATCGGATGGTAGCCCGGCGCGCAATAGGCCTCGAGGCAGTGGGCGAGTGCGTCCATGCCGGTGCCGACCGTGATGAAGGCCGGCATGCCGGTGGTCAGCTCCGGATCGGCGATGACGATCTGCGGCAGGAGCTTCGGGTGGAAGATGATCTTCTTGGTGTGGCTCTCTTCGTGGGTCAGCACCGCCGCGCGGCCGACTTCCGAGCCGGTGCCAGCCGTGGTGGGAACCGCGACGATCGGCGCGATCTTCGAGGCGTCGGCCCGGGTCCACCAGTCGCCGATATCCTCAAAATCCCAGACCGGCCGTGTCTGGCCCTGCTGGAAGGCGATCAGCTTGCCGAGGTCGAGCGCCGAACCGCCGCCGAAGACGATGGCGCCGTCATGCTTGCCCTTCTTCCAGGCCGCGATGCCGGCGGTCAGGTTCGCCTCGACCGGGTTCGGCTTGACGTCCGAGAACACGGCATAAGGCACCTTGGCGTCGTCGAGGATTTTCAGCGCCTTCGCCACGACCGGCAGCTTCACCAGCCCCGGATCGGTGACGAAGAGCGGACGCTTGATGCCGGCGGCGGCCAGCGCATCCGGCAATTCGGAGATGCGCCCGGCGCCGAAGCGGATCGTGGTGGGGTAATTCCATTTGGAGACGAGTTTGGTCATGTGGATCGGCTTTCGGATCAGATCTTTTCGCGCAGATGAAAACTCTTCGGCCGCGTCAGGTTCTCGTAGCCGATGGCCGACAGCGCAGCGCCCTTGCCGGTGTCCTTGACGCCAGTCCAGACCAGCGCCGGGTCGAGATAGTCGCAACGGTTCATGAACACGGTGCCGGTCTCGACGCGGTCGCCGATCGCCGCGGCATGCTCGATGTCCGAGGTCCAGACCGAGGCCGTCAGTCCGTAGGGGCTGTCGTTCATCAGCGCGATGGCGTCCTCGTCGCCGCGCACCTTCATGATGCCGACGACGGGGCCGAAGCTTTCCTCGCGCATGACGCTCATCTGGTGGTCGACATTTGTCAGCACTTCGACCGGCAGGTAGGGCGAGCCGGCAACGTCGCGCTCGTCCTTGGTGTTGAGATGCGCGGTCGCGCCCTTGCGCAGCGCTTCCGCCTTCTGTTCGCGGATGAAGTCGGCGAAGCGCGCCTGCGCCATCGGACCCATCACGGTCGCCGTGTCGGTGGGGTTGCCGAGCGTCCAGTTCCTGCTCTCGGCGATGAAGCCGTCGACGAAGTCGTCGTAGATCTGCTCATGCACGTAGATGCGCTCGATGCCGCAGCAGCACTGCCCCGAGTTGAAGAAGGCGCCCTCGGCGAGGTTGGCGATCGCGTGGTCGAGCTTGGCGTCGGGCAGGACGTAGGCCGGGTCCTTGCCGCCGAGCTCGAGCCCCATCGTCATGAACGTGCCCGCGCCCGCCTTCTCGATGGCGCGTCCGCCGGCGACCGAGCCGGTGAAATTGACGTGGTCGATCTTTCCCGACGCCAGCAGCTTCTCGGTCTGCGCATGGTTCATCACCAGGTTCTGGAACAGGCCCCTGGGCAGGCCGGCCTTGTCGAAAGCCATCTGGAAGCGCTCGCCGACCAAGAGCGTCTGCGCCGCGTGCTTGAGGATGACGGCGGACCCCGCGATCAGCGCCGGCACGATCGTGTTGACGGCGGTGAGATACGGATAATTCCACGGCGCGATGACCATGACGACCCCGAGCGGCTCGCGCTTGACGTAGCGGCGGAAGCCCTCCTTCGGGTTCGAGGCCATCACCGGCTTCAGCGCCTGTTCGGCGATCTCGACCATGTATTGCGTGCGTTCCTTCACGCCGCCGAACTCGCCGCCATATTTTACCGGCCGGCCCATCTGCCAGGCCAGTTCCGGCACGATCTCGTCGGACATGCCGACCAGCGCCTCGAGCATGGCGAGCATGTATCTGCAGCGCTCGGCGACGGGCACGTCGACCCACTTCGCCTGCGCCGCCTTGGCGCGCTCGACGGCGGCATTGACCGCCTGGTCGCTGGCGACCGGCCGCTCGGCATAGATCGAGCCGTCGACGGGTGATTTGATCTTGACCGTTTCGGTCATGGCATTTCCTCGGGTTCTTGTTGTCGTTCAGTAGCGCTCGAAGCCGCGATGCAGTTCCCAGTCGGTGATGCGGCGGTCGTACTCAAATTGCTCCCAGCGCGCGGTGTGGACGTAGTGGTCGACCACGTCGTCGCCGAGGGCGGAACGCAGCATCTTCGATTTCGCCAGCGTCTCGGTCGCCTCGCGAAGCGTCTTCGGGATCTCCGGCAGTTTCGACGCCTGGTAGGCGTCGCCGACGAAGGGTTTCTGCAGCTCCAACTTCTCGTCGATGCCGGCGAGCCCCGCCGCGATCAGCGCCGCGAAGGCGAGATAGGGGTTCAGGTCCGCCCCGCCGATGCGGCACTCCATTCGGATGCCCTTGGTCCCCTCCCCGCACAGCCGGAAGCCGGCGGTGCGGTTGTCCTCCGACCACATGATCTTGGTCGGCGCGAACGTGCCGGACTGGAAGCGCTTGTAGGAGTTGACGTAGGGCGCCAGGAACCAGGTGAACTCCTTGGCATATTTGAGCTGACCCGCCGACCATTGCCGGCCGAGTTCGCTCAGCGTCCATGGGGCCTTTTTGTCGAAGAACAGCGGCGTCTTGCCGTCGGCGCTCCACAGCGAATTGTGGATATGGCTGGAATTGCCGGCCAGTCCGAAATTGTATTTGGCCATGAAGGTGATCGCCTTGCCCATCTGGCCGGCGATTTCCTTGGCGCCGTTTTTCAGGATGACGTGACGGTCGGCCATCTCCAGCGCTTCGGCGTAGCGGACGTTGATCTCCTCCTGGCCCGGGCCCCACTCGCCCTTCGAGTTCTCGATCGGGATTCCGGCCGCCTCCATCTCGTTGCGCAGGCGCCGCATCACGTCCTCTTCCTTGGTGGTGATGCCGATCAGGTAGTCGCCGATATAGGGCGAGGCGGTCTTCAGGTTCTGCCAGTGCTTGTCGCGGGCGGAATCGTAGCTCTCGTCGAGCAGGTAGAATTCGAGTTCCGAGGCGAAGTAGCCGATCCAGCCCCTGTCCTTCAGCCTGGCCACCTGCTTCCTGAGGATCGCGCGCGGCGAATGCGGCAGGTCTTCATGCGTGTGATGGTCCTGGATATCGTTGAGCACCAGCGCGGTCTTTTCGAGCCACGGCACGATGCGGATCGTGCCGAGATCGGGCTTCATGGTGAAGTCGCCGTAGCCCTTCGACCAGCTCGCCGCGGCGTAGCCGGGCACCGGTTCCATATCGATGTCGTTGGCCAGCAGATAGTTGCAGCCATGCGTCTCGTCATACGCCGATTCAACGAAGTATTTCGCGAGGAACCGCTTGCCGATCAGCCTGCCCTGCATGTCGACGGCGGCGGCGAGCACCGTGTCGATATCGCCCGCGGCGACCATCGTCTTCAACTGGTCGAATGTCACATTGCCGGCCATCATTGCCCTCTCGGCGATACGAAGAACCCCGTCCGGGGATATGCGGCCGGGCGTAGTGCGTCCGGCCGCTCGCGATTGTCCTGACCCGCTCAGCCTTGCGTGTAGACGCCGCCGGCCTTCTTGAGGATCTGGTTGTATTCCTTGAAGATCGCGACCACCTTGGCCTTCACCTCGCCCTCGGCGGCGATTTCGTCCCAGAATTTGAGCGCGGCGTTTTCCACCTCGGCCCATTCGGCATCCGGGATCGTGGTCAGCTTCAGCTTGTCGCCGGTGGCGCGGAGCTTCGCCTCGCCGCCCCAGTACCACTGGTTGCGATAGGTATGGCCGGCGTCGACGCAGGCCTGCCAGAGCTGCTTCAGATGGTCCGGAATGTCGGCCCAACTCTTCTCGTTGACGAACCACGAACCGATCCACGCGCCCGAGATGTTGTTGGTGGTGAAGTGGTCGGTCACATCGGCCCAGCCCACGGTGTAGTCCTCGGTGATGCCCGACCAGCTCATGCCGTCGAGTTCGCCCGTTTGCACAGCGACCTGCACGTCTTCATAGGGGATCGAAACCGGCACCACGCCGAACTGGGCAAGGAAGCGGCCGGCCGTCGGGAAGGTGTAGAGGCGCAGGCCCTGCAGATCGGCCAGCGAGTTCAGCGGCTTCTTGGTGTTGAAATGGCAGGGATCCTGCCCGGCGGCCGAGAGCCAGACCACTCCGCCCGCCTTGGCATAGGCGTCCCGCCAGATGTCGGCGAGGCCATATTGCTGAAACAGCACCGGCACGTCGAGGATGTGTTTGGTGGCGAACGGGAAGTAGCCGCCGAACACGGAGATGTCGACGGGCGCAGCCATCGAGTCGTCGTCGGAATGCACCGCATTGATCGTTCCGGCCTGCATGGCGCGGAACAGCTCGCCCGTCGGCACGATCTGGTCGGCGTAGTAGAGCTCGATTTCCATCTCGCCCTTGGCCGCCTTGTTGAACATGTCGACGGCCGGCTTGGTGACATGCGGGCCGAGGGCCGCGCCGGCATAGGTCTGCAGGCGCCACTTGATCGGCGTCTGGGCGATGACGGCGGGTGCGGCGAGCGTCGTCGCACCGGCGGCGCCGGCGGTCACGAGGCCGGCCTGCTTCAGGAAGTTGCGTCTGCTGTGCATGGTCTTCATCACGTTCCCCTTTGCTTACTTCGAGTAGACGTAGTTGGGCAGCCACGTGGCGATCTGCGGGAATATCCCGATGGTCAACAGCGTGAGCAGCATGATCCCGACGAACGGGTAGACCGACCGGTAGATGTCCGGCAGGGTGACTTCCGGCGGCGCCATGGCGCGCATCAGGAAGAGGTTGTAGCCGAAGGGCGGCGTCAGATAGGCGATCTGGCAGGTGATCGTGTAGAGCACGCCATACCAGACAAGATCGAAGCCGAGCGCGCCGGCGAGCGGGATGAACAGCGGCGCGACGATGACCAGCATCGCGGTGTCGTCGAGGAACATGCCGAGGCCGAGGAAGGTCAGCTGCATCAGCACCAGCACCTGCCAGGGTTCGAGGCCCATTTCGCCGAGGAACAGCTTCTCGATCGACTTGACGGCGCCCAGCCCGTCGAACACCGCCCCGAAGCAGAGCGCCGCGGTGATGATCCAGAAGAACATGCAGGAAATGCCGAGCGTCTTGCGCACGGTGTCGTGCATGATCGTCCAGTTCAGCCCGCCGCGCCACCAGGCGGCCAGGATCGACGACACCGCGCCCACGGCCGAGCTTTCGACAAGGCTGGTGACGCCGGTCATGAACAGGCCGGTCATGGTGATGAAGATGACCAGCGGCACGATGCCGGCGCGGGCGAGCGCGAGCTTTTCGCCGAAGCTGTACTGTTCGCGCTCCTCCTTCGGGAGCGGCGGCCCGAGGCTCGGCTGCAGCATCGACCGCACGAGGATGTAGAGAACGAACATCGACGCCATGAGCAGCCCCGGGAAGACACCGGCCAGCCACAGGTTGCCGACAGGCTGGCGCGCGATCATGCCATAGAGGATGAGCACGACGCTCGGCGGTATCAGGATGCCGAGGGTGGAGCCCGCCTGGATCACGCCGGTGACCATGATCTTGTCGTAGCCGCGGCTCAAGAGCGCCGGCAGCGCGATGGTGCACCCGACCGCCATGCCGGCGACCGACAGGCCGTTGATGGCGGAGATGATCACCATCATGAAGATCGTGCCGATCGCGAGGCCGCCGTGAAGCGGCCCCATCCAGACGTGGAACATCTTATAGAGGTCGTCGGCGATCTTCGATTCCGCCAGCATGTAGCCCATGAAGACGAACAGCGGCAGGGTGAGCAGCGGATACCACTTCATCACCTTGATGATGGCGGTGAACGGGATTTCGACGCCGCCTTCGCCCCACAGGAGAACCGCCGCGGCGGCGCCGACGAATCCGATCACCGCGAAGATCCGCTGCCCGGTGAGCAGCAGGATCATCATCGACGAGAACAGGAGAGTGGCGATCAGGCCGTAGCTCATGAAAGGGTCTCCCCTTTCAGGGCCGCCCAGTCCTTGAAGAAGATCGAGACCGCCTGCAGCAGGGTGAAGAAGATGCCGATGTTGAGAACGACCTTGATCGGCCACATCAGCGGCGCCCAGGACGAGAAGCTCTTCTCGCCGTAGCCGATCGCATAGATCAGGGACGAAATGCCGCCGATCTGCATGATCACCAGGAAGCCGATCAGGACGACCGACGTGAACAGGTCGGTGCGAACCTTTCCGCGCATCGTGAAGCCGCTGTAGAGCAGGTCCATCCGGACATGGTCGCCCTCCTTCAGCGTGAAGGCACCGCCGAGGGTGAAATAGGCGACCATCACGAACTGGGCCATCTCGACGGTCCAGAGCGAGGGATGGAAGAACACCTTCATGATCGACGAGTAGGCGAGGATGGCGATCATGAAGAAGACGAGATACATGGCGAACAGCCCCATGTACCAACTCATGGAATCGACGATCCGGACATAGGTCTTGACGGCCTCAGGCACTGCGCTGTCGTCCTTTCGCGTTGCTGGCCGTCTCCATACCCAGGTTCAGGTCCGGTTCTTGAATGCCGGACAGAATTCTCGCCAGGCGTTGCGCCCACAGGTCCTGGGCGGCAGCGTCGGCGATTTCATCATTGCGGATTTCGATCATTGTGCAAGGCAGACCGCGTGCGCGCGCATGTCGTTCCAGCGTGTAGTAGACACGGTCGGCCGGACTGTAGGGCTGGTTGGCACCCACGACGATGCCGGGAACGGCGTGCAGGCCGGAGAGGAGCGGCGCCGACAGGCGCTCGTCCTGGTCGTGGATGACGCCGATGTGCCAGGGGCGCGAAACGCCGCGGTAGACCGGCGTGAAACTGTGGATCGTCACGATCCAGGTAGCACGGCCCGCCGCCTCGCGGCTCTCCACCACACCGGCCAGGGTTTCGTGGAACGGGCGGTAGGCAAGGGCGATGCGCGCCTGCCGCGCGGCGGCGTCGAGCCCCTCGTTACCGGGAATCCTGGTCGTCTCGCTCGTCTCCGAGATGAGATCGGGCGCGTCGAGCGGCCGGTTGCAGTCGATCGCAAGGCGCGAGACGCAGGATTCGACCAGCGTCGCGTCGAGCAACTCCGCGAGCCGGGACGCCACCGGCAGCGCCCCCGGATCCCATGCGATGTGACGGGTCATATCGGCGGTGGAGAGCCCGAGCGTGCCCAGCGACGCAGGCAGCCAATTGGACGCGTGCTCGCAGACGATGAGGTAGCGGCTGCCGCCGGCGGAATTGGTCACCCGCACCGGGTCATGCTGATCAATCGGCTGCTTTCCGAACGCTGTCGCCACGATGCCCCTCGCCGGCGTAATGTTTGATACGTTTTCTGATTGATTTTGCCAGCACGAACGATTTCATACAGAAATTCGGGTGTTGTCAAATGCCAAGTGGCGGGTTGTGCGCCGGGCTTGCGGGAGGACCACATGGCGTCGAGCATTGCCGAGACGATCACCGACCGGCTGACCGACATGCCCGCGCGAGAACGACGGGCAGCGCACGCGCTGATCGCGAACTACCCGATGCTGGGCCTCAAGACCGTAGCCGAATTCGCACAACGCGCCGGCGTCAGCTCGCCGACCATCCTGCGCCTCGTCGCCCGCCTCGGCTACCAGAACTATGCCGAGTTCCAGTCGTCGCTCAACGACGAGCTGGCGGCCCGGCTCCAGTCGCCCCTGTCGCGGACCGGCCGGACCCGCCCCGGCCGAGACGGCGAGGCCGCGCCGCTGCTGTCGGCCATGCTGGGAAACATCTCCGAGACGTTCCGCGTCGTCTCCGCCAAACAACTCGGCGAGATCGTTACGCTCCTGTCGGACCCCAGGCGCAGGATCCACCTCGTCGGCGGCCGCTTCACCGATCCGATCGCTCGCTACACGACGGCGCATCTTGCCATCATCCGGCCGGGCGTATCCCATCTCGACGGACAGGAAAACCAGTGGCGCGACCGGCTGATCGACATGGGCAAGCGCGACGTGCTGCTGGTGTTCGACATCCGCCGCTACCAGGACAGTCTGCTCCACCTGGCGGAGAAAGCGCATGCCCGCGGCGTCGCGATCGTGCTCGTCACGGACCAGTGGCTCTCGCCGATCGCCCGTTTCGCCAACCACGTCATCGCCGCCCGCACGTCTGTCCCGTCGGCCTGGGATTCGTCCGCGGCCCTGTTCATCCTGGCCGAACACCTGATAGCGGGTGTCACCGAGCGGCTTCCGGAACAGAGCGCCGCGCGCCTCCGCGAGATGGATACGCTGCGGCACGAATAACGCAGTCGTGATGTGGGTACGGCGTAGCCGCCCCCATCTGGCGCTACACATTACTAAACTTTAAGATGACATGGGTGGCGGTGGCGACGACATGTCTTGAACGCCGAGGGAGTTGCCGCGGGGCTCTCGCATTGCGCCGCGTGCCTGCGACGCGAGACACGCGGCCTGACCGGAGTACTGAATGTCGTTCTGGAAGCAGGCGCTAATATCCCTGATCGTGCTGGCCCTCGCCTTTTTCGGCTGGGTGCGGTTCTTTCCGGGTTCCTCCGAGATCCTTGCGCGCTGGGGAATGGACTGGGTTCCATTCGCGTCGGTGGAGCGCGCGCCGGACCAGCCGGCGGGCTCCGGCAACGGCCAGCGCCAGCGCGGCTCACAACAGGCGGTCGTGGCGGCCACCGTGACCGAGGAGACGATCAACGACCGGCTGTCCGCGATCGGAACGGGCCGGGCGAAGCAGACGGTTGCCGTCACGCCCTATGCCGCGGGACGCATGACCGAGATGCTGGTCACGTCGGGCGCGACGGTGAAGGCCGGCGATATCATCGCAAAGCTGGACGACGAGGCGGAGAGGATCGCGGTCGACCGCGCCCGATTCGCGCTGGACGACGCCATCGCCAAGCAGGAGCGCATGCAGCAGCTGCGCACCAGCAATACGGCGACCAGCGTCCAGGTGAACGAAGCGGCACTCGCCGTCGACAATGCGCGTCTCGCCTTGCGGGACGCGGAACTGGCGCTCGCGCGCCGCTCGATCCCGGCGCCGATCTCCGGCGTGGTCGGCATCCTGCCGGTCGCCGCGGGCAACTACGTCTCCACTTCGACCGAGATCGCCCGCATCGACAACCGCTCGAGCATCCTCGTCGATTTCTGGGTACCCGAGCGCTATGCCAGCATGGTCGATGTCGGCATGCCGCTCTCCGCCGCCTCGGTGGCGCGGCCGGGCGAAGTCTACGAAGGCAAGATCAGCGCGCTCGACAATCGCATCGACGACCAGAGCCGAACGCTCCAGGTCCAGGCGCTGCTGGAAAACCCGAACGACCGGCTGCGTGCCGGCATGTCGTTCCAGGTGACGATGGAGTTTCCCGGCGACGTCTATCCGGCCGTCGATCCGCTGGCCGTCCAGTGGGGCTCGGGCGGCGCCTATGTCTGGCTCGTCAGGGACGGCAAGGCGGTGCGCACCGACGTGAAGATCATCCAGCGCAATACCGATACCGTTCTCGTGCAGGCGGCCATCTCTCCCGGCGACATCGTCGTGACGGAGGGTGTGCATGCCGTGCGCAACGGCGCGCCGGTCACGATCGCACGCACCGACGCGCCGCGGCAGACGGCGCCCGCCGAGACGGCCGCGACGTCGACCAGCGGCACCTGAGAGAGGCGCCGGGATGTCCGATCACACGCCTGCCACCGGTGGTTCGACCGCCCTCTTCATCCGCCGCCCGGTCTTCGCCTTCGTCATCAACGTGCTGATCATCGTCGCGGGCATGGCCGCCTTCCTGGCGGTCGAAATCCGCGAACTGCCGGACGTCGACCGGCCCGTCGTCACCATCGACACGACTTTCTCCGGCGCCGCCGCCGAAACGATCGACCGCGAGCTCACCTCGACCCTGGAAGGCGCCGTTTCGCGCGTGTCGGGCGTCAAGGCGATCTCGTCCTCGTCCTCGTTCGGCCGCAGCCGCGTGACGGTCGAGTTCAACGACAGCGTCAATCTCGATGTCGCCGCCTCCGACATGCGCGACGCGATCAGCCGGGTGCAGAACGACCTGCCCGAAGACGCCGACGTGCCGCGCATCGTCAAGGCCGACGCCAATGCCAACGCCGTGATGCGGCTCGCGGTCACGTCCGACGCGATGCCGATCCAGGACCTCACGGTCTTCGTCGAGGACCAGATCGTCGACGCGCTGTCGGCCGTGCCCGGCGTCGCCGACGTGCAGATCTTCGGCGACCGGGATAAGATCTTCCGCGTGGACATCAACCAGGCCCGGCTCTCCGCACTCGGCCTGACCGTCGCCGACGTCCGCAGCGCTCTCGGTTCCGTCGCCTTCGACACGCCGGCGGGTTCGCTCACCAGCAATTCGCAGGACCTGGTCGTGCGCGCCACCGCCTCCGTTTCGACCCCGGAAGAGTTCGAGAACCTGGCCGTCGGCGACAGGGCCAACATGATCAAGCTGCGCGACGTCGCCACCGTGACGCTCGGCGCCGATATCGGCCAGTCGGCCCTGCGCGCCAATGGCAGGACGGGTGTCGGCCTCGGCATCATCCGCCAGGCGCAATCGAACACGCTGCGGATCTCCGAGGGCGTGCGCGAAGCGGTCGCGACTCTCAAGAATACGCTTCCCGAAGGTGTCGACATCCGCATCACCGGCGACGACGCGACCTTCGTCAACGGCGCAATCCACGAGGTCGAGATCGCGCTCGGCCTGTCGGTGTCGCTGGTGCTGCTGGTCATCTACATATTCCTGCGCGACTGGCGCGCGACGCTCATTCCGGGCATGTCGCTGCCGGTCGCGCTGATCGGCACGCTGGCCGCGATCTATCTGGCCGGCTTCTCGGTCAACATCCTGACCCTCCTCGCGCTCGTGCTCGCCACCGGCCTCGTCGTCGACGACGCGATCGTGGTGCTGGAGAACATCGTGCGCCGCCGCAACGAGGGAATGGGGCCGCGCGCGGCAGCCGTGCTCGGCACGCAGGAGGTGTTCTTCGCCGTGCTGGCGACGACCGCCACGCTTGTCGCCGTGTTCGTGCCGCTGTCGTTCCTTCCCGGCCAGACCGGCGGCCTGTTCCGCGAGTTCGGCTTCGTGCTGGCGATCTCGGTGATGCTGTCGGCGGTGGTTGCCCTGTCGCTCTGCCCGATGCTCGCCTCGCGCATGCTGCGCGCCCACACGCACGAGGAGGACAACGGCATCCTCGGACGCATCGGCGGCGCGCTCGCCGCCCTCTATCATCGGATCCTCAGCGCCTGCCTGAACGCGCCGCTGGTGGTGTTGCTCATCTCGGTACTGTTCGGCGCCGCTGCCTGGGGCGTTTCCGGCGCCATCAAATCCGAGCTCACGCCGCCCGAGGACCGCTCGATGATGTTCCTGCGCATCAGCGCGCCGCAGGGCGTATCGATCGACTATCTCGGCCAGCGTATCGCCGAGATCGAGCGCCTGCTGCAGCCGCTTCGCGATTCCGGCGAGGTCACCAACACGTTCGGAATTGCCGGATCGCAAGGGTCGTCCAACAGCGGGTTCCTCGTGCTGACACTCGCCCCCTGGGAGGAACGGGAACGCACGCAGCAGCAGATCGTCGCCGAGGTGGAACAACTCCTGGTCAAGGTTCCCGGTGTCCGCGCCTTCGCCAACCAGCCGAACAGCCTCGGCATCCGAGGTGCAGGCAGCGGACTGCAGTTCGCGATCGCCGGCAACAGCTACACCGAACTCGGCGCAGCCGCGCAGGCGATCGTCTCCGACATGGAAAAGGACCCGCGTTTCAACCAGCCGCGCCTGTCGCAGGACACCACCCAGCCGCAGCTTTCGGTCGATATCGACCGCGAGCGCGCATCCGACCTCGGCATCGACATCACCGGACTGGCCGAGGCGATGCAGGCCATGCTCGACGGCCGCGAGGTGGGGTCCGTCTTCATCGAGGACCGCGCCTATGACGTGAAGCTCGTGTCGACCACCAATCCGATCAACGACCCGACCGACCTCGAGAACATCTTCCTCAAGACGCGCGAGGGCCGTTTCGTGCCGATGTCGACGATCGCGACGCTGACCGAGCGGGCGGTGCCGCCGTCGCTGTCGCGAGAGCAGCAGTTGCGCGCGGTGGCGATCACCGCCGGCCTGAGGCCGGACTTCGCGCTCGGCGAGGCCTACGAGGTCGCGCAGGAGATCGCCGCCCCGCATCTGCCGACCGGCGCCCGCATCATCCCGCTTGCCGAGACGGCGACGCTGGGCGAGTCGGCGGGTTCGATGTTCACCACGTTCGGCTTCGCCATCGTCATCATCCTGCTCGTGCTCGCGGCGCAATTCGAGAGCTTCGTCAGCGCGATCATCATCATGGCGACGGTGCCGCTGGGCCTCGCCTGCGCCATCTTCGCCATGCTTCTGACCGGCACCAGCCTCAACGTCTACAGCCAGATCGGCCTCGTGCTGCTGGTCGGCATCATGGCCAAGAACGGCATCCTGATCGTCGAGTTCGCCAACCAGCTGCGCGACCGCGGCCAGGGCGTACGCGAGGCGATCGAGAACGCTGCCAACATCCGCCTGCGGCCGGTCGTGATGACGATGATCTGCACCATCCTCGGCGGCCTGCCGCTGATCCTGGCCAGCGGCGCAGGCGCGGAAGCGCGCATCGCGCTCGGCTGGGTCATCGTCGGCGGCCTCGGCCTCGCCACCGTCTCGACGCTGTTCCTGACGCCGGTGGCCTACCTCCTGCTCGGCCGGTTCGTGACGCCGAACGCCGAGAACGTGAAGCGGCTGTCGCGCGAACTGGAAGATGCCGAGGCGCTGGAGAAGCGGCTGTCTCCGGCGGAGTAGGATCGACGGCGCGGCGGGGTGATGGCGGGCGGCTCTGCGAGCCGCAGCATCAGATACGCCCACCTTTGAGGCCGTCATTCTCGGGCTTGTCCCGAGAATCTGCCGGCGTTGGCGGGGATTCGACGACTGTCGTCATGCACTGGCTCGGCGGCAGTAGATCCTCGGGACAAGCCCGAGGATGACGGCGCCGGGGGAGCCGAGGATGACGGCCAGCCGGATGGGCATCGTGCCCTATCGAACCGCACAAATGCGAAGGCCGCGCCGGTTGCCCGGCGCGGCCCCTTTCGGTTTCAGTCAGATCACTGCGACTTGGTCGGATCGACGCGGCCGATTTCCACCCACTTGCCGCCCTGGATCTGCGAGATGAAGATCAGGTCGCCGCCCTGGTGATCGTTCGGGCCGTACTTGACCGGGACGTCGCCGGAGATCACGTCGGTGTATTCGAGGCTTTCCATGCCCTTCTGGAAGCTCTCGGCGGTGAGGTCCTTGCCGGCAGCTTCCAGCCCGCGGATGAGCGCGGTGGCGGCGCCGTAGCCGAGGAGCGCCGCAGTTCCCGCCGGCTCGCCGGTCTTGGCCTGATAGTTCTCGGCCCAAGCCTTCACTTCCGGATTGTCCATGCGGGCTTCGTGGTCGGTCCAGCCTGCCGCCGCGTAGTATCCTTCGGTGACGCCTTCGGGAACCTTCGCCACGGCGGTGTTGAAGCCGGCCGACGAACCGATGAAGGACACGTTCGTCCAGCCGAGCTTTTTGGCCGTGCCGAACGCGACGATCGTCTGGCGCACGCCGACGGCGGTGGCGACGATGTCGCACTTGGCGTCGCGCAGCTTGGAGATCGTGCCGACGAAATCCTGCTCGTCAGGCTTGTGCGTCGTCTCGGCGGCGAAGGTGAGCCCCAGCGCCTCGGTCTCCTCCTTGGTGCCTTCGTAGACTTCGAGGCCGAAGTCGGTCGGCAGGTACATGGCGCAGACGTTCTTGGCGCCCTTCTCCTTGGCGAGATGGCGCACGCCCGCGCGCATCTGGTCGTAGTAGGAGGAGAAGCCGGCATACTTGTAGGTGATGTCGCCTTCCAGCATCTGGCGCGCGGCGGTGAGCGGGCCGACATTGGCCACCTGCTTGGACTGCATCAGCGGGAAGCCGGCGATGTTGTGCGGCGTGCCGAGGTTGAGGATCATCGCGAACACCTTGTCCGAGTTGATCAGCTTGTTGAAGTTCTGCACCGCCTTCGGCACCTGGTAGCCGTGGTCCTCGACGACAAAGCGGATCTTGCGGCCGTGAATGCCGCCCTTCTCGTTGACCTCGTCGAACATCAACTGTGCGGACTTGATCGCGCCGACGTTGAAGGCGGCGAAGATGCCGGAGAGATCGCCGTTCGAGCCGATGACGATTTCCGTGTCGGTGACGCCCTGCGTCGCGAACGACGCCGAGCTCATGCCAAGCGCTAGGCCGGCGGCAAGTATGGAAGCCTTGAGTGACGTTTTCATGTGGTTTCCTCCTGGTTTTTCTGTCCCGAGCTATCCGGCATCCTTGCCGTACATCTCGTCGATCAGCTTCTTGTGTTTCGTCTCAACGAAGCTGCGTTTCAGCTTCATCGTGGCTGTCAGTTCCTCATCTTCTGCGGTCAACAGCACATCGATCAAGCGGAAATCCTTGATTTGCTCGACCCGGGCGAACTCCCGGTTCGTTTCCTCGATCACCCCTCCGATCAGGTCGCGCACTTCCCTGGTGGCGCACAGCGAGCGGAAGTCGGAGAACGGCACCTTGTTGTCCTGGGCGAACTTCTCGACATTCTCCTGGTCGATCATGACGAGGCAGGAGAGGAACTTGCGTTTGTCGCCGATCACCACCGCGTCGGAGATGTAGGGCGAGAACTTCAGCCGGTTCTCGATCTCGGCCGGGGTGATGTTCTTGCCGCCTGCCGTGATGATGATGTCCTTGGCCCGGCCGGTGATCGTCAGGAAGCCCTGGTTGTCGATGCGGCCGACGTCGCCGGTCTTGAGCCAGCCGTCCTCGGTGATGGTCTCGGCGGTCTTCTCCGGCTTGTTCCAGTAGCCCTTGAAGACGTTGGCGCCGCGATAGAGGATCTCGCCGTCCGGCGCGATCCTGACCTCGCCGCCCGGCACCACCTTGCCGATGCTGCCGGTCTTGTAGTCGTCCATGACGTTGACCGAGATGACGCCCGAGCTCTCGGTCATGCCGTAGCCTTCGAGCACGGTGACGCCGATCGCCCGGTACCAGCGCAGCAGATCGGGCGAGATCGGCGCGGCGCCCGTGGTACCGCGACGCAACCGGTCGAGACCGATCATCCGGCGCAGGTTCTTCAGCACCGCGAAATCCCAGAACGCATAGGCGAGACGGGTGCCGAGCGGCACCGCCCTGCCCTCCTCCATCAGCAGCCCGCGCTTCATACCGGTCGCCACCGCCATGCGGTAGGCGAGCTTGCCGAGGCTTGTCGCCTCGTTCGCCATGATGGTGATGCGCGAATAGACCTTTTCCCAGACGCGCGGCACCGCGGTGAAGACGTGCGGGGAGACCTCGCGCACATTGTCGAACACGGTCTCGGGGCTTTCGGCGAAATTGACCGTCGAGCCGAACCCGATCGGGATGAAGCCGGTGATCAGCCGCTCGAGGATGTGGCAGAGCGGCAGGAAGCAGACCTGCTCGTCGGCATCCGTCACCGGCAGCGTCGTCGCCGCGCCGATGATCGAGACGATGATGTTCTCGTGGCTGATCATCGCCCCCTTGGGCGGGCCGGTCGTGCCCGATGTGTAGACCAGGATCGCAGTGTCCTTGGCCGACGAATTCGCGATCTCCTCCTCGAACCGGCTCGGGTTCTGCTTCAGGAATTCGCGCCCGATCCGGTAGAGGTCTTCAAGGAAGATGACGCGGTCGTCGGAGAAGCCGTGCAGCCCTTCGCGGTCGAGGACGATCACCCAGGCGAGGCCCGGCATCTCGTCGCGGACGGAGAGATATTTGTCGAGCTGCTCGTCATTCTCGACGAAGAGAAAGCGGCTGTCGGAATCGTTGACAAGATATTTGAGCTGCGCGGCGGAATCGGTGGTGTAGACGCCGGACGCGATGCCCCCGACGCACTGCGTGCCGAGATCGGTGTAGAGCCATTCCTTGTTGTCTTCGGACAGGATCGACACGACCTCGCCGCGCTTCAGGCCGAGCGAGAGGAGCCCCAGCCCGATCAGCCGCGCGTTATCGTAAAACTCGCTCCACGAGTAGGACAGCCAGATGCCGTAATCCTTCTCGCGGTGCGCGATCCTCTGGCCGTTCCGCTTGCAGCTTTCGCGGAACAGCTTCGGCAGCGTGTCGCAGCCGTCGAAGAAGAACGGCCCGCGCGACATGTCCTCGTTGAAGGAGTGGCCGTTGAGCGTCCGCTGCGGCGGGATCTTGCCGACGATCGTCATGCTGTCCTCCCTTTCCTATCCGACCCGTTCATCGCCAGGTCTTCTTCTGCTTCCAGCGCTTCTGGCCGCGCTGCGTCTCGCCCTGGACGCCGAGATAGAATTCCTGCACGTCCTTGGACGCCAGCAGCCGCGCCGATGTGTCGGCCATGACGATGCGACCGAGTTCCATGACATAGCCGTAGTCGGCGACCTCGAGCGCCACCTTGGCGTTCTGCTCGACCAGCATCATCGTCACGCCCTGCTCGCGGTTGAGGCGCCGGATGATGGTGAAAATCTCCTTCACCAGGAGGGGCGACAGGCCAAGCGAGGGCTCGTCGAGCAGCATCAGCTTCGGCCGCGCCATCAGGCCGCGCGCGA
Source organism: Mesorhizobium sp. (assembly GCF_023954305.1). Lineage (NCBI taxonomy): Bacteria > Pseudomonadati > Pseudomonadota > Alphaproteobacteria > Hyphomicrobiales > Phyllobacteriaceae > Mesorhizobium > Mesorhizobium sp. The sequence goes on along the minus strand of NZ_JAMLIG010000001.1, from coordinate 2,963,566 downwards.
TGGCCAGCATCTGCTGCTGGCCGCCCGACAGCGTGCCCGCCGCCTGGCGGCGCCGTTCGGCGAGGATCGGGAAATAGCCGTAGACCATCTCCTCGTCGGCCCTGATGCCCGCCTTGTCGCTGCGCACGAAGGACCCCATGCGAAGGTTCTCCTCGACGGTGAGAAGAGGGAAGACCTCCCGCCCTTCCGGCACGTGCACGATGCCGGCCTTGACGATCCGGTCCGGCTCTTCGCCGGCGATGTTTCGGCCGCCGTACAAGATCTCGCCCTTCTCCGGGCTCATCACGCCCGAGATGGTCTTGAGCAGCGTCGTCTTGCCGGCGCCGTTGGCGCCGAGCACGGTGACGATCTGGCCCTGGCGGACGTCCAGGCTGACGCCCCGGATGGCCATGATCGGCCCGTAGTAGCTCTCGAGGTTGCGGATGGACAGAACCGTTTCCGCCACGGCCGATGCCGGACTGATCGCCTGCTGCAGCATCATGCGACCACCCTCTCGTTCTCGTCGGCGACGCCGATATAGGCCTCGATCACTTTCGGATGGTTCTGCACTTCCTGCGCCGTGCCGATCGCCAGCGTCTTGCCGTCGGCGAGCGCCATGACGCGGTCGGACACGGAGGCGACCAGATGCATGTCGTGCTCGACCATGAGCACGGTGACGCCCATCTGCGTCTTGATGTCCTCGACCCAGAAGGCGACGTCCTGCGTCTCCTCGACCGACAGGCCGGAGGCCGGCTCGTCGAGCAGCAGCAGGCGCGGCTCGATCGCGAGAGCCCGGCCCATCTCGACCACCTTGCGCACGCCATAGGGCAGGCCGGCGATGTATTTCTCGCGGTAGGGCTGCAGGTCGAGGAAGTCGATGACCTTCTCCACCGCCTCGCGGTGCCGCCGCTCCTCTTGCCGCACGAAGGGCGTGAACAGCGTCTCGGTGAACATGTTGCCGCGCCTGTGGCGGTGGCGGCCAACCAGGAGGTTCTGCAGCACTGTCGCCTGTTCGAACAGTTCGATGTTCTGGAATGTGCGCGCGATGCCGAGCCTGGCGATCTCGTGCGGCGCCTTCTTCAGGATCGATTCGCCGGCGAAGCGGATGTCGCCGGCGACCGGGTCGTAGAAGCGCGAGACGAGATTGAACAGCGTCGACTTGCCGGCGCCGTTAGGACCGACAAGCGCGAAAACCTCGCCCTCCTCGACCGAGAAGGAGACGTTGTTGACGGCTGTGACGCCGCCGAACTTGAGCGTGACGTTCTCGACTTCCAGCAGGCTCATCGCATGCGCTCCGTCTTCAGGTAGCTCCGCTGCCGGCGGAACATGTCGCGGCGGTAGAAGGGGAACAGCTCGAAATAGGTGCGGATCTTCAGCCAGCGGCCGTAGATGCCCATCGGCTCGAACAGGATGAACAGGATCAGGATCGCGCCGAAGACGGCGGACTCCATGCCTGGAATGGCAATGGAGGTGCCGGTCAGGGCTCCGATGCCGTCGCGCACCCGGGCGATCGCCTGCGGCAGGAGCGCGATGACGACCGCGCCGAAGAAGGCACCGTGGATGGAGCCCAACCCGCCGATGACGATCATCAGCAGCATCTGGATCGAGATGATGATGGTGAAGGTCTCGTTGTTGAAGATGCCGGCGAAGTGGCCCATCAGCGCGCCGGCGAGCCCGGTGATCGCGGTGGAGATGCCGAAGGCGACCGCCTTGGTGCGCGCCACGTTGACGCCCATCGCCTGCGCCGAGATTTCGGAGTCGCGCACCGCGGCGAAGGAGCGGCCGAGCGGCGAGCGCTGGATGTTGCGGTAGGCCAGTACCACCAGCACGGTGACGAACAGGATCAGGCCGTAGAACCTGACCGGCGTGCCGTAGCGGTCGAACTGGATGCCGAAGATGTCGATCGTCGGCGCGAGCAGCCCGTTGATGCCGCCGGTGAGCGGCTCGGCGATGACGATCAGGTCGTCGACCAGGATGGACACGGCGAGCGTCGCGATCGCCAGATAGATGCCGTGCAGCTTCGACGTCGGGATTGCCAGCGCCACACCCGCCAGCCCGGCAATGAGTCCGGCCAGCGGCAGGGCGACGATGAAGGGCAGGCCCAGCCGCTCCTGCAGCAGCACGTTGGCGTAGCAGCCGACGGCGAGGAAGGCGGCATGGCCGAGGCTCGCCTGGCCGGTCTGGCCGACCAGGATCATCAGCCCCATGCCGGCGATCGCCCAGATCAGCACGTTGGTCATCTCGCCGATGGCGAAATCCGACAGGACGAAGGGCAGGACGATCATCAGCGCCAGCAGCGACAGGTACCAGAAGGCCTGCGCGCCGTGGCGGAAGAGGTTGATGTCGGCGTCGTAGGTGGTCTTGAAGACGGTGCGCATGGCTTCACACCTTCTTCCGGTGGATCTGGGCGAGGATGCCGTGCGGCCTGAACACCAGGATCAGGAAGAGCAGCAGATAGGGCATGATCTGCGAATAGCCGGCGGCAATGTAATAGGAGGCGAACGGCTCGATCAGCCCGACGATGATGCCGCCGAGCAGCGCGCCAGGCAGCGACCCGAAGCCGCCGATGACGGCCGCCGCGAAGGCCTTGATGCCGAGCAGGCCGATCGACGGATCGATCGAGCCCTTCGAGGCGAACAGGATGCCGGCGACCGCCGCGACCATTCCGGCCACCGCCCAGATCAGCGAATGCACCCGCTTGACCGGGATGCCCATATAGTAAGCGGCGAGTTGGTTCTGCGAGGCAGCCTGCATCGCGACGCCGAGCTTGGTCACGTTGAAGAAGAAATAGAGCAGGATGGTCGAGATCACCGTGACCGCGATCACCACGATCTCGTCGAGGCCGAGGACCAGACCGCCGAAGCGCACGTCCTTGCCGGCGATGGGAGACTCGAGCGCGATCGGCTCGTTGCCCCAGATCAGGCCCGCGGCGAAGCGCAGCACGAAGCCCATGGCGATGGTAAGGATGACGATGGCAATCTGCGACTGGCCGAACATGCGCCGCAGCACGATCATGTCGATCAGATAGCCGAATACGCCCATCGCGGCGATCGCGATCGGCACCGAGATCCAGAAGGGCAGACCCCAGAACTGTTCGTTGGTAAGCCCGAGCGTTATGAACGCGCCGAGCATCATGAAATCGCCCTGGGCGAAATTGACCGCTTCGGTGGCCTTGTAGATGAGCACAAATCCGAGTGCGATGAGGCCATAGACACAGCCGTTCGCAAGGCCGCTCACAAAGAGCTGCAATACGTCCAAGGACGCTCTCCTCCCATGTCTTCACGGTCTTTTGCCGTGTTTGGTTCGACTATAGACGGCCATGCCCCCAGCACAAGCCGCGTACATTCACTCGCAGTCTATGGCGCGATGAAGACCTTTCCGTTCGGTTTGGCCAGTTCTTCAGGCACCCTCCTCATCGCCTCGGACAGCGGCACGATGGCGGTCACGTCGGTCGACCACCTCCCGTCCGCGAAACGCATCTGCGCTTCGCGATTGGCGGCGTCGTTGCGTGCCTTGTCGGCCGTGCGCTTCCATTCGGTCAGCCAGAATCCCTCGATGCGCTTGCCCATGAAGATGAGCTGTCCCGGCTCGGGGATCGGCGTCGTGGCGGCATCGAGCCGGCCGTAGACGATCCAACGCGCGCGGCGCGGCATCGCGGCGAAGATCTGGCCGGCAAGCGGACCGGTGACGGCATCGAGGAAGATGCGCGGCTTCTCCGCCCGGCACACCTCGGCGAGCCGCTTGGCGAAGTCCGGCGCGGTGGCATTGAGCACCACGGCCGCCCCTTCTTCCATCAGGAGCGGGATCTGGTCGTCGCGCCTGACGATGGCGATCGGGCGGAAGCCCTCCTCGCGGGCAAGGTTCATGATCAGCTTGCACAGCTGGCTGGCGGCGGCGGTGAGGATGAAGGCCTTCTCGCCCTCCTGGCGCACGATGTCGAACATCGCCAGCGCCGTTAGCGGATTGACGATCATCGCTGCGCCGTCGACATCCTTGACACCGTCGATCAGGGCGATGCAGCCCGCCGCGTTGGCGACCGAATACTCCGCCCACGTGCCCCAGCCGGAGCCGCCGGTGACGCACGAAATGCGCTTGCCGACCAGGCTGTCGGCGAGTTCGCCCCCGCCGGAGGCGACGACCGTGCCGACGCCCTCGAAGCCGGCGGGCCGTCCCTTCTGACGCGCATGACCATACATGCCCTTGATGAACATCACGTCGGACGGGTTGATCGAGGCGATCGACATCTTGACCAGCACCTCGCCCTCGCCTGGCGCCGGTACCGGGATCTCGGCCGGGGTGACATAGGGCTCCATTGCCTCCAGCACCGAGCCGGACGGCCGGGCGGCGAAACCGTCCTCGTTGAGCAGGAGCGCGCGCATCGTGGCTGGGAGCGTCATCGTCCGGTTTCCTACGGCCTGAGGATCAGCTTGCCGGTTGCGGCGCGGTTGTGGATGCGCGTCAGCACCTCGCGGGCCTCGGCCAGTGGATAGGTGCCCTCGATCACCGGCTTGAGCTTGCCGGCCAGCAGCCAGCCGACCAGTTCGCGCATGTTCTCCTCGTGGGCGGCCGGTTCCTTCTGCGTAAAGGTGCCCCAGAACACGCCGACGACGCTGAAGCCCTTCACCAGGGCAAGGTTGACGGGAAACTGCGGAATCCGGCCCGAGGTGAAGCCGATGACGAGCAAGCGGCCGTTCCATGCCATCGACCGCGCCAGGGTGTCGAAGGCGTCCCCGCCGACCGGGTCGTAGCCGACGTCGACGCCCTTGCCCGCGGTCGCCTCCTTCAGCGTATCCTTGAGGTTTTCGTAGCCGAGCGTGATATCGGCGCCGGCGGCCTTTGCGATCTCGCGCTTCTCCGGCGTCGAGGCGACGGCGATCACCTTCGCGCCCATGATCTTGCCGATCTGGATGGCCGCGAGTCCCGTCGCGCCGGCGGCGCCCAGCACGGCGAGCGTCTCGCCGGGCTTCAATTGCGCGCGCTGCTTCAACGCATGGTGCGAGGTGCCGTAGCCGCAGATCAGTGCGCAGGCATCCGCCGCCGAGACCGCATCCGGAAGCTTCACGACAGAGGATTCGTCGACGGCGATCTTCTCGGCATAGGCGCCGAGCTGGGTGAACGACACGACGCGGTCGCCGACCTTGAACCGGGTGACGCCCTCGCCCACGGCCGACACCCGGCCCGCCATTTCCATGCCCGGGATGAACGGCGTCGGCGGCTTGGACTGGTAGAGGCCCTGCACGAGCAGGCCGTCGGGGTAGTTGACACCGATCGCCTCGGCGTCGATGACGACGGTACGCCCGGTAGCTTCCGGGTCCGGCCAGTCGGCATAGTCGAGCTTGTCGATCGGGCCGAATTCGCGAGCGACGATCGCCTTCATCGTCACACCTTCTCCTGCGTGTATTTCCTCAGTTCCTGCCGGGCGACCTGGCGGCGATGCACCGCGTCCGGCCCGTCGGCGAGGCGCAACGTGCGCAGATGCGTCCAAGACCGCGCCAGCGGGGTATCCTGGCTGATGCCCTGCGCGCCGAACATCTGCACGGCCTCGTCGGTCACCTTGAGCGCGACCCGCGGCGCAACCACCTTGATCTGGCTGATCCACGGGGCCGCCGCGACACGGTCGCCCTGGTCCATCATCCAGGCCGCCTTGAGGCAGAGCAGCCGCGCCATCTCGATCTCCATGCGCGCCTCGGCGATGATGTCGTAGTTGGCGCCGAGCTGCGCCAGCGGCTTGCCGAAAGCCTCGCGCCGCATCGACCGGCGGCACATCAGCTCCAGCGCCATCTCGGCCTGGCCGATGGCGCGCATGCAGTGATGGATGCGTCCGGGGCCGAGCCGGCCCTGCGAGATCTCGAAGCCCTTGCCTTCGGCGACCAGCAGATTGGACGCCGGCACGCGGACGTTCTCGAAGCGCATGTGCATGTGGCCGTGCGGCGCGTCGTCTTCGCCATACACCTGCATGGCGCGCAGCTTGGTGACGCCCTTCGTGCCGGCGGGAACGAGGATCATCGAGTGCTGCTGGTGCTTCGGCCCCTCATGCGAAGTGCGCACCATGACGATATAGATGGCGCAGCGCGGATCGCCGGCCCCCGACGACCACCATTTCTCGCCATTGAGCACGTAGTCGTCGCCGTCGCGCTCGCAGCGCATCGAGATGTTGGTGGCGTCCGAGGACGCGACGTCGGGCTCGGTCATCAGGAAGGCGGAGCGGATCTTTCCGTCGAGCAGCGGCTTCAGCCACTTCTCCTTGTGCTCGCGCGAACCGTATCGCTCGAGCACTTCCATGTTGCCGGTGTCGGGCGCCGAGCAGTTGAACACTTCCGCGCCGATATGCGCTTTGCCCATTTCCTCGGCGAGATAGGCGTATTCGACGGTGGTCAGACCGTAGCCGCTTTCCGAATCGGTCAGCCAGAAATTCCACAGGCCGCGCTCGCGCGCCTTGGCCTTCAATCCCTCCAGGATCTCCGACTGGCGCTTGGTGAACGTCCAGCGGTCACCGTCCCGCCCGACCTCTGCCAGATACTCCTCGTCGAGCGGAAGGATCTCGTCGCGGATCATCGCCGCGACCTTCGCATGGATCGGCTTCAGCCTCTCCGTCATCCCGAGATTCATGTCGCCCATGTCAGTGCCTCGTCCTTCCGCCAAGGCCGCGAAGCGCGAACGCCACGACCTGATCCACGATGTCCTTGATGTTGCGATCGCGTTCGCCGGGCCGCTGCGAGTACCAGAAGATCGGCGAGTTGAGGGTCATGAACATCAGCTGGTTGGCGATGCTGATGTTCTCGAAATCCATGTCCCCCTCGGCCTTGGCGCGGGCGATGAGTTCGCGGAAGATGTTCCCGTACTTGGTCCGATACTCGACCAGCTCGTTGAGCTGGCTGCGCTGTTCGGGGGTCGTCGCCCCGCGGAGATGCATTTCGACGCCCTCCCAGACGGTGCGTTGATAGGCCTGGGTCACGATCATCTGCGTCGCATGGACCCTGGCCATGGCGATCCATTTTTCGACTGCCGGACCCTCGATGGTCCGGCAGGGCTCGATCGCGGCGAAATTCATGTCCATGCCGTGCCGGAAGATTTGCGCAAACAGATCGGCCTTGGAGGAGAAGTGGTGGTAGATGCGGCCCTTGGTCGCCCGCAGCCGGCGCGCGACGTCATCGATCGACGTCGCCGCATAGCCGCGCTCCATGAAGCAGGCGGCGGCCGCGTCGAGGATTTCGATGCGCGCTCCTTCAGTGACCGGCTCGACGATGCCGACTTCCGCCAGAATCATGACCTCCCTTTCCCGCAGACCTTTTCTCCGGCAGCGCCGATCGGGTCTTTACGGATACGCAAATGATGAACATACTACCCGGTATGTTGTCAACGCGGCATCTGGCTTGACCGGAAGGGAAGTCCGCGAGGGGGAGGAAAGATGGCATATCTCGACGAGCTTTTCTCGGTCGCAGGCAAGACGGCGCTGGTCACCGGTGCCGCCACCGGCATCGGGCGGATGATCGCCACGGCGCTCGTCGAGGGCGGGGCGCGCGTTCTCATCGCCTCGCGCAAGGGCGCCGATTGCGAGAAGGTCGCGGCCGAACTCAATGCGATGGGCGCTCCCGGCAGCGCCGAGGGGTTCGGCGCCGACGTCAGCACCGAGCAGGGCGTCGACGCGCTCGCCGCCGAAGTGAAGGCTCGCACGGACAAGCTGCACATCTTGGTCAACAATGCCGGCGTGTCGTGGGGCGCGCCGCTGGAGCAGTTCCCCTACAAAGGCTGGGCCCGAGTACTGGACGTCAACGTCACCGGCCTCTTCCACCTGACGAAGCAGCTCCTGCCCCTTCTCCAGGCTGCGGCCAGCGATGCCGACCCTGCGCGGGTGATCAACCTGGGTTCGGTCATGGGCACCCAGCCGCTGGCCGACGACGCCTATTCCTATACCGCCTCAAAGGCGGCGGTTCACCATCTGACGAAGACGCTGGCCAACGAGTTCGCCGGCCGCCGCATCACCGTCAACGCCTTCGCCCCCGGGCCCTTCCAGAGCCGCATGACCGCCTTCGCCACGGCGACCGACGAGCAGGCCGAAAAGGTCGGCGCGCGGGTGCCTCTGGGACGCATCGGCGCGCCGTCCGACATCGCGGCGGCGACGCTTTTCCTCTGCGGCAGGGGTGGCAGTTACGTCACCGGCGCGATCCTGCCGCTTGACGGCGGCCAATCGGTCCAGCATGGCATGACGCTGTTCAAGGAATGAGCAGCGAGGCGGCAGTGCTGCACGGACAGAAAGAAGCGATCACCATCGAAGCGATGAGCCGGCTGGTCGGCCAGGAGGTCGGCGTGTCGCCCTGGCGCCAAATCGATCAGCAGATGATCGATCGCTTCGCCGACGCCACCGACGATCACCAGTTCATCCATGTCGATCCCGAACGAGCGCGGGCCGAAACGCCTTACGGCGGCACCATCGCGCATGGCTTCCTGCTCCTGTCGTTGTTCTCGCCGATGGCCTACGAGACGCTGCCACCGCTGAAAGGAGCGGGCATGGCGATCAATCACGGCTTCGACAGGATCCGCTTCACCTCGCCGGTCCGCTCCGGCGCGCGCGTGCGCACGCGTTTCCTGCTGGCCGAGCTGAATGCCCGACCCTCGGGCATGGTGCAGATCGGCTACGACGTCACGATGGAGATCGAGAATGCGATGAAGCCGGCGCTGACGGCGCGCTGGCAGATGATCGCGGTTATGGAGCGAAGGGACGAGCCTGCATGAGCGACCCGAACGCCCTCGACGCCGGGTTGCTCGGCCCGTATCTCGCCGGACATATCGACGGCTTCGGCGCGCTGACCGAGATCGTCAAGTTCAATGCCGGCCAGTCCAATCCCACCTATCTGCTCAAGACCACCACCGGACGCTTCGTTCTGCGCGCCAAGCCGCCCGGCGCGCTGCTCAAATCGGCCCACCAGGTCGACCGCGAATACCGGGTGATGAAGGCGCTGGAACACACCGACGTTCCGGTGCCGAGGATGCTGCATCTCTCGGGCGAGGATTCCCCGATCGGCCGTCAGTTCTTCGTCATGGAATTCCTCGATGGCCGCATCCTGTGGGATCCGGCGCTTGGGGAGATCGCAACGAATGCCGAGCGCGGCGCGATCTACGATTCGATGAACGCGACGCTGGCAAAGCTGCACGGGGTCGACATCGAGGCCAGCGGCCTCGCCGATTTCGGCAGGCCGGGCAGCTATTTCGAGCGCCAGCTGACCCGTTGGACCAGCCAGTACCGCGCCTCCGAGACCGGCGTAATCGCCGAGATGAACCGCCTCATCGAGTGGCTGGAGAAGCGCATCCCCGCCGACGACGGCCTGGTTGCGCTGGTGCATGGCGACTACCGGCTGGACAACATGATGTTCGCACACGACCGGCCGGAGGTCATCGCCGTCCTCGATTGGGAACTGTCGACGCTCGGCCACCCCTATTCGGATATCGCCTATCAGTGCATGCAGTGGCGTCTGCCGCACGCATCGGGCTTCCGCGGCCTCGGCGGCATCGACCGCAAGGTTCTCGGCATCCCGACCGAGGACGAATATGTCGCACTCTATTGCCGTCGCCGCGGCATCGGCGGCATCGACAACTGGGTGTTCTACCTCGCATTCTCCTTCTTCCGCCTCGCTGCGATCTGCCAGGGCGTCTACAAGCGCGCGCTGGACGGCAACGCATCGAATCCGGAAAGGGCGCGCAGCTACGGCGACGCGGTGCGGCTCCTGTCCACGCTCGCCGTACAACTCATCGAGGGAGAATGACGTGTCGCGTTTTGGGGGATTGACGGCGATCGTCACCGGGGCGACCGGCGGCTTCGGCCGCCGCACCGCCGAAAGGCTGGCGGAGGAAGGCGCGCGCCTCGTCCTGTCCGATATGAACGAAAAGGGGCTGATCGAATTCGCCGCTTCGCTGCCCGCGCCGACCGCGGTCCTCGCCGGCGACATTTCCGACGAGGGCCTGTCCGAGGGCCTGGTCAACCTCGCCCTGGAACGGTTCGGGTCGCTCGACATCGCGATCAACAATGCCGGCATTGCGCAGAGCTTCGTCAAGCTGCCGCAGGTCCCTTCCGACGAGGCCAGGCGCATCATCGACATCGACCTGATGGGCGTCTTCTACGCCCTCAAGCACCAGCTGCCGGCGATGGAAAGGGAGAACCGGGCCTCCGGCCGGCTCGGGACGATCGTCAACATCGCCTCGGTGGCCGGCCTCGCCGGAGCACCGCGCCTGTCTGTCTACGCCGCCGCCAAGCATGGCGTCGTCGGCCTGACCCGCTCGGCGGCCGCCGAATACGCCACGAAGGGCATCCGCGTGAACGCCGTCTGCCCGTCCTTCGCCCGCACGGCGATGGCGCTCGATTTCCTCAAGATGTCGCCGAAAGGCGTCGAGGAGAGCGCTGCCGAGCTGACGCGCGGCGTGCCGATGCGGCGGATGGCGGAAATCGACGAGATCGTCGAGGTTATCCTCTTCGCCTGCGATCCAAACAATTCGTTCATGACCGGACAGGCACTGGCCGTTGACGGCGGCATCATGGCGATCTGACAACCGTCAATTCACTCAATTTCAACTATTCCTCCTGACGCCATCTTAATGCCTCCCGACTACCGTAGCCGCGGGTATGGGAGGGAATGATGCCGCTCAGAGGCTTGTCAGGCATATCCCGACGGGGGTGGATCAGGCTCGCGCGGTGGACCGTGTTCGGCACGCTCGGCTGCATCGCGATCGCCGTCGCGTTCAACTACGTCTTCTTCAGCCTGCTCGCCCCTTCCGCCCTTGTCCCGAGCCTCGTCAGCGCCACGGTCATTCCGATCATCCTGGCAGGACCGCTGTTCTTCTTCCTGACTGCCAAGCTTCGCGAACTGGCGATAGCGAACCACAAGCTGAACGACCTCGCATCGACTGACAGCCTGACGGGGTGCCTGAACCGTGGCGCGTTCACGCGCGTGGTGGACGGTTTCCTCGAGGAGAGCGGCGGAGCCGGACCGCCCGTCGGTGCGCTTCTGGTCATCGACGCCGACCATTTCAAGGCGATCAACGATCGCTTCGGCCACCATCGCGGCGACGAAGCGCTCAACCTGATCGCCACAGCCATTCGCACCTCCCTGCGGCGGGGCGACCTGATCGGTCGCATCGGCGGGGAAGAGTTCGGCGTGCTGCTGCCGGGGGCCGGCCTCGTCGAAGCCGAGGACATCGCCGAACGTATCCGACATACGGTCAGTTCGCTTGAATTCAACGGCAACAGCCAGCGCCATGACCTGACCGTGAGCGTGGGCGGGGCGGCGTTCGGGCGACCCGTGAATTTCAGCGAACTGTTCCGGATCGCCGACGAGCGGCTCTACGTCGCCAAGAATACCGGCCGCGACCGCGTCGAGATCACCTACGTCCCGCCGGCCGGGTTCGCCGTCGAAAACACGCTGACGGTGCACTGACCCGCGTCAGGCCGCGATGGCTGCATCCGCCGCCGCTTCCTCGAGGAAATCGAAGGCATAGGCGGAGAACGAGCGCCAGCACTCGACGCGGAACGCCGCCTCGCCGGTGCGCCAGATCACGACCTCGATCTTGCCCAGAATGGTGCGCGAGCAGGCGCCGACCGGAAAGACGCCGAGCGACAGGTCCTGCGGGCAGCCTGCGCAAAGCGTCGCTTCCGCGCCGCGGCCCTCGACCAGGATCGCGGTGTTGCGGTGCGAGATGTCGACCGCCGAATGCAGCGCCTTCGCTTTCGCGCAATCCGCGACCGGGTCGCCGCCCGCGGTGTCGATGACCAGCCATTCGTCGGGGCCGAGCCAGAGGGCGGCCCGCCCGCCGGACTTCGACTGGGCGGAGGTCTTGGGCGTCTCGGGCAGCTTGACGCCGAGCGCTTTGGACAGCGCCGCGATCCCGTCGGGCCGCGCGCGCAGCGACAGGCGGGCGGCGGGCTCGGCCGGAGTGAGCGTGACGGCGGAATTGGCCACCTTGCGGCCGGCGAGCGGGTGGATGCGCAATGCGTCAGCCATGGAGACGCTCTCCCTTCTCGTCGAAGAACACCTGTCCGACCACTTCGACCTCGATGACCTTGTCCGGCATCGGCACGTAGAGCGTCTGGCCCATGCGCTCGAAACCGCCGGCGACGAGGCCGAGGGCGATTCCGCGGCCGCAATTCTCCGACCAGTAGCTCGACGTGACGTGGCCGAGCATCTTCATCGGGACGGGCTGCTTCGGATCGGCGACGATTTGCGCGCCCTCCTCCAGCACCACCTTCGGGTCCTTTGTCCGCAGGCCGACGAGCTGCTTGCGCCCCTTGGCGACGAGGTCCGGACGTTTGAGCCCGCGGATGCCGACGAAATCGGTCTTCTTCTTGCCCACCGCCCAGTCGAGACCGGCATCCTGCGGCGTGACGGTTCCGTCGGTGTCCTGGCCGACGATGATGTAGCCCTTCTCGGCGCGCAGCACGTGCATCGCCTCCGTTCCGTAGGCGCAGGCGCCGTGCTTCTGGCCCTCGGCCCAGACGGCGTCCCAGACGGCGGCGGCGTAGTCGGCCGGCACGTTGATCTCGAAGCCGCGCTCGCCGGTGAAGGACATGCGGAACAGCCTGGTCGGCACGCCGCAGATCCTGCCTTCGCGCACCGACATATGCGGCATGGCGGCGTCCGACAGGTCGATGCCCTCGACCAGCGGCGCGATGATGTCGCGGCTCTTCGGCCCCTGCACGGCGATGACCGCCCACTGCTCGGAGATGGAGGTGAGCCAGACGTCGAGATGCGGGAACTCGGTCTGGAGGTAGTCCTCCATGTGGTTCATGACGCGCGCCGCACCGCCGGTCGTCGTGGTGACATGGAAGCGGTCGGCGGCAAGCCGGCCCACCACGCCGTCGTCGTAGATGAAGCCGTCCTCGCGCAGCATGATGCCATAGCGGCAGCGGCCAGGCTCCAGCTTCTCCCACGGATTGGTGTACATCAGCTCCATGAACTTCGCGGCGTCCGGTCCGACCACCTCGATCTTGCCAAGGGTCGACGCATCGAAAATGCCCGCTGCCTTGCGCACCGTGGCGCATTCGCGGTTGACGGCGGCATGCATGTCCTCGCCGGCGCGCGGATAGTACCAGGCGCGCTTCCACTGGCCGACATCCTCAAACACCGCGCCGAGCTTCTCTTCCTGCGCATGGAAGGCGGTGCGCCGGGTCGGGTCGAACAGCCTGCCCTTGGCGTGGCCGATCAGCGCGCCGAAGGTGACGGGCGTATAGGGCGCGCGGAACGTCGTCAGCCCGACCTCCGGCATTTCCTTGCCCAGCGCCTCGGCGGCGATGGCAAGGCCGTGGATGTTGGACGTCTTGCCCTGGTCGGTCGCCATGCCATTGGTGGTGAAGCGCTTGACATGCTCGATCGAGCGCATGCCCTCGCGGACCGCGAGGCGGATGTCCTTGGCGGTGACGTCGTTCTGGAAGTCGACGAAGGCCTTGCCGGTGGTGTCCGGTCCCGCGCCGGGGGCAGCGCCCACCATGCCGCCGGCCCAGCTTTCTGTGGTCTCGGCCTTCAGCTTCAGGGCAGCCGCCTTTCCGGCCCCGGCAGCCTTGGCCGCCTTTTCCCCGGCCGCAATCGCCTCCTTCACCGTGTCGGCGAGCGTATCGGTGCCGGCGCAGGCGCCGACGGAGACGCAGTCCTGTGCGTAGTCGCCCGGCAGGAAGCGACGCGTCGCGCTGTCGAAGGCGACCTTGCCGCGCGACTGCGAGAAGAGATGCACCGAAGGCGTCCAGCCGGCCGACATCAGCAACGCGTCGACGGGAATGGTCCGCTCCGGCCCGCCCGACGTCGCGCGCACGGTCATCGAGGCGACGCGCAGGTTGCCGGATGCGCGCACGACCGTGCGGCCGGACAGGATCTCGATGCCCACCGCGCGAGCCTTTTCGACCAGCGGGCCGGCCGGATTGTCGCGCAGGTCGACGATGGCGGCGACGGCCGCCCCCGCCTGCTTGAGGTCGATCGCCGCCGCGTAAGCGGAATCGCTCGCGGTGAAGACGCCGATGGTCTTCCCGACCAGCACGCCGAAATGTTTGAGATAGGTGCGCGCGGCAGACGCCAGCATGATTCCTGGCTTGTCGTTGCCGTCGAACACCATGTGCCGCTCGATGGCACCGGTGGCGAGGATCACGCGCTTCGCCCGCACCTGCCACAGCCGCTCGCGCGGCAGGTCGTGGCCCGGATCGGCGAGGTGGTCGCTGACGCGCTCCACGAGACCGACCATGTTCTGGGCATAATAGCCGAAGGCGGTGGTTCGGGTCAGAACGCGGACATTGTCCATCGCCGCGAGCTTCGCGGCGGTCGCCTGCGCCCAGTCCCAGCCCGCCGCGCCTTCGATGGCCGAGCCCGTCTCGAAGCGCAGCGCGCCGCCGACCGCCGGCTGCTCGTCGGCGAGCATCACCCGCGCGCCGGATTCGGCGGCCGCCAGCGCTGCAGACAGGCCCGCCGCGCCGCCGCCCAGCACCAGCACGTCGCAATGCGCGTAGCGCGAGGCGTAATGGTCCGGATCGGGCTTGTCGGGCGCGACGCCGAGACCGGCGGAGGCGCGGATGGTCGGCTCGTAGACGCTCTTCCACGCCGCCTTCGGCCACATGAAGGTCTTGTAGTAGAAGCCGGCCGAGAACATCGGCGAGGCGATATCGTTGACCGCGCCGACGTCGAAGGCGAGCGAGGGCCAGCGGTTCTGCGACACGGCGGTGAGCCCGTCATAGACCTCCTGCACGGTCGCGCGGACGTTGGGGGTCTTGCGCGCCGCGTCGCGGTGGATGCCGACCAGTGCGTTCGGCTCCTCGGCGCCGGCCGAGAGAACGCCGCGCGGCCGGTGATACTTGAACGAGCGGCCCATCAGGTGAACGCCGTTGGCAAGCAGCGCGGAGGCGAGCGTGTCGCCTTCGAGCGCCTGGTAGGACGCGCCGTCGAAGGAGAAGGAGACGGGCTTCGCGCCCTTGAGGCGGCCGGCGGCCGTGGTGCGGAACGCGGCGGTCATGCCTTCTCTCCCGCCTTCACCGCCGGCTTCTTCTCGCCGGCCTTGTAGGTCATCAGGAACTTGTCGGAGACGCTGTCGCGCACCGCGTTGAAGAAGCGGGCGCAGCCGTGGATGTGGCGCCAGCGCTCGTAGATCAGGCCCTTGGGATTGGAGCGGATGAAGAAGAACTGGGCGAACTCCTCGTCGGAAATCTCCGCGATGTTCTCCGGCCGCGCGATATGCGCCTCGCCGGCATTGCGGAACTCGAGTTCCGGCCGGTCTTCCTCGCAATAGGGGCAGTGGATCAGAAGCATTGGGGACTCCGGCCTATGTTGCACCGTCGCGAAGATGGATTCCGGGAGGCAGATCGCAGAGCTTTTCCGCGATGACGAGGTAGTGCATGGTCTGGCGCACGATCTGCTCGTCGGTGAGACCCTCGGCGAACAGGCTGCGGTTCGGCAGATTGCCGACCAGCAGCATCAAAGGGTTGACCGACAGGAAAAGCTGTCGCCGATCGGGTCCGGGCGGCAGATCTTCTATGAAGAAGGTCATGCGTTGGCCGAAATCCCACACACAGGCGAGCAAGCCCGTATCGACCGAGAAGGGCCAGTTGCGTTCGGTCGTCGTCCTGGAGATAACCTGGGTGCGGAACTTCGCCGGGTCGGGAATGATCTGCGCAAAGGCAGGCCCGGCCGGGAGCGTCGCCAGCAGCAGCACGATGAGGGGCGACGCAATACGCATCAGTGCGCCACGGCGGCGGCCGCCGCCTCGTCGATCAGCCGGCCGGAGCGGAAGCGCTCCAGGGTGAAGCCGGCATTGATCGGGTGCGGATTGTCGTTGGCGATGGTGTGGGCGAAGACATGGCCCGAGCCCGGCGTCGCCTTGAACCCGCCCGTGCCCCAGCCGCAATTGACGTAGAGGCCCGGCACGGGCGTCTTGGCGAGGATCGGCGAGCGGTCGGGCGTGACGTCGACGATGCCGCCCCAGGAGCGCAGCATCTTCATGCGCCCGAAGATCGGGAACATCTCGCAGATGGCGTCGAGCGTATGCGTCAGGATGTGCAGCCCGCCGGTCTGCGAATAGGAGATGTACTGGTCGGTGCCGGCGCCGATCACCAGTTCGCCCTTGTCGGACTGGGAAATGTAGGCATGCACCGTGTTGGACATGACCACGCAGGGAAAGATCGGTTTCACCGGCTCTGACACCAGCGCCTGAAGCGGATAGCTTTCGAGCGGCATGCGCACGTCGGCCATCTGCATGATCACCGAGGAGTGCCCGGCGGCCACCACGCCGACCTTCTTCGCGCCGATGAAGCCGCGCGTCGTCTCGACGCCGGTGACGTGGCCGTTGGCGGAGCGGCGGATGCCCTTGACCTCGCAGTTCTGGATGATGTGGACGCCGCGGTCCGACGCCGCGCGCGCATAGCCCCAGGCGACAGCGTCGTGGCGGGCGGTGCCGCCGCGCCGCTGCAGCGTGGCGCCGACCACGGGATAGCGCGCGTCCTTCGAGATGTTCAGCGGCGGGCAGTAGGCCTTGGCCTGCTCGGGCGTCAGCCATTCATTGTCGATGCCGTTCAGCCGGTTGGCATGCACGTGGCGCTTCAGGGACTGAACGTCATGGACGTTATGCGCCAGCATCATCACGCCGCGGGCGGAATACATGACGTTGTAGTTCAGATCCTGCGACAGCCCGTCCCACAGCTTCACGGCGTGGTCGTAGATGCCGGCAGACTCGTCGTAGAGGTAGTTGGAGCGGATGATGGTCGTGTTGCGGCCGGTGTTGCCGCCGCCGAGCCAGCCCTTTTCCAGCACCGCGATGTTGGTGATGCCGTGGTTCTTGGCCAGGTAATAAGCCGTCGCCAGACCGTGCCCGCCCGCGCCGACGATGATGACGTCGTATTCGGCGCGCGGCTCAGGCGACGACCACTGGGCGTCCCAGCCTTTGTGGGCGCGCATGGCCTCGCGGGCAATCGCGAACACGGAGTATTTGCGCATGAAACTGGCCTCTGGACGGTCTGCGGCGGCGCGTCGTTTCGCCCCGGAACGCTCAGCGTATCACTAGCGAAAAAGCGCGGGAAGCAATTGCGCTGTTTGCGACGGCGCTTGCCGTTTTGCGCCGTGGCGGGGAGCCGGGGGTGCGACATGGCGACCGGCCCAGCGCGCCCCGAGCGGACTATCCGAACCTGCGCTGCGCGTCGAGCGCGAGGCCAAGTCCGACGCTGCCGAAGGCGTCGCCCTCGACGACGCGCGCTTGCGGGAAAAGCGCGCGGATGGCGTCGCGCAGCTGCGGGATGGCGGTCGAGCCGCCGGTGAGGAACAGCGTCTCGATCTGAGCGGGCACAAGGCCAGCGTCGCGGACCGTCGCCGCGGCGGTGTCGACGACGCGGGCGGTCGCCGGCGCGATCGCCGCGTTCATCCGCTCCTGCGTCAGCGCGATGTCGACCATTTCGCCGGCGAGCGGCAGGTGGATGCTCGTCGCGGTGCGTGTGGTCAGCTCGATCTTGGCCTGTTCAACGCGGCCGGCGAGGGCATGGCCCTGGCGGTGGCGGACGATGTCGATCATCCGCTCGACCAGGTGCGGCTCGGCCGCCTCCTGGCGGATCTGGCGCAGATCGGTTATCGCCTTGTTCGAATAGAGCTGGTTGATCCGCTGCCAGGTGGCGAGGTCGTTGAAATAGGAGACCGGCAGGTTGCGCTTGCCGTCCTTCGTCGGGGTGCCGTAGCCGAGCGCCCGCATGACCGTCGTGATGCTGATCAGCCGGTCGAAATCCGTGCCGCCAACGTGGACGCCCGAATTGGCGAGCACGTCGCCCTTGCGGTCTGCCCGCCGCGCGCCGTCGGGGGAGACCCGGACGATGGAAAAGTCGGACGTGCCGCCGCCGATGTCGACGATCAGCGCCAGCTCCTCGCCCGACACGCTCTGCTCGTAGTCGAGCGCCGCCGCGATCGGCTCGAACTGGAATTCGATGTCGCGGAAGCCCTGCGCGCGGGCCGCCAGTTCCAGTTGCGATTGCGCCGCGCGGTCGGCCGTCTCGTCGCCGTCGACGAAATGTACCGGCCGGCCGAGCACGACGCGGCCGACATCGTCGCCGGCGGCTTCGTCGAGCCGGGTCTTCAGATGCTTGAGGAACAGGCCGATGATGTCGGTGAAGAGCATCGACCTCGCCTTGATCCGCGTCTTCTCGTGGATCAGCGAACTGCCGAGCACGCTCTTCAGCGCGCGCAGCAGGCGGCCCTCGGAGTTGAGCGTATAGTCCTCGATGGCGCGGCGACCGTAATAAGTGCGGTCGTCCTCGAAGTTGAAGAAGACGGCGCTCGGCAGGGTGACATGGCCGCCCTCGAGCGCGACGAGGCGCGGGCGCCCGTCGCGGATAACGCCGACGGTCGAATTCGACGTGCCGAAGTCGATCCCGCCGAAGCTGGTCTGCATGGTCTGGCTCCGTTCGGGATGCTGGCGCGAGCGAGGGGAGGCGCCGAATACAGGCGGCGCGGCGCAAAGTCCACCCCGAAGCGCGGCAGGCCGGAATAGACCCTCGACAAGTATCGATGATTCTGCTAACAGCCGCGCACTTCGCGGTGGGGAGCCCATCGCGGACGTATTTCGTTGGGCCGCTGGCGGCTTGAACGAAAGCGTCGGGCCAAGGTTCGAACCACAGGATCAAACGTGCAGGTACTCGTCCGCGACAACAATGTTGACCAGGCGCTCCGCGCGCTCAAGAAGAAGATGCAGCGCGAAGGCATCTTCCGCGAAATGAAGATGCGCGACCACTACGAGAAGCCCTCGGAGAAGCGTGCGCGCGAGAAGGCCGAAGGCATCCGCCGCGCCCGCAAGATGGCGCGCAAGAAGCTGCAGCGCGAAGGCCTGCTGCCGCCGACGCCGAAGCCGGCGGTGGCTGCCCGCCCCGCGGCGCGCTGACCTTCGCCGCTATTTCGTCCTTTTCGGGACATAGGAACGTGGCGCGGTCTACACCGCGCCATTTTCGTTTCGATGCCCGGGGACAAGGCGGCACTGGAGCGAAGCGCCTTCCTGCACGCCAGGGGAGCCGACGAGAGGTCGAAGGGATTCGCTTGCGATGAATGAAATGCCACTCAACCGTTCCGCCGCGAAAAGCCCGGCATTTGCGCTGGTGGTGGTCGCCGCGCTCGGCCTCGCCGGCTGCGAGACGACGCCGATCAGCAGCATCGCGACCGTCGAGACGGCGCAGGGATCGACCGAGAACATCGCTTCGCTGACGGCCGTGATCGAGCGCAATCCGCGCGATCCCGAAGCCTACAACGTGCGCGGCTTCGCCTATGGCCGCGGCGGCCGCTACAACGAGGCGCTCGACGATTTCAACACGGCCATCAAGCTCAATCCCGGCTTCTACCAGGCCTATGCCAATCGCGGGCTGATCTATCGCTTCCTCGGAAAGAACGCCGAGGCGATCGCCGACTACAACCGCTCGATCCAGCTGAATTCGGGCTACGATACGGCCTATATCGGCCGCGGCGAGGTCTACCGCACCACCGGCCGCGTCAACGAAGCCTTCAACGATTTCGAGCGGGCGATCCAGCTCGACACGACCGATCCGCGCGCCTATCACCGCCGCGGCCTGCTCTACCAGATCCGCGGCCAGCATGAGTTCGCCATCGAGGATTTCTCGCGGGCGATCTCAATGTCGAACAGCTCGCCCGAGCCCTACAACGGCCGCGGCCTGTCCTATCTGGCGCGCGGCGACGAGGACAACGCCTTCGCCGATTTCAACACCGCGATCAGCCTCAACGACAATCTCGCCGAGAGCTGGGCCAACCAGGCGCTGATCTACGAACGGCGCGGCGACAAGGCGCGGGCCTCCAAATCCTATGCCCGCGCGGTGCAGCTCGATCCGAACTACAAGCCGGCGGTCGATGGCCTGTCCCGCACCAAGAAGGTCTGAGCGGCGGCGCCCGTCCGTTCGGCTTCGCGCGGAACCATGCCTGGGCGCCGGCATTCTGCTATACTTAGTACAATTGTTGGTCCCGGAGTGGTCGCGATGAAGAAGATCCTGCCCGCCGCCCTTGTTTTCGCGGCTCTCGCCTTGCCCGCCTCGGCGCAGACGCAGGGCGTCGAACTCGGCGTGCTCGACTGCGTCATCGAAGGCGGCACCGGCTTCATCGTCGGGTCGTCCAAGGATCTGAGCTGCACTTTCCGCCCCGCCAACACCGCCAACGCGCCTGAGACCTATTTCGGCGTGGTGCGCAAGTACGGCCTCGACATCGGCACGACGGGCACCAGCTTCATGCAGTGGCTGGTGCTCGCGCCGACGGCGAACATCTATGCGCCGGGCGCGCTGGCCGGCGATTATGTCGGACCGAGCGCCGGCGCGTCGGTTGGGGTCGGCGCCGGCGCCAACCTTCTGGTCGGAGGCTCCGGTTCCTCCTTCACGCTCCAGCCGCTGAGCGTCGAGGCCCAGACCGGACTGAACCTCGCCGTCGGCGTGAGTTCGTTCCAGCTGCGCAGCGTCGGGAACTGATCCCGGAGGCGTCTGGCCGAAATCTTCGGCCGGGCGTGGCGGTTGCGCGGGCGATCGCGGCGGTGTAGCCGCTGGCGTCTCATCCTGGCGCCAGATCCGTGACCGACCAGCCCGCACTCAAGACCGACTGGCGCGCGCTTTGGGCGAGCGGCGATCTCGGCCTGTTCTGTTTCATCAGCCTCGGCATTCTCCTGCACGCCACCATGGAAACGATGATCGCGACGATCATGCCGGCCATGGTCAGGGACCTCGCCGGGGTGACCTTGGTGGGCTGGACCTTCGCCATCTACGAACTCGGCGCGATCGTGGCAGGCGCCGCCGCCGGGCGACTCGTCTCCTACGTATCTTTGCGCGGCAACATGGTGGGCGCGGCCGTGCTCTATGGATGTGGGGCGATGATCTGCGCCCTGGCGCCGACCATGCCGACCCTGCTGGCCGGCAGGTTGATCGAAGGGCTGGGCGGTGGAGGACTGGTCGCCCTTGCCTACGTCTCGGTGGAACGGCTCTTCCCCCGCTCGATATGGCCGCAACTCTTCGCCATTATGTCGGCGATCTGGGGCGTGGCGGCGTTTGGCGGACCGCTGCTCGGCGCTTTGATCTCGACCGCCTTCGGCTGGCGCTGGGCCTTCGGCGTCTTCACCCTCGCCGGCTTCGCGATGGCGGCGGTGAGCTTCCTGGTGCTGCGAATGCCCGAGGCGCGTCGGGTCACGGGCGCGGAGCCGCCGCCCTTCCCCTATGCCGCGCTGGCAACGCTCGCAGGCGCCGTGATCCTGATCGCCTTCGCCGGCGTCGACGTGAGCCCGTACCGCTCGACGGCGCTTTTCGTCGCGGGCGTGATCGGCCTCGCGCTGTTCTTCAGGGTCGACGCTCTCATGCCGCGTTCGCGCCTGTTTCCGCGCCGTCCGTTCGACTGGGCGACATCGCTCGGCTCCGGCATGACGATGGTGGCCGCCCTCTCCGTCTCGACCGTCTCCTTCGCCATCTATGCGCCGCTGCTGCTGACCAGCCTGCACGGCATTCCGGTCCTGACCGTCGGCTATATCATCGCCGCCGAATCGATCGCCTGGTCGATCCTGTCGATCCTGGTAGCAGGGTCGCCTCCCCGCCACGAGCGCCTGATCATCGTCGGCGGCGCATTCATGATCACCGCGGGACTTGCAGGCTTCTCCATTGCCATCCCGGCCGGCAATATCCCGGCGATCCTGTTCTGCGCACTCTTGCAGGGCGGCGGCTTCGGCATCGCCTGGCCGTTCGCGACACGCATCATCGTCGCGTCGGCTCCCGCGGAAGAGAGCACGATCGCCTCGTCGGCGGTCCCCGCGCTACAGCGGATCGGCTATGCCACGGGCGCGGCGGCGGCGGGGATCGTCGCCAACGCGACCGGCTTCGCCGACGGGCTTTCCGGCGAGACGGCCGAGAGCGTCGCGCGCTGGCTGTTCCTCGCTTTCCTGCCGCTGGCGCTCGTCGGCTGCATGGCGGCGGTTCGGATGTCGCGCGTGAAATGACCCGCGCGGCGCGCCTTCAGTCCAGCGGTTTCGCCATGTTGACCGAGTGCGGCCGGAACCCGAACTTGCGATAGGCTTCGGCGGCGCCGTCATTGCCCTCGATCACGTGCAGCATCATGCGCGACAGGCCGCGCTCGCGCGTCAGCCGTTCCGCCTCGGCGAGCAAGAGGTTGCCGATGCCCTGGCCACGATATTTTGCCGCGACGACCAGCGCATCGACCTTGCCGTAGAGGCGCAGCGTCTCGAAGACGTAGCTCTCGCCGGTCGCGACATACCAGATCAGCAGCCCCGCCACCTCGCCGTCCCGCTCGGCCAGAACCACGGCCGTGTCACCGCCGGCCAGCATCTCCTCGGCCTCGATCGCGCCGATCTGGGCGGTTTCGACATCCGTGCGCGATTCCCCTGAAATGGCGTTCTCGTGCTGGTTGAGTTCGAGCAGGAGGCCGGCCAGCGCGGGCCGGTCGGACGGCCGGTAGGGCCGAAGAACGGTGCTCACGGCTGACCTGCCTCGGTGCGCAGAAGGTCCAGCGCCTCGCGCAGGACGGCGACATGGTCGCGCCCGGTCGGTCGGCCGTCGTCGCCGATCTCCTCGCCTTCGGCGTCGGCCGACCAGTAGTGCGTATGGGTAATCAGCCGCACCGGAACGCCGCACAATTTCCACCGCAGCCTGACGCGCATCTCCTTCGTGCCGCCATAGAAATTCTCGCGCATCGGCCCGGAAAAGGGGTCTCCCGTCGACCAGAGGTTCCCGAGATCGTAGATGTTGGTCCAGCGCGTCGCGGCAAAGACGGACGCATGGTGGGCATGCTGGTCCTTGTAGATGATCGTGCGTTCCCTTTCGCTGTCCGAAATCGGCGGGCAAACGGAGAAGACGCGCTCCTCGACCCCCTTGCGCCACTTGGCGGCGTCGCGGGCGACCAGAAATTCGGCATGGCTCAGCGGACTGCCGAGCGTGACGAAATCGCTGATCTTCCAGGGGAGCGTCTTTGTGGGCGGCGCCCCGAACGCATCTTTCGGCGCCGTCCGGGGCGCTTTCCTGGGCACGATCCGCAGCGCCCGGTAGAGCCGCCACTGCGCCGCCCGGAATGCCGGCAAGAGGTCGGGCGGAAGGTGCGGATCGGTGCCCCGCGCGAGCACCGCGGGCGAGGCGAAATCGTCGAAAGCCTTCAGCGCATCTGTGACCTCGGTCTCGGCGCGCGGATTGCGGTGGTTCGGCCCGTATTTTGCCCACAGGATCTGCAGCAGATCGTAGGCGATGATCGAGCCCAGGCTATGGGCGACGACGACGATGCGGTCGTAGGCCTGATCCTGCATCAGCTTCTCCAGCAGCTCTATCCCCCGCGCCCGCACCTCGGCCCGCCTGGCGACGGTACCGGGTTCGATCAGGACATAGGTCGCCACGTCGCCGTAAACCGGCAGGATCCAGTTCGTGACGATCCAGG
Organism: Mesorhizobium sp.; assembly: GCF_023954305.1. Taxonomy (NCBI): domain Bacteria; kingdom Pseudomonadati; phylum Pseudomonadota; class Alphaproteobacteria; order Hyphomicrobiales; family Phyllobacteriaceae; genus Mesorhizobium; species Mesorhizobium sp. The sequence goes on along the minus strand of NZ_JAMLIG010000001.1, from coordinate 2,940,194 downwards.
CGACAAGTCCGGCCGCCGCGGTCCACATCGCGGCGGGCAGGAACAGCTCCGTCCGGCCGAGAAGGCTCATCACCCAGAGGATCACCGTCGGCACGACCGACAAGACGACGACGATCCAGAGCGCGACATAGAAGCGGCGCGCATCGGTCGGCACCGTCGACCAGCGGCGGAACAGTAGTCCCCTGATCCAGGAGATCAGATGGCCGAGCAGATTGTTCTGCAGCAGGTCGGCCCAGTAGAGCTCGTAGAAGTCGACGCGGCGCTTGTTGACGTCGGCGACGGTGGTGATGCGTCTCAACTCATGCGAGCCCGTCCGGCTGTCCGGCACGATCCAGCTCCGGTTCGTCTGGAGGCCGGTGACCGGATCGGTCGCGCGCTTTTCCGGCGCGTTCCAGGTAAGCGACATGTCGCTGTTCCACACGACGTCGACAAGGCCGCGCAGCGTCGACATCGGCCGCTGCTCGCCCATGCCGTGGATGACGACCACGGCCTGCGAAGGCTCCCTGCCGTCGCGACCTTCGTCCCCGGCGCGCTCTAGGTTTTCAGGGATCGGAGCCAAGGCAAATCCTCCCACCGCGCAGAAGCTTTCTACATCGGATGGGTTGGCAGCGTAAGCACCGTGCAGAAGCCCTGGTCAAATCATCCGTTTCGCTGCAGCGCCTGCCGGAACGCTGGGTGCCGTGAGAAATGACCGGCCAGGAAGTCGAGCACCGCGCGCACGCGCGGCACCTCGCGGAGCCGCTCGTGGGTGAGCAGCCAAATTTCGTGGGGCTGATCGATGTCCGGCGTGAAGCAGAGCACGAAGTCCGGATCGCATTTGGCCAACACGTCCGACATGACCGAAACGCCGTGGCCCGCTTTTATGTCGGAGAATATGCCGGCGACATTGTTACGGAACTGGGCAACCTCCGCCGGCGTCACCTGGGTGTAGATCCACTCGGCGATCGGCACCCGGTAGCGGCCGGGCTCGGCCATGATCAAAGTATGGTCGCGCAACTCGGCGCCGCTGCGGGGAATTCCGTAGCGCTCCGCATAGGCGCGGCTGCAGTAGACGCTGAACCGATCCGCCGACAGCCGGCGCCCCACCAGGCCGGGCTGGGCCTTCGCGCCGATGACCGCGCGCAAAGCGACGTCGGCTTCGCCGCGCGAGAGGTCGAGAAACCGGTGCTCTGCAACGACTTCCAGCCGCAGGTCCGGATACCGCTCGTGGAAACCTCGCAAGGCGGGCGAGAGGAGGTAGTCCGCCATGATCTGGCTGGTGGTGAGTCGGACAACGCCGGCCAGTCCGCGCTTCAATTGGGCGGCCAGCGTCTCGAAGCTCGATGCGGCGGTCTCGACCGCAAGCGCCGCGTCCCCGAGCGACCGGGCGGCCTCGTTGGGCGCGTAGCCGGTTCGGCGCTTGTCGAAGAGTTCCAGGCCGAGCGCCACCTCCAGCGCTTCGATGCGCCGGGCCACTGTGGTTTGACTGACCCGCAACTCTTTCGACGCCGCAAGCGCGTTTCCGGTCTTCAAGACCGCCAAGAAGGAGCGAAAATCGTTCCAGTCGAGCATGGGACATTCTGCATCTTTGCAGAACGCCTGCGCAAGATCGTTGATTGAAGCCTATTCGCATAAGGCTCAATCCTACATGAGCCGCAACCCGCCGGAGGATGGAGGACTTTGATGGACGCGTATTCCCTTGCCAAACTTCTGCACATCGTCGCCGCTTCCTTCTGGATCGGCGGCGGCGTCGCAATGATCCTGCTCGGGTTCGCGGCGTCCCGGGCGCGCGACGACCAGCGGCTCGTACACGTCGTTCTCCAGGTGGTCTGGCTGTCCGAGCGGTTCTTCATCCCCTCTTCGGTTCTCACGGTGATCTTCGGCGCGACGATGGTCTGGCTGGCGCACAGCTTCGCCGAACTCTGGATCCTGCTTGGGCTCGGGGGCTTCGTAGTGACCTTCATCACCGGCGTCTTCATCATCAAGCCCATGGCCGAAAAGGTTGCTGCGACTTTTGCCAGCGAGGGAGCCTCATCGGCCGCCGCCGCCCTCTCGCGCCGCATCCTGCGCACGGCGATCTTCGACTACACGGCGATCCTGCTGGTCGTCGGGGTGATGGTGTTGAAGCCGACGGCCGCGGACATCGGGCTACTCGCCGTCATGGCGGCGATCCTGTTGGTCGCCGGATTGACCTGCCTCGTCCAGCCGCGCCGCACGGCAATGGCCTGACGTGGCGGAGCGCCACCTGCCTCACACAAGGTGCGCGATCGAATTGGCGTAGTACTGCAGCAGCAGCCGTTCGCGCAGGTCGGCGCGGTAGAGGCCGAGTTCGCTGACGTCGATCATGTGGCGCAGCGCGAGCATCCTGAGCCCGGCCGAGACCGCATAGTCGCGGTCGGCGCGGGGGATGTGGACATGCGCGCCTTCGGCCTCCAGCCGATCCATCAGCGCGAAGATCGCCGACTTAAGTTCCTCCTCGCGGATCCATTCGTCGCCGCGCTGCAGGAAGACATGCGCGGCGAGCGCCACCGGCAGCGCCGGCACGATGGCGCCGACGGCCTTCATCAGGTCGTCGGCCAAGAGCTGCACGGCGCCGAAGCGCGCATCCCTCGGCACCGCGCGGAACTCGATGCCGTGTTCTTCCTGCCATTGCCGGAGCGAGATCGGCTTGCCGAACGACACGCAGGCGTAGCCGAATCGGTAGAGTTTGCCGCGCAGCCGCAGCCAGACGAGGTTCCAGGCGAAGGCGACGATCGCGAGCGGGCGGGTGCGGAAATCGCGGCCGGACGCCTCCTTCTCGGCGCGGGCGGTGAGGATGCGGTCCTCGATGACGCGGTCGTAGTTCAAGCCCACCGGCACGAAGACGATGTCGCCATGTGCTGCGTCGAACTCCGCCACCATGTAGCCGAGCAGGCCGAGCTTCGGCTCCTTGAGGAGCCCGTCGCGGCTGAGCCCGCCTTCCGGGAAGACCGCCTGGGTGACCCCCTCGCGGGTCGCCATCGCCACGTAGCGGCCGAGCACCTTGCGGTAGAGCTCGTCGCCGGAGTTGCGACGGATGAAATAGGCGCCCATCGAGCGGATCAGGCTCTCGAGCAGCCAGATCCGTGCCCACTCGCCGACGGCATAGGACAAGGACGCGCGGCGGGATGCCATGTAGGTCACCAGCACGTAATCCATGTTGGAGCGGTGGTTCATGACGAAGACCACGGTGGCGTCGCCCGGCACCGCCTTCAGTGCCTCGTCGTCGGAATAGCCGAGCCGGACCCGGTAGACGAACTCCGAAATCCAGCGGGCAAGCCGCGTGCCGACGCCGAAATAGGCGGTCAGCGACAGCGACGGCACGATCTCGTGGGCGTAGCGCTCGGCGCGCTTCATCACCACCGCGCGGGGCTCGCCGGTCGCGCGCGCCTCGGCGTCGACCGCCTCGACCACCCTGGCGTCGTAGATCAGGCGCTCGACCTGCGACTGGCGCTGGGTGAGCCTGAACGGCCGGATGCGCGTGTCGAGCCGCTGGTTGAGCTCGTCGATCGCCTGGTTGACGCGGCGGCGGAAGAACCAGCGCACCGACGGCGCGAAGACGCGGTCGACAACGCCAATGGCCGCGAACAGGCAGAGCAGCGCGAGGAGCCAGAAGGGAACGGCGATACTGGTCATCGGCTGGTGCAGCGACGCATGGCCCCTCCCAGACCGCTTGCCCGCCACCACATTCCGTCATGCGGGCACGGCAAGCAAGCCCTGCTCACCTCTGGTCAGGTCGAGGCAATCGCGGACACGATGTCGGTCTGCGCGAAATCGTTCCCCACAAAGAGAAGCGGGCAGTTGCGTTCTTGCGCTAGCGCATAGGCGAAGCAGTCGCCGAAATTGAGCGATGCGCGGTGATAGCCCTTGCCCCAGCGGCGGTAGGCGTCGGCGACAAGACGGGATCTGGCCTCGGTAACGTCGACGACTTGCAGACCATTGCCGCCTACAAGTTCCGCCATCTCGTCACCAATTCCACGGCCGCCTGCCACGATCATGGCTTCGGCGAGAGTGCCCGCCGAAATCAGGTTGTCTTCGGAATCCCGCAGGACGTCGCGGCACCGAACTGCATACGCTTCGTTCAGAATGATGGCCATCAACGCGGATGTGTCAACGACGATCACCCGGGCAGGCCATCATCGCCATAAAGGTAGTCCTGACTTCGGGCGGCGCTGGGACCCGGCAGCGCCTTCTTGCTGCCTTCCTGCATGAGTCTGGTCATCAGCGCATGCTTTTCGGCCGCGGTAGGCTTGGGCTTGACGGCAACCAGCTTCACGGCAGGCTGTCCGTGCCGAGTCAGCAGAACCTCCTCGCCGCTCTCCGCGCGGCGGACGAGTTCGGTGAGTTGGGCCTTCGCGTCGCTGACCGAGATTTCCATTGGAAAATAATGGTCCAATTGATGGTCCACGTCAACGCCGAGGCATGAAAAAGCCCGGCGCGGGGCCGGGCTTTCGAGATCGGTCGGACCGCGCAGGCCTCTAGTGATCGAGCGCCTTGACGATTTCCTCGGTCATCTTCTTGGCGTCGCCCAAGAGCATCATGGTGCCGTCCTTGTAGAACAGCGTGTTGTCGATGCCGGCATAGCCGGAGCCGAGCGAGCGCTTGACGAAGAGGCAGGTGCGGGCCTTGTCGACGTCGAGGATCGGCATGCCGTAGATCGGCGAGGACTTGTCGTCGCGCGCCGACGGGTTGGTCACGTCGTTGGCGCCGATGACATAGGCGACGTCGGCCTGCGCGAACTCGCTATTGATGTCCTCGAGCTCGAACACCTCGTCGTAGGGCACGTTGGCCTCGGCCAGAAGCACGTTCATATGCCCGGGCATGCGGCCCGCGACCGGGTGGATCGCATACTTCACCTCGACGCCCTTGGCCTTCAGCTTGTCGGCCATCTCGCGCAGCGCATGCTGCGCCTGGGCGACCGCCATGCCGTAGCCGGGCACGATGATCACTTTCTGGGCATTGCCCATCAGGTAGGCAGCGTCGTCGGCGGAGCCCTGCTTGACCGTGCGCTGGACACCGTCGTCAACCCCCGCCGCCGCCGTCTCGCCGCCGAAGCCGCCGAGGATGACGGAGATGAAGGAGCGATTCATGCCCTTGCACATGATGTAGGACAGGATCGCTCCGCTAGAGCCGACCAGCGCGCCGGTGATGATCAGCGCCAGGTTGCCGAGCGTGAAGCCCAACGCCGCCGCCGCCCAGCCCGAATAGGAGTTGAGCATCGACACGACCACCGGCATGTCGGCGCCGCCGATCGGCACGATGAGCAGCACGCCGAGGACCAAGGAGACGATCACGATGAGCCAGAAGATCGTGTAGCTCTGGGTCACGACCAGCATGACGATCAGCACGACGAGCGCGATACCGAGAGCCGCGTTGATGACGTGGCGGGCGGGCAAAAGGATCGGCTTGCCGGACATGCGCCCGTCAAGCTTGAGGAAGGCGATGACCGAGCCGGTGAAGGTGATCGCGCCGATGGCGACGCCGAGGCTCATCTCGACCAGCGCCTGGCCGTGGATGTCGCCGACGGTGCCGATGCCGAAGCTCTCCGGCGCATACATGGCGGCGGCCGCCACCATCACGGCGGCCATGCCGACCAGCGAATGGAAGGCCGCGACCAGCTGCGGCATCGACGTCATGGCAATCCGCCGCGCGGTGACCGCGCCGATCGAGCCGCCGATGGCAAGACCGAGGACGATGAGCCCCAGGCCGGTTGCCGAGGGCGTGGCGAGCGCCAGCGTGGTCGCAATGGCGATGCCCATGCCGACCATGCCGTAGATGTTGCCCTGGCGGCTGGTCGTGGGATGCGACAGGCCGCGCAGCGCCATGATGAACAGGACGCCGGAGACGAGATAGAGGAAAGAGGCGAGATTGGCTGACATCGGCCTTACTTCTCTTTCTTCTTGTACATCGCCAGCATGCGCTGGGTGACGAGGAACCCGCCGAAGATGTTGACCGAGGCAAGCACAAGGGCTGCGAAACCGAAGCCGGTGGCCAGCCCCGACGCCGAGATGCCGACCGCGAGCAGCGCGCCGACCACGATGACCGACGAGATCGCGTTGGTGACGGCCATAAGCGGCGTGTGCAGGGCCGGCGTCACCGACCAGACGACGTAGTAGCCGACGAAGATCGCCAGGACGAAGATCGCTAGCCGGAAGACGAAGGGATCGATCGCCCCGCCCGAAACGCCGTGCGCCACAGCACCGGCCGCCTCGGCGAGCTTGTCGTCCTGAAGCGCCATGCGCACGGAGGCGGCGGCCTGCTCGAGCTGGTCGAGCGCCTGTTCAAGCGCCGTTTTCTCCATCACGCGTCCCCCTTCTTCGACCTGGCGGCGGTCTTGGTCTTTGCGTCCGTCTTCGCAGCGGCGGGCTTCGCGGCCGGTGCCGCCGCGGCGGTCGCGGCCTCGGCAGCCTTGGCGAACGCCGGATGCACCACCTGGCCGCCATTGGTCAGCATCGTCGCCTTCTGCAGCTCGTCCTCCGGATTGATCCGAACCGTCTTCGTCTCCTTGTCGACCATGGTTTCGAGGAAGGCGAAGAGGTTCTTGGCGTAGAGCAGCGAGGCGGAGGCAGCGACACGGCCGGGCACGTTGAGATGACCGACGATCTTGACGCCGTTGGCGGTCGTCACGACCTTGCCGGCCTGAGCGCCCTCGACATTGCCGCCGCGCTCGACCGCGAGGTCGACGATCACCGAGCCCGGCTTCATCGAGGCGACCATCGCCGCAGACACCAGCTTCGGCGCCGGCCGGCCGGGGATCAGCGCCGTGGTGATGACGATGTCCTGCTTGGCGATGTGCTCGGCGGTGAGCGCAGCCTGCTTGGCCTGGTATTCCTTGGACATTTCCTTGGCGTAGCCGCCGGCGGTCTCGGCCGCCTTGAACTCCTCGTCCTCGACGGCGAGGAATTTCGCGCCGAGCGACTGGACCTGCTCCTTCACGGCAGGGCGGACGTCGGTGGCGGTCACCACCGCGCCCATGCGCCGCGCGGTCGCGATCGCCTGCAGGCCGGCAACGCCGACGCCCATGACGAAGACCTTGGCGGCGGGCACGGTGCCGGCCGCCGTCATCATCATCGGCAGCGCGCGGTCGTATTCGGCCGCCGCATCGATCACCGCCTGGTAGCCGGCGAGATTGGCCTGCGAGGAGAGCACGTCCATCACCTGGGCGCGGGTGATGCGCGGCATGAACTCCATCGCGAACGCCGTCAGCCCGGCCTTCGCCATCGCCTGCACGGCGGCGTCGTTGCCGTAGGGGTCCATGGTCGCGATCACCACCGCGCCGGACTTGTAGCCCTTGAGGTCGGACGGCCGGCGCACACGAAGCACGATGTCGGCTTTCGATACGTCGGAGGCCTTGCCGATCGAGGCGCCCACCTTGGCGAACTCTTCGTCGGGAATGCGCGAGCCCTGCCCCGCGCCTGCCTCGACGATCACATCGAAGCCGAGGCCGGCGAGACGCTTGACGGTTTCCGGCGACGCGGCGACGCGCGGTTCGCCCGCGCTCCCCTCAGCCGGCACAAAGATGATCTGCACCACGCCTGGTTATCCTCCCTCGAAGTCGAACCCGCGGGATGCCCCGCGGAATTTGTCGATCCACTCTCGCGGCGATCCGCCGCCGAATATCGGACTAGCGAAGCAGGAAGATGCCGACCGCGCAGATCAGGACGAAGAGGATGGTCGAAGAGACGAAGCCGCCACCGGCGAAAAAGCCGAAGGCCATCGCAACCAGCAGCGCGGCGCAGACAAGCGAGCCGTATTTCACCAGATGGATGAACAGCGAATAGGTCTTTTCGTGCTCGGAATAGTCCATCTTCGCGCCCATCTCGAGCGGGCCCGCCGGCGAGTGATCAGCCATCGTCAATTTCCCCTGCAAAGTGACTGGTGGCCGACATAGCGAAAAGCGGAGTGGAGGGCAATGGCGGGTTTGGCCGCACCCATCAAGACATTTTCAGAGGGTGGCCGTGAGAATGTAGGTGCAATAGCAGACGACCAGCGCGATCCCCTCCCGGCGCGAGACCGTGCGGCCGGTCCAAGCCAGAAACAGCATCAGCGCCGTGGCGGCGGCAAGCATCGGGAAATCGAAAACCACCACGCTCCGCGGAATGGAGATCGGCTCGACCAGCCCGATCAGGCCGCCGATCCCCAGGATGTTGAAGAAGCAGGAGCCGATCGCATTTCCGAGCGCGAGTCCCGGTCGTCCCCGCAGGGCGGCGACGACCGAGGTGATCAGTTCAGGCGACGTGGTTCCGATCGCGACCACGCTGACGCCGATGACGGCGTCCGATACGCCGAGGCTCCGCGCAAGCATGACGGCGCCATCGACGAAGGCGTTTCCGCTGAACACGATGAGAAGGATGCCGCCCAGCATCAGGCTCAGCGCGCTCGCCACGGGATAAGCGCCGAACCACCGAGCGAACGCGTATCGCCAGCCTTCCCTCTGCACGAGGTCCGCCGTGGTCTCTTCGCCGACGTCGTCGGAGACCGAACTGCGCCGGGAGACGGACCACAGGTAGAGGGAAAGCAAAGCGAGCATGACAAGGCCGGCGACCCAATCGAAGGCGAAGAAGGAGCCCCAGACAACGAAGGATATCGTCGTCGCCATCAGGGCGGCACCTTCGCGCCTCATGAAATCCGCCGGAACGGCGATGGGCGCGACGGCCGCCGCGACACCGACAATCAGAAGACAGTTGGCGATGTTCGCGCCGACGATGTTGCCGACCGCGATGCCAGGCGCGCCGCCCAGCACGGCGGATAGGGCGGTAGCCGTCTCCGGAACCGATGTACCGAGGCCGACCAGCGTCAGGCCTATCACCAGCGACGAGACGCCGAGCCGCTGGGCAAGACCGACGGCGCCTCGCACCAGCAGATCCGCACCGATGATCAGGCCCGCCAGACCGCCGAGGAGTGAAAGAAACATGCTGATCGATGTCCCGATGGCCGGCGGTCGGCAGCGTCGCGACCGCCGGCCATCGTGCGGTGCGGCAGCCGGAATGGCAACGATCGCCGCGACAGCGCCTGCTCAGACATTGATCCGGTCAGACTGTCAACCGGGGGCGCCGGTCACGCCAGCCACCTCTTCCGCCGCTTGTAGTGCTTGACGTCCTTGAACGAGCGCCGCCCCTCGCCGCCGACGCCGAGGTAGAATTCCTTGACATCCTCGTTCTCACGCAGCGCATGCGCCTCGCCGTCGAGCACGATGCGGCCGGATTCGAGGATGTAGCCGTATTTGGCATAGCGCAGCGCAACGTTGGTGTTCTGCTCGGCGAGCAGAAAGGACACGCCCTGCTCCTCGTTGAGCTTGCGCACGATCTCGAAGATCTCCTCGACCAACTGGGGCGCCAACCCCATCGACGGCTCGTCGAGCAGGATCATCTTCGGCCGGCTCATCAGCGCGCGGCCGATCGCCGTCATCTGCTGTTCGCCGCCGGACGTATAGCCCGCCTGGCTCGTCCGCCGCACTTTCAACCGCGGGAAGTAGTCGTAGACCATGTCGAGGTCCCGGCGGATCGCCGCCGCCCCGTCGCGCCGCGTAAAGGCACCCGTCATCAGATTGTCCTCGACGGAGAGATGGCCGAAGCAGTGGCGGCCCTCCATCACCTGGATGCAGCCGCGGCGGACGAGCTCGTTCGGCGACAGCGACTGGATCTCGTTGCCTTCGAACAGGATATTGCCCTTCGTCACCGCGCCGCGCTCGGCATGCAGCAGGTTGGAGATCGCCTTCAGCGTCGTGGTCTTGCCCGCGCCGTTGGCGCCGAGCAACGCCGTGATACCGCCGTGCGGCACGCTCAGCGACACGCCCTTGAGCACGAGGATCACGTGGTCATAGATCACCTCGATATTGTTGACCGACAGGATCGGCTCGGCTGTCTCGGCCATCGGCGCTGCGTTCGACATCGGGCTGCTATCCTCGCCTTTGCGGATGGGGAGGCCGGCCCGGAAACCGGGCCGGCCAATGTCGCTACTTGCACTCGTCGTTGAGCGGCCAGGGCGCGTTGGCAGTCGCGTATTCCTTGGCCTTTTCGGCTTCGAGCGGCTCGATTGCGGCCCGATCCGGCTTGATCAGGTCGGAAGCCTTGACGAACTGCTTGCCGTCCCATTCCAGCATCCAGGCGCCGCCGTGGCCGGTGTGGTCCGAGCAGCTCGTCTTGAACGGCACGATCATGCCTTCCAGACCGATCTCGGCGAGCTTGGCCTCGCTGATGTCGAGGTTCTCGAGGCCCCAGCGCACTTGCTCGGGATTAGGAACCTTGACGTTGAAATTGGTCTGCGCCGCCTTGATCGCCTCGACCGAGATCATCGAGATCAGCACGCCGCGCTGATAGAACACCCAGTCGAACTCGCCTTCGGCCTGGTTGATCATCGACTTGCCGGCATCGACGACGAGCTTCTTTATGTCCTGCATCGACTTCGAAGCCGAGTTCGGCACGCTCCACGAGATGGCGCGGTAGCCCTTGCCGGCGTCGCCGACGAGTTTCAGGTCGCCGTCGAGCGCGGACCACCAGATGCCGATGAACTGGTTCATCGGATACTTGGTCTTGACCGCTTCGGTGATGGCGCCGGCGTTCATCGCGCCCCAGCCCCACATCAGCACGAAGTCAGGCTTTTCGCGGCGGATCTGCAGCCATTGCGCCGACTGGTTCTGCATCTCCTTCAGCCCAACCGGGATCGGCAGCAGGGTGAAGCCGTGCTTGGCGCCGAGCGCCTCGAGCAGCGGGATCGGCTCCTTGCCGTAGGGATGGTCGAGATGCAGGAGCGCGATCTTCTTGCCCTTCAGGCTGTCGAGATTGCCTTCCGAGATGTGCTGCAGGATCATCGCGGCGCCGTCCCAGTAGGACGACGGCGGATTGAACGCCCATTTGAACGTCTTGCCGTCTGCCATCGGCGAGAAGCCGTAGCCGGGCGCCAGCAGCGGGATCTTGTCGACATTCGTCTTGGGCAGTACCTGCAGCGTGATGCCGGTCGACCAGGGCTGGGTGATCGCTGCGCCGGCCTTGGTCTTCTCGTAGCACTCGACACCCTTCTCGGTGTTGTAGCCGGTCTCGCACTCCTCGTAGTTGATCGTGACGCCGTTCACGCCGCCATCGCGTTCGTTCAGCATCATGATGTAGTCGCGCTGGCCGTTCATCAGCGGAATGCCGGTCGCTGCGAACGGACCGGTCCGGTAGGACAGGTTCGGCAGCTTGATCACATCCTGCGCGAACGCCGGCACGGCGAACGCCGCCGCCAGCGCAAGGCCCGAGGCGATGAGCGCGGTCTTTGCAAGTTTCTTCATGTCATTTCCTCCACTAGTCCGTTTTCCCGATGTGGTGGGGTGAACCAGCCCCGTTTGCTGCGGCCCGGTAAAAGTCCCCTGGCCGCGATCAACGCCGTCCCTCAGTGAGGGAACGGCCAGATGATGAGTTTCTCCCTCAGAACCGCCCAGAACCGCGCCAGCCCGTGCGGTTCGACGATCAGGAAGAAGATGATGAGCGCCCCGACGATCATGATGTTGAGATGTTCGACCATCGACGAACTGACAGGAATGCCGAGCGCGCCGGGGAGGTAGCTCAGCACGACCGGCAGCGCGACGATCAGGATGGCGCCGAGATAGTTGCCGAGGATCGAGCCGAGCCCGCCGATGATGGCGATGAACAGCACGCGGAACGACAGCGGAATGTCGAACAGGTTCGGCTCGGCGGCGCCTCGCCACAGGAACACGAACAGCGCGCCCGCGATGCCGACAATGTAGGAGGAAACGAAGAACGCCGACAGCTTCGCCTTCATCAGATTGATGCCGACGAGCTCGGCGGCGATGTCCATGTCGCGCACCGATTTCCAGATCCGTCCGATGCGGCCGCGGGTGATGTTGATGGCGAAGATGGTAACGATCGCAACGACGGCGAGAACGAAATAGTATTGCGTGATCGCCTTGGCGTTCGGACCGGCAACCACGATCCCGAACATCTCGATCGTCGGCACCTGGATCGCGCCCGAGGCGCTGTAATTGTAAAGCCACGCCCACTTCTCGAACAGCCAGACGAGGAAGAACTGCGCGGCAAGCGTGGCGATGGCGAGATAGAAGCCCTTGATCCTGAGCGAGGGCACCCCGAACGCAACGCCGACGGCAGCCGAGAAAAATCCCGACAGCGCAATCGCCAGAAGAAGGTTCACTTCCGGAAAGATGGTGATGATCTTGTAGCAGGCATAGGCCCCGACGCCCATGAACGCGCCGGTGCCGAGCGAAAGCTGGCCCGCATAGCCGGTGAGAATGTTCAACCCGAGCGCCGCCAGCGTGTAGATGAGCACCGGGATGAGCAGCGCCTTGAAGGCGAACTCGTTGGCCGTGAGCGGCAGGATGACGAAGGCAAAGGCGAGCATGACCGCGAGCAGGATCGCGTCCTGCCGCACCGGGAACAGCGCGTGGTCTGCCTCGTAGGTCGTCTTGAACTGGCCAGCGGTTTTGTAGAGCATAAGATCCTCACACCCGCTCGATGATGCGTTCGCCGAACAGGCCCTGCGGCCGGAACAGCAGCACGATCAGCGCCAGGACGAAGGCGAACCAGGTCTCGGTGTTGCCGCCGAGGATGGGCTGTCCCCAGTAGATCTCGAACAGCTTCTCCAGGATGCCGATCGCCAGCCCGCCGACGATGGCGCCGAGCACGCTCTCCAGTCCGCCCAGCATCAGCACCGGTAGCGCCTTGTAGGCGATGACTTCCAGCGCGAAGGAGACGCCGGCGCGGGACCCCCAGACGATGCCGGTCGCCAGCGCAATGACGCCGGCGATGAACCAGACCACGACCCAGATCGTCGACAGCGAGATGCCGACCGAGAGCGCCGCCTGATGGTCGTCGCCGAGCGCGCGGATGGCGCGGCCCATTTTCGACTTGTTGAGGAAGAGGAGCAGGGCCGCCACCAGAAGCACGGCGCCGACGACCGCCGTCACGTCGCGCTGCTCGATCGAGACGAAACCGCCGAACGGCTCGAACTCCCAGGATCCGGTCGGGATGCCGAGTTGTTCGGTGATCATCACCTTGTTCTCGCCGCCGAAGATGATCTCGCCGAAGCCGATGAGGAACAGGGTGATCCCGATGGTCGCCATGAACAGGATGATGTCGGGCTGGTTGACCAGCGGCCTGAGCACGACGCGCTCGATCGACATCGCCAGCAGATACATGACGCCGAGCGTCAGCGGCAGCGCCAGCCAGGCCGGTACGCCTTTCTCATGGAGGCCGACGAGCGTCAGCGCCGCGAACACGACCATGATGCCTTGCGCGAAGTTGAAGATGCGCGAAGATTTGTAGATCAGCACGAAGCCGAGTGCGATCAGCGCATAGAGCACGCCCGAGACGAGCCCCTCCCACAGCACCTGCATGAGAAAGTCGGGCGCGCCGACCATGTCGGCGAACGGCTTGATGAAGATGTCGTTCAGCATCTCAAAGGATCCCGTGGATGCGCGCGTGGTAAAGGAGCAGAATGGTCTTGGCGTCCCGGATCTCGCCTCGCGCGACCATCGCCAGCGCGTCGTCGAAGCCGATTTCCAGCACCTCGATGTTTTCGGTCTCGCCTTCGGCTCCGCCGCCGTCGGTCGGCCGGTCGTCCGGGTCGAATTCGGCGAGAAAGAAGTGCAGGCGCTCGGTGACCGAGCCGGGACTCATGAAGATGTCGAGGACTTCCCTCGCCTCGCCGATGCGGTAGCCGGTCTCCTCGGCCACTTCGCGCCGGATCGCGGCGCCCGGATCGTCGCCGTCGAGCAGGCCGGCGGCGGTCTCGATCATCCAGCCGGCGCCGCCGTTGAGGAAGGCGGGAAGCCGGAACTGACGCGTCAGGACCACAGTCTTGCGGGCCCGGTTGTAGAGCAGGATCGTCGCGCCGTTGCCGCGGTCGTAGGCCTCGCGCTGCTGCGGCTGCCAGGAACCGTCCGGCAGCCGGAGATCGAACTGGTACTTGTTGAGGAAATACCAGTTGTCGGACAGGAGCGTCACGTCGCGCATCCGCACGCCCGTCAGCTCCTCGGGCGGGAAATGCGTCATCGACGTGGGATGCGGGCGCGGGCTCAAGATACAGGTCTCATCCGGCCAGTTGCGGGAACAGGCCGAGCAGGCCGACGACGATGAGGTAGATCGCGACGATGTAGTTGAGCAGCCGCGGCATCACGAGGATGAGCACGCCGGCGATCAGCGAGACGAGGGGAGTGAGAGGAAGCGTTCCGAGATCCATGACCGTGTCCTTTCAGTGCGCCACGCCGAGATAGGCGTCGATGACGTCCTTGTTGGACTTCACCACCTCCGGCGTGCCGTCGGCGATCTTGCGCCCGTAATCGAGCACGACGACCCGGTCGGAAAGGTCCATGACCACGCCCATGTCGTGTTCGATCAGTGCGATCGTCGTGCCACGCTGTCTGTTCACGTCGAGGATGAACCGGCTCATGTCTTCCTTTTCCTCGAGGTTCATGCCGGCCATCGGCTCGTCGAGGAGAAGCAGCGACGGCTCCATGGCCAGCGCCCGCCCGAGTTCCACCCGCTTCTGCAGGCCGTAGGGCAGCTTGCCGACCGGCGTGCGGCGAATATGTTCGATCTCGAGGAAATCGATGATCTCCTCGACCTTCTTGCGATGCTCGATCTCCTCGGCCAGCGCCGGGCCGTGCCACAGCATCTGCCAGCCGAGACCGCGTTTCATCATCACCGAGCGGCCGGTCATGATGTTGTCGAGCGTCGACATGCCCTTGAACAGCGCGACGTTCTGGAAGGTGCGGGCGATCCCCTGTCCCACCGCCTGGTGCGGCTTCATGCCGGCACGCTCCTTGCCGCGGAAGATGATCTTGCCCTGCTGCGGCGTGTAGAAGCCGTTGATGACGTTGAGCATCGAGGTCTTGCCGGCGCCGTTCGGCCCGATGATCGCGCGGATCTCGCCCTTGCGGATGTCGAAGGAGATGTCGGTGATCGCCTTGACGCCGCCGAAGGCGAGCGACACGTTGCGCAGGTCGAGGAGCACTTCGCCGTCGGCGATGCCGTCCGGCGTGGCGGTGAAGCTGTTGTGGTCGACGGGACTGTTCATTCGGCAGCCTCCCGCATCGGTTCCGCCGCACCGCCGAAGGTCGGCGCGTCGACGATACGGACGGTCGCTGCGATCTTCGACTTGCGCCCGTCCTCGTAGGTGATCTCGGTCTCGACCCACTTCGACGTCGAGCCGTCGTAGAGCGCCTCGATCAGTTCGCCGTAGCGCTCGGCGATGAAGGAACGCCGCACCTTCTGCGTGCGCGTCAATTCGCCGTCGTCGGCGTCCAGTTCCTTGTGCAGAACCAGGAAGCGGCGGATCTGCGAGGCCGCCATCAGCGGCTCGGAGGCGAGCTTGCGGTTGGCGGCCTCGACATGCTGGGCGACGATCCGGTAGACGTCGGGGTGGTTGGCGAGCTCCTGATAGGAAGCGTAGGCGATATTGTTGCGTTCCGCCCAGGAGCCGACCGACTGGAGATCGATGTTGACGAACACCGCACAGAAGTCGCGGCCGTCGCCGAAGGCCACCGCTTCCTTGATGTCGGGAAAGAATTTCAGCGCGTTCTCGATGTATTTGGGCGCGAACAGCGCTCCGGACTTCAGCTTGCCGACATCCTTGGCCCGGTCGATGATCTTCAGATGCCCGTCGGCGTTGAAGAACCCCGCATCGCCGGTCTTCACCCAGCCGTCAGGCGTCTTGGTCTCGCGCGTCGCCTGCTCGTTCTTGTAATAGCCGATGAAGGTTCCGTCGGAGCGGTAGAGCACTTCGCCATTGTCGGCGATCCTGATCTCGACGCCGGGCGACGGCAGCCCGACCGTGTCGGCCTGGATATGGCCGTCGGGCTGCGCGCTAATATAGACGGTCGCTTCCGTCTGCCCGTAGAGCTGCTTCAGGTTGAGCCCGATCGAGCGGTAGAAGCGGAACAGTTCCGGCCCGATCGCCTCGCCGGCCGTGTAGGCGACCCTCAATTGGGAAAGCCCCATGCGGTTCTTCACCGGCCCGTAGACCAAAAACTCGCCGACGGCGTATTTCAGCCGGTCCCAGGCCCCGACGCTCTCGCCGTCGAGAATCTTCTCGCCGACCTTGCGCGCATGCGCCAGAAAACCGTCGAGCATGCGCTTCTTGATCCGCCCGGCATCCTCCATGCGCACCATCATCGCGGTCAGCAAGCCTTCGAACACGCGCGGCGGTGCGAAGAAGTAGGACGGCGCGATCTCGCGGCGGTCCTCGGTCACGGTGTCCGGACTTTCGGGGCAGGCGACGCAGAAGCCGGCGGTGTAGGACTGTGAATAGGAGAAGACATGGTCGCCGACCCAGGCGAGCGGCAGGTAGGCGATGGTGGTCTCGTGCTCGGTCAGGTGATCGAACGCGTTGCCGTGCAGCGCCGATTTCACCAGGTTGTCGTTGGACAGCATCACGCCCTTCGGACGCCCCGTCGTGCCCGACGTGTATAGGATGATGCCGAGGTCGGACCCCTTGCCCCGGGCGATTTCGGCGAGCCATCCCTCGGCGACCCCGCCGGCTTCGAGACGTCTGAGGCCGGCCTCGCGAACCTTCTCGTAGTCGTGCAGATGCTCCGGGTCGTAGTCGCGCATGCCGCGCGGCTCGTCATAGACGATCTCGTGCAGCGAGGGCACCTTGTCGGAGACGGAGAGCAGCTTGTCGACTTGTTCCTGGTTCTCGACGACCGCGAAGCGAACCTCGGCATGGTCGAGCACATAGGCCATCTCCTCGGCGACCGAGTCAGCGTAGACCGGCACCGGAATCGCGCCCAGCGCCTGCACCGCGGCGAAGGTCCAGTAGAGACGCGGCCGGTTGGACCCGACCACCGCGACCTTGTCGCCGCGCGCCAGGCCAATCGCCTGCAGGCCGAGAGAGAGTGCCCGCACCTCATCGAGCTGCTGCGCCCATGTCCAGCTCTGCCAGATGCCGTAGTTCTTGTGCCGCATCGCCGGGCGTCCCGCGAAGCGCTCCGCGTTCCACAGCAGATACTTCGGAAACGTATCAAGCGGCCTTTCGGCGGCAGACGCCGTCGAATCCATCTCGCCTACTCCTCCCGGCCCGCATTATTCGCGGTTCATCCGGATTTTGACCCTCGCCCGAACCGCAGGCAACCCCGACCTTGGAGTCGGGCTCGCGGCGCCAGGGGGCTGTCCGGACCTTGTTCCTCTGAAGATAGAGTTCCACGTTGCGCGGCAAGGTTCAACGCCGCCATTGACAGACAAGCGGCGGAATTGTCATTAGGAGTGCGCCGATCGTTTTCGCGCCCCACCGGGCCGGCGAATACAGTGGCGGTTCACTCAATCGTCTTCATAGTTCCCGAGCGCTTCGACGTCGAAGACGACGATCCGCGAATGCTCGACCCGCAGCAGTCCCTCGGCCTCGAGCGCCTGCAGGCTCTTGCTGACGACCGGTCGCGACACACCGGCGAGCAGGCCGAGTTCTTCCTGACCGATTTCGATCTCCGGTTTGGTGACCGGATAGAGGATCGGGTTGAAGAACCACGAGATGTTGCGCGCCACTCTGGCCTTCGGCGACAGGATCCGGTCGTATTCGGTCGTCGCGATGAACTGGCCGAGGCGTTCGTTGAACTGACGCACGAGAAAGCGGTTGAAGCCGGTCGAATTCTCGTAGAGCCACATAAAGGTCGGGCGCGTCATCATCGCCAGGCGCGTGTCGGCGATCGCCACCAGATCGTATTTGCGCGGCTCGTCCTTCAGTACGGAACCCTCGCCGAACCAGCCGCCAGCGCCCGCGCCGGCGAAGGTCATCGCCTTGCCGCTGGCCGAGATCGCGCTGATCTTGACCAGCCCGCTGATCACCCCCGTCCAGTGATCCAGCTTGTCGCCGCGATGGCAGATGTAGCCGCCCTTTGGAAAATACTTCTCGACGACGCCACGGCGGGCGCGCTCGAGTTCCTCCGGCGACAGTTCGCCGGCCCAGATGGCAGTTCGAACGAATTCGTCCCTGGTGGTCATGCGTCCTTCGCGCTCGCCCGGCAGACGTCTGCCGACGACATATGCGGCGAGCGAGCGTCCGACACAAGCCGATGCCGTTGCCGAACGCCCTTTGCCTGGGCGCTCCTTGGGCACTCTGCTCAAATGCGCGCCAGCTAATCCGCGGTACCGGCAGATTTTGACAATTTCCGTATGGTCATTAACCAATAATTAACTGAACAGTTTCGGAAAAGCGCTGATATGTCTATCCTGATCCGCAGGTTTTCCGAGAAGGGGATGCGGATGTCGGCGAAAGCAGAAATCAGTCTGGACGAGCATAGTCTCATAACGTCGGCACTCATAAAGTCGCACGTCGATCCGACCACCGAGGTCGTCGATCAGGGCGAACTGAGAGCACAGTCAGCCAGGCTCGCGCTAATGCTCGATCTCGCACATCAGGGTTTTGTCGGCGGCGAGCCGGCCGCGACGATCGTCCATCGTCTGGCGGGGCGCCTGCACGAGCTGCGCGCCCAGGCCTCACCCGCGGTCTGGCGGCAACTCATTCCAATGGCCCAGCAGCACCGCGTTGCGGAGTATCTGCTCCAGGATCCGTTCACGCGCTGGTCCTTCGAAAAGCCGCGCGGCTATTCGGGCGATGCGACCCTGCTGGACATCTACTACAAGCATCGCAGCGCGGACGAGATCGTGGCTTCGTCGACGCCCCTGGGACAGGAAATCTATGCCTATACAAGCGAGGCGGCGAGTTCGGTCGCGGGTCGCGAACGGCGTGATATCCTCGCCAGAACGGTTGACGAGACGGCGCTTCGGGCGGAGAACGCCGAAATCCTGGCGATCGCCTGCGGCCATATGCGCGAGGCCGAACTGTCTCGGGCGCTGGCGGCCGGCAAGCTGAAGCGCTGGGTCGGGCTCGACCAGGATCCGGTAAGCGTCGGCACCGTGAATCGCGACCTCGCCGGGACGAAGGTCGAAGCCATCGACGGTTCGGTGCGCGGCATTCTCCGCCGGGCCTACAAGCTCGGCACTTTCGACCTCGTCTACGCCTCGGGACTCTACGACTATCTGCCGCGCGCCATCGGTATCCGACTTCTCCAGAGGGCGATGGAGCTGGTTAAACCGGGCGGCGAATTCCTCTTCGCAAATTTCAGCGACGAGATCACGACGGACGGCTACATGGAGACATTCATGGATTGGCCTCTTATACTTCGCTCGGCCGATGATATGTGGGACATTATTAATTCTGCCCTCGACAGAAACAGCGTAGAGGCCGATGTATACTATGGATCCAACAGAAATATCGTCTACGGAATGATCCGCAAGCGCGGGTTCTGATCAACATCGTTCAGGCAAGAAGCCGCAGGCGTAACGCCGATTCGCGCATGCGGCTTCTTGCAGATTCATGTTCCCATAGCCTCCAAGCAACCCAGGGTAGCTTGTTTGCAATTTTAGGTAATAAAAACGCGCCTTTGCGCCGGCTTTTAGCCAGATCATACCTAACTGAATTGTAACCCTTTCCATGCCAAGACTAAGGTTGGATGTTGCCGTTGCGGCATCCATGTCGGCGGATTAACCGAAACTTGTCAGGTGTCGCCTATCTCACGGGATTGCCGCAAAGATTGCCGCCTGTCCGGTTGGACGAAGCAGTCGGCAGGGAGTTGAAAAGAAAACGTCGATAGATGGGCAAGCAGAACAGAAACATCTTCGAACTGCGGCCAGATCGATGGATTGGCGAATGAGCCATGTATCGCCCCACTTAGCCGAGACGGACATGTACAAGCAGGGGCACGGGCCTTTGTCCCGGAAGCTTCATGCGCTCTATCTCGAGGACGCCGAGGAGACGCGCAGACACGCGGCCAGGCAGGGGCTTTGGATCGCCGTCGCGACGTATCTGCTGTTTTCGGCACTCGACGTGCTTCTCATACCCGACGTCGCCGCCTACGCGGTCGCTACGCGTTTCACCATTGGCATACTCGCGCTGGCAACGATCGAGATCCAGTATCGCACGAACGCCCGAGCGGAATGGCTCGACATCACCTGCGCCGCCGCGCTGGTGTCCGGCTACATCGGCTGGCTGGTTCCGGCGATCGTGACCGAGCACTCGCAGAGCTTCTCCTATTTCATGGTCTTCGGCTCGACCTTCATGATGGGAGCCAACCTGTTCTTCAAATTCCAGTTCCGGCTTTCGCTGTTGGCATCGCTGATCATACTGGCCGCCTTCTTCGTCGCCTTGTGGATATTTCCGGCCTCCAACTCCTATCGTATCGCGTTCGGCACCTTCTATATCTCGTGCTTCACCTTCACGGGCTACGTGAACTGGAGACTGACGCAGGAACGGTTCAACGTCTTCCTCAACGCGCTGGAAGCGAAGCACCAGCAGCGCGAGGCAATGGAACGCGGCAACGCTCTGCTGCGCCTGTCCAGAACGGATCCGCTGACCGGACTCGACAACCGTCGGGCAGTCGACGAGAAGTTGCGCGACTACTGGCACGACTGGCAGCAGTTCGGGACCAGTTTCGCGGCCCTCCTCATCGACGTGGATTTCTTCAAGAAATTCAATGACTGCTATGGTCATCAGGAGGGCGATCGCTGTCTGGTTTTGGTTGCCAATGCGCTCGGAGAACTCGTCCAGGAACACAACGGTTCGATCGGGCGCTATGGCGGCGAGGAATTCATCGTCCTTGCTCCGGCCAAGACCGAGAAGGAGGTCGCCGAGCTGGCGGAGAGCATCCGCCGCACCGTCGAGACACTCGGTCTTGTTCACGATCAACGCCGCGATGGCATGTCCGTCGTGACGGTAAGCGTCGGCGCCGCGCTGACCAGGAATCAAAGCGGTGCCAAGCTGGAGAAGATCATTCACGAGGCGGATCGGGCTCTCTACCTCGCCAAGGCGAACGGCCGCAACTGCGCCCGGGTATTCGACCCCAACGATCCCCAGAGCGGAGACGAGAGCGAGAACATCGCGGCCCTGCTCAAGATCGCGATTGCCCAGAACCTGGTCTCGCTCGTCTATCAACCGATCCAGGAGGTCGCGTCCGGCCAGGTCGTCGCCGTCGAGGCGCTGATGCGGCTCAGAATGCTCGATGGCACGTCGGTTCCGCCGAGCCTCTTCATCCCGGTCGCCGAGCGCACGGGCGCGATCCTGGAACTCGGACGCTGGGCGATCAGGACCGTGTGTCGCGAACTTCTGGTCGACAACCACGTCCGCGTGGTCAGCGTCAACGTCTCTCCGATTCAGCTCAAGACCCCGGGCTTTGCGACCTCCGTCGCCGCGATTCTCGGCGAAACCGGGGTGAGCGGCAACCGGCTGGCTTTCGAAATCACCGAAGGGCTGGAGATGGAGATGCACTCGGACATTCTCCGCTGCATCACCGATCTGAAGCTCCTCGGCATCAAGATCTGGCTCGACGATTTCGGCACCGGCTTCGCCGGCTTGTCATGGCTTCGCCTCATCGATTTCGACACGGTGAAGATCGATCGATCGTTCCTGCATGACTGCGCCGCCCCCAGGGGTCGCGCCATGCTTCAGGACATTATCGGCCTGATCCGGAACCGCGGACACAAGATCCTGGTCGAGGGCGTCGAATCCGACGACCAGCTGGCGCTGATGCGCGAATTCGGGATCGACCAGGTCCAGGGATTCCATGTCGGGCGCCCGAGCCCCGCCGAGAAATTCCGCGCGCACGCTCCCGTTTCGCACAGAAGCACGATCCCGCTCCGCAAATCCGCGTAGGAAGGCACTCCTACTCCGCAGCCTGCAGCGCCGGCGCCGCGGGCGAGGCGACCAGACGGCCAATCAGCCGCGACCGCTCGCCCTCGGCCTTCGCTGCATTGCCGGCCTTGACGTGGCCGTAGCCGCGGATCAGCGCCGGAACCGAAGCGAGCGCAACAGCCGCGTCGAGCGATGCGGGGGCGAGGTGCTTCTCGATGAGATCGAGATCGGTCTCGTAGTCCGAAAGCAGCCGGCGCTCCATCCGCCGCTCGGCCGAATAGCCGAAGATGTCGAGCGCGGTGCCGCGCAGGCCCCTGAGCGCGGCAAGCACACCGAAACCCTTCATCATCCATGGCCCGAACGATGATTTCCGCGGCTGCCCGTCCGCGCCCTTGCGGCCGAGAATCGGCGGCGCGAGATGGAATTCGAGACGGTCGAAGCCCTGGAACTGCGCGGCGAGCTGCTTCTTGAACGAGCCGTCCGTATAGAGCCGGGCGACCTCATATTCGTCCTTCACCGCCATCAGCTTGAACAGGTTGCGCGCCGCCGCCTCGGTGACGGCCGTCGAGCCGGTCAGGGCGCGCGCCTCCGCCTGGCGGAGCCGCTCGATCCGCTCGGCATAGCGCTTGGCATAGGCTGCGTTCTGGTAGGCGGTGAGAAACTCGACGCGCCGGGCGATGACCTCGTCCAGCGTCTGAGCAAGCGCGGGCTTGTCGGCACCCTGCACCGACTGCACCAGCCTGCGCACGGCTTCCGGGTCATGCGCGGCGCGGCGGCCCCAGCGGAAGGCGGCGACGTTCATCTTCACCGCTTCGCCGTTGAGCTCGATTGCCTTCTCGACCGCCTCGGCCGACACCGGCAGGCCGCCATGCTGGTAGGCGAAGCCGAGCATGAACATGTTGGCGCCGACGGAATTGCCGAACAGCGTCGAGGCACTTTTCGTGGCGTCGAAGAAATGTGCGTTCTCCTCGCCCACCGCCTGGCGGATCGCCTTCTTCAGCCGCTCGGTGGGCAAGGAAAAATCGGTCTGGCGGGTGAAGTCGCCCGGCATCACCTCGGCGGTGTTAGCGACGAAGATGGTGCGGCCCTCGCGGGCCGAGGCCAGCACTTTCTTGGCGCCCGAGACGACGAGGTCGCAGCCGAGCACCAGGTCGGCCTTACCGGCAGAGACGCGGATCGCGTTGATGTCGTCCGGCGTCGGGGCGATGCGGATGTGCGAGAACACCGCCCCGCCCTTCTGCGCCAGGCCCGCCATGTCGATCATGCCGCAGCCCTTGCCCTCCAGATGCGCCGCCATGCCGAGGATCGCGCCGATCGTGACCACGCCGGTGCCGCCGATGCCATCGACGATGCAGGCCCAGCCGCCCTCGCCGAGCGGAAACAGGCGCGGCTCCGGCACGCCGGCGAGCGGATCGGATGCGCCGGCAATGCCCTCCGCCTTGCGCAGCTTGGCGCCGTGCACCGTCACGAAGGACGGGCAGAAGCCGTTGACGCAGGAGAAATCCTTGTTGCAGCTCGACTGGTCGATGCGCCGCTTGCGGCCGAACTCGGTCTCGACCGGCTGCACCGAGACGCAGTTCGACTTGACGCCGCAATCGCCGCAGCCCTCGCAAACCAGCTCGTTGATGATCACCCGCTTGTCTGGGTCGGGGAACGTGCCGCGCTTGCGACGCCGGCGCTTTTCAGCGGCGCAGGTCTGGTCGTAAAGCAGCACCGAGACGCCCTTGACCTCCCGCAGCTCGCGCTGGACGGCGTCGAGATCGTCGCGATGATTGAACGTCGTGCCGGGCGGGAACTCCGCCTGGCCGGCATATTTGCCCGGTTCGTCGGTGACGACCGCGATCCGCTCGACACCTTCGGCCCGCACCTGCCGCGCGATCTGGTCGACCCTGAGCCCGCCTTCGTGCGGCTGGCCGCCGGTCATGGCGACCGCGTCGTTGTAGAGGATCTTGTAGGTGATGTTGGCGTTGGAGGCGTGCGCGAAGCGGATCGCCAGCGAGCCGGAATGGTTGTAGGTCCCGTCGCCGAGGTTCTGGAACATGTGCCCGCGTTTCGAGAACGGCGCCTGGCCGATCCACTGCGCGCCCTCCCCGCCCATGGCGGTGAAGCCGACGGTCTGGCGGTCCATCCACAGCGCCATGAAATGGCAGCCGATGCCGGCGCCGGCGAGCGAGCCTTCCGGCACCTTGGTCGAGGAATTGTGCGGGCAGCCGGAGCAGAAATAGGGCGTGCGGCTGGCCACGTCCTTGGTGTCGGCGAGCATCGCCTGGTATTGCTTCAGCTGGGCGACGCGGGCGGCGATCTCCTCGGAATGGCCGACCGTCTTGAGGATGCGCTCGCCGACGGCGATGGCGATCTCGTTGGGATCGAGCGCGCCCTTGGCGGGGAACAGCCATTCGCCGCGCTCGTCCTTCTTGCCGACGATCAGCGGCTGCGTCGCCGTTCCGTAGAGGTTCTCCCGCATCTGCACTTCGATCAGCGAGCGCTTCTCCTCCACGACGATCACCGTGTCGAGGCCGCGGGCGAAATCGGCGATATGCTCGACGTCGAGCGGCCAGGGCGCGGCCACCTTGAACAGCCTGAGCCCGATCTGCCCGGCACGCGCCTCGTCGATGCCGAGGTCGTCCAGCGCCTGGCGCACGTCCAGATAGGATTTGCCGACGGTGATGATGCCGATCCGGGCGTTCGGCCCGCCGGAATAGACGATCCGGTTCAGCCCGTTGGCGCGGATGAAGGCGGCTGCCGCCGCGCGCTTGTATTCGTGCAGCCGCGCTTCCTGCCCCATCTGGTCGAGCTCGTGGCGGATGTTGAGCCCGCCCGGCGGCAGGTCGATCTCCGGCAGGACGATGTTCAGCCGGTCGAGCGAGACGTCGACCGAGGCGGTCGATTCGATGTTGTCCTTGACGCATTTGATCGCCGCCCAGGTGCCGGCGAAGCGCGACATGGCAAAGCCGTAGAGCCCGTAGTCGACGAGTTCCTGGACCCCCGCCGGGTTGAGGATCGGGATCATCGTGTCGACGAACAGGAACTCGGTCGCATGTGCGTTGGTCGAGGATTCGGCGGTGTGGTCGTCGCCCATCAGCGCCAGCACGCCGCCGTGTTTCGACGTGCCCGCGAGGTTGGCATGGCGGAAGACGTCGCCCGAACGGTCGACGCCGGGTCCCTTGCCGTACCAGACCGAGAACACCCCGTCGTGCTTGCCTTCGCCGAGAAGCTCGGTCTGCTGCGAGCCCCAGCAGGCGGTGGCCGCGAGTTCCTCGTTGAGACCGGGCTGGAAGACGATGCTGGAGGCTTCGAGCTGCCTTTTGGCACGCCAGAACTGCTGGTCGAGCCCGCCCAGCGGCGAACCGCGGTAGCCGGAGACGAAACCGGCAGTGTCCAGCCCCATCCGGCGGTCGCGCTCGCGCTGCATCAAGAGCATGCGGATCACCGCCTGCGCCCCCGACAGGAAGATCCGCTCCTTGGAGAGATCGAACTTGTCGTCGAGCGTCACGTCGTGAAGCGTCATCAACGGCCTCCTGCCGGACGGTTGGGTAGGCCAGACCGCCCTCCGTATGACCTAGTGTTTTCCGCGCCGCTCGGCAACGTCAAACGAAATCAACCGGATCGGCAAAAGAGCAATCCGCGTGAAGAATGCGGTGCGAAGGCATCGGCTTTATGACCGAAAGCGGGGTGCGTCGCGCAACTTTCCGCCGCGCGGTCAATGGCTTGCCCGCTCAAGCGCGGCCGGGGCAGCCCGCCTCGTTGGTGACGTCGAGCTTGCCGTCGGGACGTCCGGCAAGGTCGGGATTCGGCGTGTAGACCGGCCCGACGACCAGCGGCCGGTCCGGCAACACCTCCTGGTCGAGGTTGGACGTAATCGCCGTGGTGATCTCCTGCCGAACTGCGCCGTCCGGGCCCTCGATCCTGATCGTCACAGAGTACGGGCGATCCTTCCGCACGCAGCGCAGCGGCGGGCTTTCGAGAACCGTCTTGTCCAGGTTCGGCCAGATCTTCTGGCGCACCACGATCGCCTCGCCCCCGGCTGGATCCTCGAAGCTCGCGACGGCAGTCTGGCCCTCCTCGATGGGGCCGAGCGGCTTCAGCGTTACCAGATAGGTCGCGGTGGCCACGCGGTAGTTGAAGACGAAGAGCTTGCCGGAAATGTCGAACAGCTTGCCGGGCCTGCTCTCATCCCTGCACGCGCCCAGAATCAGCAGCGAGACGGCAACTGCGAAAACGAGAGATTTACGCATCGGTACGCTTCCCTGTGACGTCCCGCGCACGGCGATAGTGCCGCCGCGCCTTCTGGCGATTGCCGCAGACGCTCATGTCGCACCACAGACGGCTGCCGTTGCGGCTCTTGTCGAGAAACAGCCAGCCGCAATTGCCGCAGATGCGGATGCGCCGCCGCATGTCGGGCTGAAGCAGCGAGAGCGCGGAGATGGCGACCGCCGCTTCGAGCTCGATCCGGCCCTGCCCGGCGGCCGGACCCGCCCGGTCGCCTGCGATCACGACCGGCGACGCGGCCAGCGCGCCGGCGCAGCATTCGAGCAACGGCGCCAGGCGTTCGGATCGAACCACCCCCGTGATCGTCGCGTCGCGGAACAGCGCGTCGGTGGCTTCCCGCAGCGCGACGATTCTCGCCTTCGCGACGCGTGGGTCGGAAACCGCCAGAATATTGCCGCCGATCTCGGCGGCCCGGAACCCGCTCGCCGCGGCCGCGAAGCGCTCGATCTCCGCGGGATCGTCGAACCGGTCGAAGGTGCGCGCGGGATCGACGCGCAGCACCACCGTGTTCGCGACGTCCAGCGCCAGCACTTCGCCCGAGAACCGGTGCGGGGTCCAGATGGTCTCCATGTCGAAATACTAACTTGCATAATGCATATTGCAAGTTAGATTCATGCCGAGTGTCCGCTCGGCGATGCGCATTCCGTCGACGTCTCCTGATATGTGTTCCGCCGATCCGAGATGGCCTATCTTTTCCAGCAGATCCTGAACGGCCTCCACATCGGCTCGATCTACGCGCTGCTCGCCTTCGGCTATGCGCTGACCTACGGCATCCTCCGCCGCGCCAATCTCGCCCACGGCGCGATCTTCGCGTTCGGCGGACAGGTCGGCATCCTCGGCGCGGTGTTCGGGTGGAACGTGCTGTGGCTCACTTTCCCGGCCGCGCTCGGGTTCGGCGTGCTTCTCGCCTTCGCCTTTGCCGGCCTCGCGGCCCACGTGATCTCACGTCATGTCCTCGAGCCATTGCGCGCCGGAAATCCGAACACGATCGTTGCATCGACGCTCGCAGTCGCCATCGTGCTGATGGAACTCGGGCGCATGGCCATGGACAGCCGCGACCTGTGGCTGCCGCCTGTTCTCGCCAGCACCGTCGTCTTCTTGAGCGACGGCGCCTTCGCGGTGACGCTGACGCTCATCCAGCTCGTCGACATGGCCATCGTCGCGGCGGCGGTATCGCTGGCTGCGGCATGGCTCGCCCGCTCCCGCTTCGGAGCCTCCTGGCGGGCCGTCTGCGACGATCCTCTGGCCGCCGCCATGTGCGGCATCGATTCGCGTAGGGTCTTCCGCGCGACGGTCGTCGTCAGCGGCATGCTTGCCGCGCTGGCGGGCGTCCTTGCGGCCATCCACTTCGGCAATATCAGCTTCGACACCGGGCTGGTCTTCGGGCTCAAGGTACTGTTCGTCGCTGCCCTCGGCCTCGGCGGGTCTCCGCTGAGCGCGGCCGCCGGCGCGATGAGCGTCGGCCTCGCGGAATCGCTTTGGACCGGCTATTTTCCCGGAGAATGGCGCGACGCCGGCATCTTCTCGGCGTTGGTGCTGCTCCTTGTCCTTCGTTCGACAGACCTCGCGCGGCACCACAACATTTGATACCGCAGCGTCATCGGACGAAAGTCGCGGCGACCCCGTAGTTTCACCCGGCTTTTTTGCAGCGCACAAAGATGATAGGGCAGCAACGCTGAACATGAATCCGCGCTTGTTTCGCGGCTGACTTTTCGGCACTAGGGAGTGGCGGCGGAGATCGCAAAGCGACGCGCGGCATCATAGGGAGGAAAGTGCATGGCGGGGCTCCTGGCTCTTTCGCGCCTGATCGACCGTATCAACGAATTCATCGGCAAGTGGATCTCCTGGGCGATCCTGGCCGCGGTCCTGGTCAGCGCAACAAACGCAGTCATTCGCAAGACGCTCAACACGTCGTCGAATGCCTGGCTGGAAATGCAGTGGTATCTGTTCGGCGCGGCTTTCCTGCTCGCCGCCGCCTACACGCTCAAACAGAACGAACACATCCGCGTCGACATCGTCTACGGCATGTTCTCGCGCCGGGTGCAGCACTGGATCGACCTGTTCGGGCATGTCTTCTTCCTCATGCCCTTCGTCCTGCTGATGATTTACTATTTTACCCCCTACTTCCTGCTCTCCTACCGGTCCGGCGAGGTCTCCACCAATTCGGGCGGCCTCATCATCTGGCCGGCGAAACTGCTGCTGCTTGTCGGCTTCACCCTGCTCGGCATCCAGGGCATTTCCGAGATCATCAAGAAGATCGCCATCATGCGCGGCGACATGGAGGATCCGAACCCATTCGTCTCGGCGCATGAGGCGGCGGAACTGGAAGGCAAGGCGCTGGTCGAGGAGCTCAAGCAATGATGGAGTTCATCGCCCAGAACATGGCGCCGATCATGTTCTTCTCGCTGGTCGTCTTCCTCCTCCTCGGCTATCCCGTCGCCTTCGCGCTCGCTGCGAACGGCCTGGCGTTTTTCTTCATCGGCGTCGAGCTGGCGCCGTTGTCCAACGGCACGATCAACCTGTCCTGGCCGCTGCTCTATGCCTTGCCTGACCGGTTCTACGGCGGCGTCATGGCCAACGAAACGCTGCTGGCCATTCCATTCTTCACGTTCATGGGAATCGTACTCGAACGTTCCGGCATGGCCGAAGATCTGCTCGACACGATCGGCCAGCTCTTCGGCCCGATCCGCGGCGGCCTCGCCTACGCCGTCATCATCGTCGGCGCCCTGCTCGCGGCCACCACCGGCGTCGTCGCTGCATCCGTCATCGCGATGGGACTGATCTCTCTGCCGATCATGCTGCGCTACGGCTACGACCGCCGCGCGGCGACCGGCGTCATCGCGGCGTCGGGCACGCTGGCGCAGATCATCCCGCCTTCGCTGGTACTCATCGTGCTCGCCGACCAGCTCGGCCGCTCCGTCGGCGACATGTACAAGGGCGCGCTCATTCCCGGCCTCATCCTGACCGGGCTCTACATGAGCTACGTCCTGATCATGACCATCATCCGCCCTGCCTCGATGCCGGCGCTGCCGCTGGCGGCGCGCACGCTGGGCTCCGGCGTGACGTCGCTGATCGTGGCGCTGGCCGGCGCTGTGGCCATCGCCTACGGCGCGCATCTCTGGCTCTACCCGACCCAGGGAGACAACGCCGACATTCTCGGTGCGACGGTCGGCATCGTCGTGATCTACGTCGTGGCGATCGCCGACCGGTTCATGAATTTCGGCCTGATGTCGCGTCTGGCCCAGCAGGTGATCATCGTCCTGATCCCGCCGCTGGCGCTGATCTTCCTCGTCCTCGGCACCATCTTCCTCGGCATCGCGACGCCGACCGAAGGCGGCGCGATGGGCGCGGTCGGTGCGCTGATCATGGCGGCGGCCAAGGGCAGGCTCAGCCTCGACGTCATCAAGCAGGCGCTTGCCTCGACGACGCGGCTGTCCTCCTTCGTGCTGTTCATCCTCATTGGCGCCCGCGTCTTCTCGCTCACCTTCTACGGCGTCAACGGCCATCTCTGGGTCGAGCACCTGCTGGTCTCGCTGCCCGGCGGCGAGACGGGCTTCCTGATCGCGGTCAACATCCTCGTGTTCCTGCTCGCGTTCTTCCTCGATTTCTTCGAGCTCGCCTTCATCATCGTGCCGCTGCTGGCTCCCGCCGCCGAACGGCTGGGCATCGACCTGATCTGGTTCGGTGTGCTGCTGGGCGTGAACATGCAGACCAGCTTCATGCACCCGCCGTTCGGCTTCGCGCTGTTCTATCTCCGCTCGGTCGCCGCCCGGGTGCCCTATCTGGACAAGGTCACCGGCAAGCAGATCGCGCCGATCACCACCGGCCAGATCTACTGGGGCGCGGTCCCCTTCGTCGGCATCCAGGTGCTGATGGTGGCGCTGGTGATCACCTTTCCGGGCATGGTCATGCACTACAAGGGCAGCGGCACGGGAATTGATCCGGCGACGATCAAGATCGAGGTGCCCGGTTTCGGCGGACCGGCCGGAGGCGGCAGTCTCGGCGCACCTCCGGGTTTGGGCCTGCCGCCGCTGGGCGGCCCTGCCCCCAGCCAGCCGGCCCAGCCTTCCGGCAACGATCTGAGCCAGCCGCCGAGCTTCGGCGCGCCGGCCCAGCCGGCACAGCCGCCGGCCAACGACCTCAGCCAGCCGCCGAAGTTCTGACGGCAGCGCCTGAAAACAGGAACCCCGGGGTGTCGCCACCCCGGGGTTTTCGTTTCAGCGGAAGCGCCGGTCAGCCGAGCTTGCCGGACCGCTGCTGGATCATCATGAAGGTGTCGTAGGTGTATTCCGAGATCTGCGCCCAGAGATAGGCGTCCTTGCGGAACTCGGCCTGGCTGTCGAAGATCTTCTTGAACATCGGGTTGGTTCCGCTGATCTCGGCATAGGTCGCGGCCGAGGTGTCGAAAGCCGCCGCCAGAACCTCCTGGCTGAACGGCTTCAGCACTGCGCCGCCGGCAACCAGACGGCGCAGGGCCGCCGGGTTCTTGGCGTCGTAGCTCGCCATCATGTCGCAGTTCGCCGCCTCGCAGGCCGCGGTGAGCAGTGCCTGGTAGTGCTTTGGCAACTCGTTCCATTTGGCCAGGTTGACCATCGCATGGAGCGCCGGGCCGCCTTCCCAGAAGCCGGGATAGTTGTAGTACTTGGCCACCTTGTAGAACCCGAGCTTCTCGTCGTCATAGGGGCCGACCCATTCGGCAGCGTCGATGGTGCCTTTTTCCAGCGCCGGATAGATGTCGCCGCCGGCGATCTGCTGCGGCACGACGCCGAGCTTCTCCATGATCTTGCCGGCGAAGCCGCCGATGCGCATCTTCAGGCCCTTGAGGTCGTCGACCGTATTGATCTCCTTGCGGTACCATCCGCCCATCTGGGCGCCGGTGTTGCCGCAGGGCAGCGCATGGATGCCGACGGAGTTGTAGAACTCGTTCATCAGATCGTTGCCGCCGCCATGGTAGAACCAGGCGTTGATCTGGCGCGCGTTGAGGCCGAAGGGGACTGCCGTGCCCAGCGCCCAGGACGGATCCTTGCCCCAGTAGTAGTAGGACGAGGTGTGGCACATCTCGACCGTGCCGGCCGCGGTCGCATCGGCCGCCTGCAGGCCGGGGACGATTTCGGCGGCGGCGAAGACCTGGATCTGGAAATTGCCGTCCGAAGCCTCGTTGACATATTTCGCCATCGTCTCAGCGGCGCCAAAGATCGTGTCGAGCGCCTTCGGGAACGAAGACGTGCAGCGCCAGGCAATCTTCGGCGAGCTTTGGGCGATGGCCGGCGCGGCGAGCGTCGACGCCGCTGCGGCGCCTGCGCCGGCCAGACCGGCTTTGGTGATGAATGTACGACGATCCATTGAATATCCTCCCAAGAAGTGGACCAAACGGCTCGGGCTGGACGTTCTGTGGGAATCTTGTGGCCGCCCCGCCGACCGTTGGTCCAATGATGCACGCTGGACCAATCAAGTAAAGTGCCCGGCGGCGCGGGAGGCTACGCCTAAAGTCGCTCCCGCAAAACGAAAAAAGCCCCGGAACGTCGCCGTTCCGGGGCTTTCTCGGGGCTTGCGCGGGTCAGATCTTGCCGCCGCGCTGCTGGATCATCATGAACGTATCGTAGTTGTACTCTGCCACCTGGGCGTTGAGGTAGTAGGCGCCGCGGAAGGCGGTGATCGAATCCCAGATTTTCTTGAACTCGGGGTTCGTCGACGTCATCTCGGCATAGACCTCGTTCGACTTGTCGAAGCAGGCCGACAGGATTTCCTGGCTGAACGGACGCAGCTGCGCGCCGCTGGCGACGAGGTTCTTGATCGCGGCCGGGTTCTTGGCGTCGTATTTCTGCAGCATGTCGGCGTCGGCAGCCTGCGCGGCGGTGCGCAGCAGCGACTTGTAGTTTGCCGGCAGCTCTTCGTATTTCGCCTTGTTGAACATGAAGTGGACGGTCGGACCGCCTTCCCACCAGCCCGGGTAGTAGTAGTAGGGCGCGACCTTATAGAAGCCGAGCTTCTCGTCGTCATACGGCCCGACCCATTCGGCCGCGTCGATGGTGCCCTTCTCGAGCGCCGGGTAGATGTCGCCGCCGGCGATCTGCTGCGGCACCACGCCGAGCTTCTCGACGACCTTGCCGGCGAAACCGCCGATGCGCATCTTCAGGCCCTGCAGGTCGGCGACCGTGTTGATCTCCTTGCGGAACCAGCCGCCCATCTGCACGCCCGTATTGCCGCCCGGCAGGCCGAACAGGCCCTGCGCGCCGAGGAACTCGTTGAACAGGTCGATGCCGCCGCCATGGTAGTGCCAGGCGTTCATGCCGCGCGCGTTGAGCGCGAAGGGAACCGCCGCACCGAGCGCCCAGGTCGGGTTCTTGCCCCAGTAGTAGTAGGCGACGGTGTGGCAGGACTCGACCGTGCCCGCCGTGGTCGCGTCCGCCGCCTGCAAGCCGGGGACGATCTCGCCCGCGGCGAAGACCTGGATCTGGAAATTGCCGTCCGTGGCTTCGGAGATCATCTTCGACAGCACCTCGGCGCCGCCGTAGATCGTGTCCAGCGATTTCGGGAAGGACGACGTCATGCGCCAAGTGATCTTCGGCGCGCTCTGGGCGATGGCGGGCGCCGCGAGCGCCGTTGCGGCGACGGCACCCGTGCCGGCAAGACCGGCCTTCTTGATGAATGATCTGCGATCCATGATATCTCCTCTCGAACTTGCAGTCGGACGTTCTGCAGCGCCCGCGCGCGCGAGACCTCCGCTCAAGGCAGGCGTTTCATACACGCTCGGTCGCTTGTGTCTAGGATTTCAGGACCTTACGCTGCGCTTGGCGTATTTCTACGTTAGACGGTGGTCTAACACCCGTGTGCTCCGGCCGCCGTCGCGCAGACGGGACCATCCCGCTCTACACCCGCGTCGCGTTGGATTTCCGGCGCGATCCGGTGTAGGAACCGAACCCACATCGTGACCGTACAAGCGGACAGGCCTTCATGACGCAGCCCCTCGTCGCCGTATCGACAGACGTGCGCCAGTTCGAGAACTACACTTGGCACGCCGCCCCGCGCCAATATCTCGAGGCGGCGATCGCCGGCGCCGACGTCTTTCCGCTGCTCGTCCCGTCCTTCGGTTCGAGGCTCGACCTCGACGAGCTGCTCGACCGCGTCGACGGGGTGATGATCACCGGTTCGAAGTCGAACGTCTTCCCCGGCCTTTACGGCGGCGACCCGAGCGAAGCCAACGGTCCCTACGATCACGACCGCGACGCCACGACGCTTCCCCTGATCCGCAAGGCGATCGAACGCGAAGTGCCGTTGCTCGCCATTTGCCGCGGCATCCAGGAGATGAACGTCGCGCTCGGCGGCACCCTCCATACCGAAGTGCAGGAGATCGAGGGCCGCATGGATCACCGCGCGCCGGTGAGCGACGATCAGGACGAGCGCTTCGCCATCCGCCAGCGCGTCGCGATCAAGCCGGGAACCTGCCTTGCCGGCATCTTCGGCGCGGGCGAGATACCGGTCAATTCCGTGCACCGCCAGGCCGTCGACCGGCTGGGCAAGAACCTCCAGGTAGAGGCCGTCGCCGAGGACGGCACGGTCGAGGCAGTCTCGGTCGTCGGGGCCCGGTCGTTTGCCGTAGGCGTTCAGTGGCATCCCGAATACTGGGTCAAGTCTGACGACGCATCGGCAAGGATATTCAGGGCGTTCGGCGAGGCCGCCCGCGCCCACCGCGCCGCGCGGGGCGGACTGCGCGTCGCGGCCGAGTAGGCCGGCGCGGCAACGCCTTCCGCTTATCCCGTGCTGCGATTTCCGGTCACGACGTGCGCCGTCTCGGGAACCGCCGTCAGCGGCCTTCCGGTCGCGAACCAGGACGCGAGGTTGTCCACGACGAGGTCGGCCATAGCGACGCGCGTATGCACCGAAGCCGAGCCGACATGCGGCAGCAGGGTCGCATTCTCCAGCGTGAGCAGGCTGTCGGGCACCTTCGGCTCGTTGCGGAACACGTCCAGACCTGCGGCGAGGATCGTGCCATCGGCGAGCGCCTGCGCCAACGCCTCCTCGTCCACCGTCGAACCGCGGCCGATATTGACGAACACCCCGTTCGGCCCGAGGGCTTCCAGCACCCCCCGGTTCACAGCCTTGTCGGTCGACGCCCCACCGGGCGCGACCGAGATCAGCGTATCCACCGCGCCAGCCAGGTCGACCAGGGTCGGGTACCACCGGTAGGAAACGCCGTCGACCGGACGGCGGTTGTGATAGCTGACCGGCAGTCCGAACGCTTCGATGCGGCGGGCGATCGCCAGACCGATCCGCCCCATGCCGAAAATGCCGACGCTGCGGCCGCGCAGCGTGGCGCGGGTCAGCGGATAGTTGCCCTGCGACACCCACTTGCCGGCGCGAAGCCAGGCTTCCGCCTTCGGCAGTTCGCGCACCGTATTCAGGAGCAGGCCGAGCGCCGTGTCGGCCACCTCCTCGGTCAGCACGTCCGGCGTGTTGGTGACCATCACGCCGGCCGAACCCGCATGTTTCGCGTCGACCGCGTCGTAGCCGACTCCGAAATTGGCGATGATCTCGAGCCGGGGCAAGGCGTCGATGAAGGCGGCGCTGATCGTCGTCATTGACGCCACGCCCCGCACGCGCCCGGCAAGTTCCTGCGTCACCAGGCCCGGATCCGCCGCCGGCAGGGCGACAAGATCAAACTCCTTGCCGATCCGCGCCACCGCATGCGGGTGGAGCGCGCCCGGGACGAGCACCGCTATCGCTTTGTCGGATGACATGGCCGTACCTCCATTCGGTCATCCATAGAATGAAAGATCGGCGATCGACAACCCGCCGGCCCTCGCCCGAGGCAGTTCCGCTTTCCAAGGATTTGCGACGGAACGTATGCAGGCTTGGATGCATTAGCCCTCAGATTGCGCAATCGCCCCAGCAACCGAAACCAGAGGAACACGACCATGACCTTGAGAAAACTCGCAAGCGCCTCCGCTGCACTGCTCTTCGTCACCGGCGCAGCTCTCGCCCAGACCGGCACCGCCAACAACAGCAAGGGCGGCTCGGGCACCAATCTTCCGCCATTCGCGTCGGAAAACGAGCAGATGATGTATGAGCAGAACAAGGATGCGCTCGCTGCGTTCTTCACCGACGACACGATGACGACGCTCCGCTCCGAGGATGAGATCAAGCAGAGCTGGGCGTCGATGGACCAGGGCCAGCAGGCCGGGCTGCGTGCCGCCTGCCAGCAGGCGATGGATGATTCCGGCTCTTACGGTGAGTCGACGAACACGATCTGCACGAACGTCATGGGCCGCTGACGCGGCCCGGGCGGACGGGGCGGCCGAAAGGCCGCCCTACCCGCGCGGACTCGGCTTGCCCGTCGATTGCCGCACATGCAACTCGGGCCGGATCAGGTCCGGCGTGGCCGGCGAATGGTCGCCGCCGAGTCGGTCGAGCAGGGCACGAGCGGCGCGGCGGCCGACCTCGCGCTGTCCGTTCCAGACGGTGGTCAGCGCCGGCGTGGCGATCGCCGCTTCTTCGAGGTCGTCGTAGCCGGTGACCGAAATGTCGAGGCCCGGCACCAGGCCCGCCCGCGAGATGCCGTTCATCAGGCCGATCGCGACGAGATCGTTCCAGCACACCGCGGCCGTCGGCTTGTCCTTCAGCGCCAAGAACTGCCCGGTCGCCTCGAAGCCGCCCTGCTTGGTGCGCGGCCCGGGGATACGCCAGTCGGGCTTGACCTCCAGACCCGCCTTCTCCATCGCCAGCACGTAGCCGCGGTATCGGTCGCGGCCGGTCGAGGTCTGGTCGGTGCCGCCGATCATGGCGATCTTTCGGTGGCCGAGCGAGATCAGGTGGTTGGTCGCCAGGCCGATCCCGTAGGCATCGTCTCCGCGAAACACCGGAACCGTCGCCCCTGCGACGTGGCGGGCAATCAGCACAACCGGTAGGCCGTTCTCCTCGATCATCTCGATGTCCTCGCGCGGCGTGCCGATCGCCGGAGACATGATGACGCCGTCGGCGCCGAGCTGCAGCAGCGTGTCGATGAACCTGCGCTGCTTTTCGAGCTGGTCGTAATGGTTGGAGAGGATGAAGGTCTGACCGCTGCGGTCAAGTTCGGATTCGATCGAGCGCAGGATCTCGGCGAAGAACGGGTTCATGATGTCGTGGACGACCACGCCGACGATGCCCGACCGCGAGGTTCTGAGACTCGCCGCGCGCCGGTTGTAGATGTAGCCGATGGTGCGCGCGTAGTCCTTGATCCGGTCGCGCGTCGAATCGGCGACCAACGGACTGTCGCGCAACGCCAGCGAAACGGTCGCAGTCGACACCCCCAGCGCGTCGGCGATCGTGGAAAGCTTGATTTTCTGCGCCAGCCGTCCCCTCCACCGCCGATCCTCTAAACAGTTTAAAGAAACTATGTCAGAGGGGCGCGGCGATCAAAGCTTTTTTGCCAGGCTGCTGGATTCCGAGTTTGGCTCGGTGACGTTGGCGAGACGGAGCGCGCGCTCGCGGTGCACGATATAGAGGCCGCTCGCCACGATGATGCCGGCGCCGACCACCGTGTAGAGATCGGGTACGTCGTCGAAGACGAGATAGCCCCACAGCGTTGCCCAGATGATCTGGATATAGGGATAAGGGGCAAGACCGGCGACCTGCGCGCGCTTGTAGGCCTGGATGATCAGCCAGTGTCCGAGCCCGCCGTAGAAGCCGAGCGAGATCAGCACGACCCAGTGCAGCAGGTCCGGCGGCATCAAACCCGTGAGCGGCACAGCGGGCGACATGAACAGGACCGGGGCGAGCGCGGAATAGAAGATCAGGCTGGCGGAGGTCTCCGTCGCCGCCATCCGCCGCGTCATGACCACATAGAGGCAGTAGGAGAGCATCGAGGCGAGCGCATAGACATGGCCGATGCCGAAGGCGCCGTAGCCCGGGCGGATGACGACGAGCATGCCGAGAAACCCGACTCCGATCGCCGCCCAGCGCCGCCACCCCGCCCACTCGCCGAGCAGTGGCCCGGCCATCGCCGTGATCACCATCGGCGCCAGGAAATAGATTGCCATCGCATCGGCCAGCGGCAGGGTCAGCAGCGCCAGGAAGTTGAAGATCGTCGACCCGAACAGGAAGATGCCCCGCAGCAGTTGCAGCGGCAGGCTTCGAGCCCTGTACATTTCCCGGCTTCGCCATCCCTGGAAGAGTATGAGCACCAGGACGAGATGAACTGCGAACCTCACCCACACGACGAACGGCGCCGGCAGGCCGGACATCACCAGCCACTTGGCGCTGGCGTCGAGGAAAGAGAACAGCAAGCCCGACCCCAGGAGGAGCAGGATCGCCGCGACCGGCGTCGCCTGTTCGGTACGGGAGGAAGAGTGGGGCAAGGACACCATGGGTAAAATGTTAGCGGAACCCACCCTTCATCCGGGATGTGTCCCCGGATCGCAAGTGCAAAATAGCTGTGGCAGCTATTCGTCCTCGTCGGGCTCGACATCGTCCGCCACGACGTCCAGCTCCTGCGACAGGTTTGCCTCGATCCGGCCGAGCACCTTGGCGAACGCCTTGATCTCTTTCTTGTCGAGACCGCGCATCGCCTGCTTCTCGGTCTTGCGGACGGATTTCTCGATCGCCCTGATGGCGTCCGCTCCCCTCTCGGTCAAAAATATATGCGCCTGGCGCGCATCCGAATCGGACGCCCGCTTTTCCAGAAAGCCCTGCGTCTGCAGCCGGTTGATAGTTTTGGTGATGGTCGGCGGCCGCACGCCGAGCCGGGCGGCGAGTTGCCCCGGCGTCTGGCCCCCTTCGGCGTTGAGCGCCATCATGATCTGGTCCTGCCCGGCATAGAAACCGTGCGCCAGCAATCTCGAGGCGAGCACGGTGCGCGCCAGCCGCGCCGTGGACTGGAGCCTGGACATGGTCGCGCCCTTCGCAGCTTTCGCCATAGTGTCCCCCGCTGTGCGCTCTGCGTCTCGACCGCGGATTGTGGCGACGCGCCACGGTTGCGCAAGCCGTTTCTTAGCCGGCAACGCGGCCGGCGCGCGCGAACATGTGCCAGAGCAATGTTGCAGCGGGATGACAGCCGGCTGACGGTCGGGCGGGATGCCCGCACGAGGTCGCCGGCCGGGAGGTGCAATCGGCGTTGCGACATCCTATATGGGCGACAATGTTTTTCTGACCTTCCCGCGAGCAGACAATGGCAGATACCCAGACCAATGCCGGCAACGGCACGCAGATTCCCGTCACCGTCCTCACCGGCTATCTCGGAGCCGGAAAAACGACGCTTCTGAACCGCATCCTCTCCGAAAACCACGGCAAGCGCTATGCCGTGATCGTCAACGAGTTCGGCGAGATCGGCATCGACAACGACCTCATCGTCGAATCCGACGAGGAGATCTACGAGATGAACAATGGCTGCATCTGCTGCACGGTGCGCGGCGACCTGATCCGCACGGTCGAGGGCCTGATGCGCCGTCCGGGCCGATTCGACGCCATCCTGGTCGAGACGACGGGGCTGGCCGATCCCGTGCCGGTGGCGCAAACCTTCTTCATGGACGACGACGTGCGCGCCAAGACCCGGCTCGACGCGGTTGTCGCGCTGGTCGACGCCAAGCACCTGCCGCTGCGGCTCAAGGATTCGCGCGAGGCCGAGGACCAGATCGCCTTCGCCGACGTGATCGTGCTGAACAAGACCGACCTCGTGTCCCCGGAGGAGCTTGCCAAGGTCGAGGGCCTGATCCGTGCCATCAACCCGACTGCGCGGATCCACAAGACCAGCCGCTCGGCGGTCGATCTCGCCGCAGTGCTCGACCGCGGCGCGTTCGATCTCAAGCGGGCGCTGGAGACCGATCCGCACTTCCTCGATGCGGACGACGATCACGATCACGATCACCACGATCACCACCACGCCTCCGACATCCATGACGTGACGGTCAGCTCGATCTCGCTGCGGGCGGGCGAGATGGACCCGAAGAAGTTCTTCCCCTGGATCGAGAAGATCACCCAGGCGGAAGGGCCGAACATCCTGCGCCTCAAGGGCATCATCGCGCTGAAGGACGATCCGGACCGCTATGTCGTTCAGGGCGTGCACATGATCATCGAGGGCGACCACCAGCGTCCGTGGAAGGACGGCGAGAAGCACGAGAGCCGCCTGGTCTTCATCGGCCGCAACCTCGACGCAGAGAAGCTGAAACGGACCTTCGAGGCCTGCCAGGCGTGACGAACGCGTCGCCGTCGTTGCTCGACGGCGCCCCCTCTCTCCTGCAGGAAAGGGGGGGCGTGACAGAGCGCGGCCTCGCATGTAATCGGATCCGCCAAGATGCCCACTGTCGCCCCCTACGACCTCTCCGGCCATTGCGTCGCCGCCGCCTTCCTCGACGGAATCCCGCATTTCGCGCTGGCCGACGGAACGATCCACCGGCTCGACCACGGCGCGAAATCCGAGACCGTGCATGACGGATTGCTTTGCGCGGCACTGACCTCGGACGGCATGGCACTTGTCACCGGCGGCGAGGACGGCAAGGTGGCGCTCATCCGCCCCGACGGTTCGACGCAGATGCTGGCGGAAGTGCCGCGCAAATGGGTGACCTCAGTCGCCACCGGTCCGCAGGGCGCCGTCGCCTATGCCAGCGGCCGCACGGCTTATGTCCGCTTCGCCGACGGCAAGGTGAAGTCGTACGACCATCCGCGCTCGGTGGAAGGCCTCGCGTTTGCGCCGAGGGGCATGCGCATCGCGGTCGCCCGCTACAACGGCGCGACGCTGCACTTCCCGGCGGCCGAGGGCAAGCCCGCGGAACTGGAATGGGCTGGCGCGCATAACGGCATCACCTTCTCGCCCGACGGCAATTTCCTCGTCACCACCATGCAGGAGAACGCGCTGCACGGCTGGAAGCTCGCCGACGGCAAGCACATGCGCATGACCGGCTATCCGGCCAAGGTGAAGAGCTGGTCGTGGAGCCCGAAGGGCAAGTGGCTCGCCACCTCCGGCGCGCCCGCCGCGATCGTCTGGCCGTTTTCCGCCAAGGACGGCCCGATGGGCAAGGCGCCGGTCGAACTCGGCACGCGCGGCAACACGATGGTCACCGCGGTCGCCTGCCACCCGCGCGACGAGATCGTCGCCATCGGCTATGCCGACGGCATGATCCTCGCCGGCCGCATCGCCGACCTGAAGGAAGTCGTGCTTCGCCGCGGCGGCAAGGGCGCGATCACCTCGATGACGTGGGACGCCGCCGGAATCCGCCTCGCCTTCGGCTCCGAAGCAGGCGACTGCGGCGTCGTCGACATCAGCGCCTGACGATCCATTCCTCCAAGCTGCTTTTGACAGGCTTGATATTCGCCCAATTTGTTATACAGTATAACTGATTGGTCGGCTTGCGCGTGCCCGACCCAACTCTGGGAGGAGTCTTCTATGCGCCACTACGCGATGATTCTGCCTGCGCTGTCGGCGTTCCTTGCCGCCGGCGTGGCAACGCCGGCAGCGGCCGGACTGGCCTGCGACGGACTGACCGCGGATGCTCTCGGGCTCCAAGGGGTCACCCTGGCAGCAGCCGAAGCGCTGCCCCAGGGGGAAGGAAGTCCGGTCGCCCATTGCCGTATCGAGGCGACCGCCGCCGAGCGCACGGGCGTCGACGGCAAGGCCTATGCCGTCCGCTTCGAAATACGCCTGCCCGACGACTGGAACGGCGGCTTCGTGCACCAGTTCAACGGCGGCAATGACGGCGAGGTGAAGCCCGCGCTCGGGCCCCTGCTGGGCGGAAACAAGGAGCGCACCGCCCTCGGTCGCGGCTATGCCGTGCTTTCGTCCGATGCGGGCCACGACGGCAAGGCCCATCCCGACGCCGGACTTGCGGGCGGCAACCGGTTCGGTCTCGACCCGGAAGCGCGCTCCTTCTACGGCTACAAGGCCGTGGAAGTCCTCACGCCGATCGCCAAGAAGATCATTGCCGCCTATTACGGGAAACCGGCGGAGCGATCCTACGGCGTCGGCTGCTCCAATGGCGGACGACATGCCTTCGTCGCGGCGGCGCGGCTGGCGTCCGAGTATGACGGTCTCCTTGCCGGCGCACCGGGCTTCAACCTGCCCAAGGCGGCCGTCCAGCACGCACACGACGTCCAGTCTTTCAAGGCCGTCAACGGAGACATCCGCACGGCACTGTCGCGCGAGGATATGTCGCTCGTCGCCGACGGAATTCGCGCTGCCTGCGATGCAAAGGACGGTCTCGCCGACGGCATGGTGCTCGACACGAAGGCCTGCCAGGCTGCGTTCGACATCGCCTCGCTGCAATGCAAGGAGGGACAGAACTCCGCCTGCCTTGCTCCGGAAAAGGTGGCGGCCCTGCAGAAGATCCACGCCGGGCCGAAAAACGGCAAGGGAGAGCAGCTCTACAGCGACTGGGCCTGGGACACGGGCATCGGCGGTGGCAATTGGCGTTTCTGGAAGCTCGAGAGCCCGATTCCGCCGTGGGACAAGATGCCCGTCATCGCGGTGATGGGCGCGGGTTCGCTGGCGCATGTGTTCACGACGCCGCCGACCACGGTCGAAGGCTCGCCTGCCGCGCTGGAGAAATTCCTGCTCGACTTCGACTTCGACAGCGACGCGCCGAAGATCTATGCCAAGGAAGGCCCGTTCGCCGAATCCGCCATGGATTTCATGACGCCGCCCGACGCCGCCGATCCCAAGCTGGCCGACTTCAAGGCGGCGGGCGGCAAGATGATCGTCTTCCACGGGGTCTCGGACCCGGTCTTCTCCGCCAATGACACGAGGAACTGGTACGAGAAGCTCTCCGCGAACAATGGAGGCTCGGCGGCGGATTTCGTCAGCTACTATCCCGTGCCGGGCATGACACATTGCTCCGGCGGGCCGGCTACGGACGATTTCGATCTTTTCACCACTCTGGTCGACTGGGTCGAGAAGGGCGTCGAGCCGGGGCCTGTCGAAGCCGGCCTTTCGCCCGACAACAAGGACGTTCCCGCAGACTGGCCGAAATCCCGCACG
This sequence comes from Mesorhizobium sp., assembly GCF_023954305.1. Taxonomy (NCBI): domain Bacteria; kingdom Pseudomonadati; phylum Pseudomonadota; class Alphaproteobacteria; order Hyphomicrobiales; family Phyllobacteriaceae; genus Mesorhizobium; species Mesorhizobium sp. The sequence continues at coordinate 2,898,352 of NZ_JAMLIG010000001.1, read as the reverse complement.
CGAAAGCTCTGCCCTCTCCCGCAAGTCGCCCGCTACCAGGGCGGCGACGCGGAAAAGGCCGAGAGCTTCGCCTGCGCTCCGTAGTCCGAGATAAAGGTCGCCGCCGGCTTGTCCGGCGGCGCGCACTCATTCCACGATGCACTCGACCTTGCCGCTCGCGGTGTAGCTCTTGCCCTCGGGCGTCGCATCGTCGACGCCGTCGAAGACCGTCAGCTCGTAGCCTCCGTTCAGCCCCTCCTCGTCGCCCTTGGTGCGGATGACGACCTGGACGTAGCCGTGGGGCTTGTCGCCCTCGCGCTCGCGGTAGATCACGAGATTGAGCTGGCCATCCTCCGACCAGTACTGCGCCAGGTGCGCGCCGTCGAACTCCATGTTGCGCAGGTCGTCCGCGACCTCCTTCGCCTTGATCTCGACGGTGCCGCGGAAGTTGAAGACGGGCGAGCCCATGCCGCGCGTCACGCCGCTCTCGAACAGGAACTCGACATTCTCGTCCTTCGCATCGCAGCCGAAGCCGCCCGACGCCTGCGCGCCGGTGACCAGGGCCAGAAAGGGCAACAGGGCGATCGTGATCCGGCGCATCGGCTTCTCCAGAGTTCCCCGGGGCACGTCCCGGGCCGCTGTTGCGCCTTATCGAGGGGACCGGTATCAGGGATGTGTTGTCCGGGGGCGTGTGGGTAACGTGAGTGACACCGATGGAAAGACCGAGGGCGGCGTCGCCCTCTCTCGCATCGCCAACCTGCGCGACCGCGAGGCGCGAGCCTATGCCAAGGCACGCCCCAAGTCGAAGAAGCGCTTCGCCGACGGCGTGGCGGGATTTCTCGACGGCGTGCCGATGCACTGGATGCTCGACTGGCCGATGCCCTTCCCGATGATCGTCGAAAAGGCCTCGGGCGCCACCATCACCGACATCGACGGCATCGACCTCGACGATTTCTGCCTGGGCGACACAGGCTCGATGTTCGGCCATTCGCCGCCGCCGGTCGCGCGCGCCATCCGCCGCCAGGCGCGGCGCGGCCTGACCTACATGCTGCCGTCCGAGGACGCGATGGAGCTCGGCCATCTGCTGACGGCGATGTTCGGCCTGCCTCAGTGGCAGATCGCCACGACCGCGTCGGACGCCAACCGCTTCGCGCTGCGCGTCGCCCGCGCCGTTACGGGAAGGTCGAAGATCCTCGTCTTCAACGGCTGCTATCACGGCGCAGTCGAGGAGACCTTCGTCAAGCTGGAGGACGGCAGGCCGGTCAACAAGCCCGGCCTCTCCGGCCAGTTCCGCGACCTGACCGATGACACCAAGGTCGTCGAGTTCAACGATGTCGCCGCACTCGAGGCGGCGCTCGCTACACGTGACGTCGCCTGCGTCATCGCCGAGCCGGTGCTGACCAATTCCTGCATGGTCCTGCCCGACCCGGGCTACCATGCCGAGCTGCGCCGCATCACCCGCGAGACCGGCACGCTGCTGCTGATCGACGAGACGCACACCATCTCCAGCGGCCGCGGGGGCTATGCGCGCGTTCACGATCTCGACCCGGACATCTTCGTACTCGGCAAGCCGATCGCCGGCGGCGTGCCGGCGAGCGTCTGGGGGCTGTCGGCGGGCGTCGCCGAGCGCTACCGCGACTACACCCGCCAGAAGCCGGCGGGCTATTCCGGCATCGGCACGACGCTGTCGGCCAATCCGCTCCAGTTCGCCTGCATGAAGGCGACGCTGACCGAGGTGATGACGGAAAAGAACTACCGCCACATGGAAAAGCTCGCGGCGCGCCTCGCCAACGGCCTGTCCGAGGCAATCGCTGAGGCGAAACTGCCCTGGCATGTCGCCCGCGTCGGCGCCCGCGTCGAGTTCATCTGCGCGCCCGGACCGCTGAGGAACGGCGCGGAGGCCGAAGCTGCCCACGCGCCGGCGCTGGAAGCCGCGATCCATGTCGGCCTTGTCAACCGCGGCTGTCTGATCGCGCCGTTCCACAACATGATGCTGGTCTCGCCCGCGATGAAGAAGAAGCAGGTCGACCGGCTGATGAAGGCGTTCGGGGAGATTTGCGAGGAGCTGGCGGGGTGAAGCTGTTGCATCCACGCCCCCTCCACCGCCTTCGGCGGTCCCCCTCCCCCGTAAACGGGGGAGGATCTGAGCGCGTATCCTCCCCTGCGAAGCGGGGGAGGGGGACCATGCGCAGCATGGTGGAGGGGGCGCGCATCCCCCAGAAAGCAACAACGACATGACCTCCCCTTCCGGCTCCACGCCCGCCGAAGCCCAGGCCTTTCTCGTCGGCCACCCGGAGATCGAGGCGATCGACATTGTGCTCACCGATGCCAACGGCGTCGGCCGCGGCAAGATCATCCGCCGCCACGAACTGATGCCGCTCTTTGAAGGCGGCCGGCATATGCCGATCTCGGTGCTCGGCCTCGACATCACCGGCGAGGACGTCCACGAGACCGGGCTGATCTGGGATTCCGGCGACGGCGACCTGCGCGCCTGGCCGATCCCCGGCACGCTGCAGCCGCTGCACGGCACCTCGCCTCCCCGCGGCCAGGTGCTGATGTCGATGTACCTGCTCGACGGCACGCCGATGACGTCCGATCCGCGCCACGCGCTCGCGCGCCAGGTGGCACGGCTGGATGCGATGGGGCTGAAGCCCGCCGGCGCGTTCGAACTGGAATTTTTCCTGCTCGCCAACGACCGCGACGCAGACGGGCGCGTGCGGCCCGCTTCGGCGGTGGTCGACGGCCGCCGTTCTGCCAAGACGGAAGTCTACTCGGTCGACCACCTTCACGGGATGGAGCCGCTCTTCTCCGACATCTACGCGGCGGCGAAGGCGCAGGACATTCCCGCCGAGACCGTCATCTCCGAATACGCGCCGGGGCAGTACGAGCTCACTCTCCACTACCGCACCGACATCATGCAGGCCGCCGACGACCTCGTCATGCTGAAGCGCATCGTGCGCGCCGCCGCCCGCCGCCACGGCGTCACCGCCTGCTTCATGGCCAAGCCCATCGAGGACTATGCCGGCTCCGGCATGCACCTGCACGTCTCGATGAGCGACAGCAGCGGCCGCAACGTCTTCTCGGAGGCCAATGGCGAGACCTGGTCGCTCGACCTCTTGCGGGCGCTGGGCGGCCTGTCGGCGACGATGGCGGAATCGATGCTGGTCTTCGCGCCGCATGCCAATTCCTGGCGCCGTTTCGTGGCGCAGTCCTATGCTCCGATCGCGCCGACCTGGGGCGTCAACAACCGCTCGGTGGCGCTGCGCGTGCCGGCGGGCGACGTCAGGAGCCGCCGCATCGAGCACCGGCCGTCCGGCGTCGACGCCAATCCATACCTCGTCGCCGCTACCGTGCTCGCCGGCATCGTCAAGGGGCTGGACGAGAAACTCGATCCCGGCCCGATGACCGAGGGCAACGGCTACGAAAAGGCCTCGGACGCGGCGACCAGCATGCCGGTCGACTGGCGCGCCGCGATCGAGCTGGCGAAGTCCTCAGCCTTCCTGCGCGAGGCGCTGGGCGAGGACCTGCACCGCACCTTCACCGCGATCAAGCAGTCCGAATATCTCCGCGTCGCCCGCACGGTGAGCGAACTGGATTACCACCTCTATCTGCACGAGGTGTAGCGCCGGGAACCGTTGCCCCTGGTCGGAGTTGTTCCTCCGACACGACGGAGAGTCCGATGAAAACCCGCGTCTACGTTGCCACGCTTGCCGCCCTGCCCGTCAACGCCGTGCTTTTCGGCGCCGGCGCGATCACGGTTCTCTCGGTTCCCGCGCTTGCCGAACACGCCACCATTCTGATGCCGAACGTCGTGCTCGCGAGCCTGGCGCTGACGCCGCCGATCGCCTGGGTCGTTTCCCGCCGGATGATGCTGCGCTACTGGCGCCGCCCCGCGTTCAGGCCGGCGTTTTCGGCCCGTCGATCTTGATGCTCTTCAACTTGTCGATGCCAAGCACCTGAAGCGCCAGCTTCTCGTAGAACGGCTCCGACTTGCCGCTGCGGATCTTGTGCAGGAAATATTTCTCGAAGCCGACCTTGGCAGCGTGAACCCATTTGCCGGACGACGACCAGTTGACGTTGCGCGGCGGGATCTGCGGCTGGGCGACGAAAGCGACGCCCGAATCGCCGAAATCGGCGAGGCAGACGGCATTCCACGTGCCTTCCGCATTCGGCTCGGCGCCGTCGACCAGGCGCTTGATGTTGTGCGCCGTCGCCGTGACCATCGACTCGATCATGAAGCCGGTCTTCGGCACGCCCACCGGAACCGGGGTCTTGCCCATCGGCGGGATCGCCACGCAGACGCCGATGCCGAAGACCTCCGGGTATTTCGGGTTGCGCTGGTGCTTGTCGACGACGATGAAGCCGCGCGGATTGGTCAGCCCCTCGATACCCATCACGGCCGGAACGCCGCGGAAGGCCGGCAGCATCATCGAATAGACGTTGGGCAGCGCATGCGTCTGCTTGACCGAGCCGTCCTCGGCGAATTCGGAGATGTGCATCGTGCCCGCCTCGACCTTGTCGACCTTGGCGTTGCAGATCCACTTGATGTGATGCTGGCGCATCTCGCTTTCGAGCAGGCCCTTGGTGTCGCCGACGCCGTCGAGGCCCAGATGGCCGATATAGGGCTCCGACGTCACGAAGGTCATTGGCACGCGGTCGCGCACCTTGGCATCGCGCAGCGCCTTGTCGAGGATGAAGGTGAACTCGTAGGCCGGGCCGAAGCAGGATGCGCCCTGCACGGCGCCGATGATCACCGGCCCCGGATTGGCGACCAGCTTGTCGAAGGCCGTCTTGGCCGACAACGCGTGGTCGATATGGCAGACCGACTGGGTGAATCCCTCCGGCCCCAGCCCCTCGATCTCGTCGAAGGCGAGTTCAGGACCGGTGGCGACGACGAGGTAGTCGTAGGCGAGCGACGTTCCGTCGGTAAGTTCGATGCGCTTTTCGGCCGGATGCACGCGCTGCGCGCCCTGCGGATAGAGCGCAATGTCGCGCGCCTTGAGGACGGGAACGAGGTCGACCTCGGTCGCGGCGCGGTCGCGCCAGCCGACGGCGACCCACGGGTTCGACGGCACGAACGAATAGCGGCTGCCCTTGTTGACGACGGCGATCTTGTGCTGCTTGCCGAGCGCGTCGCGCAGTTCGTATGCCATGATCGTGCCGCCCAGTCCGGCACCGAGAACAACCACCTGCACCATTCCAGTTCCTCCAGATCCTTCCGGCAGGGTAGAAAACTCCACCGCACCGAGACGTATCGACGATCGCAATCCGTTACGACGGAACGACGCAAAGCGCTTTGATCCAGGACAAGCGCGGGCAGCGCCGTCCCGAACGCCGGCGGAAGCAATTAATCGTGAATGGCAAAGGACTGTCATAGAACGTAACATGAACATATGCCTGCTCCCCCCATCCGCGAAAAGCTTGCCATTCTCGCCGACGCCGCAAAATACGACGCATCCTGCGCCTCCTCCGGAGCCGACAGGCGGAACTCGCTGAAGTCCGGCGGGATCGGCTCGACGGAAGCGACGGGGATCTGCCACGCCTATGCGCCGGACGGCCGCTGCATCTCGCTCTTGAAGGTCCTGCTGACCAATTTCTGCATCTACGACTGCGCCTACTGCATCAACCGCTCGTCCTCCAACGTGCGGCGGGCCAGGTTTTCCATCGATGAAGTCGTCAAGCTCACCCTCGACTTTTACCGACGCAACTACATCGAAGGCCTGTTCCTTTCCTCGGGCGTCATCCGCTCGCCGGACGAGACGATGGCCGAGATCGTCGAGGTCGCACGGCGGCTGAGGCTGGAGAATTCCTTCGGCGGCTACATCCATCTCAAGACCATTCCCGAAGCCTCGCAGGAACTGATCGAACAGGCCGGGCTCTATGCCGACCGGCTGTCGATCAACGTCGAACTGCCGACGGACGAGGGCGTGATGCGGCTCGCGCCGGAGAAGCGGCCGCAGACGATCCGCCGCTCGATGGCCGGACTGCGCGAGAAGCTCGAGGCAGCGGCCGAACCGACATTGCGGACGAAGAAGAGGTCCCGCTTTGCGCCCGGAGGCCAGTCGACGCAGATGATCGTCGGGGCCGACACCACCCCGGACGCGACGATCCTGAAGACCAGCGCCCGGCTTTACGGTTCCTATCGCCTCCGTCGGGTCTACTATTCCGCCTTCAGCCCGATCCCCGATTCCTCCGCCGCGCTGCCGTCGATGAAGCCGCCGCTGATGCGCGAGCATCGTCTCTACCAGGCCGACTGGATGATGCGTTTCTACGGCTTCGATCAGCGCGAGATCCTGGCCGGGCGGCCCGACGGCATGCTCGACCTCGCCATCGATCCGAAGCTCGCCTGGGCGCTCGACCACCGAACGATTTTCCCGGTCGACGTCAACCGCGCGCCGCGGGAGCTGCTGTTGCGGGTACCCGGCCTCGGCACAAAGGCGGTCAAGCGCGTCCTTGCCTCGCGCGTCCACCGGCGGCTGCGGCTGGAGGATGTCGGACGCGTCTGCCAGTCGATCGCCGCCGTCCGGCCGTTCATCGTCGCCGAAGGCTGGTCGCCGGGCGGAGCGCTCGATTCCGAGCGCTTGCGGGAAACGGTGGCGCCGAAGGCGAAGCAACTGGAGCTGTTCTGATGGCGATCGCCGCGGCCAGGCTGGCCACCCGGCACACGGTAAGGCTTGCCTCGCAAACCGATTTCGCAGGCTGGCGCGAGGCGGCGCGGACCCTTGCGCTGAATGGAGTCGACCCGGCAGATATCTCGTGGACGGTCGAAGGACACGACGCCAACGACCTGTTCGCAGAGCCAGCGCAGCTGCCCGCCGTGCCCGCAGATGCCGAACTGCGCGTCCCGCGCCGTTTCGTCGACCTCGCCGAAGCCGTGATCTGCCATTCGGACCCGGCACGGTTCGGTTTCCTCTATCGCATCCTGTGGCGGCTGCAGCGCGAGCCGCATCTGTTGTCGGTCGCGACCGATCCGGACGTGCGAAGGCTCGAGGAAATGGAAAAATCGGTCCGCCGCGACATCCACAAGATGCGGGCCTTCGTGCGGTTCCGCCGCATTGCGGACGAGGCCGGGGAGCGCTTCGTCGCCTGGTTCGAGCCCGCGCATTTCATCGTCGAGCGCAACGCGCCCTTCTTCGTGCGCCGCTTCACCGGCATGCGCTGGACGATCCTGACGCCGCAGGCGACGGCCGACTGGGACGGCACGAATCTCGCCATCGGCCCCGGCGCTTCGAAGTCGGACGCGCCTGCCGAGGACGCTGCGGAGGAGCTCTGGCGCACCTACTTCCGTTCGATCTTCAACCCAGCTCGGCTGAAGGTGAAGGCGATGACGGCGGAGATGCCGAAGAAATACTGGCGCAACCTACCCGAGGCTTCGCTCATTCCAGACCTGATTGCCGGCGCGGAGAAATCCGCCCGCGAGATGATCGAGAGGATGCCGACCATGCCCGCGCCCCATCATCAGACAGTCCAGGCGAAACACTGGAAGAACCGCCCGGAGGAGAGTGAGACCGACGGGGCGGCTGCGGCATCGGTCGCCGAACTGCGCAAGGCCGCCGCCGGTTGCCGCCGCTGCCCGCTGTGGCGCGACGCCACGCAGACCGTGTTCGGCGAAGGCCCGGAGAACGCCCGCGTCGTCTTCGTCGGCGAGCAGCCGGGCGACCAGGAGGACATCGCGGGAAAGCCTTTCGTCGGTCCGGCCGGCAGGCTGTTCGACGCGATCATCGAGGATGCGGGCATCGACCGCGCGACGACCTACGTCACCAATGCGGTAAAGCACTTCAAGTTCGAGCCGCGCGGCAAGCGCCGCATCCACGCCAGGCCGAATGCGGGCGAGATAGAGGCCTGCCGCTGGTGGATCGACCATGAGCTGACGCTGATCAGGCCCGACCTCGTCGTGGCGCTGGGCGCTACCGCCGCACAGTCGCTGCTCGGCAAGGCCGTTCCGATCACCAAGATGCGCGGGCAGACGGTAACGCGCGAAGACGGCTTGAAGGTCTTCCTCACCGTCCACCCGTCCTATCTCCTGCGCCTCCCCGACGAGGCCAAGGCGGCGGAGCGGGGGCGGTTCCTGGCGGACCTCAAAGCGGTGAAGGGGCTAATGGGTTAGCGCTCGAGTTCGGCGCGGACGACAGCCAGAAGAGGATCCAGGTTCTCGTTGACTGTTTTCCACACCAGCCAGGGCAGAATGCTCTCGTAATCGTGCCGATAGATATTGCCCGCGCTTGCGATCTGTTGCCACGGTATCTGGGGGTGTCTGCCTTTCGTGTCGATCGATAGTCGTCGCGAAGCCTCGGAGATGATTTCGAGGCATCGCGTCGTCGCATAGACGGTCTTGTCGTCAGCTTCGAACGACTCGAACGAAGCGCTCTCAACAAAGGATTTTTGCCAGCAGGATGTTGCGCGCAATGTCGCGCAGAGCGTCGTTCGATCGCTTTTCAGAAAGCATAGACCGCGTCGGCGAGCACACTGGAGCGGATGTGGTCTTTCAACCCTTGTCGACTGACCACATCGACCGGACCCTCGAACAACTCGGCGATGTAATCCTGAAGACCGACATCCTGGTAGACGTCGAGGTCCGGGCGATCACCGATATCGATCAAAATATCGATGTCGCTATTCGGCCGCTGCTCACCGCGGGCGACAGAGCCGAAAAGCGCGGCATGATGCACGCCGCGTCGTTCGAGCGACGGGCGATGTTCGCGCAGAATCTCGATGATGCGGTCGCGGTCCATAAATATATTTTAGCGCACTATCTCGGCGGCGGCAAAATGTACGGGCTCAACGCACCACGACCACCCTCAGATCGTTGACATTCGTCCCCGTCGGTCCCGGCTGGAACAGGTCGCCGAGTGCATCGAAGGCGCTCCAGCTGTCGTTTGCGTTGAGCAGCGCCTTGGCGTCGAGGCCGTTCGTCCGCAGACGTGCGACGGTGTTGGAATCCGCGAAGGCGCCGGCGTTCTGTTCGGATCCATCGATCCCGTCGGTGTCGGCGGCGAAGGCGTGCATGCCGTCGGTCCCCTCGATGCCCAGCGCCAGCGACAGCAGGAACTCGCCATTGCGGCCACCGCGTCCGCCCGTGCCGCGAAGCGTCACCGTCGTCTCGCCGCCGGAGAGGATCGCCACCGGCTTGCGGAATGGGCGATCCCTGGTCGCCACCTCGCGGGCGATCGCGGCATGGACCTTGGCCACTTCCCGCGCCTCGCCCTCGATCGCGTCGGAGAGGATCACCGCCTCCAGCCCCGCCCCACGCGCGACGCCGGCCGCGGCTTCGAGCGATTTCGCCGCGGAGGCGATGACGCGCACCTCGTTGCGGGCAAACCGCGGATCGGCCGGCAGCGGCGCATCGGCCGTCGGCGAGTTGAGGTGCCGCATCACGGTTTCGGGCAAGTCGAGCCGATAGGCTTCCACGATCGACAGCGCATCGGCGCGCGTCGAGCCGTCCGGCACGGTCGGGCCGGAGGAGACGAGAGACGGCTGGTCGCCCGGGATGTCGGACACGATCAGCGACACGACCCTTGCCGGATGTGCCGCTGCCGCCAGCCGGCCGCCCTTGATTGCCGACACGTGCTTGCGCACCGTGTTCATCGCCGAGATCGGCGCGCCCGAAGCGAGCAGTGCGCGGTTGACCGCTATTTCGTCCTCGAGCGTCAGATCTCCGGCGGGACAGGGCAGCAGCGCCGAGCCGCCGCCGGAGATCAGCGCGACGACGAGGTCGTCTTCGCTCAGTCCCTTCACCGTTTCGAACAGCCGCCGCGCGCCCGCCAGGCCCGCCGCATCCGGCACCGGATGGGCCGCCTCGATCACCTCGATCCGCTCGCACGGCACCGCGTAGCCATATCGGGTCACCACGAGCCCCGAGATCGGCCCGTCCCAGGCGCGCTCGAACGCGCGTGCCATCTGCGCGGCCCCCTTGCCGGCGCCGATGACGACGGTCCGACCCTTCGGCTTTTCCGGCAGATGGTCGCGGATGACGTGTTCCGGATCGGCAGCCGCGACCGCCGCCTCGAACATGGCGGTGAACAGCGCCCTGGCGTCGAACGCGCTCATGACGGCTCCCCGAGCCACGGCCGCGCCCAGCCGAGCCCGTCCTCGGTCCTGCCCGCGGGAAAATATTCGCAGCCGACGACGCCGGCATAGTTCGCAGCGTCCAGCGCGGCGAAAGCCGCCCGCCAGTCGAGCACGCCGACATCAGGCTCGTGTCGTCCCGGCCAGCCGGCCACCTGGACGTGGCGGATGCGGTCGGCATGTCTCAGATAGGGCGAGACGAGATCCTCCCCGACGAAGCGGCGGTGGTAGAGATCGTATTGCAGGAAGACGTTCTCCTCGCCCGCCTCGTCGATCAGGTCGGCGGCCATGTCGAGCCCCGAGAGGAAGTAGGCAGGGAAGGATTCGCGGCTGATCGGCTCGATCAGCACCTCGATCCCCGCCGTTCCGCAGAATTGCGCGGCGTAGCGCAGATTGTCGACATAGGTCGCGCGCAGTTCGTCCTCGTCGTCGTCGGGCGCCACGATGCCGGCCAGCATGTGCAGCCGCTTGCAGCCGAGTTCGAGCGCCAGGTCGATCGCCTGGCCGACGCCGGTGCGGAATTCCTCGCGCCGGGCGGGTCGCGCGGCAAGCCCGCGGTCGCCATGCTCCCAGTCGCCGGCCGGCATGTTGAACAGCGCCAGCGTCAGCCCGGTGTCGGAGAGCCTGGCCGCGATCTCCGACGGATCGAACGCATAGCCGAACTGGAACTCCACCGTGTCGAACCCGGCCTTCGCCGCGCGCTCGAACCGGTCGAGAAACGGCGCGTCCGTGAACAGGGTCGACAGATTGGCGGCGAGACGCGGCACCTTTTATTCCGCGCCGAGCGCAAGCGAAGCGCCATCGGCGCCGAGCAGGTCCGCCAGCACGGCGACGACCGTGTTATGGTCGTCGCGCGACGGCAGGCCGGAGATCGCCACCGCACCGATCACGCCCGCATTGCGCACCCGGATCGGGAAGGCGCCGCCGGCGAAAATGTAGTCCGTTGCCGGCAGGCCGTGATGCGCGGCGATGACCTGATCCTTTCCGCCCTGTTCGAGGAACAGCCGGTAGCTCGGCTTCAGGAAGTGCCGCACGGCATTGATCTTGCGCCGCGCCCAATCCTGGTTCGACGCGCGCGAACCAGGCAGCGCGCAATAGAACAGCGGCCGGTCCCACAGCCGGATGTCGATGTTGATCGGCAGGTTGCCCGCAAGCGCTTTCTCGCGTATGCGGCTGCCGAGGTCGAAGGCCGCCGCTTCGTCGAACGCGTCGAAAACCAGCGCCTTCTCCTGCTCGATGATCTTCGCGATGTCGTCGGTTGCGGGCATGGATCCTCCGGGCGGCGACCCTATCGTCGCAGTCTCAGAAGATCAAACCTCCTTCGCCGCCCGTCCTGCTATATAGACCTGCTTCACCGCGCGGTCGTCGCCGAGCGTCTGCAGCAGGAACAGTTCCTCCGCCAGCGTCTTCACCGTTTCCATCCTGAGCGCCATGCCGGGCGTGGCGCTGGCGTCCAGCACGACGAGGTCGGCGTCGGTGCCCGCCTCCAGCGTGCCGGCGCGGTCGGCGATTGACAGCGATTCCGCGTTGCCGCGCGTCAGCTGCCAGAAGCTCCTCAGCGGATCGAGCTTTTCGCCGTTGAGCGCGATCACCTTGTAGGCCTCGTCCATGGTGCGCAGCATGGAATAGCTGGTGCCGCCGCCCACGTCGGTCGCCGTGGCGATCCTCAGCGGCTTCGCGCGGCGGCGGTAGCGCTGGTAGTCGAACAGGCCGGAGCCGAGGAAGAGGTTCGAGGTCGGGCAGAACACGGCGACGGACCCCGTCTCCGACATCGCGTCCGCCTCGCGTTCGGAGAGATGGATGCAATGGCCGAACAGGCTTTTTGGCCCCATCAGCCCGTAGCGCGCGTAGACGTCGGTGTAGTCCTTCGCCTCCGGATAAAGCTCCTCCGTCCAGCGGATCTCGGCGTGGTTCTCCGACAGATGGGTCTGGATGTGGCAGTCCGGATGCTCGCGCGCCAGCGCCTGCGCCATCTCCAGTTGCGCCGGCGACGAGGTGATCGCGAAGCGCGGCGTGATCGCATAGAGCTGCCGGCCGCGGCCATGCCATTCGGCGATCAGCGCCTTGGTGTCGTCATAGCCCGACTGCGGCGTGTCGAGCACGCCCGCCGGCGCATTTCGGTCCATCATCACCTTGCCGGCGATGTTGAGCATGTTGCGCGCGTGGCTCTCCTCGAAGAAGGCCTCGGCCGAGGATTTGTGCACCGAGCAATAGGCCGCCACCGTGGTCGTGCCCTGCCGCACCATCTCGTCGAGGAACAGCCGCGCGATGCGCCGCCCGTGCTGGGCGTCGGCGAATTTCGCTTCCTCGGGGAACGTGTAGGTGTTCAGCCAGTCGAGCAGTTCCGCCCCGTAGGAGGCGATCACCTGCATCTGCGGGAAATGCAGATGCGCGTCGATGAAGCCGGGCAGGATCAGATGCGGCCGGTGGTCGACGATCTCGACGCCCTCTGCTGCCTGTGCCCTGATCTCGTCATAGGCGCCGCTCGCGACGATCCTCCCGTCGCGCACCAGCACCGCGCCGTCTTCGTCATAGGCGTAGGATAAATGGTCGTCAGCGGCTTCGGGAGCGCGGTGGAAGGAAAGGGTTCGACCGCGGATGATGAGGGTCATGGGGCGGTCGCCATGATGAGAGAAGGTGCCCCCTCACCCGGCCTCCGCTTCGCTCGGCCACCCTCTCCCCAAGGGGAGAGGAGGTTCACCAACGTCTTCGCTGGCTGGCGAGAGATTGGCCGCGACGGTCGTAGACCTCCTCTCCCCTTGGGGAGAGGGTGGCCGAGCGAAGCGGAGGCCGGGTGAGGGGGGCGGCCGAGGGCTTTCATGGCTTTAGTCACTTCCCCGACCCCTCGAACCACGCCACCAGGAGCGCACGTTCCTCCGCCGTCACCTCGGTCACGTTGCCGGGCGGCATGGCGTGGCTGCGGCCGGCCTGCAGGTAAATCTCGCGGGCGTGTTCGGCGATGTCGGCGTCGTTGTCGAGGATCACGCCCTTCGGCGCGCGGTAGAGACCGTCCCAGACCGGCTCCGCCATGTGGCACATCGAGCAGCGGCTGATCACCGTGTCCTTGACGGCCGGGAAATGCGCCGAGGCGATGAAGGTTTCGGCCGCCGCCGAGACTTTCTTCTCGCCGGTGAGCACGGCCGGGACGGTCGAGAGCCACATGATGACGATGAACAGAATGGCAGACGCCGCCCAGGTCCAGTGCGGATTGCCCTTCCGCGCATGTACCGTGTTGAAATAGTGCCGGATCAGCACGCCGATGATGAAGATGATGGAGGCGATGATCCAGTTGAACTCCGTCGCAAACGCAAGCGGGTAGTGGTTGGAGAGCATCAGGAAGATGACGGGCAGCGTCAGGTAGTTGTTGTGCAGCGACCGCGTCTTGGCGATCTTGCCGTATTTTGGGTCGGGCTTGCGCCCCGCGATCAGGTCGGCGACGACGATCTTCTGGTTGGGGATGATCACCATGATGACATTGGCCGACATCACGGTTGCGGTGATCGCTCCGAGATGCAGGAAGGCCGCGCGTCCCGTGAAGAGCTGCGTGTAGCCCCAGGCCATCGCCACCAGGAAGACGTAGAGCACCAGCATCAGCGCCGTGTCGTTGTTGCCGAGCGGCGACTTGCAGAGCTGGTCGTAGAACAGCCAGGCGAGTGTTAGCGAGGCGACCGAGATCAGGATCGCCACGGTGGGCGACACGTCGAGCACGTTGCGGTCGATCAGGAAAAGGTCCGCGCCGGTGTAATAGACGATGCACAGGAGCGCGAAGCCGGACAGCCAGGTGGCGTAGCTCTCCCACTTGAACCAGGTCAGGTGTTCCGGCATTTCGGCCGGCGCGACCAGGTATTTCTGGATGTGGTAGAAGCCCCCGCCATGGACCTGCCATTCCTCGCCATGCGCGCCCTCCGGCAGTCCCGGACGCTGGCGCAGCCCGAGGTCGAGCGCGATGAAATAGAAGGACGAGCCGATCCAGGCGATGGCGGTGATCACGTGCAGCCAGCGCACGCCGAAGGAGAGCCAGTCCCAGAAGAGCGCGAGATCCTGCATCCGTGTCCCTTTCGTCAGCCGGTTCACTGTAATTGCTGCGCTGCGAAGCGGAAGGGCCGGACAGTCCCATAACTTTCAAAAAAATCTGGATAATCATCCTCTGATTGCCTAGGAAAGATGCAAAGCGGGGCAATGCATGGCCTATCTCGATAACATCGCCGTCTTTGTTCGCGTCGTCGAGTTGGAGAACCTGTCGGCCGCCGGGCGCGACATGCGCATTTCGCCGGCCGTCGCTTCGAACCGCATCAAGGAGCTGGAAAAGTATCTCGGCGTCCGGCTGTTCAACCGCACGACGCGCCAGTTGACGCCGACCGAACACGGCCGGGTCTTCTACGAGGGCGCCAAGAAGGTGCTGGAAGCTGTCACCGAGGCCGAGGCAGCCGTGAGCGCGCTGTCCGGCAAGCCGCGCGGCACGATCCGCGTCACCGCCCCGCTCGGGCTCGGCCGCCGCCTGATCGCCTCCGGCATCCCCGAATTCCGCGGTCGCTTTCCCGAGATCGAAGTCCGGCTACGCCTCTCGGACCATGACGTCGACATCATGAAGGAGGGCATCGACGTCGCCTTCAAGCTCGGTACGCTGGAAGATTCGAGTTTGAAGATGCGCGGCATCCTGGAATGCGAGCGGGTGCTGGTCGCGGCCCCCGCCTATCTCGCGGCCCGCGGCGAACCGGCGACGCCGGACGACCTGGTGGAGGCTGCCCACGACTGCCTGATGTTGCGCTATCCCGGCATCCGCGAGCATTTCTGGACGCTGAGGACCGCCGACGGCTATCGCAAGTTCGACGTGCGCGGCCCCTACGATTCCGACGACGGCGACGTGCTCACCGGATGGGCGCTCGCCGGCCACGGCATCATCAACAAGCCGCGCTTCGAAGTGGAGCCGTTCATCCGCGACCGCCGACTCAAAATCATCCTGCCGGACAACGCCCCGCCGCCGGTGCAGCTAGCCGCCATCTATCCGCACCGCAACTACCAGGACCAGAAGGTCCGCCTGCTGCTCGACTTCATGGCCGAGCGCTGCCAGCGCCTGATCCGGGAGATCCTGAGGGGAGGCTGAAACGCTGGAAGCCGCCTCGCGGCGGCCTCCTTTTCGGTCAGCGCATGGGTGCCTACCAGGGGCGATACCAGCCTTCGACCACAGTCTGCCTGTCGCGATGGTTGCCGCCCATCGTCGCCGCCCAATAGGCCACCGCGGCTCCGACGAACAGGGCCGCCGCGGTCAGGAACGCTGCGACGAGCGAGGCGCGACGGGCGCGCTCCGCCGCCTCGCGGGCCTGCGCCTCGATCTGCTGCGCCTGTGCGACGGCCTGGTCGACCCGCTGGGCAGCTTCCTCGGGCGGAATGCCGGCGCGGGCGGCGATGACGGAGGCGAGATAGTCGCGGTCCGCCGCGTCGATCCCGTCGCCTGTCGTCGCGGACATGAGGATGCGGCCAACGGAAGCGCGGTCGGCTTCGCTCAGCGCCGGGGCGTCGGGGCCGCCGCGCAGAGTCCGGTCGACGAGCAGGTCCGACGGGCTCAGTTCGTCCGCCATCTCGCCGGCCGCGGCACCCGCGGTCGCCCCGACGGCGCTGGCGGCCTGCCCGGCAACGTTGGCGGCACCCATGACGCCCGAATAGGCGATCATAGCGGCGACGATCGTGGCGAGGCCCCACATCACCAGCCCGTTCGAGCCGTCTCGGATGTCGGATTCATATTCGCTGGCGCTGCCGGTGCGGCGGCGCATCCGGCCGGTGAGATAAGCGCCCGCAAAGGATGCGATCACCTGCACCCACAGGATCCACAACCCGCCGACGATGGCGATCCAGAACAGGGATGCCGACTCGCCTTCGCGCGCCGAGGTCATCGACAGGCCGATGGCGGAGCCGAAGGTGAGCAGGACGAACGAGATGGCGGTCGCGAGGACGACGCCCGCCAGGATCGCGGGCCAGTCGATGTAGGATACGCCGGTTTCTCCAGCGAGCGTTTCTTCCGTGATGATCGTCGTTCCGCCGGGTGCGATATCGGTCATGGTCATGGCAGTCTCTCCGTTTCTGACGCCGCGGCTCAGCGAAGGCCGAGCAGCGAAAGGATGAACAGGATGACCACCACG
The DNA here is from genome assembly GCF_023954305.1 of Mesorhizobium sp. Classification (NCBI taxonomy): domain Bacteria; kingdom Pseudomonadati; phylum Pseudomonadota; class Alphaproteobacteria; order Hyphomicrobiales; family Phyllobacteriaceae; genus Mesorhizobium; species Mesorhizobium sp. Next base: position 2,882,171 of record NZ_JAMLIG010000001.1, on the reverse strand, counting down.
AGACCGACGAGGTAGATGATGCCGTGCATGTTGCGTCCTCCGATTGATGGAGGCTGTAACACCGGCGTGATGACATGGTTCCGCCACAAAGGCGGAAATCGACCCGAGCGCCAGGTCAGCTGCGGCTGAGCGCCGTCATGATCTCGGCGGCGGCAAGAGCTGCGATCACCGCCGGGCGCTTGTCGCGCACCGCCTGGCCGCCGATCGGGCAGACCAGGCGCGAGAGCGCCGCCTCGTCTCCGCCCGCCTCCTTCAGATACCAGCTTTTGAACGTCGCGCGCTTCGTCTTCGAGCCGATCATGCCGACATAGGCCGCGTCGGTGCGCTTCAGAGCCTCGGCGACGATGAGGAAGTCGAGTGCATGGTCGTGGGTCAGCACGACGAAGGCGCTGCCTGCCGGCGCCTCGCGCACCGCTTCTTCCGGCACCGGCGTCAGCCGCGTGTCGACGGCGGGCGGCATCCCGTCAAGGGCCTCGGCGCGCGTATCGACGACGCTCACTTTGACCGGAAGAAGCGCGAAGGCGGCGGCAAGCGCGTGCCCGACATGCCCTCCGCCGAAGACGAGAACCTGCGGCAGAGATGCGTCGGCCTGCCGTGCCTTTTCGGTCAGCGCTGCGCGGGCGGGAGCATCGAGCAGCCGGATCGACAGCTCGACCCGTCCGCCGCAGCACTGGCCGATCTCCGGACCGAGCGGGACATCCAGTGCGCTGTCGACATCCTGTCCCGCCAGCGCCTGGCGCGCGCGGTCGATTGCCATGAATTCCAGCGTGCCGCCGCCGATCGTCTCGAAGGTCGCCGCCGGCGACACCAGCATCCAGGCGCCCTTCTCGCGCGGAGTGGAGCCCAGCGCCTCGACGACCTCCACCAGCGCGACCTGCGGATGCGCATCGAGGAAGCGGGCGAGATTGGCGCGGGAGGCGGTCATGACTCGAACCGGTCGCGTTGCCGGAGGCCATTGCGTTCTGTCGCGCCCCCCTCTGGCCTGCCGGCCATCTCCCCCACACGGGGGGAGATTGGACGCCGCGACCGGCTTCGCCAATAACGAACGCTCAAGTAGGTGCGCCGACGTGGAAGCTGCCGATCTCCCCCCGTGTGGGGGAGATGGCCGGCAGGCCAGAGGGGGGCGCGAAGGAATGCTGGCATGTCCGCAGGATAGCGCGTCAGCGCCCTCGCTACACCCCCGCCTCGCGCTTGACCCGCTCGACCGCCATCAGCACCCGCTCGGGCGTCGCTGGCGCGTCGAGGCGCGGGCAGACGCGGTGGTCGGCAACGCTGGCGACCGCGTCGGACAGCGCGTGTAGCACCGACATGGCGAGCATGAAGGGCGGCTCGCCCACGGCCTTCGACTTGTGCACGGTCGGCTCGACATTCTCCGACCAGTCGGCCAGCGCCACGTTGAAGATCTTCGGCCGGTCGGAGGCGAGCGGGATCTTGTAGGTGGAGGGCGCATGCGTCCGCAGCCGGCCCTTCTCGTCCCACACCAGCTCCTCGGTCGTCAGCCAGCCCATGCCCTGGATGAAGCCGCCCTCGATCTGGCCGAGGTCGATCGCCCGGTTCAGCGAGCGGCCGGTCTCGTGCAGTATGTCGGTGCGCTCGACGACATATTCGCCGGTCAGCGTGTCGATCGAGACTTCCGAGCAGGACGCACCATAGGCGAAGTAGTAGAAGGGATGGCCCTGGCCCTTGTCGCGGTCCCAATGGATCTTCGGCGTCTTGTAGAAGCCGGCGGCCGACAGTTGCACCCGCGCCATGTAGGCCTGCCTGATCAGGTCGGCGAAGGCGATCTCCTGGTTGCCGATGCGCACCCGGTTGGGCAGGAAGACGACCTGCTCCTTCGGCACGCCGTACCTCTCGGACGCGAAGTCGATCAGGCGGTCCTTGATCTGCCGCGCCGCGTTCCGCGCAGCCATGCCGTTGAGGTCTGTACCGGAGGAAGCGGCCGTCGCCGAGGTGTTCGGCACCTTGCCGGTGGTCGTCGCGGTGATCTTCACCTGTTCGATGTCGATCTGGAACTCTTCCGCCACCACCTGCGCGACCTTGACGTAGAGCCCCTGCCCCATCTCGGTGCCGCCGTGATTCAAATGCACCGACCCGTCGGTATAGACATGCACCAGCGCGCCGGCCTGGTTGTAGAAGGTCGCCGTGAAGGAGATGCCGAACTTCACCGGGGTCAGCGCGATGCCGCGCTTGACGATCGGGCTGTTGGCATTGAACGCCGCGATCTCGCGCCGCCGCCGCTCGTAGTTCGAGCTCGCCTCCAGCTCGCCGACGATCCGCTCGAGGATATTGTCCTCCACGGTCTGGTGGTAGGGCGTCACGTCGCGCTCGCCGACGCCGTAGAAATTGAGCTTGCGGATCTCCAGCGGATCCTTGCCCAGCGCGAACGCCACTTCGTCGATAACGCGTTCTGCGCCGACCATGCCCTGCGGTCCGCCGAAGCCGCGGAAAGCCGTGTTCGACACGGTGTTGGTGTAGAGCGGCGCCGAGGTGGCCTTTACCGCCGGGTAGAAATAGGCGTTGTCGCAATGGAACAGCGCCCGGTCGGTCACAGGCCCCGAAAGATCGGAGGAGAAGCCGCAGCGCGCCGCATAGTGGAAATCGGCGCCGAGGATGCGGCCCTCGTCGTCGAAGCCGACCTCGTAGCCGATCAGGAAGTCGTGCCGCTTGCCGGTGGCCGTCATGTCGTCGTCGCGGTCGGGCCGGATTTTCACCGCACGGCCGAGCTTCTTCGCCGCCACGGCGGCGATCGCCGCGAACTGGTTGCCCTGCGTCTCCTTGCCGCCGAATCCGCCGCCCATGCGCCGGATCTCCACCGTCACCGCGTGGCTCGGCACGCCCAGCACATGCGCGACCATGTGCTGGATCTCGCTCGGATGCTGCGTCGAGGAATAGACGGTCACGTCCTGGTCCTCGCCCGGCACGGCGAGCGCAATCTGCCCTTCGAGGTAGAAATGGTCCTGCCCGCCGACGCGCATCTGGCCCGACAACCGCCGCGGCGCGGATGCGATCGCGCCGGCCGCGTCGCCCCGCTCAAGCTTCAGCGGCGGCGTCACCATCTTGCCGTTGCGCAGGTCGGTCTGCGCCACGTCCGTGATGAAGGGCAACTCCTCATACTCCACCTTCGCCAGCCGGCAGGCGCGCCGCGCCAGCTCGCGCGTCTCGGCGATGACCGCGAAGATCGGCTGGCCGTGGAACTGCACCAGCCCGTCTGCCAGCACCGGCTCGTCGTGCCGTCCGGTCGTGCTGATGTCGTTGGAGCCCGGCATGTCCTTGCCGGTGAGAACGAGCCGTACGCCCGGCGCCGTGCGGACCGCATCGAGATCCATCGATAGGACCTTGGCATGCGTAACGGTGGAGAGGCCGAGGCATGCATGCAGCAGGCCGGCGGGTTCCGGCATGTCGTCGATGTAGACCGCCGTGCCGGTGACGTGCTTGTGGGCTGAATCATGCCGCCGGTCGGTGGCGACGCCGCCGGAGATGCGTTCGGCTTTGAGGTTCGGGGCGTGGTGGGTCATTTGAACTCCGCGAGGCCGTGCTCCTTCGCGCCCCCCTCTGTCCTGCCGGACATCTCCCCCACACGGGGGGAGATTGGCGGTTCCAACCACCCCGCTCGTCCTGCAACGCTGGAGATTGGCGAAAGTCGACGCGACGGCCAATCTCCCCCCGTGTGGCGGAGATGTCCGGCAGGACAGAGGGGGGCGCCATAGAGGGCGCACTTTGCCGAAAGCTCGATCACGCTCATCATCATGCCGCGCGCTCCCGCGTGACCGTGATCGGCTTTTTCGTGCCGGTGGTTTCGAAATAGAAGCGCAGCAGCAGGTTCCTCGCCACGGTCATGCGATAGTCCGCGGAAGCGCGCATGTCGGTGAGCGGGGTGAAGTCCTTCGGATATTCCTCCATCGCCGCTTCGACGGTTGCGACGGACCATTCCTGACCGACCAGAGCCGCCTCGACCGCGCTCGCCCGCTTCGGCGTCGCGGCCATGCCGCCATAGGCGATGCGCGCCGAGGTCACGCTCCCTCCCTCGACCTCGACATGGAAGGCGCCGAGCGTGGCGGTGATGTCCTCGTCGCGGCGCTTGGTGACCTTGTGCACGCCGAAATGCGCGCCGGCCTTCGGCAGCGGCACCTGCACCGCCTCGACGAATTCGCCGGGCCGGCGGTCCTGCTTGCCGTAGGCGATGAAGAAGGCTTCGAGCGGGATCGTGCGGCGGGCATCGCCCTTGCGCAGTGTCAGCGTCGCGCCGAGCGCGATCAGCGGCGGCGGCATATCGCCGATAGGCGAGCCGTTGGCGATGTTGCCGCCGATCGTGCCCATGTTGCGTACCTGCTCGCCGCCGATCCGGTCGATCAGCGGGCCGAAGGCGGGAATGCGCGAGGCGAGCGCCTCGCGGGCTTCGGTGTAGGTGACGCCGGCACCGATGGTCAGCATGCCGTCCGCCTCCTCGATCGACTTCAAATCGTCGAGATGGCCGACGAAGAAGACCGGCGCGATGTCGCGCATGAACTTGGTGACCCAGAGCCCCACATCCGTCGCGCCGGCGACGATGCGCGCTCCCGGCTCTGCGTCCAGCACCTCGGCGAGGTCATCCGCAGAGACCGGGATGATCAGCCGATCCTTGCCGGATCCGATCTCGACACGCGATCCGTCGCGCATCTCAGCCAATGCCTCGGTGACGCGGGCGCGCTCCGCGCAGAGTTCGCTGTCGGCGGCGACGCCGTAGTCCGAGATCGCCTTTGCCGCCTTCACGATCGCGTCGTAGCCGGTGCAGCGACAGAGATTCCCCTGCAGCGCCTTCTCGATCGCCGCCTCCGACGGCCAGGGCTCGCGCATCCACAGCCCGTAGAGCGACATGACGAAGCCCGGCGTGCAGAAGCCGCATTGCGAGCCGTGGAAATCGACCATCGCCTGCTGCACCGGGTGCAGCCGGCCGTTCTGGCCCCTCAGATGCTCCACGGTGACGACATGGCAGCCGTCGAGCGAGCCCAGGAAGCGAATGCACGCATTGACGCTCTCATAGACGAGACCGCCGCCGCCCAGGCGCCCGACCAGCACCGTGCAGGCGCCGCAGTCGCCCTCCGCACAACCTTCCTTGGTGCCGCGCAGCGACCGGCGCAGGCGCAGCCAGTCGAGCACGGTCTCGTCGGGACGGACCTCCGACAATTCGACGGTTTCGTCGTTGAGCAGAAAGCGGATGGCGGAGCGGATTGCGGTCATCATCTCGCTCCGATTGTTTTGAAATCGAGTTCTGTGGCGCCCCCCTCTGTCCTGCCGGACATCTCCCCCACACGGGGGGAGATTGGCAGCGTCCATGAAGGTGCTCGCCTTGCAACGTCTGCAATTGGCGAAACGGATCGCGACAGCCAATCTCCCCCCGTGTGGGGGAGATGTCCGGCAGGACAGAGGGGGGCGCCGTAGAGCGCGTAGGCCGGCGAGCAATCCATCATCAGCTTCCCCTGTAGGTCGAGTAGCCGTAAGGCGAGATCAGCAATGGCACGTGGTAATGCGCCTCCTCGGCCATGCCGAAACGGATCGGCACCTGGTCGAGGAAGAGCGGATCCGGCAGGTCGGTTCCCTGCGCACGAAGGTAATCGCCGGCCAGGAAGACCAGCTCGTATTGCCCGGTCCGGAATTCGGCACCCGCGAGCAGCGGCGCGTCGCAGCGGCCGTCCGCATTGGTCGTCACCGACTTGATCTTCGTGTGCGAATTCCCGCTGACGCGGTAGAGCAGGATTTCGAGACCCGCAGCCGGTTTTCCCGTCGCCGTGTCGAGAACGTGGGTCGTCAGCTTTCCGCTGCCTGCCATGGGTTCTGCCTCTTTGTTCGGCAAGCATGATGCATGCCCGGTGATTGTGCGGCAATATGCAGGGATTCGTAAGGGCTTCCCCGGCCGGCTCGACACAAAGACTTTCAAAATTTTGGGTGGGAATCGGTTCCGATGCCTTTGATACTCTCGCAAACACGGCGCGAATGCCCCGGACCGTGGAACAGATGACACAGCCGAAACGATATGTCCGCGACATGCGCGGCTACGGAGCCAATCCGCCGGACCCGAAATGGCCCGGCGGTGCCCATGTCTGCGTCCAGTTCGTGGTGAACTACGAAGAAGGCGGCGAGAACTCCATCCTGCACGGCGATGCGGCGTCGGAGGCCTTCCTGTCGGAGATCACTGGCGCGCAACCCTGGCCAGGACTGCGCCACTGGAACATGGAATCGATCTACGAATACGGCGCCCGCGCCGGCTTCTGGCGCCTCCACCGCCTGTTCACTGACGCCGGTGTTCCGGTCACGGTCTACGGCGTCGCCACCGCGCTCGCGCGCTCGCCCGATCAGGTCGCGGCGATGCAGTCGGCCGGCTGGGAGATCGCCTCGCACGGGCTGAAATGGATCGACTATCGCAACCATGACGAGGCGAGCGAGCGCGCCGACCTGATCGAGGCGATCCGGCTGCATGCCGAAGTCACAGGCGCGAGACCGACGGGACTCTATCTCGGGCGGACCTCGGTCAATTCGGTCCGGCTCGCGGCCGCCGAGGGTGGTTTCGACTACATCTCCGACACCTACGACGATGACCTGCCTTACTGGCTCGACCATGACGGCCACGGCAACCCGATCCCGCCGCAGCTGATCCTGCCTTATACGCTCGACGCCAACGATATGCGCTTCGCTATTTCAGCCGGCTTCACGGACGGCGAGCAGTTCTTCACCTACCTCAAGGACGCCTTCGACACGCACTACGCCGAGGGCCGCGCCGGCCGGCCGTCGATGATGAACATCGGGCTGCACTGCCGCCTTGTCGGCCGCCCCGGCCGCGTCGCGGCGCTGAAGAAGTTCATCGACTATGCCAAGTCGCACGAGAATGTCTGGTTCGCCCGCCGCATCGACATCGCCCGGCACTGGCGCGAGAACCATCCCTATCGTCTGCCGGCACTGCGTCCCTCGCGGATGGGGCGCGACGATTTCGTCGCCCGCTTCGGCTCGATCTTCGAGCATTCGCCCTGGGTAGCAGAAAGGGCCTTCCATCTGGAACTCGGCCCGGCGCACGATTCCGCCGGCGGGTTGCACAATGCGCTCTGCCGCGCCTTCCGCTCGGCAAGCGAGGACGAACGGCTGGGCGTCCTCAAGGCCCACCCGGACCTCGCCGGCAAGCTGGCTGACGCCAAGCGCCTGACGGCGGAATCGACGGCCGAGCAGGCCTCGGCCGGTCTCGACGCGCTGACAGATGCCGAGCGCGAGACCTTCACGCAACTCAACGCCGACTATGTCGCCAAGTTCGGCTTCCCCTTCATCATCGCGGTGCGGGACAACACCAAGGCGTCGATCCTCGAGGCCTTCGGCGCGCGCCTCGCCAACGACCGCACCGAGGAATTCGCGACAGCCTGCCGCCAGGTCGAGCGCATCGCCTGGTACCGGCTGCGCGACCTGCTGCCGGCCTAGGAAGGACAACAGAAATGGCCGGACCCCAATATGTCGCCCCGCCCGGGGGCCACCCGCCGCAGACGGACCTGCTGACCGGTCGCGCCGTCTTCACCGAGGCCTACGCCTTCATCCCGCGCGGCGTGATGCGCGAGATCGTCACGTCCTACCTGCCGCACTGGTCGCGCACCATCGCCTGGATCATCGCCCGGCCGCTGTCCGGCTTTTCGGAAACCTTCACGCAATACGTCATGGACGTCTCGCCCGGCGGCGGATCGGATCGGCCGGAGCCGGTCGCGGGCGCCGAAGGCGTTCTCTTCCTGATGGACGGCGAGCTGACGGTCACGGTCGACGGCGCCGCGCATCGCATGCTCAAGGGCGGCTGGGCCTTCCTGCCGCCCGGCAGCGGCTGGACCGTCCGCAACACCGGCACCGTGCCGGCGCGCTTCCACTGGATTCGCAAGCTCTACGAAGAGGTGGACGGCATCGACATTCCCGGCCCGCTCTTCTCCAACGACCAGGACGTCGTGCCGCTGTCCATGCCGGGCACCGCCGGCAGGTGGGCGACGACCCGCTTCGTCGACCCGGAAGACCTGCGCTACGACATGCACGTCAACATCGTCACCTTCGAGCCGGGCGCGGTCATTCCCTTCATGGAGACCCACGTCATGGAGCACGGGCTCTACGTGCTGGAGGGCAAGGCCGTCTACAAGCTCAACCGGGACTGGGTCGAGGTCGAAGCCGGCGACTTCATGTGGCTGCGCGCCTTCTGCCCGCAGGCCTGCTACGCCGGCGGGCCGGGAAAATTCCGCTACCTGCTCTACAAGGACGTCAACCGTCATCCGAAGCTGTGGCGGCGATGACCCGCGCCCTCACCGCCCGCCGCCTCACCCGCGACGCCTTCGCCCCGTTCGGCGACGTGCTCGATACGGAGTGGCCGAACCATTATCCAATCAATGCCGGCAGGTGCGAGCGCTACCACGACCTCGCCAACGCCGAGGCCGCCGGCACGGACGCGCGCGTGATCCTGTCGATCTTCCGCGCCACGCCTTATGCCTTCCCGCTGACGCTCTCGATGATGGAGCGCCACCCCTTCGGCAGCCAGGCCTTCATGCCGCTGTCGCCACGTCCCTTTCTCGTCGTCGTCGCCCGCGACGCGGGCGGCAAGCCGCACGACCCGCAGGCCTTCGTCACGGCACCCGGACAGGGCGTGAGCTACCCGCGCAACCTCTGGCATGCGGTGCTGACCCCGATCGGCGAGCCGCAGGACTTCCTCGTCGTCGACCGCGCGGGCCTGGAGAAGAACCTCGAAGAGCACCATTTCGCCGAGCCGTGGACGATCCATCTGCCGGAAGGATTCGCATGACCGACGCTGCCCTGATCGAGCGCCTGCTCGACGTGATGGAACACGACATCGTTCCGAAGACGGCCGCGGGCGTCGTCGCCGGCAACAAGCTGTTCGGCGCGGCGATCCTGAAGAAGTCCGACCTGTCGGTCGTGATCGCCGAGACCAACAACGAGATCGAAAACCCGCTCTGGCACGGCGAAGTGCATGCGCTGAAGCGCTTCTACGAACTGCCGAAGGAGGCGCGGCCGGCGACGAAGGACTGCCTCTTCCTCGCTACGCACGAGCCCTGCTCGCTCTGCCTCTCGGCCATCACCTGGACCGGCTTCGACAATTTCTACTACTTCTTCAGCCACGAGGATTCGCGCGACGCCTTCGCCATCCCACACGACCTGAGGATCCTGAAAGAGGTCTTCACCCTCGATCCCGGCGGCTACAACAAGGAGAATGCCTTCTGGACCGGCCACTCGCTTCGCCGCATGATCGCAGCCCTGCCCGAACCCGATCGCACCCGCCTCTCAGTCCGGGCCGACGCTTTGGCCAAGACCTACGACACGCTTTCGGCCACCTATCAGGCGCAGAAGCAGGACAACGACATACCGCTAGCCTGAGCGCTTGGCGGCGGCCAAGTAGACCTGATCCCGGGCGCGTCTGCCCACCGCGACCACCAGCACGATGATCTCAGCATCCCGTACCTCGTAGACCAGCCGATAGCCGCTTGACCGCAGCTTGATTTTGTATCGATCCTTGCTTTCACGCAGCTTGGCCGAAGGAAAGCGCGGCTGCTCCAGGCGCTCGATGAGTTTCTTCTTGAATTGAAGCTGCGTGTTCGAATCCAGCTTGCGCCATTCTCGTTCCGCAGACTCGAGGAATTTCAACCTATAGGTCATCGAGGTCCACGGCGATTTCCCTCTCGCCCTTGCGCTCATCCGCAATCGCGTTGAGCTCGATATCCTCGATGATATCCATCAATGCCTCGAAGGCTTTGGCCGGTACGCAATAGAACGCGGGCTCGTTCCGATTGAGGATCGCGACCGGAAAGCCCTCTCCGGCAGCGACCGTCCCCATCGGATTCTTCTTCAGTTCCGATACGCTCGCTGTGACTTCGGCGAGAATGACGTTGGTCATGAATAGGCGCTCCTATGAGTACTTTATCTAGCACCCTAAACCGGTCTCATCAAGACGACGAAATCGCACTTCGACATGTCGCATCCAGACCTTGCCTCGCCGCGTGCCACATAGTCGGATGCGGCCATGAAGACCGTCACCTCCTTCCCGCGCGAGATCGTCGAGCATCCCGACATCGGTATCGTCATGCCCGACGGCTGCCGGCTCTCGGCACGGGTGTGGATGCCGGCCGACGCCACAGATGATCCCGTTCCCGCCATCCTCGAGCACCTGCCCTACCGCAAGCGCGACGGGACGATCGCGCGCGACGAACTCACCCATCCCTACTTCGCCGGCCACGGCTACGCCTCGATCCGCGTCGACATGCGCGGCAATGGCGATTCCGAAGGATTGATGGAGGACGAATACACCGCGCAGGAGCTGCAGGACGCCTGCGACGTCATCGCCTGGGCGGCGGCGCAGCCGTGGTGCAGCGGCAGGGTCGGGATGATGGGCATCTCCTGGGGCGGCTTCAATTCGCTCCAGGTGGCGGCTCTGCGCCCGCCGGCGTTGAAGGCGATCATCACGCTCTGCTCGACCGTCGACCGTTATGCCGACGACATCCACTACAAGGGCGGCTGCCTGCTCAACGAGAACCTCGGCTGGGCTGCCAACATGCTGTCCTACTCTTCCCGTCCGCCCGACCCGGCGCTGGTCGGCGAGCGCTGGCGCGAGATGTGGCTGGAGCGGCTGGACAACATGCCCTTCCTCGCCCGGACTTGGCTGTCGCACCAGACGCGCGACGCCTACTGGAGGCACGGCTCGGTCTGCGAGGACTATTCCGCGATCACAGCGGCGGTGCTGTCGATCGGCGGCTGGCACGACGGCTACCGCAACACGATCTCGCACCTGGTCGAACACGTCTCCGCGCCGGTGAAGGGCATCGTCGGGCCGTGGATCCACAAATATCCGCACTTCGCCGCTCCGGGACCGGCAATCGGTTTTCTCCAGGAGGCCTTGCGCTGGTGGGACCGCTGGCTGAAGGACATCGACACCGGCGTTGAGGACGATCCGGCCATGCGGATCCGGCTGATGGACAGCGTCCGCCCGGCCTATTGGCATCCTGAGCGACCCGGGCGCTGGATCGCCGAGGCCGCATGGCCCTCGCCCACGATCGGGACGCGCATCCTGCACCTCGCGGCCTCCGGCCTTTCCGCCGGACCGACGCCGTTCGAGCGTATCGTCGCCTCGCCGCAGGATTGCGGCCTTGCGACGGGCGAATATTTCCCGTTCAATTTCGGCCCGGAACTGCCGGGCGATCAGCGGCCGGACGACGCGCTCTCCGCCTGTTTCGACGGCGAGGTTCTCGGCGAGCCGCTCGACATCGTCGGCGCACCGCACATCGATCTGAGCTTCGTCTCCGACCGGCGGCAGGCGAACGTTTGCGTGCGCCTGTGCGACGTGCATCCCGACGGCGCCTCGGAACTGATCTCCTACGGACTGCTCAACCTGACCCATCGAACGTCGCACGAGTTCCCTCAGCCGCTCGTTCCGGGCGAGCCGGCCAACGCCACGGTGATCCTCGACCAGTGCGCCTATCGCGTCCCCGCCGGCCATCGACTGCGCGTCTCGATCTCGACCGCCTACTGGCCGGCGATCTGGCCGTCGCCCGAACCCGTCGCAGTGACTCTCCATGCCGGAACGCTGTCCCTTCCGGTGCGCCCGCCGGTCGATCGCGCCGAGTGGACCTTCCCCGAACCGGAGGCGGCACCGGCCTGGAAGATCGAGCAGATGCGGAAGGCGTCCTCGGAGCGCCGGATCGAGCGTGACCTCGAATCCGGTCTCGTCACCGTGATCGTCGCCAACGATTTCGGCGAGGCGCGCGACCTCGAGCATGGGCTGATCACCGGCTCGCGCATGTCCGAGCGCTGGACGATCCGGCCGGACGACCCGCTGTCGGCGGCAGCGGAGATCTGGTGGGAACAGACGCTCTCCCGCGGCGACTGGTCGGTCCGCACCGAAGCACGGTCGTCGATGCGCTCGGATGCCGGCGCTTTTCACCTGGCGGCCCGGCTGGAGGCATGGGAAAGCTTGGACCGTGTTTTCGAGCGGGATTTCGCGGATACGGTCGCGCGGCAGCACATCTAGCAACAGCTCCCGGGTGGCGCGTTTGTTTGCCTGCCTTCATTTACGCCACGGAATGTCGCTTTCGGCCTTGCGGGGGAAAACCATTCAGCCCCAATATCCGTGTCACAATGAGGCCTTCTAATTGGCCCTGGGGCAACACCATCCGAGTGAGGAGATTACCATGTCCAAAGAACTGGAATTCCTGAGCCGCTATGTCGTCTCCGGTCGTCTGAGCCGCCGCGACTTTCTCGGCCGGGCCGCGGCGCTGGGCGCGTCCGCCGCGTTCGCCAACAGCCTCCTCGGCAGCGCCGCGCGCGCTCAGGGGCCGGTCAAGGGCGGCATCCTGAAGGCCGGCCTGCAGGGCGGCGAGGCGACCAACAGCCTCGACCCGGCCTCCTTCCTCAGCCAGGTTCCTTTCTCCTTCGGCAAGTGCTGGGGCGAATACCTCGTCCGTCTGAACCGTGACGGTTCGCTGAAGAACCAGCTGGCGGAAGAAATCGGCGCCTCCGACGACGCCAAGACCTGGACCATGAAGATCAAGCAGGGCGTCGAATTCCATAACGGCAAGACGGTCACGGCCGAGGACGTCGCGGCGACCATCACCCGCCACGCCGATGCCAATTCCAAGTCGGGCGCGCTCGGCATCCTGACCAACATCACCGGCGTCAAGGCGAGCGGCAACGAGGTGATTGTCGAGCTGGCAAATGCCGACGCCGACTTCCCCTACCTGATGGCCGACTACCACCTGATCATCCAGCCCAACGGCGGCAAGGACAATCCGACCGAAGGCATCTCCGCCGGCCCGTACAAGGTCACGGTCAATGAGCCCGGCGTGCGCCAGGGGGGCGAGAAATTCGCCAACTACCACGGCGGCGACGCGATTGGTCATGCCGACCAGATCGAGATCATCGTCATCAACGACGCCACGGCGCGCACTTCGGCGCTGCAGGGCGGTCAGGTGCAGATGATCAACCGCGTCGAGCCGAAGATCGTCGAACTGATCAAGCGCGTACCCGGCGTGACGATCCAGAACGTCTCCGGGCGCGGCCACTACGTCTTCATCATGCACTGCAACACCGCGCCGTTCGACAACAACGACCTGCGGCTGGCGCTGAAATATGCCATGAACCGCGAGGAGATGCTGGAGAAGATCCTGTTTGGCTACGGCACCGTCGGCAACGACTTCCCGATCAACGCCGCCTATCCGCTCTTCACCGAACTCGAGCAGCGCACCTACGATCCGGACAAGGCCAAGTTCCATTACCAGAAGTCGGGCCATTCCGGGCCCGTGCTCCTGCGCACGTCGGACGTGGCCTTCACCGGAGCCGTCGACGCGGCCCAGCTCTACCAGCAGTCCTGCGCCGCGGCCGGCATCACCATCGAGGTCAAGCGCGAGCCCGGCGACGGCTACTGGTCGGAGGTCTGGAACAAGCAGCCCTTCTCCACCTCCTACTGGGGCGGGCGATCCACCCAGGATCAGATGTACACGACCGCCTACTATTCGAAGGCCGACTGGAACGACACGCGCTTCTTCAACGAGAAGTTCGACCAGATGCTGCTGGCTGCCCGCAGCGAACTCGACGAGGCCAAGCGCAAGCAGATGTATGCCGACATGGCAATGATCGTGCGCGACGAGGGCGGTCTGATCCTGCCGATGTTCAACGACTTCATCGACGCGTCGGGCGCCAAGGCGGGAGGCTTCAACGTCCACCCGGCGGGCGAGATGATGGACGGCTACGCACTGGCCGAATGCTGGGTCGCGGCGTAAGCGGATCGGGGCCGTGGGAGGCTCACCGATCCTGAGGCTCATCGCCCAGCGCGTGGCGATGGGCGTCCTCCTCCTCTTCGCGGTGTCGGCGCTCATCTTCGCCGGCACCCAGATCCTTCCCGGTGACGTCGCCGCGTCCATCCTCGGTCAGTCGGCGACGCCGCAGTCGCTCGCGAACCTACGCGAGGAGCTCGGCCTCAACGATCCGGCCTATATCCGCTATTTCCGCTGGCTCGGCGGCATTCTGACAGGTGATCTGGGAACGGCCCTGACCACTCGCCAGGATATCGCGACCACCCTCGGTCCCAGGCTGTGGAACACGCTGTTCCTCGCCTTCTGGACCGCCGTCGTGGCGATCCCGCTGGCGATCCTGCTCGGTCTGCTTGCGGTCCGTTACCGCAACGGCCCGATCGACAAGACCATTTCCGGCTTCGCCCTGGCGTCGACCTCGCTGCCGGAATTCTTCATCGGCTACCTGCTCATCTTCTTCTTCGCCGTGAAGATGCAGTGGTTCCCGTCGATCTCCACCGTCTATGACGGCATGCCTTTCCTCGAGAAGCTGCGAGCGATCGTGCTTCCGGGCACCGCGCTGCTGCTCGTCGTGCTTGCCCACATGATGCGCATGACCCGCGCCGCGATCCTCAACGTCATGCAGTCGGCCTATGTCGAGACGGCCGAGCTGAAAGGCCTTTCCCAGCTGGACGTCATCCGCAAGCACGCCTTCCCCAACGCGATCGCGCCGATCGTCAATGTGGTGATGCTCAACCTCGCCTTCCTCGTCGTCGGCGTCGTCGTGGTCGAGGTCATCTTCGTCTATCCGGGCATGGGGCAGTATCTGGTCGACCACGTGGCCAAGCGCGACGTGCCGGTGGTGCAGGCCGTCGGTCTCATTTTCGCGGCCGTCTACATCTCGCTCAACATCGTCGCGGACATCGCCTCGATCCTGGCCAATCCGCGCCTGCGGCATCCGAGGTGACGGCCATGCTGAAACGCATTCCCGTCAGCTCGCTCATCGGCCTCGTCTTGACGGCGCTGTTCCTGATCGTCGCCGTGTTCGCGCCGTTCATCGCTCCCTACGGCAACGGCCAGATCGTCGGCGGCGTCTGGGAGCCGGCGTCGGCGCAGTACTGGCTCGGCACCGACAATCTTGGCCGCGATCTGCTGTCGCGCATGATTTACGGCGCCCGGATCACCATCTTCATCTCGGTGGCGGCGACGGCGCTGTCCTTCACCATGGGATCGGTACTCGGCTTCGCCGCCACCGTCATCGGCGGCTGGTTCGAGACGCTGATGTCACGTCTCGTCGATCTCCTGATGGCGATCCCGACGCTGATCTTCGGCCTCGTTATCCTGTCCGTCCTGCCGACGACCATTCCCGTCCTGATCATGGTCATGGGCATCCTGGACTCCACGCGCGTCTATCGCCTTTCGCGCGCGGTTGCGGCCGACATCAATGTCATGGATTTCGTGGAAGCCGCCAAGCTTCGCGGCGAAGGCACCGGCTGGATCATCTTCCGCGAGATCCTGCCGAATGCGCTGTCGCCGCTCGTCTCCGAGCTCGGCCTGCGTTTCATCTATGCCGTCCTTTTCCTCTCGGCGCTCTCCTTCCTCGGCCTCGGCGTCCAGCCGCCGGATGCCGACTGGGGCGGCATGGTCAAGGAGAACAAGGAAGGCATCGTCTTCGGCATTCCGGCCGCGCTGATCCCGGCGGCGGCGATCGCGGCGCTGGCGATCTCCGTCAACCTCGTCGCCGACTGGATCCTCAACCGCACGACGAGCCTCAAGGGAGGGCGCGGCTGATGGCAAGCACCGCTCACCACGTCGACACGCCTCCCCGTCCAAAGCCGGAAGATCTTCTGCTCGACATCCGCAACCTCAAGATCGAGGCGCGCGTCTATCCGCCGGGCGAAACGCCGCGCGACGTCACCATCGTCGACGGCGTCTCGCTGACGCTGGCACGCGGCAAGGTGCTGGGGCTGATCGGAGAGTCGGGCGCGGGTAAATCCACCATCGGCCTGTCGGCCATGGCCTATGGCCGCGGCGGCGTGCGCATTACCGGCGGCGAGGTCATCCTCAACGGCCGCGACATCCTCAAGGCCGGCAAGGACGGCGTGCGCAAGCTGCGCGGCGCCGAGGTCTGCTATGTCGCTCAGTCGGCGGCGGCGGCGTTCAATCCCGCTCATCGCCTGATGGACCAGGTTGTCGAGGCGGCGATCCTGCACGGCTCGGCGACCCGCGCAGAGGCCGAACAGCGGGCAAAGCACCTGTTCCGCAAGCTCAGCCTGCCAAACCCGGACACGATCGGCGACCGCTACCCGCACCAGGTGTCGGGCGGCCAGCTGCAACGCGTCATGACGGCGATGGCACTGTGTTCGGAGCCGGATCTGATCGTCTTCGACGAGCCGACGACCGCGCTCGACGTGACGACGCAGATCGACGTTCTGGCGGCGATCAAGGACGCCATCCGCGACACCGGCGTCGCAGCACTCTACATCACCCACGATCTCGCCGTCGTCGCGCAGGTGTCCGACGAGATCATGGTGTTGCGCCACGGCAAGCTGGTCGAATGGGGCGGCACGCGCCAGATCATCAAGGAGCCGCGGCAGGAATACACCAATGCGCTGGTCTCCGTGCACCATATCGAGCATCGCGAACAGGCGCCCGGCACCACGCCGATCCTTTCGGTGAAGAACGTCACCGCGGCCTATTCCGGCGGCATGGCCAAGGTCCTGAAGAATGTCAGCGTCGACATCTTCCCCGGACAGACGCTCGCCGTCGTTGGCGAGTCCGGCTCCGGCAAGTCGACGCTGGCGCGCGCCATCACCGGCCTGCTGCCGCCCGAGCAGGGTTCGATCAACTTTTCGGGCCGAACCTTATCGAAAGCGCTGAAGGACCGCAGCCGCGACGACCTGCGCGAACTGCAGATGATCTATCAGATGGCCGACGTGGCAATGAACCCGCGCCAGACGGTCGGTACGATCATCGGCCGGCCGCTCGAGTTCTACTTCGGCATCAAGGGCCGCGAGCGCGACAAGCGGGTGGCGGAACTTCTCGACAAGATCGAGATGGGCAAGGGCTTCGTCGATCGCTATCCGGCCGAACTCTCCGGGGGCCAGAAGCAGCGCGTCTGCATCGCCCGCGCGCTCGCCGCCAAGCCGAAGTTGATCATCTGCGACGAGGTGACCTCGGCGCTCGATCCGCTGGTGGCGCACGGCATCCTCGAACTCCTCCTCGGCCTGCAGAAGGACGAGAACGTCGCCTACCTCTTCATCACCCACGACCTCGCGACGGTGAAGTCGATCGCCGATTCCATCGCCGTCATGTATCGCGGCGAGGTGGTGCGCTACGGGCCGAAGAGCCGGGTTCTCACGCCGCCCTTCGACGCCTATACCGACCTGCTGCTGTCTTCCGTTCCGGAAATGGAGATCGGCTGGCTGGAGAAGGCGATCAAGGGCCGGCGCATGGAGAGCGCAGGGAACTGATCCGGTGGCACGTTGGCGGCGCAATCGGAGTCTGGTAGTCTGAATTTATGAACACGCACATGAAACTGTCGCTCGACGACCACTCCGCCGGGTTCATCGAGCAGCAGGTCGACGGCGGCAATTTCGCCTCGGCGAGCGAGGTCGTCGCGGCCGGGCTGAAATTGCTGGAGGCCGAGCAGGCATATGTGGAGGCGGTTCGCGCGGCACTGATCGAGGGCGAGGAAAGCGGCGAGCCGCAGCCCTTCGATTTGCAGGAATTCCTGGCGGAGATGCACCGCGAACGCGCGAAATGAACCGCTTCACGGTTTCTCCTGCCGCGCGGTCCGACCTTCGCAAGATTTGGCTTTACACTGCGGAAAACTGGAGCACCCAACAAGCGGACCGGTATGTGACGCTTGTCGAAAGTGCTTTCCCAACGCATCGCGTCGGGACAGGTGCAAGGCCGCAACGCCGATGGACTAAGGCACGGCTATCTGCGTCTCACCGTCGAATCGCATTTCGTGTTCTATCGGGCACATACATCCGGAAGCATCGAGATATTGCGCGTGCTTCATCAGCGAATGAACCTGGCCGAACGACTTAGAGACGATTGAGAAGACACATGCCCCTCTCCTCCAAACTCCTCCTCATCATCATCGACGGCGTGCCGGTGCGGAATTTCCGTCGCTATTTCGGCAATCTCGAAGGCTGGGTGAAGAACGGCGACGCCCGCGTCTGGACGATGCGCAGCGTGCTGCCGTCGATCTCCGGCCCCTGCTACGCCTCGATCCACACAGGCGTGCCGCCGCAGGAACATGGCGTGCTGGCCAATGAGATCCGCTTCCGTGTCTCCCAGCCCGACATCTTCTCGGAAGTCTCGAAGGCCGGCGGCAAGACCGGGGCCGTGACGCATTCCTACTGGTCGGAATTCTTCAACCGCTACCCGTTCGACTACGTCCGCGACCTCGAATACGACGAGCCGGACAGCCCGATCACCCACGGTCGTTTCCACACCATGACCGGCTACGGCCGCGACAACCAGATGACGCCGTCGGACGTCGATCTGTTCGCGACGCTGACCATGCTGACGGAACGCTTCGGCATCGATTACGGCATCCTGCACACCTGCACGCTGGACTCGATGGGCCATCGCTTCGGCCACGACTGCGTCGAGATGGACAATGCCTGCCTGCACATGGACGGGATGCTTGCCGCCTTCCTGCCGCGCTGGCTGAAGAACGGCTACGAGGTGATCGTCACCGCCGACCACGGCCAGACCGACCGCGGAACCCATGGCGGCCACGAGGACCTGCAGCAGGACGCGGCATTCTACTATTTCGGCCCGGCGAAGGGCCCCAAGCCCGACGCGTTGCTGGACCAGCTGGCGC
This sequence comes from Mesorhizobium sp., assembly GCF_023954305.1. Taxonomy (NCBI): domain Bacteria; kingdom Pseudomonadati; phylum Pseudomonadota; class Alphaproteobacteria; order Hyphomicrobiales; family Phyllobacteriaceae; genus Mesorhizobium; species Mesorhizobium sp. Next base: position 2,863,559 of record NZ_JAMLIG010000001.1, on the reverse strand, counting down.
TCGCCCCCACCATCCTCAAGCGGCTGGGGGTGAAGATACCGGCCACGATGAAGGCGAAGCCGTTCCTGGGCTGAGACACGCAGAGCCGCCGCATGACGAATTGATGTCATGCTGCCGGAAGATGCGAACCACCTGGCCCCCGACGGATCGGAGGTCAGGGTGCTGGCGGCTCTTGCCGGTGGCACGATGGCGCCTTTCGCGCTGCCGCCCGGCGCCGAGTCGAAGGTTGTGGAGCATCGGAGCGTCGAGGAGATCTGGTTCATCCTCTCCGGCCGCGGCCAGATGTGGCGCCGGCAGGGGTTCGCCCATCAGATCACCGATCTCGCGTCCGGCCTGTCGCTGACCATTCCGCTCGGCACGCAATTCCAGTTCCGCAACACCGGCGAGGAACCGCTGGTTGCCGCCGCGATCACCATGCCGCCCTGGCCGGGGGCCGACGAGGCGGTCTTCGTCGACGGAACCTGCTAACGAACGCGAAGTTTTTTCCGGCATTTCTGCGAACACGGAAAATTCTGCCTGTTGAAATCGACCATTATCGATCTATATATTGAACATCTTCGATATACGATCGCGACCGATGGACCATGACCTCATCCTGAAAGCCCTCGCCAATCCGGCAAGGCGCCACATGCTGGAATGGCTCAAGGAGCCGGAGAAGCACTTTTCCGGCCAGCAGCATCCTCTCTCGATGGGCGTCTGCGCCAGCCAGTTCGAGCGCTGCGGCCTGTCGCAATCGACCGTCTCGACCCACCTTTCCACTCTTGTCGCCGCCGGGCTGCTCACGCAGCGCAAGGTGGGGCAGTTTTCATTCTATGCACGCGACGAGGAGGCCATCGCCACCTTCCGCGCCTCCCTCGCCGACCTCTAATTGCAGGACAAGGACCGCCCATGCCCACCCTTTACGACCCGATCAAGCTCGGCGACCTGACGCTGCCGAACCGCTTCGCCATGGCGCCACTCACGCGCAACCGCTCCCCCGGGGCCGTGCCCGGGCCTTACGGACTGGCGTACTACACGCAGCGCGCCTCCGCCGGTCTCATCATCACCGAGGGCACGGCGATCACCCAGCAGGGTCAAGGCTATGTCGATGTCCCGGGGCTGTACGGGGCGGATCAGATCGCCGGCTGGAAGAAGATCACCGACGCGGTGCATGCCGTGGGCGGGCACATCTTCACCCAGATCTGGCATGTCGGCCGCGTCTCGCACACCTCGCTTCAGCCGGCCGGCGGCGCACCGGTCGCGCCTTCGGCGATCCAGGCCAGGGCCAAGACGTTCATCCTCAAGCCGGACGGCACGCGCGAGTTCATGCCGACCTCCGAACCGCGGGCGCTGGACCGCAACGAACTCGCCGGCATCGTCGACGACTACCGGCGGGCCGCCCGCGCAGCTGTGAATGAGGCCGGCTTCGACGGCATCGAGATCCATGGCGCCAACGGCTACCTGATCGACCAGTTCCTGCGCTCCGGCACCAACCGGCGCACCGACGACTACAGCGGTTCGATCGAGAACCGCGCCCGCCTGCTGTTCGAAGTGGTGGATGCGATCGTCGCCGAGATCGGCGGCGCGAGGACCGCAATCCGCATCTCGCCGGTGACGCCCTCCAACGACGCGTCCGACCCCGATCCGCAGCCGCTGTTCGAACATGTCGTGCGCGGCCTGGCCACGCGAGGCCTCGCCTATATCCACGTGATCGAGGGCGCCACGGGCGGCGCCCGCGACTTCCAGCAGGGCGAAGAGCCCTTCGACTGGACCGCGCTCAAGGCCGCCTATCGCGACGCAGGCGGCACGGGCGTCTGGATGGTCAACAACAGCTACGACCGAGAACTCGCGGAGGACGCGGTTGCGAGCGGCCGCGCCGACATGGTGGCCTTTGGCCGGCTTTACATCGCCAATCCCGACCTGGTGCATCGCTTCGCGACGAATGCGCCCCTCAACGAGCCGCGGCGCACGACCTTCTACGGCGGCGGCGCGGAGGGCTACATCGACTACCCGACGGCTGACCTCTCGACCGCAGCGGCGTGACTTGGCAGGACTAGGCGGCGGTCACGCCGCCGTCCAGTCCTCGACGGTGAGACCGGGCACATGCCGGAAGGCTGCGTCGGAGGAGACAAGTACCGCGCCCGCTTCCAGCGCGTGGGCGGCGATCAGCATGTCCAGGGGTTGGAGGCTTCTTCCGATCCGCCGCATCGCTGCGCGAAGATCGCCATAGGCGAGCGCTGTATGTTGCGTCCAAGGAAGCACTTCTACCTCCTGGAAGAAATCGGCAAGCGCGACTTCGAGTGCCCGCGACCGCCGATGGGCGAGTCCATACCGACTTTCGCCATAGGAGACCGAGGAGACACACAGCGCCTCGGTTGGTGTTTCCAGCAGGCGCGAAACGAGCGGCGCCGAACGGCGATGCGCGGCATAGCTCACCGCATTCGTATCGAGCATCCAGCGGGTCATTCGAACGGATCGTCGCGAACCTGGCCCTCTTGCTCACGGTCTTCCATGAAGCCTTCGAGTTCCTCAGGCGGAATTGCATCGCGAAGCTCGAAGAAGCGAGCCAGCGAACCGGTTCGCTTGGCTATCTTGGAGAGGATCACCTCGCCGGTCAGCTCATCGCGCCTGATCTCCACCTCGTCGCCTTCGAAGCGAAATTCCGCCGGAAGGCGAACCGCCTGGCTGCGGCCGTTCCTGAATAGTTTTGCGGTCTTGACTGGCTTGGCGTGCTGATTCATATACGCCTCCATTAACAATATATACCAATGATATATACCACTCCACCCCGTGCTTCAACGCTCATGCCCTTCTCATCAGCGCCGGCGCCTTGCCGAAGCCGGCCTTGAATGCCCGGCTGAAGGCCGATGCTGACGAGAAGCCGGTGCGGGCGGCGATGTCGGCCATCGGTTCGGCCGTGTCGAGCACCAGCCGGCGGGCGGCAGCGAGCCTGAGCCGCAGCGAGTAGGCCCCGGGCGTCTCGCCGATCGAGCGCGCGAACATCAGTTCCAGCGCCCGCGTCGACAGGCCGACGCGGCGCGCGATCGCGGCCACCGTCAGCGGCCGGTCGACATGCGCTTCCATCAGGCGGATCGCCTGTGCGAGGCGCGGGTCGTACCCGTCGAGCCGGCCGAGCGAGACCAGCGGCTGAGCGTCGGTCGCCGCGCGCGCCTGATCATAGATGAACACGCTCGCGACATCGAGCGCCACCGCCATGCCGAGCCGCGCCCGCACCAGATGCAGCATCAGATCGAAGGTCGGCGACGCGCCGCCGGTGGTAAAGACGGGCCCGTCGATGACGTAGCGGTCCGGCCGCACGTCGGCGCCGGGAAAGCCCGCGGCGAAATCCTCGAGGTCCTCCCAGTGCGTCGTCGCCGCGCGCCCTTCCAAAAGTCCGGCGCGGGCGAGCAGCCAGCCTCCGGCCTCGATACCGCCGACCGCGCGCGCGGTCCGCGCCGCCCGACGAAAGCCGGACACCAGCGCCGGAGCGGTTTCGTAGCGGGTCCCGAACCCGCCGATCGCCAGCAGGACGTCGGTCTTCGCCGCCGGGTCGAACCGTCCGGACACCGCCACCGGCAGGCCCGATGTCGTGATCGGCGGCTCTCCATCGGGCGAGACAAGCGACCAGTCGAACACGGTTCGGCCCGCGATGCGGTTCGCTGCCCGCAGCGGATCGACGGCCGATGCGACGCACATGATCGAGCAGCCCGAAAACACCAGCATGGTCAGCCTGAGCGGCGACGGGTCGGGGATAAAGATACAGGACGCTTCGCTTTTCGACATATCGATTTCGTAAATCGTCAAGCCTTCGCACGCAAGCCGGGGGAAGCTGCCACCCGAAATTGCCCCTCACCCTTACCTCTCCCACACGCGGGGAGAGGGGGACGCAAACGCCGGCGATCTCCCTCTCCCCGTCCTTCATGGGGAGAGGGCAAGGGTGAGGGGCAGCGCGACATGCCCGGAGGAGATTGCGATGCCGCTCGAAATGAACCGCGAGGTCTTCATCACCTGCGCCGTCACAGGCTCGGGCGGCACGCAGGACCGCTCGCCGCATGTGCCGCGCTCGCCGAAGCAGATCGCTGAGAGCGCGATTGCCGCCGCGAAGGCCGGCGCCGCGGTCGTCCACTGCCACGTCCGCGATCCCGAGACGGGCGCGCCGCGACGCGACGTGGCGCTCTACCGCGAGGTGACGGAGCGCATCCGCGACGCCGAGGTCGACGTGGTGCTGAACCTGACCGCCGGCATGGGCGGCGACATGGTGTTTGGCGACGTCGAGAACCCGCTGCCGCTGAAGGAGAAGGGCACCGACATGGGCGGTGCGTCGAACCGCGTGGAGCACGTCCGACAGTGCCTGCCGGAGATCTGCACGCTCGACTGCGGCACGATGAACTTCGCCGAGGCCGATTACGTGATGACCAACACGCCCGGCATGCTGCGCGCCATGGGCTCGATGATGACGAAGATGGGTGTGAAGCCCGAGATCGAGGCCTTCGACACCGGCCACCTCTGGTTCGCCAGGCAACTCGTCACCGAGGGCGTGCTCAAGCCCGACGCGTTGGTGCAGCTCTGCATGGGCGTGCCGTGGGGCGCACCGGACGATCTGAACACCTTCATGGCGATGGTCAACAACGTGCCGAAGGAATGGACCTTCTCCGCCTTCGCGCTCGGCCGCAACCAGATGGCCTATGTGGCGGCGTCAGTGCTCGCCGGCGGCAATGTCCGCGTCGGGCTGGAGGACAATCTGTGGCTCGACAAGGGCGTGCTGGCGACCAACGCCCAGCTGGTCGAGAAAGCGGTGACGGTCATCGAAAACCTCGGCGCCCGCGTGATCGGCCCCGCCGAAGTGCGCCAGAAGCTCAATCTGACCAAGCGCGCGCCGGTTTCGGCGAGGGCGGCGTAGCCGGTTGGGAAGGCGAATGTCGGTATTCCTTCACGCCCCCCTCTGTCCTGCCGGACATCTCCCCCACACGGGGGGAGATTGGCTGTCACGAGGGTTTTCGTCAATCGCGGACGGTGCAGGACCGGCAATCCAATCGAAGCTGCCGATCTCCCCCCGTGTGGGGGAGATGTCCGGCAGGACAGAGGGGGGCGCCATAGAACGCCTCCGTAAATGGGAGGCACTCTCATGACCATCACCAAAGCAGCCTGCATCGGCGGCGGCGTCATCGGCGGCGGCTGGATCGCGCGGCTGGCCTTGAACGGCATCGACGTCGCCGTGTTCGACCCGCATCCGGAGGCCAAGCGCAAGGTCGACGAGGTGATGAAGAACGCGCGCCGCGCCTACAGGCGCATGGCGACGAAGGGCCTGCCCAAGGAAGGCAAGGTCACCTATGCGAAATCCATTGCCGAGGCCGTCAGGGATGCCGACTTCATCCAGGAGAGCGTGCCGGAGCGGCTCGACGTCAAGCTGAAGACGATCGCCGAGATCGAGGCGGCCGCCCCCGCCGACGCGCTGATCGGCTCGTCCACGTCGGGCTTCAAGGCCACCGACATGGCGAAGGACATGAAGCATCCCGAGCGCTTCCTCGTCGCCCACCCGTTCAATCCGGTCTATCTCCTGCCGATCAACGAACTCGTGCCCGGCGAGAGGACCGGCAAAGCCTTCGTCGAGCGCGCGCGCGAGGCCTACACCTCGATCGGCATGAAGTGCGTCGTCATCAACAAGGAGATCGACGCCTTCGTCGGCAACCGCCTGCTGGAGGCAGCCTGGCGCGAGGCGCTGTGGCTGATCAAGGATGGCATCTGCACGGTCGAGGAGCTCGACGACATCATGCGCTATGGCTTTGGCCTTCGCTGGGCGCAGATGGGCATGTTCCAGACCTACCGGATTGCCGGCGGCGAGGCCGGCATGCGCCACTTCATGGCCCAGTTTGGCCCGGCGCTCGCCTGGCCCTGGACCAAGCTGATGGACGTGCCGGAGTTCAACGACGAACTGGTCGACCTGGTCGCCTCGCAGTCCGACGACCAGTCGGGCCAATGGTCGATCCGCGAGCTGGAACGCATCCGGGACGACAACCTCGTCGGCATCATGGAGGCGCTGGCAATGGCCGAAAAAGGCAAGGGCTGGGGCGCCGGCGAACTGCACAACAGCTACGTGAAGCAACTCGGCAGGGCGGCGAAGGCGAAGGTGTCGAAGGCGGCCGAGAAGGCCGTGGCGACGAAGCCGAAGAAGGTTGCGAAGGCCAAGAAGAAGTAGCGGCGATGTTGCAGCACCCCCACTCCGTCACGCTTCGCGTGCCACCTCTCCCCCTGCCCGGGGGAGAGGAAGACTTGGCCACGCTTGGTGCCTTTCCTCGCCCCCGTCGATCGGGGGAGAGGGGGCACGCGAAGCGTGACGGAGTGGGGGTCGCTTGCGCCCCGAATTTCACGGAGAACTCCCCATGAACTTCGGTCTCACCAACGAGCAGAGGCTGATCGTCGAGACCACGCGCAGCTTCGTCGAGACCGAGCTCTATCCGCACGAGGCGGAAGTGGAGCGCACCGGCCGGCTGGAGATGGACCTCATCAGGGAACTCCAGCGAAAGGCGATGGACGCCGGACTCTACGCCGCCAACATGCCCGAGGAGGTCGGCGGCGCGGGGCTCGATACGCTGTCCTGGCTGCTCTACGAAAAGGAACTCGGCCGCGCCAACTATGCGCTGCACTGGACCTGTGTCGCGCGGCCGTCAAATATCCTGCTCGCCGGAACCGAGGAGCAGCGGCAGAAATATCTCTATCCCTGCATCCGCGGCGAGACCTGGGACTGCCTGGCGATGACCGAACCCGGCGCCGGCTCCGACCTGCGCGGCATGAAGGCCACCGCCAGGCAAGACGGCGACGACTGGGTGCTCAACGGCACCAAGCATTTCATCAGCCATGCCGACATCGCCGGCTTCGCCATCGTCTTCATGGCCTCGGGCGAGGAGGAGACCTCGCGCGGCAAGCGCAAGAAGATCACCGCCTTCTTCGTCGACAAGGGCACGCCCGGCTTCACGGTGCGCGAGGGCTATCGCAACGTCTCGCATCGCGGCTACACCAACGCCATCCTCGAATTCGACGACTGCCGCCTGCCGAAAGAACAGATCCTGGGCGAGGTCCATCGCGGCTTCGAGGTCGCCAATTCCTGGCTCGGCGCCACCCGTCTCCAGGTCGCCTCCACCTGCCTCGGCCGCGCTGAGCGCGCGTTGCAGCATTCGATCGAATACGCCGCCTCGCGCGAGCAGTTCGGCCAGCAGATCGGCAAGTTCCAGGGCGTCTCGTTCAAGCTCGCCGACATGGCGATGGAACTGAAGGCGGCCGAGCTCTTAACCCGCGAGGCCGGCTGGAAATACGACCAGGGCACGGTCACCGACGAGGACATGGCCATGGCCAAGCTCAAGGCCACCGAGGCGCTCGCCTTCATCGCCGACGAGGCGATCCAGATCCATGGCGGCATGGGCCTGATGGACGACCTGCCGCTCGAGCGCATCTGGCGCGACGCGCGGGTGGAACGGATCTGGGAAGGCACCAGCGAGATCCAGCGGCATATCATCTCGCGTGCGCTGCTCAGGGCGGTGGGGGGATGATGGCGGCCACGGCGCCCTGTCCTTCTCCCCTTGTGGAAGAAGGTGGCCGAACCGGAGCGTCAGCGCAGGTGAGGTCGGATGAGGGGTGCTGCGTGGAGCGCGAACGCGCAGAACTGACGCTAATCGCGCCCTCTTCTCCCGCGCCCCGCTCCGTCCAGCACCCCTCAACGGTCTCGGCCTTCGGCCGATCCACCTTCTCCCGCAGGGGGAGAAGGACTAGAGCTTGCCTCATGACCCGAATCCGCGAAACCGACCTTTATCTCCCCGTCAAGCGCATGCTCGAGGGACAGGGCTACACGGTCAAGGGCGAGGTCGGCGCGGCCGACGTCGTCGGGTTGCGCGACGGCGACGAGCCCGTGATCGTCGAGCTGAAGGCCGGGTTCTCGCTGTCGCTCTTCCACCAGGCGATCCAGCGCCAGTCGATCTGCGACGCGGTCTACGTGGCGGTGCCGCGCGGCGCGGGTCGCGCCTCGTACAAGGCGCTGAGCGACAACCAGGCGCTCTGCCGCCGGCTCGGGCTCGGCCTCATCTCGGTGCGCCTGAGCGACGGGTTCGTCGAAATCCACTGCGATCCAGCTCCCTACAAGCCGCGCCAGTCCAAGCCGCGCAAGACGCGACTGCTGCGCGAGTTCGCCAGGCTCGTGGGCGACCCCAACAGCGGCGGCTCGACCCGTCGCAACCTCGTCACCGCCTATCGCCAGGAAGTGCTCGTCTGCCTGCGCATGCTCGGCGATGCCGGGCCGTGCAAGGCCGCCGAGGTCGCTCGCGCCACCCGCATCGCGCATGCGCGCCGCCTGATGGCAGACAATCACTACGGCTGGTTCGAGCGCGTCGCGACCGGGGTCTATGCCCTGTCGCCCAAGGGCGTCACCGCCATCGAGGATTATGCCGCCGAGCTCGAGAAGCTCGCGAACAGCCGCTCGGTCGATCCCTCCCCCGAACCGACGATAACGCCATGACCCGCCTCGAACGCCTGCTGCGGCCCAAGTCGATCTGCGTCGTCGGCGGCGGCGGGTTCGGCACCAATGTGGTGAAGCAGACGCTGAAGATGAAGTTTCCCGGCGATCTGTGGGTCGTGCATCCGACCAGGGACACGGTCGAAGGCGTGAAAGCCTACAAGACCATCGCCGACCTTCCCGACGCGCCGGACGCCGTCTTCATCGGCGTCAACCGCAACCTGACCATCGACGTGGTGCGCCAGCTGGGCGCCAAGGGTGCGGGCGGTGCGGTCTGCTTCGCCGCCGGCTTCCGCGAGACCGGCGACTACGATGCCGAGGGCGAGCGCCTGCAGCGTGACCTGATCGAGGCGGCCGGCGACATGCCGGTCATTGGGCCCAACTGTTACGGCCTGATCAACTATGCCGACGGCGCCCTGCTCTGGCCCGACCAGCATGGCGGCCGGCGGCTGAAGCCGGGGGAGCGCGGGGCCGCGATCATCACCCAATCGTCCAACATCGCCTGCAACCTCACCATGCAGACGCGCGGCTTGCCGGTGGCCTATCTGATGACCGCCGGAAACCAGGCGCAGACCGGGCTGTCGGAGATGGCGCTGGGCCTGATCGAGGACGAGCGTGTCTCCTCGCTTGGCCTGCACATCGAAGGTTTCGATTCCGTCGCCGGCTTCGAAAGGCTCGCGGCGCGGGCGCGCGAGCTTCGAAAGCCGATCGTCGCCATGAAGGTCGGCCGCTCTGAGCAGGCCCGCGCAGCAACCGTCTCGCACACGGCTTCGCTGGCCGGCTCCGACGCCGCCTCGGACGCGTTTCTGAAGCGGCTCGGCATCCCGCGCGTCGACACGATCCCGTCCTTCCTGGAAACGCTCAAGTTCTTCCACGCGATCGGCCCGCTCAAGGGCAGCAAATTGTCGTCGATGAGCTGTTCCGGCGGCGAGGCCTCGGTCATGGCCGACACCGCCGAGGGCCGCCGCGTCAGCTTCCCCGCATTGACTGCCGAGCACAAGGCGCGAATCTCGCAGGCGCTGGGACCGTTGGTCGCCGTCGCCAACCCGCTCGACTACAACACCTACATCTGGAACAACGAACCGGCGATGACGACCGCCTTCACGGCGATGACGTCGGGCGGCTTCGACCTCAACATGCTGGTGCTCGACTTCCCGCGCACCGACCGCTGCTCGGACGCCGACTGGTGGCCGACGGTGCGGGCTTTCGACGCCGCGCTGAAAGCCAACGGTGCTAAAGGCGCGATCGTGGCCTCCATGGGCGAGAACATCCCCGAAACGCATGCCGAGGAACTTCTGCGGCGTGGCATCGTGCCGATCCTCGGCATCGCCGAGGCGATGGACGCGGCGGAGGCGGCGGTGTTTGTCGGAGAGGCTTGGCGCGCACCGCTCCCCTCCCCCTTGAGGGGAGGGTGGCCCGAAGGGCCGGGTGGGGTCACCTCAACCGGCACGCCCCTGCCGAAATTCACGCTGAGCCTGTCACCAGCGACCCCACCCGACCGGACTACGTCCGGCCACCCTCCCCTCAAGGGGGAGGGAGCCCCCGACGAAGCCGCCGCCAAGGCCCTCCTCGCCGCCGCCGGCCTGCCCATCCCCGCCGGCCAGCGCGCGGCGACAACCGACGAGGCCGTCGAGGCCGCCGAGGCGATCGGCTATCCCGTCGCGCTCAAGGCGCTCGGCGTCGCGCACAAGTCCGAGGCCGGCGCGGTGAAGCTCAACCTGCGCGACGCGGACGCCGTGCGTGCCGCCGCCGACGCCATGGCCCGTCTCGGCACGGGCCTCTATGTGGAGCGCATGGTCACCGGCGCGGTTGCCGAACTCATCGTCGGCATCACCCGCGATCCGCTGTTCGGCCCAGTGATGACCGTCGGCACCGGCGGCGTTCTGGTGGAGCTCCTGAAGGATTCGCGCACCCTGCTCCTGCCCTCATCCGGCGCGGCGATCGAGGGCGCCCTGCGCTCCCTGCAGATGTTCCCGCTGTTCAACGGTTATCGCGGCCGGCCCAAGGCCGACCTCGATGCGGCGATCGACGCCATCGGCAAGATCGCCGATTTCGCGCTCGTCACCGACGTGGCGGAGATGGACATCAACCCGTTGATCGTCTGCGCGGAAGGCCAGGGCGCCTGGGTTGCGGACGCGCTGATGGTGTTGGGATCTTCCCAATGATCGACGCCCTCGCCCCTGCACCGCATGAGGAGACCCGCATGACCGACGTCATCACCACCCGCCGCGAGGGCGCGATTCTGGAGGTCACGCTCGACCGGCCGAAGGCCAACGCCATCGACCTCAAGACCTCGCGCCTGATGGGCGAGACGTTCCAGGCCTTCCGCGACGACCCGGAGCTGCGCGTCTGCATTGTGAAGACGGCGGGAGAAAAATTCTTCTGCGCCGGCTGGGATCTGAAGGCGGCGGCCGGGGGCGACGCGGTCGATGGCGACTATGGCGTCGGCGGCTTCGCCGGCCTGCAGGAACTGCGCGACCTGAACAAGCCGGTCATCGCCTGCGTCAACGGCATGGCGGTGGGCGGCGGCTTCGAGCTGGCGCTGTCCTGCGACCTGATCTACGCCTCCGACCACTCCTCCTTCGCGCTGCCCGAGATCCGCGCCGGCACGCTGGCCGACGCGGCGACGATCAAGCTGCCGAAGCGCATCCCCTATCACGTCGCCATGGACCTTCTGCTCACCGGCCGCTGGATGGATGCCCACGAGGCGCACCGCTGGGGCCTCGTCAACGAAATCCTGCCGAAGGACAAGCTCGAGGACCGCGTCTGGGAAATCGCGCGCCTGCTCGCCTCCGGCCCGCCGCTCGTCTTCGCCGCGATCAAGGAGACCGCGCGCGATGCGGAGGGCTCGAAGTTCCAGGACACGATGAACCGCGTGACGAAGCGCCAGCTGCGCACCGTCGACATCCTCTACGGTTCCGAGGACAATCTGGAAGGCTTCAAAGCCTTCGCCGAGAAGCGCGACCCGGTGTGGAAGGGAAGATGACCGACTATTCCAGCCTCATCGACGCCGAGACCTGGGCCTTCATCGAGCGGACGAACTCCTTTTACCCGCCTGACACGATCGACTACACGATCCGCGAGCAGCGCGCGATCTACGACCGCATGTGCGGCGAATTCCATGCCGGTTACCCGACAGGATTGACGGCCGAAACGAGCGCGATTTCTACCCCGACGCACGACGTTCCCATCCGCATCTACCGCGCAGCGAAGCCCGACCCTTCCGCGATGGTGCTCTATTTCCACGGGGGCGGCTTCATGCTGGGCGGATTGGAAAGCCATGACGACGTCTGCGCGGAACTGTGCGACCGCACCGACTTCGAGGTCGTGTCGGTCGACTATCGTCTGTCGCCCGAGCATCTCTATCCTGCCTGCCACGACGACGGCTACGCCGCCTTCGAATGGGCGGCGACGACCTATCTGGCTCGCGCCATCGTGCTCGCCGGCGATTCAGCCGGCGGCAACATCGCCGCTGCCGTGGCCGGCCGCTATCGCCGTCACGCGCATGCACCCGCCGGCCAGGTGCTGATCTATCCCGGCCTCGGCGGCGACCACACCAGCGGCTCCTACCTCACCCATGCCGACGCGCCGATGCTGACCACGCGAGACATGGCCTTCTACCAGAGGATCCGAACCGGCGGCGCCGACGTGTCGAAGGACGCAGGCTTCGCGCCGCTGCGCGACACGGATTTCTCCGGCCTGCCGCCCACCGTCTGCATCATGGCCGAATGCGACCCCTTGGCTTCCGACGGGCCCGCCTACCGCGACGCCATCCGCGCCGCCGGCGGCAAGGCTGTCTCCTTCGAGGAGAAGGGCCTTGTCCACGGCTATCTGCGCGCCCGCCACAGTGTCACGCGGGCGCGAAAAAGCTTTGCGCGGATCGTCGCCGCCGTGCGAATGCTTGGCCTCGGACAATGGGACGAGGACTCGCTTTCATGAAATCGCTGCTGGCCGCCGCCTTGCTCGCCCTGACGCTCGCGCCCGCCCCGGCGGCGGAGAACCGCTGCGGCTGGCTGGTCAATCCGACGCCCGGCAATTGGTGGCTGACCGACAAGGATGCGACCTGGATCCTCGCCACCCAGGGCATCGAGGCGCCCGACGAGGTGATGATGAACGTGCCCGAGTTCGACGAGGGCGAGTACGTCGCGACCAACGGCAATTACGGCTATGGCTGCGCCTGCCTTAGCGTCGACGTCGACGAGGCGGACGAGACGGTCGTCCGCGTCTACTCCGGCAAGACGCTGCCGCTGAGGCGCTGTGAGGCGGACAAGAGCCTGCCGTCGCCAGAATGATCGTTCGGCCGGAAACATTGGAGGCGTCATGGGCGGCCGTTCCGCCCAGAGCGTGGTCAACGCGGGGCAGAGGCGGGCAGTGACCGATCTCGACCGCATCGGCGAGGCGAACCTATCCGCCATCCTCGCGCTCAACAACGAGCACGCGCGCGAACTGTCCTGGCTCGAGCTGCCGAAATTGCGCCACCTTGTCGGCGAGGCGTTCCTGGCGCTGCGGGCCGGCGAAGCGGATGCTTTCCTCCTCGCCTTCGACCAGGACGCGGACTACGATTCCGAAAATTTCCTCTGGTTCAAGGCCCGCTATGCGCGCTTCGCCTATGTCGACCGCGTGGCCGTGGCCAGCCATGCCCGCGGCCGCGGCCTCGCCCGCGCCTTCTACGAGACGCTGTTCGAAAAGGCCCGCGCCGCGGGCCATACGGTCGTGACCTGCGAGGTCAATTCCGACCCGCCCAATCCGGGCTCCGACGCGTTTCATGCCGCGATGGGCTTTCGCGAGGTGGGATCGGCCGCGATCTACGGCGGCGAGCGAACGGTGCGGTATTTCGTGCGGGATCTTTGAAGCGCGGCAAACTTCATCCGTCCGCCCTTACCAACCGCCTGCCCCCTCACCCGGCCTCCGCTTCGCTCGGCCACCCTCTCCCCAAGGGGAGAGGAGGTTTGCCGCCGGCTTTGCCATCTGGAATGGAGATTAGCCGAGAGCGTCGCAGATCTCCTCTCCCCTTGGGGAGAGGGTGGCCGAGCGAAGCGGAGGCCGGGTGAGGGGGTACCAGGCGTATAGTCAGCCCTATCTCACACCCTCTCGAGCGCAATCGCGATGCCCTGCCCGACGCCGATGCACATGGTGGCGAGCGCCAGCCTGCCGCCGGTCTCGCGCAGTTGCAGCGCCGCCGTGCCGGCGATCCGGGCGCCCGACATGCCGAGCGGATGACCGAGCGCGATCGCGCCGCCATTCGGATTGACGTGCGCCGCGTCCTCGGCAATCCCGAGTTCGCGCAGCACGGCGATGCCCTGGGAGGCAAAGGCTTCGTTGAGTTCGATCACGTCGAAATCGGTAGGTTTCAGGCCAAGCCGGGCGCACAGCTTCTGCGTCGCCGGCGCCGGGCCGATGCCCATGATGCGCGGCGCGACGCCCGCGGTCGCCACGCCGAGCACCCGCGCGATCGGCGTCAAGCCGTATTTCTTGGCCGCCTCGGCCGAGGCGACGATCAGCGCCGCCGCCCCGTCATTGACGCCCGACGCATTGCCCGCCGTCACCGTGCCGCCTTCCTTCTTGAAAGGTGTCGGCAACTTGGCCAGCGATTCCAGTGTCGTGCCGGCGCGCGGATGCTCGTCCTTCGAGACGATGACCGGATCGCCCTTGCGCTGCGGGATCGTCACCGGCGTGATTTCCATGCCGAGCCGGCCGGAGTTCTGCGCGGCGACCGCCTTGTCCTGGCTGCGCACTGCGAAAGCGTCCTGCGCCTGCCTCGACACGCCGAACTCTTCCGCCACGTTTTCGCCGGTCTCGGGCATCGAATCGACGCCGTACATCTTCTTCATCAACGGATTGACGAAGCGCCAGCCGATCGTCGTGTCGTAGATTTCGGCATTGCGCGAAAACGCCTCCGACGCCTTCGGCATGACAAAGGGGGCGCGGCTCATCGACTCGACGCCGCCGGCAATCATCAGTTCGGCCTCGCCGGACTTGATCGCCCGCGCGGCGATGCCGAGCGCGTCCATGCCGGAGCCGCACAGCCGGTTGACCGTCGAGCCGGGGATTTCCTTCGGCAGGCCGGCCAGAAGCAGCGCCATCCGCGCCACGTTGCGGTTGTCCTCGCCCGCCTGGTTGGCGCAGCCATAGACGACGTCGTCGACGGCCGCCCAGTCCATTCCTGCATTGCGCTCGACCAGCGCCCTCAGCGGAACCGCGCCGAGATCGTCGGCGCGCACCTGGGCGAGCGACCCGCCGAAACGGCCGATCGGCGTGCGGATATAGTCGCAGATGTAGGCGTCGCGCATCTCACAGCTCCGGTACGATCAGGTCTTTCACGGCGGCATCGGCCACCAGCGTCCCGTCGGTCAAGGCCTGCAGCTCGTCGAGGCTCATGCCCGGCAGCTTTTCACGCAGGTGAAACTGGCCGCCCTTGATGTCGATGACGGCCAGGCTGGTAAAGACGGTGGTGACGCAGCCGACGCCGGTCAGCGGCAGGCGGCACTGCTTGAGCAGCTTCGGCTTGCCGTCCTTGGTCGTGTGGTCGGTGACCACCCAGACCTGCTTGGCCCCATGCACGAGGTCCATGGCGCCGCCGACCGCCGGCACCGAGCCGGGGCCCGTGCTCCAGTTGGCGAGATCGCCGTTCTCGGCCACCTCGTAGGCGCCGAGCACGGCGACGTCGAGATGTCCGCCGCGCACCATCGCGAAAGAATCCGCATGGTGGAAAAACGAGGCGCCGGGGTTCAACGTCACCGCCTTCTTGCCGGCATTGATGAGGTCCCAGTCCTCCTCGCCGGCGGGCGGCGCCTCGCCGAAGTCGAGTATGCCGTTCTCGGTGTGGTAGACGACTTCGCGGCCTTGCGGCTTGAACTTGGCGATCATCTCGGGGAAGCCGATGCCGAGGTTGACATAGGCTCCGTCCGGCAGGTCCTGTGCGGCGCGCCAGGCGATCTGTGCGTTGGAAAGCTTCTTCACCATCACTTCGCTCCCGCGCGCAGCAGCGCCTCTTCCTGGGCGGGATTCGGCACCTCGACGATCCGATTGACGAAGATGCCGGGCGTCACGACATGCTCCGGATCGATCCCGCCCGGCTCTACCACCCGGCTCGCCTGCACGATCGTCGTCTTCGCCGCCATTGCCATCAGCGGCGAGAAATTGCGCGCCGCCTTGCGGTAGGTGAGGTTGCCCTTGCGGTCGGCCACTTCGGCCTTGATGATCGCGACGTCGGCCTTGAGCCAGCGCTCCTGCACGTACATCCGGCCCTCGAATTCGGCCTGCGGCTTTCCCTCGGCAACCTGCGTGCCATAGCTGGTCGGCGTATAGAAGGCCGGAATGCCCGCACCGCCCGCGCGGATGCGCTCGGCAAGCGTGCCCTGCGGCACCAGCTCCAGCCCGATCTCTCCGGCGAGATAGGCGTCGGTGAACGCCTTAGGATCCGACGAGCGCGGGAAGGAGCAGACCATCTTGGCCACCATGCCGGCATAGATCATCGCCGCGATGCCGATCGCGCCGTTGCCGGCATTGTTGTTGATGACGGTGAGATTTCCCGGCGATCCCGTCGCCTTGTAGCGCTCGACCAATGCGTGGATCAGCTCGATCGGCGCGCCCGCCCCGCCGAACCCGCCGATCATGACGGACATGCCGTCCTCGATACAGTCCAGCGCCGCTTCCGGACTGGGATAGATCCTGCTCATCCTCGCTCCCGTCGCCGTCGGTATGTTCGCATTGCGAACAAATGTTTTCTATGCGATACTGATTAAATGAACCTCATTGCGGAGTCAACCGCATCCGACGCCGCAAGCCACGACCGCGACCGCGTCGGCGCGCTGGAAAAGGGCCTCGGTGTGCTGGAGATACTCGCAGCGCATGCCGACGGCATGACGCTGACCGAAATGGCCGAGGCCGCGGCTCTC
Organism: Mesorhizobium sp.; assembly: GCF_023954305.1. NCBI lineage: Bacteria > Pseudomonadati > Pseudomonadota > Alphaproteobacteria > Hyphomicrobiales > Phyllobacteriaceae > Mesorhizobium > Mesorhizobium sp. Next base: position 2,847,182 of record NZ_JAMLIG010000001.1, on the reverse strand, counting down.
ACCCGCGCCGGCGCGCGGCGTTATCTGCTGACCCTGGTCGCGTCCGGCTATGCATTGCAGGACGGGCGAACCTTCCGCCTGTCGCCGCGCCTGTTGTCGGTCGCCCGCACCTGGATCGGCGGCGCCTCGCTCTGGACCTTCGCCGAGCCCTGCATGCGGGAGGTGTCCGGGCGGCTCAACGAGTCCTGCTCGGCCGCCGTCCTCTCCGATCTCGACGTGGTCTATGTCGCGCGCGTCGGCTCGACCCGCATCCTGTCGGTAGCGCTGCATGTTGGCACGCGCCTGCCTGCCTGGTGCACCTCGATGGGCCGGGTGCTCGCCGCCGGACTGCCCGACGCGGAGATCGACGGCTTCGCCCGCCGCTCGGCGCCAACCCTCCTCACCCCGAAGTCGCTCGCCGATCCGGCCGCGCTCGCCGCCGCGATCCGTGCGGCGCGCGCCGACGGTTATGCGTTGGTCGACGAGGAACTGGAACTCGGCCTGCGCTCGATCGCCGTGCCGATCCGCGATCGCGCGGGCCGCACCGTCGCGGCGATCAACGTGTCGACCCAGACGGCCCGACATACCGTCGAGGAAATGCGACGCGACATGCTGCCGGTGCTGCGGCAGGCGGCGGAGCGGATTGAGGAGTATTTCGTGGTGCAGTAGCGCCGCCTTGTCCTTCTCCCACAAGGGGAGAAGGACAAGGCGCTCTAAGCCGCCCGCGTCTCGCGCTCGATCGCCTTGCGCATCCCGTCCGCCAGCATCCTCTCCAACCGAGACTGCACGGCTTTGCGCCACTCCGGCGCCGTGGCGAGGTCGTCGGGGAAGAGTCCGGGCAGGCCGAGCAGACGGTCGACGATCGACGCGGAATCGTTTCCCGCCTCGCCCAGCAGCGTGGCGATCTCCGCCTCGCGCGGGTCGCGCAGCGCATATGTCCGGCCCTGTTCGTCCATGCCCAGACAGTACCGCATCCAGGCCGCCACGGCGAAGGCATAGGCGTCCAGCGATCCGCCCGCGCGCAGCGTGGCCATTGCCGGTTCGATCAGCCGCTGGGGCAGTTTTTGCGTCCCGTCCATGGCGATCTGGTAGGTCTGGTGGGCGATCGCGGGATTGGCGAATCGCGCGAGCAGGTCGGCCTTGTAGGCTGCGAGGTCAACACCGGGCACCGGGTCCAGCGTGCGCGAGGCCGCATCCATGTGCCGTGCCACGAGCCGGGCTAGTGCCGTATCCCGCATCACATCGCGGACATACTGATGCCCCGCAATGTAGCCGGAATAGGCGAGCATCGAATGCGCGCCGTTGAGCATCCTCAGCTTCATCTTCTCGTACGGCGCGACGTCCCTGGCGAAGATCGCTCCGCCCACTTCCCACGCCGGCCGGCCGGCGACGAAATCGTCCTCGATCACCCACTGCGTGAACGGTTCGGTCTCCACCGCCGCGCGGTCGTCGCAGCCGGTCAGCCTTCGGGCATCCGCGAAAGTCGTTTCGGTACTGGCCGGCGTGATCCGGTCGACCATTGTGGAGGGGAACGTGACGTTCGCATCGATCCAGACGCCGAGATCGGCATCGACCGCCGACGCGAACTCGCCGACCAGCCGCTTCAGCACCTTGCCGTTGTGCGGGAGGTTGTCGCAGCAGAGCGCGGTAAAGGGAGAGATCCCCAGCTCCCGCCGCAGCCGCAGTGCCTCGACGAGAAAGCCCACCGCGCCCGTCGGCTTGCGCGGGTTCGCCAGGTCGGGCGCGATCGAGGGATGCGCCCGGTCCAACCCGCCCGTCTTCGGATCGACGCCGTAGCCTTTCTCGGTGATCGTCAGGCTGACGATCTTCGTCTGCGGCGCGGTCAGCGCTGCAAGCACCGCCTCCGGCTCGCGCGGCGCCACCAGCACGCGCGCGATGGAGCCGATCACCCGCGCCGATGTGCCCTCCTGCCCGCGCACGATGAGCGTGTAGAGCCCGTCCTGCGGATTGAGCTGGTCGGCGACGTCGCCGGAGCGCAGCGAGACGCCGGTGATCATCCAGTCGCCGCCCTCGGCCAGCGCGTCGTCGGTGTAGACCGCCTGATGCGCCTTGTGGAACGCGCCGGTGCCGAGATGCACGATGCCCGACCCGCGCGTCGCGCGGTTATAGGCTGGGGCTTGGACCGTGGCGGGGAGCGAGGAGGCGGAGGAGAGCCGGGTCATGGCGACGCTCCCGGGGACAGTTTACTTTTTTCCGCCAGAGCCAGCATTGGAGCCGCAGAGTCTTTCCGCGGACAGAAAGCAAACTGTCCCCAGCGCATCACGCCCTCCCCGCCACCGGATGCCCCAGCGCCGCCATGACGCCGCGCAGTTCCGCCAGCCCCTTCAGCCGCCCGATCGCCGGATAGCCGGGCTGCGCGCCGCGCTTCAGGTCGTCGAGGATGTCCTGGCCGTGGTCCGGCCGCATCGGGATCTCGGCATCCGCGCGTCCGGCGGCCCTCCGCCGCTTCTCTTCCGCCAGCAATTCCGCCACCACAGCGACCATGTCGGTCTGTCCGCCCAGATGCTCGTCCTCGAAGAAGGAGCACGGCACGTCCTCGCTGTCGCGCCGGACGTTGCGCAGGTGGACGAAGTGGATCCGGTCGGCCAACGCCCGCACCATCGCCGGCAGGTCGTTGTCGGGCCGGGCGCCGAGCGAGCCGGTGCAGAACGTGACGCCATTGGCCGGAATGTCCACGGCCTCCAGCACCGCACGATAGTCCGCCTCGGTCGACATGATGCGCGGCAAGCCCAGCAGCGGGAACGGCGGATCGTCGGGATGACAGCAGAGCCTCACCCCGAGCTCCTGCGCCACGGGAACCACCTCGGATAGGAAATCGATCAGGTTCTGCCGCAGCCGCTCCGGCGAGATGCCGTCATAGCTGGCCAAGTGCTCGGAGAGTTCCGGCAGCGACCAGCTTTCCACCGCGCCGGGAAGGCCCGCCGTGACATTCGAGGCGAGCTGCTTCCGACGCTCCTCGCTCATGCCGGCGAAGCGCTTCGCCGCCTCCTCGACGACATGAGGCGGAAAGCTCTCGGCCGCGCCCTTGCGCTTCAGGATATGGATGTCGAACGCGGCGAAGTCGGGCAGTTCGAACCGCATCGCGCGACCGCCATGCGCCACCCGCCATGCGAGGTCGGTGCGCGTCCAGTCCAGCACCGGCATGAAATTGTAGCAGACCACCTCGATACCGCCCGCCGCCAGGTTTGCGAGGCTGCGCCTGTAGTGCTCGACATGCGCCTTGAAGTGGCCGGTCTGGGTCTTGATCGCCTCCGACACCGGCAGGCTCTCGACCACCTCCCATCTCAGCCCGCTCATCGAGCCGTCGGGCAGGAACGCCACCTCGCGCTGCCGCTTCTCGATCTCTTCGGGCCGCCAGACATCGCCGGTCGGCACGTGATGCAGCGCCGTCACGATGCCCTCGACACCGGCCTGGCGCGCATCCTCGACCGAAACCTTGTCCTTCGGCCCGAACCACCGCCACGTCTGCCGCATCGCCGTCCTCCTCGCGCAAACTTGTATGGTAGTTTTGCGGGAGCGGGTCAAGGCGGCTGCGTGGTACCGGAAAGAACTTGTTTCACGGCTTGCACTGACGCGGTCCGCGATGCTATCGGGCACCTATTCGACAGGGGTGCTCCGTAGTGCCGGGGCTGAGATGCGGGCGACATGTCCGTGGACCCTCAAGCTGATCTGGTTAATGCCAGCGGAGCGAGGCGACACATGTTTTCCGGCGCACAGATTTCCCTGTACCCCATGTCCGACGACTTCGTCGGCATCATCCTCGGCGCGCTTCATGCGCTCGATCCCTACCGATCCGACTTCCGCATCGAAACCGACGACGTCTCGACCCTGATCGTCGGACCGCCGGACCGGCTGTTCCCCGCCATGCGCGACCTCTTCGTCGCCGCCGCCAGCACCGGCACGCATTGCGTTCTCCACGCCACCGTCTCGCGCGGCTGCCCCGGCGAGCCGGACGATCCGATCTGCACGCCGCTCTCCGGGGCCGGCACCCGCGCCGATTTGGCCGAACGGATCGTGCTCGCCCGCGACGCGGTCGCAACCGCGGAACCGACCGGACAGGGCGTCGCCGCGCAGTTCTCGCTCTATCCGCTCGGCGCCGTCCAGCACATGGACGAGATCTACGGCTGCATCGACTTCCTCAAGGCGTCCAGCGTCTTCGACCGGTCGAAGAACTTCTGCACCAAGCTCAGGGGCGATGCCGGCCCTGTCTTCGCCACGCTCGGCGAAGCCTTCCTCCGCTTCGGCGCAGCGGAAGGACATGTGGCCATGGACCTGACGGTCTCGGCGAACAGCCCGTCCAAGATCTGACGGCCTTTCCCGCCGGCGGCTGCGCCGGCACCTTTCCCCCTATCCGGAGATATAGAGATGAACCAGTACGGCTGGACCCTGCGTGAAATCCTGATCGTCGCCGTGCTCGGCGCGGTCTTCGGCGTGCTCTACCTCGCCTGGGTGCAGGTGTGGCTGATCGCGCAGGCGATCTTCGGCCCGGTGACGATGGACGTGGTGATGGGCTTCTGGTTCATCGTCTCTATCATCGCCGCCGCGATCATCCGCAAGCCGGGCGCCGCACTCCTGTCGGAACTGCTGGCAGCGCTCGTGCAGGTGCTGCTCGGCAGCCCGGCCGGCCTGCTTTTGCTCGTCACCGGCCTCGTCCAGGGCGCCGGAGCGGAAGCGGTCTTCGCCGCGACCCGCTGGAAGAACTACCGTCTGCCGGTGTTGATGGCGGCAGGGGTCGGGGCAGCCGTGTTCTCATTCATCTACACCTGGATCCGCTTCGACTACGGCGCACTCGCCCCCGGCCTGCTGGTGACGATGTTCGTCCTGCGCTGCCTCAGCGGCGCGCTGCTCGGCGGCCTGGCCGGCCATCTCGTCACCGAGGCGCTCTACAAGACCGGCGTGCTCTCCGGCCTTGCCATCGACCGCGACCGCCGGTCCGGACATGCCTGACGAACTCGTCGCGTGGCACGACCTGACGGTCCGCTATCCCTACCAGGAGCGCGACGCGGTCGGTCCGGTTACGCTATCGCTGCGGCGCGGCCAGAGGCTCTTGGTGCTCGGCCCGTCCGGCGCGGGCAAGTCGACGCTGCTGGCGACGGTCAACGGCCTCGTGCCGGCCGCCATCCCGGCGACAGTCGCCGGCAAGGCAGAACTCGCGGGCCGAGACGCAACCTCGCGCTCGCCGGCCGAATGGTCGGACACCGTCGCCTGGCTGCATCAGGACGCCGAGCAGACGCTCTGCGGCATGAGCGTCGCCGACGAGATTGCCTTCGCACTGGAAAACCGCCACCTGCCGGAAGACGAGATTGGCCGGCGTGTAGCGGATGCTATGCAGCGCACCGGCATATCCACCGCCTGGCGCGACCGCCGCACCGCAACGCTGTCCGGCGGCGAGCGGCAACTCGTCGCGCTCGCCGCGGCACTGGCGCAGGATGCGGCACTGTTCATTGCCGATGAGCCGACCGCCCACCTGGCACCGGAGGCCGCGGCACGCTTGCGAGCGCTGCTGCTCGAACCGCGCGCCGGTCGCGGCGTGCTGGTCGTCGACCACCGACTCGACGGGCTGATCGGCGACATCGACCGCGTCGCCGTGCTTGACGCCGACGGACGGTTGTTCGCTGAGGGCGAGCCGCGCCGGCTGTTCCGCACCCATGGCGCGGATCTCGCCGCCCGCGGCATCTGGCGACCCGCCGCGGCGGAACTCGACGAAGAGTTCCGCCGAGCCGGGATCGCGCTCGACGTGCCGCCGCTGTCGATCGAGGAAGCCCTGCGCGCGCTCGATCGACGGGAGGAGGCGCCAAGCAACGCCGCGATCTCCGCCGTGCGGTCTTTCGTGGCAAGCCGATGCGCCGTCCCGCCCGCTGCATCCGGCGCGGAACCGCTCGCGCGTCTCACCGACGCCGCCTGCGCGCCGCTGTTCGGTCCGGTCGTGTTGCGCAACGTCACACTGGATGTGAGAGCCGGCGAGTGCCTCGCCATCCTCGGCCGAAACGGCGCAGGCAAATCGACTCTGGGCGCGACGCTGGCTGGCCTGTTGCGGCTGCACGCCGGCCGCCGCGACGGTCCGCCCGGCGGCATGGCCTTCCAGAATCCCGAGAGCCAGCTCATGGCTGGCTCGGTTCGTGAGGAAATCGCGGAGGCCCTCGGCCGGACGGTCGCGAAGGAGAAGCGGTTCGCGCAAGCCGACCGGCTGCTCGCCGACTGGGGCCTCGCCGGCCTCGAGCGGCGCCACCCGTTCGAGCTGTCGACGGGTCAGAAGCGACGGCTTGCCCTGCTCGCTCTGGTCGCCGCCGACCGCTGGCCGCTGCTGGTGCTGGACGAACCCACCGCCGGCCTCGATGCCGCCGGCGTGGACGCCCTGTCGCACCGGCTGCGATCGCTGGCGCAAGGCGGTCGGGCGCTGGCCGTCGTCACCCACGACATGGATTTCGCACTGAAGACCTGCTCGCGCGCGGTGGTGGTCGGCGACGGCGGCATTCTCGCCGACCGGCCGATGATCGAGCTCGCCCGCGACGAAGCCTTGCTTGGGCAGACGGGGCTGGAGGAGCCGGCGGCGACGCCTGCCCTGCGCTGGCTAGAGGAACATGCGCCATGCTGAGCCGGCTCCATCCACTGCCCAAACTCGTCGTCTGCCTCGCCTGGGTGACGGCCTCGATCCTGGTCTTCGACGCGCGCTTCCAGGCTGCCACGATCCTGATCGCGACCGCGGCGCTGATCGTGCTGGAGCGGAAGTCGCCGTTCGTCGTGGCGGCGCTGATGGTTCCGTTCGCCCTGTTCGGGTTCGGCTTCCTCACGACCAGCGTTCTGTTCCGCGAAGAGAGCGATTTCGCGCTGCGCATGGCGGGCGAAGCACCCTTGGGCTCGGCGGCGTTCTCGGCCGGGATCGTGCTGTTCCTGCGCGCGGTGGCCTGCGGCATGGTGTCGGCGCTGTTCGCGCTGACCACCGACCCGGGCGGCTTCATCAAAGCACTGATGGCGAACTGGCGGCTGTCGCCACGCATCGGCTATGCGCTGTTCTCGGCGCTCCACCTCGTGCCCGACCTCGCGGTGCAAGCGCAGCAGATCCGCCTCGCGCGGGCCATGCGCGGCGGCCGCCCGCCGCGCCGCATCCCCGGCCCGTTCGAGACGGCGTCCCTCGTCGTTCCCCTGCTCGCCTACGCCATCCGCCGCGCCAGCCGCGCGGCGACCGCGATGGAGGTGCGCGGCCTCGACGGCGGTCCCCGTACGATCACCGCCGCGCCGAGGCTTAGGCGAGGGGACGGGTGGTTCGTGCTGAGCGCCCTTGGCCTTCTTGGCCTGCTGATTGTCACCGCGAGCTAAGACCTGGCGTCACACGTAACGATTGACCACGTTCTCCAGCCATTCCTGCCGGCCCGACTTCGGCTGCGGCTCGATCTTCTTCTTGACCACGCGTTCCGACAAGTCCTCCAGCGTGCGCTTGCCGGAGAGGATCGCCTTGCCCTCGGCCGATTTCCAACCGGCATAGCGTTCCTCCAGCGGGCCGGAGAGCGCCTTGTCCTCGATCATCTTCGCCGCCGCCTTCAGCCCGCGCGCACAGCAGTCCATGCCGCCGATATGGGCGATGAGCAGATCCTGCGGGTCGAGCGACTGGCGGCGCAGCTTGGCGTCGAAATTGGTGCCGCCGGTCTTGAAGCCGCCGGCCTTCAGCACCTCGTAGAAGGCCAGCGCCATCTCCGGCACGTTGTTGGGGAACTGGTCGGTGTCCCAGCCCGACTGGTAGTCGTTGCGGTTCATGTCGATCGAGCCGAAGATGCCGAGCGCGTTGGCGGTCGCCAGCTCGTGCTCGAAGGTATGGCCGGCCAGGATCGCATGGCCCTGCTCGATATTGACCTTGACCTCCTTCTCAAGGCCGAAATCCTTGAGGAAACCGTAGACCGTCGCGACGTCGTAGTCGTACTGATGCTTGGTCGGCTCCTGCGGCTTCGGCTCGATCAGGATCGTGCCCTTGAAGCCGATGCGGTGCTTGTAGTCGACGACCATCGACAGGAAGCGGCCCGCCTGCTCGCGCTCGCGCTTCATGTCGGTGTTGAGAAGCGTCTCGTAGCCCTCGCGCCCGCCCCAGAGCACATAGTTCTCGCCCTTGAGCTTCTCGGTCGCGTCGATGCAGGCCTTCACCGTCGCCGCCGCATAGGCGAACACGTCCGGGTCGGGATTGGTCGCCGCGCCCGCCATGTAGCGGCGGTTGGAGAAGAGGTTCGCCGTGCCCCACAAGAGCTTGACGCCGGTCTGTTTCTGCTTCGTGGCGAAGATGTCCACCATCTCCTCGAAGCGGCCGAGGCTTTCGGAGAAGGTCTTGCCCTCGGGGCGCACGTCGGCGTCGTGGAAACAGTAGTAGGGCGTGCCGAGCAGCGTGAACATCTCGAAGGCGACGTCCGCCTTGAGCCGTGCCCCTTCCATCGTTTCGCCGAACCAGGGGCGCTCGAAGGTCTGACCGCCAAACGGATCGCCGCCCGGCCAGGCGAAGGAATGCCAGTAGGCGATGGAGAAGCGCAGATGGTCCTCCATCCGCTTGCCGGCGACCACCTCGTCGGGATTGTAGAAGCGGTAGGCGAGCGGATTGGTGGAGTCCGGCCCTTCATACTTGACCGGCTTGATGTCGCCGAAGAATCCCGTGGTCATGGCAATACCTTTCTATTCCTATCTGGCGAGGAAGGCGCCCCCTCATCCGGCCGCTTCGCGGCCACCTTCTCCCCGCTGGGGAGAAGGGGAAGCCGACGTTGCAGGCTCCCTCTCCCCTTGGGGAGAGGTCCGCCGAGCGAAGCGGAGGCGGGGTGAGGGGGCATACCGTCACATCGAGGTTGATCTGATGGCAGGATAAAGACCGCGCCAACGCTTCCATGCGTCCTCGTAGGACGGGGCGAGGCGGGCGTCGGGTTCGGTGGTGGCGGAGGTCGCCGGAGGTGTGCAGACGGCCAGCGGATCGGCCGAGGTTGCAGCGATCAGGCCGAGGCGGGCCGCCCCGAAGGCCGCGCCGAAATCGCCATCGGCCGGGATGTCGACCGCGATGCCGAGGCTGTTGGCGATGACGCCGAGCCAGTAGCGCGAGCGCGAGCCGCCGCCGATGGCAGTGACGCGCGACAGCTCCGTGCCGGCAGCCCGAAGCGCTTCGAGATTATCGCGCAGGGCGAAGGCCACACCTTCCAGTACAGCCTGCGTCAGCGCCGCGCGCCCGCTCTCGTGGCCGAGACCGGTGAAGGCGCCCCGGATCGCCGCGTCGTTGTGCGGCGTGCGTTCGCCGGAGAGATAGGGCAGGAAGGCGACCTTGCCCGGCCCGGTCGGGGTGTCGCCGAGCTCTGCAGTCAGTTCCTGTGCGTCGCGGCCTGTGATCTCGCAGAGCCAGTTGAGCGAATCCGTCGCCGACAGGATCACGCCCATCTGGTGCCAGGTGTCCGGCAGCGCGTGGCAGAACGTGTGCACCGCGCTTTCGGGGTTCGGGAGATATGAGGCGTTGGCCGCGAACAGCACGCCCGACGTGCCCAGCGAGACGAAGGCGCGGCCTTGCGCGACCGTCCCCATGCCGATCGCCGAGGCCGCATTGTCCCCTGCCCCGCCGGCAACGATGACATTGCCGCCCATGCCCCAACGCGCCGCGACCGCGCCCCGCAAGGTACCGCCGGGCGCGGTGCCCTCGACCAGCGCCGGCATGTGGCGCTCATCGAGATCCGTGGCCGCCAGCAATTCGCCCGACCATTTCCGCCCGCCCGTGTCGAGCCAGGACGTGCCGGCCGAATCCGACATTTCCGAAATATGCTCGCCAGTCAGCCAAAGCCTGAGGTAATCCTTCGGCAGGAGCACCTTGCGCACCTGGGCGAAGAGCTTCGGCTCGTTCGCCTTCACCCAGGCAAGCTTCGGGGCGGTAAAGCCCGGGAAGACGATGTTGCCGGAGATTTTCCGAAACATCGGATCCGCGTCGAGCGCGGCGGCTTCCTTGTGGCTGCGCGTGTCGTTCCACAGGATGCACGGCCGCAGCACCTCGTCCGCCGACCCCAACAGCGTCGCGCCGTGCATTTGGCCCGACAGGCCGATGCCCTTGACCGCCGCGACGTCTTTCGGATGGCTGGCCTTGAGCGCCAGCATCGCGTCCTCGGTCGCACGCACCCATTGCGCCGGATCCTGCTCGGACCAGCCGGGATACGGCCGCGACACGTCGAGATGCCCCGTCGCCGAGGCGACGATGCGCTGCTCGCCGTCGATCAGCAGCGCCTTGACGCCGGACGTGCCGAGATCCAGTCCGAGATACATATCTGCCTATCCTCCCGGCCGGCGCGCGTGCTGTGCACGTCTCTTGGTTCGGCCGACGCTCCTGCGTCAGGTTCTTCCATACCAGAAGCGGAGAGAATTTGAACCGATTTTTTTCGTGACTCGGATTAATTCTGGTCCGGCCAGATACTCTCCGTAGGTCGAGGAGTCAGTTCGCCGCGAGCTTCTGCGCCCTGTCCCGGAAGATCGCCGACAGCGGGCTGTGCGGCCGCGCGATCATGCGCTCCTCGGCGAGTCTGCGGGCCCGCGCCGCGTCGCCGGAGCGGATAGACGCTTCGATCAGCGTCAGGTCGATCACGTCGCGCTGGGCGTGACTACCGCCGAAACGGTGGGCGATGGCGCGGATTGGTCCGAGCAGTTCGGCCGCGGTCTTGTAGTCGCCGGCCTCGAAGGCGAGGATGCCGCGCGTCGCCGGCAGGCCGATGTCTCGCGTGAATCCGGCATTGTCGCCGCCGGCCTCGACTGCCGCCTCCTGCGCGGAAAGCAGGGTTCGGATCGCTCCCGCCCGTCCGGCGGCGGCGAATGCCATCATCGCGTGCATGTCGTTGAAGGCATAGGTGCCGTCCTCGGCGAGCGGCAGCCAGTTGTCGGCAAGCACCTGCCAGCGCTCCCCCGCCTCCACCCCGCCGAGATGCAGCCGCCAGAGCAGCGCGGACGCGTCGACCATGTTGAGCGCCAGCGTCGACCGGTCGCCGTAGATCGGCCCATCATAGAGCGCAAACACCTCGTCGTGCAGGCCGAGATCGTAGTGGAACAGCGCCAGGTGCCACCAGTTGTGCACCTTCATGAAGCTGTCCTCGGCGCCATTGGCAAAGGCCCCACGCATCCAGCCGATGCCGTCGGCCTGGCGGCACTGCATCTCCATCACATGCGCCACCGCGTGCTGGCCCCAGCCGTCGTGCGGCTCAAGCTCCACCGACCGTCGCCCCGCTGCCTCCGCCGCGGCATAGTCGCCGGTCTCCTCCAGCCCGAAGGCGTGCGCGGCCAGCATGGCGTGGTAGCCCGGCATCGAGGCGTCCCAGTGCGGCAAGGCGGTGGCGATCCGGTCGCGCAGCATGGGCGCGTTGCCGGTGAAGAAGTCGATCTGGTGACCGGCCTGCAGCGCCAGCGCGTCGCGCGGAAAATCGCGCGCGACAGCGGCGAGCGTCTCGCCGGCACCGTTCCATTCGCCGCCGACCAGGCGCCCGAGCGCGGCGACATGGCCGGCCTCGCGCGCGGTCATCTCCTGATCCTTGATCGAGGCATGGATTCCGCGCGCGACATCCATCGCCGCCCTGTCGGTCGACAGGCCGTAGAGCCAGGCCTTCAGCATCTGCGCCATGACGAAGCCCGGAGCCTCTTCGATCGCCGCATTGGCCGATGCGACCGGATCGCCGGCGAAGGTCTGCAGCTGGCGCAGACCTCGCTCGTAGTGAACGAGCGACGCCTCGTTCGCGCCCGTCAGTTCCAGGCCGAGCCTATCCTTCATCGCAGTCGCCTCATGCTTGTCTCCGCAAAGTGTAGACCCGCGCACTGCCGCGCGCTAGCGATGCGCCGTCGCGGCCGGCATCTACGCTTTGCGGCGGATGATGCCTTCGAGCCTCGTCGCCGCTGCGACCGTGTTCGAGATCGTGCCGTATTTGCGGATATTGGTATGCAGGAGCTCGAGCCGGCGATCGTCCTCCTCCGTGTCGACGACGATCTCGTAGTCGATCGCGACGATCTTCGGCGGCGCGTCCTGTCGGACCGCGTGAAGCCGGATATCGACGCCGGAGAACGCGAAATGGATCATCGGGGCGACGCGCTCGACGCCCTTGATCATGCAGGCCGCGACGGCGGCGAGAAGCAGTTCGGCCGGATTGAACGCGTCCGGCCGACCCTTGACGTCGGTATCCATGACGATCTGCGCACTTTTGGTCGTCGCAGCGCTGCCGTGCGCATCGACCCGCCGTGCCTCGACGCGATATTCGAGCATTCCAGCCACCTGCCAAATCTGATCGTTTTGCGGGTTCGCCTGTCCGGCGGACTATAGGCTCAGCGTCCGTGCCGGTCGAGGAACGGCATCAGCGCCGCCAAAGTGTCGCGGGGATTTTCCTCCACGATGAAGTGCCCGGCCGAAATGCCTTGTCCCTCGACCGTCTCGCACCACTTCTCCCATGCCGCCAGCGGCCCGGTCGTCTGGCTCGGAAAGCCGGACTGCCCCCACAGCGCCAGCGTCGGCGCGGCGATCCTGCGGCCTGCGGCGAGGTCGGCCGCGTCCGCTTCGAAATCGTAGGTCGCGCCGGCGCGATAGTCGTTGCACAGCGCGTGAACATGATCCTTCTGGGCCGCCATGTCGCGATATTCGGCGAGCGCTTCCGGATGGAAGGCCGACAGATCCTTCGAAGCCGTCCAGGCCGCAAGCGTGTAGTCGACATGGCCGCGCGCGGCCTTTTCCAGCAGCATTTCCGGCAGCGGATAGGGCTGCGCGAGGAAAAGCCAGTGGTAGGCCTTCATCGCGAGCTTCGCATCCATACTGGACCACATCGCATGGGTCGGCACGATGTCGAGCACCGCCAGGCATTTCACGACATCCGGCCGGTCCAGCGCCATCCGGTAGGCGACGCGTCCGCCGCGATCGTGGCCGACCACGGCGAAGCGCTCGAAACCGAGCTTCGCCATCACGGCAACCATGTCCTTCGCCATCTCCCGCTTGGAATAGGCCGAGTTGTCGGCCGTGTTCGGCGGACAGGACGACCCGCCATAGCCGCGCAGGTCCGGCATGACGCAGGTGAAGCGCTCCATCAGCTCCGGCGCGATCGAGTGCCACATGAGATGCGTCTGCGGGAAACCGTGCAGCAGGAGAACCGGCGAACCTTCGCCCCCGATCCGGGCGTGGATATTCGCCGCTCCGACGTCGCAATTTTCGGTTCGAGTATCTGCGAAGAGCTCCGACACGACCGCCCCCTCAGTTTCCAGAGCGCATCGCCACCGTCGCCACGCCGGCGCCGACCAGCAGCGAGCCGCCGGTGCGGTTGAAGATGCGGATCGCGCGCTCACTGGCAAAGACGCTGCGCGCGCGCGCGGCGACCAGCGCGTAGCCGAAGGCATTGCAGAAGGCGAGGAAGAGGAAGGTCGCCTCGAAGATCGCCATCTGGGTCCAGAAATCGGCGTGCCGGTCGAGGAACTGCGGCAGGAAGGCAACGAAGAAGGTGATGCTCTTGGGGTTGAGCGCCGTGATCAGCCAGGCATGCGCCAGCATCTTCGCCGCGCTTGCCGCGTCGCGCCGCGGCTCGGCGCCCAGCGTCCCGCCGGCCCGGAAGAGCTTGACGCCCAGCCAGATGAGATAGGCCGCCCCGATCCACTTCAGCACCGTGAACAGCGTGGCCGAGGCCATCAAAAGCGCGCCGATACCGAGCATCGACAGTGTCATGGCGGTGAAGTCGCCGAGCGCCACGCCCACCGCCATCGGCAGCGCCGTGCGCCAGCCCTGCCCGAGCGCATAGGAGACGACGAGCAGGATGGTCGGGCCGGGAATGACCAGCAGCACCGCCGAGGCGGCGGCGAAGACGAGCCAGGTTTCCATCGTCATGGGAGAATTCCTCGCGTTGAAAGCAAGGATAAATCCACCACCGTCGGCCTATGTAAAGCGGAATCGGCGGCGCCGGCGCCGCCGGGTCTTGCCGCTCAGCTTGCCCGTTTGAGCAGGCCGTCGCGACCATGCGCGATCGATATCAGCAGCTCCGCCAGATCGTCTGGCCGTGACAGGAAGGGCGAATGCGACGAGGCGAACTCTCGGACATCGTCTGCCTGTGCGGCGAACATGCGCTGGAAGTCCGGCGGCAGCGCATTGTCGTGGAGGGTCACCACATAGGAGTTCGGGATCGAGCGCCACGACGCGCGGGTGACGGCCGGGCCGAGAACCGCCTGCGACTGGAGGCGCAGCCGGGCCGTCGCCCAGTCCGACAGATCCGGGGCGCAGTCGGCATAGAAATGTTCGTGGGCCTGACCGTCGGGCACCGCGAAAGTGCCGTCGTCGCGCAGTCCCACATAGGGCGGCAGGGGTCCTTCCGGCAGGTAAGAGACATAGGACCGGCCGGTGTCCGGCATGAAAGCGCAGAGGAATACGAGCCGGCGCACATTATCTCCGAAGACTGCCTCCGAGACCACGGCGCCGCCGTAAGAATGGCCGACGACTATGACGTCGCCGGAAATTGCGGCGGCAGCCTCCGACACGGTACGCGCGTCGTCCGCAAGGTCGCCGAGATTCGCCGGATCGCTGCCGCAACTCGGCAGGTCGACGGCGACCGAGGCGTGCCCGCGCCGCTCCAGCGCCGGCGTTAGGAGGTCCCAGCACCATGGCCCGTGCCAGGAACCGTGAACGAGAAGGAAAGTAGGCACTTCACGCATGCTCATTCTCCCCTATAATCCGAAACGGAGCATTATCTTACTCCTAAGCAGAGTATTTCACTACTCCGATTTGGAGTAAATAGAGAATCGCATGAACCTGACTACGACATCATATGCCATCCTCGGTCAGCTCGCCCTGCGGCCCTGGACTATGTACGACCTCGCCGCCCAGATGCGGCGCAACGTGACCTACTTTTTCCCGCGCGCGGAAAGCCAGGTCTATGCCGAGCCGAAGAAGCTGGTCGAACTGGGGCTCGCCGAGGCCGATACCGAAGCCACCGGCAAGCGCGCGCGGACAGTTTACCGGATCACCGACAAAGGCAGGGAGGAATTGGCCCGATGGTTGGCTCAGCCGACGTCGAAGGGACCCGTACTCGAATACGAGACCATGTTGCGCGTGATGCTCTCGCCCTTCGGCCGGCCGCAGGATCTTGCCGCGACCCTCGAACAGGCACGCGACGATATCGCCGGCATGCTCGACACGGCAAATCGCATCCGCGACGAATATCTCGACGGCCGCGCGCCCTTCCAGCGTCATGTCGTCCACCGTTCGATGATGCACGACTTTCTCTCCTCGTTTGCCGATCTTGTCGACGAGTGGGCTGAGCGTTCCCTGGCGCGCATGGCCAGATGGCCGCAACAGGACGAGGCAGAACGCACCGCGGCGGCGATAGAGGTGATCCGCCGGAAGCCCAGACGCAAGCCGCGACGGCGGGACTGACCTCGGCTTCAGAAGCATCATCGAGGCGGAGTTGGCGGTGTCGTCGAGGGGGGTCTCAATAGCTTGCGCGATATTCTGATCCGGTGCAGCCTGACGTGATCATCTCACGGCGGAGGCCTCATGAAACTGATCGTCGGTTTCCTCACTGCCAAGCCGGGCAAGCGCGAGGCGTTCCTCGAAGCGGCGAGACATCATGCCGAGGAGAGCCGCAAAGAGCTAGGCTGCCTCTATTTCGAACTGGTTCCGCTTCCGGACCATCCCGACCGCATGCTGCTGGCCGAGGCATTCATCGACGAGGACGCCCACAGGCGGCACGAGGATACCGACCGCATGCGCGATCTGTGGGCCGTCATGCCCAAACTGCTCGCTCACACGTCATTCGACAGCATCGTCTCCGACGCCATCGCCCATGAGGAAGAGACGTTTCCGGATTAGGAGCGAGTCAGACCCCGCTACCATTCTCCAGATACTCCCGCGCAATCTCGCGCATCCGCTCCCCGTCGAAGGGCTCGCCGTGCCCTCCGAACACGATCCGCGCATCGACCTCGTCGATCAGCCGGCGCATGGTCGCGCGGTAGGCGGCCTTGTCGCTGCACGGCATGTCGTCGAGCAGCTGGTCGTCGTAGATCGCGTCGCCCGCGAACAGCACCCCGTTCTCTTCGTCGAACAGCGCGATGCAGGGCGAATGGCCGGGCAGTTCGAGCACCGCGAGCGAGCGGTCGCCCAGATCGACCCGGTCGCCCTCCTTCAAGGACAGCGTCAAGGGTGCCGGTTCCAGGCGATAGCGCGCGATGTCCCAGCCGGGCCAGGGCAGTCGCGTCACCGGCATCGGTCGATGGCGGTATTCCTCCGCATAGGTCGCCTCGTCCGGCATCGTCTCGTAGAGCGCGGCTTCGGCCGCGGGCCCTGCCCGCTCATCAAACTCGTGCAGAGCGCCGACATGGTCGACATGGATATGGGTGGCCAGCGCCAGCACCGGCCTGCCGCCGGTCAGCGGCAGGATGGGCTTGAGCGGCATGATGCCCATGCCCGCGTCGACCAGGAGGTCGCGGTCGCGGCCGCGCACGAAGTAGAGATTGGCGCTGTAGTAGGGGTCGACGAAAGGCTCGGTGATGCGGGTCACGCCGAAGCCGGCGTCCGACACGCGATACCAGTCCGCCTGCGTCACGAATAGCGCTCCTCTTCCCAGGGGTCGCCGCGGTCGTGATAGCCGTTGCGTTCCCAGAAGCCGGGCTTGTTGCGGTCGAGGAAATGGATTCGGTTCAACCACTTGGCGCTCTTCCAGAAATAGAGATGCGGCACGACCAGCCGGACCGGTCCGCCATGCTCGCGCGTCAGCGGCTTGCCCTCCCAGCTGTGGGCGATGATCGCCTCCTCGGCGGCAAAGTCCTCGATGGTCAGGTTGGTCGTGTAACCGTCGCTGGAACACAGCTCGACGAAGCGTGCCTCTTGCCTCGGCATGACGATATCGAGGAGGTCGCGCGTCGACACGCCCTGCCAGCGGTTGTCGTAGCGCGACCAGGTCGTCACGCAGTGGATGTCGGTGACGAAGTCGGACTGCGGCTGCGCCTTGAACTGGGAGAAATCCCAGCTCGCCGGATGTTCGACGGCGCCGGTGATGTCGAGGCGAAAGGATTGTTCCGACACCTGCGGCGTGGTGCCGAGGTCGAGGATCGGCCAGTCGCGCACCAGATGCTGGCCGGGCGGCAGCCGCTCGTGCTCGGCCCTTGCGACCTTGCCGGTCAGGAATTTTCCTTCGGCCGCCCATTTGCGCTTTGTACGCGTAAGCTTGGTCTCGTCGGTCGGCTCGGCCATGAGCGATCTCCTGCGGATAGGGTAACGTGGAGCACGCGCCGCGCAAGGCCTGTCGCGGCCATGCGGCCTCGCGCTGCGGCCGGGCTCGACACCGCTCAGTAGGGCGTGTCGCCGCCATCGACGCTGATCGACTGCCCGCGGATGATCTCGGCGGCATCGGACAGAAGGAACGCAACCACTCGGCCGACCTCGATCGGCTGGATGTGCCGGCCGAGTTGCTGCGGCACCATCGTCTTCAGCAGCTTGTCCGATTCCTGGCCGATCCGCGGTCCGAGGAAGTCGGCGACGCTCTTCAGCATGTCGGTGGCGACGCCCCCCGGACAGACGGCGTTGACGTTGATGCCCTTGTCGGCCCATTCCAACGACAGCGAGCGGGTCAGGCTGATCACCGCCGCCTTCGACGCGTTGTAGCCTGCCATGTTACGGTAGCCGACCTTGCCGGCGTTGGAGGCGATGTTGACGATCGCGCCCTTGCCCGGGAAGTGCCGCGCCGCGGCCTGCGAGGCAAGCAGGACGCCCTTGACGTTGACGGCGAATTCGACGTCAAGCCCGGCCGGGGTCGTCTCGTCGGCGGGGCCGAGCCGCACGATGCCGGCATTGTTGACCAGGCCGTCAAGTCGGCCCATGCGCCGGACCATCGCGGCGAACGCCGCCTCGAGACCTGCCGGATCGGTCACGTCCGCGGCAAAACCGGCGACGCGCGCGCCGGCATCGAGCGCGGCCGCTGCCTGGTTCACCTTGCTCGGATCGAGGTCGATCAGGCCGACGCGTCCGCCTGCCTCCAGGATCGCCTCGGCTATGCCGCGGGCAATTCCGCCCGCGCCGCCCGTCACCGCTATGACCCTGTCCTGGAGCGCCTTCATGTTCGCAGTCCTTTGCTTTTTTCTACCAAGTGGGACGGGCGCTGACGCCGCCGTCGATGACCAGGTCCGCGCCGGTGATCCAGCGCGCCGCGTCTGAGGCGAGGAACAGCGCCGCGTCGGCGATGTCGTCGGGCCGGCCGAGTCGCTGCAGCGCCGCTGCCGCCTTCCAGCGGGCGACGCCTTCCGGCCAACCCTCCTCGATACCGTCGCGGTGGATCAGTCCAGGGCAGATCGAATTGACGCGGATGCCGTGAGGCCCGAATTCCATCGCCGCCGCCTTGGTGAACATCAGCAGCGCCGCCTTCGAGGTGGCGTAGTGGCCATGGCCGGGCGCGGGGTTGTGTCCCTCGATCGAGGCGATGTTGACGACCGAGCCCGCCTTGCCGGCCTTCCTCGCCTGCTCGACGAAGGCGCGGACGGCCAGGAACGGGCCGGCGACATTCGCCGCCATCATCGCGTTCCAGTCGCCTTCCGACATTTCGGCGAGCATCTGCACCGGCTGCTGGCCGGCATTGTTGATGAGGATGTCGGCACCGCCGAACTGCGAGACCGCCTGCGCGACGAGATTTGCAGCGCCATCTCCGGTCGAAATGTCCGCCTGGCAGGCAATGGCGGCGCCGCCGGCCCTACGGATCTCGGCGGCCACCTCTTCCGCGGACTGCCGATTGCCGTTGTAGTGGCACACGACGTTCGCCCCGGCTTCGCCGAAACGCCTGGCGATGCCGGCGCCGATGCCGCCGCTCGCCCCGGTGACGATGGCGGTCCTGCCGGAAAGGTCGAGAAGCGAAGCGACGGCGGGTGTGGAACTGTTCATTTCCGGTTCCTTAGGTTGTGCGAGCCGGTAGAACCGGCAGCAACTGTTCGAGAATGGCGCTGATCTTCTCGCCGCAGAGCGCGGCGACGGCGACCACCGATTCGATCGTATCCGGCTGCTGGTCGGGGCCGCCGGTCGCAACATTCGCCACAGCCGAGATCCCGAGCACCTTCATTCCGGCGTGGTTCGCCGCGATCACCTCCATTACGGTCGACATGCCGACGGCATCGCCGCCGGCAGAGCGGTAGAACCGCCGTTCGGCCGACGTCTCCAGTTCGGGCCCGTTGACGCCGCAATAGATGCCGTGGCGCAGAGCCGTCCCCGCCCGCTCCGCCGCCTTGACCGCAAGCTGCCGGAGCGCGGGGTCGTAGAGGCGCGACTGATCGGGAAAGCGCAGCCCGATTGCCTCGTCATTCGCGCCGATCAGGGGGCTCGTCCCGGTGAAATTCAGGTGGTCGTCGATCAGCATGACATCGCCGGCAGCGAAATCGGGATTGAGTCCACCCGATGCATTGGTAACCACCAGCACGCGCGCACCCAGCCGCTGCAGCAGGTAGACGGCGAGCGCGATGTCGCGTGGCGCCCAGCCTTCGTAGAGGTGCAGCCGCCCCTGCATCATCACGACGCGCTGCGAGAACAGCGTGCCGATGACCAGCTGCCCCTTGTGCCCGGGCGCCGTGGAGACCGGGAAACCGTCGATCTCGCCGTAGGGAATGATCGTCGCATTGGTGACCGCGTCGGCCAACTGGCCGAGCCCTGAGCCCAGCATGATGGCCGTATCGCAGGGTTCACCGACGCGGTCGCGGATCGAGGCATGGGCGCGTTCCAGGCGCGCGAGTTGGTTTTCCGGCATGAATCTTCCTTATGCGATGCTGGCAGCGATATGCGGAACGAGGCGCTCGACCGCGCCGAGGGTTTCGCCGATGTCGTGGCGCGTCAGCACGCCGTCGCGCACAACCTGCTCGCCACCGACGAAGACGTGGCGGACGTCGGACTTGGCCGTCGAATAGACGAGATGGGTGACCGGGTCGAAGACAGGCACGGCGTGCGGGCGCTTCAGGTCGATCAGGATCATGTCGGCGAACTTGCCCGTCTCTAGGCTGCCGATGCGGTCGGCGGCTCCAAGCGCCCTCGCGCCCGCACTCGTCAGAATGGCGAGCGCCTGGCCGGTCGTGACGACGTCCGGCCGGCCGCTGACGCCTTTGTGCAGCGTCGCGGCGAGGCGCAGCGCCATCCACATGTCGAGGTCGTTGCCGCTGATCGCACCGTCGGTGCCCAGCGTGACATTGATCCCGGCTTCGAGCATGTCGGGAATGCGCGCAACCCCCGAGGCGAGTTTCAGGTTCGACATCGGATTGTGGGCGACCGAGGCACCCGAACGCGCGAGGATCTCGATCTCTTCGTCGTCGAGATGGACGCAATGGGCAAGCACCGTGCGCGCGTCGAGCAGGCCGAGAGAATCGAGATGGCGGATGACCGAGCGGCCGAAGCGGCTGGTCACGTCCGCCTGCTCGGCCCGGGTCTCGGCGGCGTGGGTGGAAAACAGCGCGCCATGGCGGTCGGCGATCACCTTGGCGGTCCGCAGGTTCTCCGGCGCGACGGTGTAGGCGCCATGCGGCATGATCGACGGAAAGACGTCGTCGGACCCTTCAAATTCGGAGAAGAAGTCCTCCGCGGCGGCGATCCGGCCGGCGAAATCGTGGCCGGTGACCCCCGGCGGATCGAAGAAGATCCCGCCCGTGGCGACGCGGATGCCGACCGTGCGGGCGGCGCGGACCGTTTCGGCCGGATACCAGAACATGTCCATCACGCTGGTGACGCCCGACAGCAGCAGTTCGGCGAAGCCGAGCACGCTGCCGAGCCGCGACGTGTCGGGGTTGAGGATCGCGCCCTCAGCCTTCCACACGGTCTGCAGCCAGGGCTCGAGCGCGAGGTCCTCCACCAGCCCGCGAAACAGGCTGTCGGCGGCGTGGCAATGGGTGTTGACGATGCCGGGCATCAGGATGCATCCGGAGCCGTCCAGGACGCGTTTTGCATTGGCAGCGAGCGGCGCGAGCTCGGCGGAGGGTGCAACGCGCGTGATACGGCCGTTCTCGACCGCGACGCCTCCATTGGCGATTACCGTGCCCTTCGCATCGCATGTCACGACGGTTGCATTGCGAATGATGAGGTCCATCCTCTCCTCCTCAGACAGACTGCCTGCGCCGCCACCACGAGAGGCCGACGAGCACGGCGAGGGTAGCGAGATAGGGCATCATGTCGGTGAACTGCTGCGGGAGGCCGAATCCCTGGACGCGGAAGGACAGGCTGTCGACCACGCCGAAGACGACGGCGATGAAAAACAGCGGCAGCGGCCGCCCGCGCGACAGGAGTACGGCGACGACCGCGATCCAGCCGCGCCCGGCGCTCATGCTCTCCACGAAGAGATTGACATTGGCGATCGACAGCTGCGCCCCGGCCAGGCCGCAGAGCACACCGCAGCCGACAAGCGCCAGGAGTTGCACGCGGTGCGGGTTGACGCCGCCGGCCTGCAATGCCGCGGGGTTCTCGCCCGCCGCGCGCAGCCGCAGGCCAAGACGATGGCGCGCGAAAAAGACATGCAGTGCCGGCACGGCGAGGATGGCGACGTAGAACAGGATCGACTGGCCGCTCAGCAGCGGCCCGACGACCGGGATCGCACCGACGAGAGGGATGTGGACCGGCTCGAAGCCGGCAATGGCCGGATCGTTGAACGCGCCGGTAACGTCGAAGATCGCGCTCAGCAGGAACGCCGTCAGCCCGGCGGCCAGGAGGTTGACTGCGATCGACACGACGATCGCATCGCCACCGCGCCTGATGTTGAACTCGGCGAAGACCAACCCCATCGCGATGCCGGCGAGAATGGCGGCCAGCGCTCCGGCGTACGGCGAACCGGTGAAATAGGCACCGAGCACGGCGGCGAAGGCGCCGGCCAGCATGAACCCCTCGAGCGCGATATTGAACACGCCCGCGCGTTCGCACAGGGCGCCGCCCAGTGCGGCGAGCAGGATCGGCGTGACGAAACGCGGCACCGAGGCGGCGAAGGAACTGTCGAACAGCAGTTCAAGCATCGTCACCTCCGCCCGCCTTGCGCCCCGATGATGCAAGCAGCGCGCCCGAGACGCGGCTGGCGACGAACAGGATGATGACGGCCTGCATGACCAGCGCGATTTCCTTCGGCACGCCGGCCGTCCGCTCCATGCCGGCGGCACCGGTCTGGATGGCGGCGAAAAAGAAGCCCGACAGCGGCACGAGCCAGGGGATCATGCCGACCAGAAGCACCGCGATGATGCCGGTCCAGGCGTAAAGCGGCTGGACCAGCATGCCGTCGATAAAGCGGTGATGGATGCCGAACACGGCGACGGCGCCGACGAGCCCGGCGATCGCGCCGCTCATGGCGAGGGTCTGCAGCGCGAGCGTCTTCACCGGGAGGCCGACGGCGCGGGCGAAGTCTGAGGAAAGTCCGTTGAGCCGGGCGTGGTAGCCATGCACGGTCGAGCGGGAGTAGACGATCGCGAAGATGCTCGCGGCGGCGATGAACAGGATGCCGATGTCGAGACGGGTGCCGGGGAAATAAGGCAGCCATGTCGCCTGCGGTACGAGATGCGACTGCACCATTCCGGACTGCACGTCGCGAAACGGGTGCGCCACGAGGTACGAACCGAGGTAGCGGATCGGATAGTTGAGCAGCAGCGAGCCGACGAGCAGCGGCACGCCGAGTTGGACCTGCAGGATGCCGGCCAGCAGCGCCCACAGCGCACCGGCGGCCATGGCTGCGAAGATCGACACGCCGAGCACGACGAGCGGCGGACCGGGGAGCAGGATCGCCACCAGCGCGGCCACCAGACCGCCGGCGACGAGTTGCCCCTCGCCGCCGATGTTGAACAGGCCGGCGCGGAAGGACAGCATCACCGAGATCGCCATGCCGACGATCAGCGCGGCGCGGCTTAGGGTGGTGAAAAGATAGGAGAAGCGACGCCCGCCGATGGCTGCGTCGACGAAGCCGGAGAGCGCTTCGCCGAACGGTGCGCCGACCAATGCCATCAGCGCGACCATCACCACGGCGATCGACGCCGCGACACCAAGCCAGGGCAGCACCTCGCCGCGCAGCAGTCCTTTCGCCGAGCCGTTCATGCAACCTCCCGCAGCGCATCGATCGCGCGGGAGGTCATCAGGCTGCCGATGCGCTCGCGGCTGGCCTCGGCGCGCGCAACCTCGCCGGCCACCCTGCCCTCGAACATGACCAGCACACGGTCAGACAGCGCCAGCACCTCGTCGAGTTCGGAGGAGACGAGCAGTACGGCGTGTCCCTCGTCGCGCATGCGCATCAGTTCGCCGTGGATGAAGTCGATCGCGCCGATGTCGACGCCCCAGGTCGGGTTCTCGGCGACGACCAGCGGCGTCGAGCGGCTCAGTTCGCGGCCGACGACCAGTTTCTGCTTGTTGCCGCCCGACATCGTGGAGGCGCGGGCGGAAGGCCCGCCGACGCGGATGCGGTAGCGCTCGATCAGCGCACGGGCGAAACGGGCCATCGCCGGGCGGTTGAGGAAAGGCCCGCGGGAAAAGGTCGCGCGGTCGTCGCGTCCCGCATTGGCGTTCTCGGCGACGGTCGCTCCCAGCGCCAGGCCGACGCGCTGGCGGTCCTCGGGAATGTAACTCATGCCGGTCCGCCGCCGCCGTTCGACGTCGAGCGCCTCGATGCGGGTGCCGCAAAGAGTGATCGTGCCTGAAGCGGCCGGCTTCAGCCCGGTCAGCGCTTGCACCAGTTCGGCCTGGCCGTTGCCGCTGACCCCGGCGATACCGACGATTTCGCCGGCGCGCACCGAAAGCGTCACCGGGCCGACGGTCATGCCACGCCCGGCCACAACGAGCTTCTCGACCGAAAGCACGACATCGCCCGGCTGGCGCGTCTGGCGTTCCCGCGCGGCCGGCAGGTCGCCGCCGATGATACCGCGCGCAATCTCTTCCTTCGAGGTTTCGGAAAGCGGGCCAGAGGCGATCAGCCGGCCCCGCCGCATGACGCTCACCCGGTCGGCGATGTCCATCACCTCGTCGAGCTTGTGCGTGATCAGGACGATCGCCTTGCCGCCGGCACGGAAGCTTTTCAGGATATCGAACAGCCGGTCCTTCTCCTGCGGCGTGAGCACGGAGGTCGGCTCGTCGAGGATCAGCACCTCGGCCTCGCGGTAGAGCACTTTCAGGATCTCGACCACCTGACGCTCGCCGACCGAGAGATCGCCGACGAGGCGATCGAGGCCGATGGCGATGCCGTGGCCTTCGGCGCTGTCCTTCAGCCGCCGCCGCGCGGCGGCGAAATCGACGAAGCCGAAGCGGCCGACCGGCTCGGAGCAGAGCACGATGTTTTCGAGCACCGTCATCTCTTCCTGCAGCATGAAGTGCTGGTGGACCATGCCGAGGCCCGCCGCGATCGCGCCCTGCGGGGTGCTCCACCCGCGGATTGTGCCGTCGATGCTGATCGTGCCCGCCGCGGGCTCGACCAGCCCGAAGAGCACGTTCATCAGCGTCGACTTGCCGGCGCCGTTCTCGCCGACGACGGCATGGATTTCGCCCGGCGCGATGGCCAGCGAGACGTCATCCACAGCCGACAGCGCGCCAAAGCGCACCGTGATGCCGGAAAGCGCGACATGCATCGGAAACCGTCCGGTCTCAGGGAATGGAGCCCGCCGCTACTCGCGGCGGGCGTGCGATATCGTTACTTGGCGAACATCGGATCTTCGAGCTTCAGTGAGCCGTCGATGATGCTGGCAGCAACGCTGCGCATCTTCTCGACCACTTCCGGGTGCTTCGCAACCTCGCATTGGCTCGTCGCCAGTTCGGCATCGTCCAGCGCCATGGCGTCCATACCGCCTTCCTTGAGGCCGAGCGAGGCGACGGTCTTCTTCTCGCCGTCGAGGATGCGGCCGATCGCGGTGACCATTGCGGTGTCGACCCGCTTCAGCGTCATGTCGATGATGTGGCCGGGCAGTTCCGGGCAATGATTGACGTCGACCGAGAAGATTTTGAAGTTGCCTTCCTTGGCCGCCTCGAACACGCCGTAGTCGCCGCCCGCCGTGGCGGTGAAGATCACGTCGGAACCCGCCGCACGCATGGCGACGGCCTGTTCCTTGGCGCGCACCGGATCGGCGAACGGGTTTTCGCCGCCGACCCAGCGTATGTCGACCTCGACGTCCGAGGCGACCGACTTGACGCCCTGGGCGTAGCCGTCGGTGTAGCGGTGCAGGAACGGGATATCGAGCGCGCCGACCACGCCGACCTTCTTCGATTCCGTCAGCATGCCGGCGGCGACACCCATCAGGTAACTCGCCTCATATTCGCGGAAGACGGCGCAATGCACGTTGTCTGGAAGTTCGTCGAGGCATTGGTCGACGATCAGGAACTGAACGTCCGGCGCGGTCGGCGCGACCTCCTTGACGATGTCGTTGAACTCGAAACCGAGCAGCACGACGATGTTTGCACCTTCGTTGATGGCGGCATTGACATTGTCCAGCCGCTCGGCCGCCGTCTTGCTCTCGTAGGTCTTGACGTCGGCGCCATATGTCTTGCCGGCCGCCTCGATGCCCGTCTTGCCCATCTTCAGGAAGGCGTTGACCCCGATCGGATCGGGCGACACGTAGACGAACAGCTTGTCCGCCGCGTCAGCATTCGTGACCATGGCAGCGACGCCCAGTGCAGCTGCCGCGAGATATGTCCTGATAAAACCCATCGCCATTCCCCTTGTCGTTGCAACATGTTCCGCCGGCGCGACAACGAGCCCGCACCGGCGCTAGACCCGTCGTTTCGACGTTGCGCGATCTGGTCGCGACGGTCCTGCCGCCTCCCGCGGGGCTCGAAGCGAGCGCCTTTGACAGATATCACTGCGGATCCTAACATTTGTCAATGCGGTTCGCATTTGACGAATTCGACATCGGGAGTGGTAGATCATGACAGGAATTTTCGTCCCGGCGAGCGGCCGGGGGGAGTTCTGGACCGGGGAGCGCTGCTACATCACCGAGCTTCACAATTGCGACCAGTCGCCGGAGGCTTCGCTCGCGCTGGCGCGCGTCGAACCCGGCGTGACGACGCAGCTTCACCGGCTCGATGGCGTCTCCGAGCGATACATCGTCCGCAAGGGCGAAGGAATATTGGAGGTCGACGGCGTGCGCCAGATGCTGGGAGCCGGCGACCAGGCGGTGATCCCGGCCGGTGCCGCCCAGCGGATCGAGAACACCGGCGATCGCGACCTGGAATTCTACTGCCTGTGCGTGCCGCGGTTCCACCCGGCCAGCTACGTCAGCCTCGAAGTCTGAGAGGCGCTAGCTCGAACCGATCACGTCGACTTTTCGTGGCCGAGGCTCGAGACCAGGGTCTGCACCAGGGCAATGGCGCCGGAGATCGGCCGGAACTGCCCGGTCGCCGCATTGTCCACGAAGAAGGCGAGGTTGGCGTGGCGGGCAAGCGGGCTCTGCGCTGAATCGGTGATTGCCAGCACCTGCTTGCCGCTCAGATGGCCGTCAACCACCACATCGACGACCGGCTCCGAATAGGGCGGGAAGGCGATGGCCACGAGCACCTCGTCCGGCTTCATGTTCGCCACCTGCTGCGCAGCCATGCCGCCGCCGAAGTCGAGCAGGCTGCATTGTTTCTCGGAGCGCGTCAGACCGTAGGCGAAATAGGTGGCAATGGCGCGCGATCGCCTCAACCCGGCGATGTAGACGTGGCCGGCGCCCTCCAGCATGGTGACGGCCTCGCCAAGGTCCTCGGTGGCGATCGAACCCTTGAGTTCCTCCAATGAGGCTTGGAGGGCGGCGATCGAACTCTGTAGAATCGCGCCGAGGTCGGCGGGCGGGCGGGCGCCCTGCCTTTGGTAGACCTGCTCGCGCATGTCGGCCGCCCCCTCGATGAGCCGCAGGCGAAAGATGCGCTGGATCTCGGAGAAACCGCCATAGCCGAATTCCTTGGCGAAGCGAATGAGCGTTGAGGGCTGCACCCCGAGCTCGCCCGCGATCGTGGCGATCGTTGACAGCGCGAACACGTTGGGCTGCTCGAGCGCGGCGCGGGCGATACGCTGCAGGTGGGGGCTGAGCGCCTCGAAGCGCGAGCGGATGCGAGAGCGCAACGCCTCGAACGTCTCCTGCCCCTCGCCCATAGGATGACGGCTCGGGTCGATCACTGAATTTTCATTCAAGAATGTGGCTCCACGAATCCTCGACGTCAATTTCACGGTGCGCCGAAAACAAGGCCATTGACAAGTCGCGAATGAAAATTCATTTAATGAGAACATTCATTCAAACCGCGTTCGGGAGGACGTTCGCGGGACGTGTCGATCACACTTGGAGGGAGGAAGGCATGGCTCAGAACCTGATTACCCGTCGCGGACTTCTCGGCGCCGCTGCCGCAGGCAGCGCGTTGAGTGTTTTCGCGGGGCCGTGGAAGCACAATCGCGTATGGGCGGCGGCGACCGACAAGCCAATCAAGATCGGAATTACGTCCGACGCCAGCGGGCAATATGCCAACTCCGGTGCCAGCGATCGCCGCGGCATGATCATGGCCATCGACGAGGCCAACGAGCGGGGCGGCGTGCTCGGCCGCAAGATCGAATGGACCCACATCGATACCGAGACGGTGCCCGCCACCGGCAGCCGTGTCGCCGAGCGCATGATCACGCGCGAGGAATGCGGATTCCTCGTCGGCGCGGTGCATTCGGGCGTTGCGAACGCCATCAGCCAGGTCGCCCAGAAGTACGGTGTGATCTACCTCAACACCAATTCGTCCTCGCCCACGGAGGCCGGCCAGAACTGCCATCGCACGAAGTTCGTCTGGGACGGCAACGGTACCAATTTCGCCAAGGCCGCTGTCAAGAACGCGATCGACACCTACGGCAAGAAGTGGATGCTTTTGACCAACGACTATGTCTGGGGCCACGATACGGCGAAGGCGACCAAGGCATTGCTCGCGCAGTACGGCGGCGAAGTGATGGAGGAGATCCTGATCCCCCAGGGCACGCGCGACTTTTCCTCCGCACTTCTGCGCGTCCAGCAGCAGAAGCCCGGCGTCGTATCGGCGGCGATCGGCGGCGACGACCAGAAGGCGTTCCGCCAGCAGGTCGCGCAGCTCGGCATGGGCGCCAGCCCGGCGTGGATCAACAGCCAGCAGGACTGGCCGGACGTCTACGGCCTGCCGATCGACAATCTGTTCGGCGTGTTCGGCACGACCTGGTACTACAAGCTCGATCTTCCGGGCGTCGCCGACTTCGTCAAGAAGTATCAGGAGAAGTATCCGGACACCCAGATGCGCGTGCCGGGCAATGTCTTCTACAATGGCTACATGGCGACGCGCGAACTGCTGAACGCCATCGAGCGCGCAGGCAGCGCCAACAACATCGCGGTCATCAAGGCGCTGGAAGGGCACAAGATGTCCGCTGCCGACCGCATGCAGCACCACGATGCATGGATCGACGCCGGCACCCATCAGGTTCAGCAGACGATCTACCTCGCAACCGCCAACTCGAAATATTCGGAGCAGGACAAGGACGACATGTTCGAGATCGTCGCCAATGCAGCGCCCGATGCCGTGCTGGACACCGCGGCCGCCGAAGCCTGCAAGCTGGAGAGCTATGAAGAGACCCCGACATTCGACGCCTAGTCCGAAAGGGTTCATCTTCAGAATTGTGGCCGGCGCGCTCCGGCCACAATCGCCGTCCGCAAGGCACTGCTTCCAATCATGCTCGATCTTTTGCCTCACATACTCAACGGACTGACCCTCGGCCTCCTCTTCGCGTTGATCGCGCTCGGCTTCACGCTGATTGTCGGCGTGATGGAGGTCATCAACCTGGCGCACGGTTCGCTGTTCGCGCTGGGCGCCTATTTCGCACTGAGCCTGCTCGGTGGAATGTGGTTTGGCGACACGGCCTTCGGCGCGTGGTGGCTCAGCCTCTCGATAGAGACCCGCTACGTCGCAGCCCTATTCGTCGGGCCGGCGCTGGCGGCCATCGCCGGCATGGCTCTGGAACTGTGCCTGCGGCCGACCTACGGCAAGGCGCCGCTCTACGGTCTCCTGCTGACGTTCGGCGCCGCGCTCGTGATCGAGGAGATCATCCGCCTCGGCTGGGGCACAGGCGAGCAGAACCTGATGGTTCCGGCGTCGATCAACGGGCCGGTGCTGGTCGCCGGGTTCATCTATTCGAAATACAAGTTCTTCGCCGCCGGCTTCAGCATTGTCGCGATCTTCGGGGTGTGGCTGTTCCTGGAGAAAACGCCCTATGGCGCGATCATTAAGGCCGGCGCACATGACAGCGAGATGGTGCGCGCCCTGGGATACGATCTTTCGAAGCTGCGGCTCATGGTGTTCGGCTTCGGAGCCGCTCTCGCCGGATTGGCAGGCATCATCATGGTTCCGATCTGGGGGCTGAGGCCGCACGTCGGGATCGACGTGGTCATTCCCGCCTTCCTGATCATCGTCATCGGCGGCATCGGCAGCTTCTGGGGGGCCTTGGTGGCCGCCATCATGGTGGGGCTCGCGGTTGGCATCACCGGCGCCTATGCCGGTGCCTGGGCGACGATGTCGATGTACATATTGCTGATCATCGTCGTCGGATTTCGCAGCCGCGGCCTGTTCGGTCGCAAGAGCGCGCTGGAGAACTGACGGTGATCTCGCTTTCCGACATTCCGGCCCGCTCCCGGTTCCGGGTCTATGCCCCGATGGTCGTGATGGCGGTGGCGCTGTCCGCCGCGCCGTGGTGGCTGCCGGCCATCGGGCTTTACCAGTATCTCGGCATCGAGATCGCGATCTGGATGATTTTCGCACTCGGCTTCAACCTGCTGTTCGGCTATGCCGGCCTGCACTCCTTCGGGCACGGCGCCTATCTCGGCATCGGCGCCTACGCCTTCGGGCTGTTCCAGCAGAACGTGGCGGTGAGCCTGTGGGGAGGTCTCGGAGCCGGCATCCTGGCGGCCGGGCTCGCCGGCGCGATCGTCGGCGCGTTCGTGTCGCACCGGCGCGGCATCTACTACGCGCTGCTCACCATCGGCTTCGGACAGGTGTTCTGGTTCACGTCGATGAAGCTCTACGGCGTCACGGGCGGCGAAGACGGGCTGCTCGGCATTCCGCGCCCGCCGCTCACCCTCTTCGGACTCGAGTATGCCCTCCGGTCCAACGTTGCCCTGTTCTACCTCGCCGCATTTTTCCTGCTGGCGACCGTGCTGCTGATGTGGCGTCTGGTCAATTCGCCATTCGGCCGCGTGCTGCAGGCGATCCGCCAGAACGAGACGCGCGCGCGCTTCGCAGGCTACGAAGTGTGGCGCTTCAAATGGGCCGCGTTCGTCATCTCGGCGATGTTCGCCGGGCTGGCCGGAGGGCTGTTCGCCATGGCCCAGCAGAGCGCCTATCCCGATGTCATGAGTCTTCACCAGTCGGGCCTGATCGTCATGATGGTGCTTGTCGGCGGCGGGCTCGTCAGCTTCTGGGGTCCGGTACTCGGCGTCATCCTCTATTTCGTCGCGCGCGACGTGCTGGGCGGCCTCACCGAGACATGGCTGCTCTGGTACGGGATGATGTTCATGGCCATGGTCATGCTTCGCCCGGAGGGACTGGCGGGCATGATCCATCTCGGCTGGAAGCGCCTGCGCGGCGCGTCGGACAAGCCGGTCATCCTTCTGGCGGAGAAAGCGTGATGGCCTTCTTCGAAGCCCGCAACCTGCACAAGCGTTTCGGATCGCGCGTGGTGCTCGAGAACATCTCGCTCGCCTTCGAGAGGGGGCAGGTGAGCGGCATCATGGGACCAAACGGCGCCGGCAAGACCACCTGCTTTCATGTGCTCACCGGCCTTCACCAACCCGACCGCGGCGAGATCGAGCTGGAGGGAAAGTCGATTTCCGGGCTATCGCCGCAGCGCATAGCTACGCTCGGCGTCTCGCGCTCGTTCCAGATCATGAACCTGTTCGACGACAGCGTGGTCATCGAGAACGTCATGCTGGCGCTGCCGGAGTTCCGGGCGCGGCGCCTCAGCGTCCTCGGCCGAGTGTTCGACGACCCGAAGCTGGTCGACGCGGCAATGGAGGTTCTCCATCAGGTCGGGCTTGCCTCGCGCGCGTGGGAGAAGGCGACGTCGCTCAGCTACGGCGAGCGCCGCGCGCTGGAGATCGGCGTGGCGCTGGCTGCCAGACCGAAGATTCTCTTTCTGGACGAGCCGACCTCGGGCCTCGGCTCGGAAGCAACGCGCAACCTCGCCGCGCTCGTGAGGCGGCTGCGCGACCACTACACGATCGTGATGATCGAACACGACATGCGCTTCCTGTTCGAACTCGCCGACCGCATCTCCGTCATCCATTGGGGGCAGGTCATCGCGGAGGGCACGCCGGCCGAACTGCAGGCCAACAAATGGGTACGCCGTTCCGCGCTCGGGGAGGCCGCCCTTGCTTGAGATCCGCAACATCGAGGCCTACTACGGCGAGACCCAGGCATTGTTCGGTGCGTCGCTCTCGGTCGGCAAGGCTGAGGTCGTGGCGTTGCTCGGCCCCAATGGCGCCGGCAAGACAACGACCATCCGCTCCATCCTTGGCCTGACGCGTGCACGGTCGGGCACGATCAGCTTCGAAGGCGCCGACATAACGTCGCTGCCCACCCACCGGATCTCAGGCATGGGCATCAGCTGGGTGCCCGACGACCGGCGCGTCTTCCCCACACTGACGGTCGCCCGCAATCTGCAGATCGCGCGGCGCAGGACCGGCTACCGCGAATGGAAGGTTGCCGACATGTTCGGCATTTTTTCCGCGCTCGAGCATCTGATGCCGAGGGAATGCGAGAACCTGTCGGGTGGCGAGATGCAGATGGTGGCGATCTCGCGCGCGCTGCTGGCGTCGCCCGGCCTCGTGCTGTTCG
Organism: Mesorhizobium sp.; assembly: GCF_023954305.1. Taxonomy (NCBI): domain Bacteria; kingdom Pseudomonadati; phylum Pseudomonadota; class Alphaproteobacteria; order Hyphomicrobiales; family Phyllobacteriaceae; genus Mesorhizobium; species Mesorhizobium sp. The sequence continues at coordinate 2,815,429 of NZ_JAMLIG010000001.1, read as the reverse complement.
ACGAGCCGAGCCAGGGGCTGGCGCCGCGTATCGTGCAGGATGTGATGAAGACAGTCCGGCTGCTCAAGGCGGAGGGCATTTCATCGCTGATCGTCGAGCAGAACGCGCTTGCGGCGCTGGAAGTATCGGACCGCGTCTATGTCATGGATCGTGGCCGCATCGTCCATGAGGGACCAGCGCGCGAGCTTGTCGAAAACCCGGCCCGGCGCCGAGACTTGATCGGGATGTGACCATGGCGCCGATGCTCGAAGTCGATAGACTCACGAAGGTGTATAGGCGCGGCTGGCCGGCGGCCAGGGAGACGTTCCGTCTCGAAGCCGACTTCCGCGTCGAGGAACCCGGCATCGTCGGCATGATGGGGCCGAACGGTTCCGGCAAGACGACCCTGTTCGAACTGATCACGGGCTCCAATTCGCCGACCTCGGGCACTGTCAGGGTGCAGGGCCGCGATATCCACCGCGTGCGCACCGACGAGCGCGACCGGCTGGCGATCCATTATCACCAGTCCTACCAGGTCCGGCACTTCAGCTCGCTTTATCCGAACGCCCTGCTGGAGCGCGCCGGCAGCGCCTATCCGATGGTCCACCTGTTTGACGAGCCGCAGTTCAACACGCAGGACGGCTATATCGGCTTCATGCTCGACTTCTTCCGCCGCCTGCGTGCCGAGGGCCGGCTGGTGTTCCTGTGCGTGCACCCCAACGAACGCTTTCACCTCGAGATCCTCGAGGAGATCTGCGAGCGCTTCATCTTCGTCCAGAAGGGGACGGTGACCCCTATCGCCGACTTTGACGGTCTCGTTGCGCACGAGCCCTGCCGCACCTATCTCGGCGGCCTGCTGACGGAGCGTGCCACGTGAACGCTCTCGCTCCCTTCGGCAACGGTCCGCTGCGCGTCGCGCTGGTCGGCGCCGGCATGATCAGCCTGTATCATCTGCGAGCCTGGCAGAATGCCGGCGTGCCGGTGATCGCGATCTGCGACACCGACCGCTGCAGGGCAGCCGGGCGCGCCGCCGAATTCGGCATTGCGCGCGTCTACGACGATGCAAGGGCCCTGTTTGCCGACGGTGGATTCGACGTCGTCGACATCGCCGCGTCTGTCGGTGCGCACGCGCCTCTCACGCGGCTCGCCGCCGATCATGGCGTGCATGTCATGCTGCAGAAGCCGATGACGGAAACGGTGGCGGAGGCGGAGGCCCTTGTCGCCCACGTGGGAATGCGCGTGCGCTTCATGATCCACGAAAACTACCGCTTCCGTCCGCACTATATGACCGTGCGGCGCTGGATGGCGGAAGGACGCATCGGCACGCCGCGGCATGCGGCGATTTCCTGCCGGGGCTCCGGACTGTGCCCGCGTGAAGGTACCGTCCCCTTCCTTGTCGAGCGCCAGCCCTACCTCACCGGCTTCCGCCGCAACCTCGTCTTCGAGACGATGATCCATCATCTCGACGTGCTGCGCTGCCTGTGCGGCCCCCTGAAGGTGGTCGCCGCGCGCTTGAACCGCCTGGCCGAGGGACTGCCGGGGGAAGATACCGCGGCGATCCTGCTGGAAGGCGAGGACGGTTTCATCGCGACCGCCGATGGTTCGATCTGCGCGCCGGGCTACCCGCTGCTTCATGGCGATCGGCTGGAAATCATCGGCACGAAAGGCACCATCGTGATGGACTATAACCGTGTCTTTCTTGTCGGCGCTGAGGGGGAAGCCGAAGAGGTCGACCTGCTCGGCCGCTATCAGGAATGCTTCGACACGGTGATCGCGTCCTTCATCGAAGGCCTGCGCACAGGCGCGCCCTTCGAGACCGATCGCCTCGACAATCTGGAGACATTGAGGCTCATGGAATCCGTCTACCGGGCCGCCGGCGTGGAGATACAGGCATGAACCGGCCCGAAAGCAACCTGACGCCCCACGTCGATCCGCTCGCCATGGACCGGATGTTCGACGTTGCGGGGCTGCGTGTCTTCATCCCCGGCGGCTATGGCGCCATCGGCGAGGCAACGGCGATCGCCATGGCACGGCGTGGCGCGCTGGTGGCCATTGCCGGGCGCAACGGCGCGCGGGCGCGAGCGCTGGCCGAACGCATTGCCACGACCGGCGGCCGCGCCGTTGGCTTTGAGCTTGACGCCCGCGATGTCGGTCAGATCACCGCGGTCACCGCGAGCGTCATCGATGAGTTTGGCGGCATCGACGTGCTGGTCAATTGCGTCGGGATCCAGCGCGAGCAGCCGCTGCTGGACGTTACCGAAGAGACCTTCGACGAAATCTACGAGACCAACTTGAAATCGGCGATGTTTCTCGGTCAGGCTGTTGCGAAGCAGCAGATCGCGCAAGGTGGAGGCGGCCGGCAGATACATCTGCTGTCGGTGCGTTCCCAGCTTGCGCTGCGGGGCCGCGGCTATTCCGCCTACTGCGCCACCAAGGGCGGGCTCGCCATGCTGGTCAAGCAGCACGCGATGGAACTGGCTCCACACAACATCACCGTCAACGGCGTTGCGCCGACCTTCATCCGCTCGGAGCGCATCCGCCACCATCTCGAACGCGACGGGTTCCGCGACTTCATCCTGGAACGCAATCCGCTCGGTCGCATCGGCGACCCGCTGGAGGTCGTCGGTCAGATCGTCGTCTTCGCGGCTCCCGCCGGCAGCTACATGACGGGCCAGATCGTCTATATCGACGGCGGGGTTACCGCCAGCCAATGAGACGGCCATGACAAAGAAACCGCTCCGCAGCGCCCGCTGGTTCGACACCGACGACTTGCGCGGCTTCGGCCACCGCTCGCGGCTCATGCAGATGGGCTACGGGCTGGAGGACTGGAACGGCCGGCCGGTCATCGCCATCGTCAATACCTGGTCCGATATCAATCCCTGCCACGCGCATTTCCGGCACCGTGTCGAGGACGTGAAGCGCGGCATTTTGCAGGCCGGCGGTTTTCCGCTGGAACTGCCCGCGATCTCGCTGTCGGAGAACTTCGTCAAGCCGACGACCATGCTCTACCGCAACCTGCTGGCGATGGAGACGGAAGAGCTGCTGCGCTCGCATCCTATCGACGGCGCGGTGCTGATGGGCGGATGCGACAAGACCACGCCGGGTTTGCTGCTCGGCGCCATCAGCATGGACCTGCCCGCGATCTTCATGCCGGCCGGGCCGATGCTGCGGGGAAACCTGCGCGGCGAGGCGCTGGGATCCGGCTCCGACGCCTGGAAATACTGGGACGAGCGCCGCGCGGGCAAGATCGACGCGGCTGAATGGCAGGCCGTCGAAGCCGGGATCGCGCGCTCCTACGGCCACTGTATGACGATGGGCACCGCGAGCACCATGACGGCGATCGCCGAAGCGATGGGCATGACCCTGCCGGGCGCCTCCTCGATTCCCGCCGCCGACGCCGGCCACATCCGGATGGCCTCGGCCTGCGGCCGGCGCGTCGTGGAAATGGTAGGCGAAGACCTGAAGCCATCCGCCATCCTGTCGCGAGCGGCCTTCGAGAATGCGATCGTGGTGGCGATGGCGATGGGTTGCTCGACCAACGCGGTGATCCATCTGATCGCCATGGCGCGCCGCGCCGGCCATGGCATCGGCCTGGACGATTTCGAGAAGGCCAGCCGCAAAGTCCCTGTGCTGGCCAACGTGCGCCCCTCGGGCGAGCGCTACCTGATGGAGGACTTCTTCTATGCGGGCGGCATTCTGGCATTGATGGACAAGCTCGGCGGCCTGCTCGACGGTTCGCCGCTGACCGTGACCGGACGGTCGATCGGAGAAGGATTCGCCGGCGCGCCCTGCTGGAACGACGACGTCATCCGGCCGATAGCCCGGCCCGTTTCGTCCGAACCGGCGATGGCGGTGCTCTACGGCAATCTCGCCCCGGACGGCTGCGTGATGAAGCCTTCCGCCGCGGCGCCGCATCTGCTGGACCATGCGGGTCCGGCGCTGGTGTTCGATTCCTACGCCGAATTGAAGGAGCGCGTCGACGACGAGGCGCTGGACGTGACCGCCGACACGGTTCTGATCATGCGCGGAGCGGGGCCGCAGGGCGGTCCGGGCATGCCTGAATGGGGCATGCTGCCGATCCCGAAGAAGCTGCTGCGAGCCGGCGTCCGCGACATGCTGCGTATCTCCGATGCCCGCATGAGCGGCACCAGTTACGGCGCCTGCGTGCTCCACGTCTCGCCGGAAGCCCATGTCGGCGGACCGCTGGCACTGGTGAGGACGGGCGACATCGTGAAGGTCGATGTCGCCGCGCGGCGCCTCGACATGCAGGTGAGCGAGACGGAACTCGCCGAGCGCCGCGCCGCGCTGCGGGCAGCCGAGCCGCGCTTCGAGCGCGGCTATGGCTGGATGTTCTCGCGCCACATCAGGCAGGCGCACGAGGGCTGCGATTTCGACTTTCTCGAAACAGGCTTCGGGGCGTCGCCGGGCGAGCCAGCCATCCTTTGATCCAGGGAGCGTGAGATGAGCGGAACAGAACCCGCATTGCTGATCGGCGGCGAATTCAGGACTGCGGGTTCGGGCCCGCGCGCCGAGATCGTCAATCCCTGCACGGAAGAGGTCCTGTGGAGCGCGCCGTCGGCCGGCCCGGACGAGGTCGCCGCGGCGCTCGCCCATGCCCGCGCCGCCCTGAAGACTTGGTCGGCCGTCCACGGGTGGGAACGGGCCAAGGTCCTGCGCGGCATCGCGCGCGCCATGGAACGACGCAAGGCCGAGATCGCCCGCGCTCTGTCGCTCGAGATCGGCCGGCCCCTGTCGCAGTCCGAAGGCGAGGTGAACATCGCCATCGAGCAGTTCGACTGGTTCGCAGGCGAAGCGGAGCGGCTGTTCGGCGAGACGATTCCATCGCGGCAGGGCGGCCGGCTCCAGTCGGTGCCCGAGCCTGTCGGCATCGTCGCCGCCTTCACTGCCTGGAACTTCCCGGTCAACCTGATCGCACGCAAGGTCGCGCCGGCGCTCGCCGCCGGCTGTCCCATCATCTGCCGCCCGTCCGAGCAAACGCCGCTGACGTCGACGCTGATCGCGCTTTCCTGCCAGGAGGGCGGCGCGCCCGCGGGCGTCGTCCAGATGCTGCACGGCCGCGCCGACACCGTCACGCCGCTGCTCATGGCGGCGGACGAGGTGCGCAAGATCTCGTTGACGGGTTCCACCCGCGTCGGCCAGATGCTGCTCGCCGAAGCCGCCAGGACGGTGAAACGCGCCTCGATGGAACTCGGCGGACACGCGCCCGTGGTGATCTGCGAGGATGCGGACGTGGATGCCGCCGCCGCCCAATGCGCCATGTTCAAGTATCGCAACGCGGGCCAGGTCTGCATTGCGCCGAACCGCTTCTACGTGCACGAGAACGTCGCCGCGCGTTTCACCGATGGCATGGTCGCGGCGGCGAAAGCCCTGGTGCTGGGCGACAGCCAGGATGCCGCGACCACCATGGGACCCCTGACGCTTGCCTCGCA